>DEQR01000027.1 GCA_002360535.1 Thiobacillus sp. UBA3361
TCAGTGACTGGAGTTTTGTTTTGTTCAAGCAGAAGACGGCATACCGGCCAGGCGGATGACCTGGCCGGCGTGCACGCCGCGCGGAATCCTGACCTTCAGGGTGCGGGTCTCCAGCGCCACCCGGCCCTGGGCATCCATCTTCGGCGCACGCAGGGAGACCTGGCGGGTGGCGCCGCTGAAGGCGTCCTCCAGGTCGAGCAGGATCTTGGCGTGGTGGTCCTCGCCTTGGGCGCGGAAGCCGCCCCCCGCCGCATGGAAGGCGCCGGCCTTGCCGCCCATGCGGCCGAACAGCTCGGCGAAGAAGTCGCTGAAATCCGCCGCCTCGTGGGGCGGGAAGCCCCGGCCGCTGAACTCGAAGCCCGCGTCCCAGTCCGGCGGCGGGCGGAATTCCTGGCCCGGCCGGTAGCCGCGGCCCAGCTGGTCGTAGGCGGCACGCTTTTCAGGGTCCGACAGCACGGCATAGGCCTCGTTCACCTCCTGCATACGCCGCTCCGCGTCCGCCTCCTTGGACACGTCCGGGTGGTACTTGCGCGCCAGCTTGCGGAAGGCCTTCTTGATTTCATCCGCGGTGGCGTCGCGGGCCACCCCCAGGGTCTGGTAGTAATCCTTGTATTGCATGCTGACCTGCATTCTCGGTCTCCTGCTACTTTGAATACATAGGGCATGGCGGCGCTACATCAAGAACTTGAATTCGCCCGGCTATGCCCTATCTCGGGACCAGGGGCGTCCGGTCGGACACCCACCCGTCAGCAGATTGGAGGACATGATGATGTACCGCTCCCTGTTTCCCCGCGACCTGTTCGCGGAACTGGACCGGCTGCAGCGCGAGATGCAGCAGTCCTACGAGGTGTCTCCCAGCATCCGCGGCCTGGCCCGCGGCGGTTTCCCGGCCATGAACGTGGGCGGCACGCCCCGCTCGGTGGAGATCTACGCCTTCGCGCCCGGTTTGGACCCGGCCGGCATCGACGTGCAGCTGGAAAAGGGCGTGCTGACCATCGCCGGTGAACGCAACGCAGACCTGCCTGAGAAGGACGACAAGGCCGCCGTGCACATCGACGAGCGCTTCGCGGGCCGTTTCCGCCGGGTGGTGAGCCTGCCCGACGACGTGGACCCGAACGCCGTGACCGCCCGCTACCGTGACGGGGTGCTGCACATCAGCATCCAGCGCAAGGCAGCGTCCCAGCCGCGCCGCATCGCCATCCAGTAAGGAGGACCGAATCATGAGCGACAACGTCGAGAAAAAGCCCGAAGCCGCGCGCGCCGAAGCGACTTTGATGCCGCCGGTGAACGTGTTCGAGGACGCCGGCGGCATCACCCTGTTCGCAGACCTGCCCGGCGTGCCCAAGGACAAGCTGCACCTGCACGTGGAGGCCGACACCCTGACCATCGAGGGCGACATCGTCCTGGACATGCCCGCGGACATGGAGGCCACCCACTCCGAGGTGAGCCTGCCCCGCTACCGGCGGGTGTTCACCCTGTCCAAGGAACTGGACCCGGAGAAGGTGAGCGCCGAGTTCAGCCACGGGGTGCTGAAGTTGCGCATCCCCAAGGCGGAACACGCCCAACCGAAACGCATCGAAGTGCGGGTGGAGTGAGGGTGCGGACCGGATTGGGCGGCGGCCACCTGAGAAAGCGCTGATTTTTCGGCTGATTTCGAGTCTTTGCGACAGAAAGACCATGGCCTCCCTCTCCCTATGAGCGAGGGGGTGCCTATGTTCAGCGGGTAACAGTGTAGGGTGCAATAACCGAAGGGCATTGCACCGGACGGAATACATACGGCGCAATACGGCTTGCGCCTATTGCGCCCGACTCGGGCTGGACCTGGCGACGCTGATCGAGGATATGCGCGCGCCGCCTGGCAACCGGCTGGAGTCCTTGCGGGCGAACCGGGCCGGCCAATGGAGCGTTCGCATCAACGACCAGTGGCGCCTGTGTTTTCGTTTCGAGGACGGGGATGCCTGGGACGTGGAGATCGTGGATTAGCACTGAAAGGAAATGTCTATGACACGCGAGCTTGCCCCGGTTTCCCCCGGCGAGATGTTGCAGGAAGAGTTTCTGGCGCCCCTGGGCCTGTCCCAGTATCCCTTGGCCAAGGCCATCGGCGTACCGCCCCGGCGCATCAACGAGATCGTGCACGGCACCCGGCCGGTCACCGCGGATACCGACCTGTGGACAAGGCTCATTTCATCGTTTCCCCAAGTGTCATCTTCTTAATGATAAAGAAGCATGTCGCCTGCTCTTCTAATTCAACTGCACCCGTATCCCAAACGGCACTTGGGCCTTGCCCTTCACCAGCCAGACCACCGGAAAGGTGGGTTCCTTTTCCGGGAAGCGGCCCTCGGCGTCGGTGAAATAGACCAGCAGGTCGGGGCTGAGCTGGTCCCGGTGCACCCAGTCGAACACCGGCCGAAAATCGGTGCCGCCGTGGCCGCTGACGCCTTCGGGTAGGTCCATGGCCTCCCACATGGTGTAGTGCCAGGGACCGCCTTCGGCCAGTTTGTCGTCGCAGGCGTGTAAGGTCACCTTGGCCCGCACCTGGGCCTTGAGGGCGTCGATCTCACTCAGAAATTCGCGCAACTCCTCCTCGCCGATGGAGCCGCTGGTGTCCAGGGCCACCACCACATCGACGCTCTGGCTGTACAGGCGCGGCATCAAGGCGTCACCTTCGCGGCGGGAGGTGCGCTGGAAGCTGTAGTCATCCCGCGCTGCGTTCATCATGTAGCGCGCCAGCAGGGCGCGCCAGGGCAGTTGCGGGGCGAGCAGGTTATCGACGAAACGCATCAGCGATTGGCTGAGCTTGCCGGCCTGGCGGGCGGCCTGGGCGGCGGCGGCGAGACGGCCCTTCCACTGTTCGTCCAGTTTGTCCGGGTCCAGGGGAGGCGGGGGGGGGCGATCCCGCATCTCGCCGGCCTGCCGGCCCTGGCCGCCGCTCTCGTCCTCCTGGGGCTCGGGTTGGCCGCCGCCCCCGTCTTGCTGGTCGTCAGGCGCTTCGTCTTGTTCGCCGCGATCCTGGCTGGCGTGCTCCTCCTGGGGTTCGCCTTCGCCGCCTTCCGGGTTGTCCGAGTCGAACAGATGCATGTCCTGGGTCTTCTCGGGCGGGTCCTGGTGCAGCAGGGGGTAGATCTCCTCGGCGGTGAGGCCCCGGTAGGTGGCGTTCATCAGCGCCGCGTCGGGCGGCTGCATGCGCTCGTCGTCCAGGATCATGTTCACGGCGTAGTCGCAGGCCACGTCCCAGCGGTGCTTCTGGCGGTGGTTGCGGCGGGCGAAGTGGGACAGGGCGCAGTGCATGGCCTCGTGGGCGAGGACGAACTGGGTCTGCTCCAGGGTCAGGCGGCCGATGTATCCGGGGTTGTAGTAGAAGTGGCGGGCGTCGGTGGCGGTGGTCTCGCACCACTTGGGGTCGGCGGCCTTGAGGGGTAGGTGCATGACCAGGGAGCCCAGGAAGGGCTTGTCCAGGATCAACCGGGTGCGGGCCGCGGCCAGCTTGGTTTCGATGGCGGTGAGGTCTTGGCTCATGGTGGGTGTGTCATGTAGGAGCGGACCCTGTCCGCGATCCGCAGGCCAAAGATCGCGGACAGGGTCCGCTCCTACTACGGTCAGCCCGTGGGCTTGAAGTCATACAGCATCAGCTCCGCCACGCTGTTGGCCCAGGCGACGAACTCGGGCACCGCGAACAGGGGCTTGCCCACTGCCCGGTGCAGGTCGGTGACCAGCATGACGCCCATCTCCCGCTGGGGAAATTGCTTGGCGTAGTTGAGGATATGGCCCAGTTTGTCCGGCGCGCCGGCGGATTCCTTGGCCCGGCGCACCAGGGCGGCGGCGACGCCGTATTGCAGGTCGATGCTCTTGGGCACGCCAACCTCTTGGCCGGCCAGGATGGCGTCGATGTCCGGCAGGTTCTCCATGTTGTCGATGAAGGCCTTCAGCTCCACGCCGCAGGCCTGGCCGACGCAGGCCTGCAGGGCGTCGGTGAGCAGGTCGGGGCGGTCGGTGAACTTGGCCAGCGCGCGGTGGGCGTATTCCCAGGAGCGCGGGCTGGGAAAGGCGACCGGGTTGTGGGCGGCGTCGTAGTTGAACAGGAGGTCTGGGCGGAAGCGCAGGAAGCCGAGGATGTGTTCGTCGATGCCGTTGTCCAGGGCCCAGCCGATCCAGTCGTCCAGGTTGGCTTCCACCTCGTAGTGGGTGAAGCGGTTGGCCAGCGGCGCCGGCATGGCGTAGGTGACGCCCCGGTCGCCCTGGCGGTTGCCGGCGGCGAAGATGGCCCAGCCGTCGGGGATGACGTATTCGCCCAGACGCCGGTCCAGGATGAGTTGGTAGGCGGCGGCGGAGACGGTGGGCGGAGCGGCGTTGATCTCGTCCAGGAACAGGATGCCCCGCTCCCCGTGGCGGGCCGCGTCCGGCAGCATGGCGGGCACCGACCACTCGACGTTCTCGCCCTTGCGGAAGGGGATGCCGCGCAGGTCGGTGGGTTCCATCTGGGACAGGCGGATGTCGATGATGGGCACCGCGTGCTTCTTGGCGATGCCGGCAATGATCTGCGACTTGCCGACGCCGGGCGGGCCCCAGAGCATGACGGGGGTGTGCTGGCCCTGGACGCAGCTGAGGAATTCGCGGTCCAGGATGGTTTCGATGTGGGTGGGGCGCATGATGGTCGGCTAATCAAAAAAATCCGCGTCGCCAGCGTCGCTGGCGGCTTGCAGTTGGGCAGCCACCAAGGCTGCTTTGAAACGTTCCTGGTTCAGAATGCGTGGCAACAGGTGCCGTACCCTTGCCAGTTTGCCGGGCTGTTCGCATGCCAGTTGTTCCAGTCTTTCGCGAGTCACTTCGCTCAACTCCGGCAGGAGCAGCAGCAAGGGCGCAAGGTAGCGATGATAATCGTCAATAACCGACTTTTCCAGTCGGCTATTCCAGGATTCGCGCACCAGAAGCTCCGGGAAATCCGCCTTGGCCACCATGCGGCCAAGCCATTCCTGGGGCACACGCATTCCGCGCTGGCCGACGCCGCCGCCGTCTTCCGTGCGTCTGAACCATTGCGCGGAGGGGAAAGGGCGCGCGGCCTGGTTGACAAAGCGGGCCAGCACCTCACGATGCTGCGCTGGTTGGGCGCGCGGGTCGCCCGCACGGCTGGCCAGGGTGGGGGAGGTGAAGCCGGTGTGGCGCGGGGCGAAAGGATGCCATTCCGGGTCGAGATTGCTGTTCGCCTGGCCGCTGGGCCGGACCGCGCCGAGTAGGGCCAGGGGCAGGCCGGTCTCCTTGTCCAGCAGCCATAGTTCCAGGCCGTCGATGAGGCGGAACGGCAGCTGCGGCTGCGTCTCCAGGGCAGGCAGCAGATCGGCCGCCGCGCCGGGTGAGCCCACCCGCAGACCCTCTCCGGACACCCACACCCCAACGGGCCGGACCCAGCCGTAGCCGTCGTCGGCGCGCAGGTGCCAGGTGACGCCGTCGTAGCTGTGGGCCATGGCGTCGCCTGCATCGATCACCTGGGTTACGCCCCGGTAAGGGTTGAGCCGGCGCAGGGCGTAGTAGGCGGGGTACATGGTGATGGGTGGGGGGAGGATCGGGCCGGGTCAGCCCTCGAGCCGGCGCAGCTCGTCCCGCGCCCGGTCCAGCAGTTGGGAGACCAGCTCCTCGCCGGGGCCGGAGAAGGCGTCGTAGGCGTCTTCCAGACGATCGATGACCTGCATCACCTCGGCGGGGGTACGGGCACCGTTGAGCTTGTCCACCAAGTCGAGAAGCCATTTGTCCATGGGCGTGCTTTACGTGTCGAAGGGTCATTTGCTACCTTGGGCGAATCCCCATGCGACGTCAATCATGAACTTCTGTTCCCATTGCGGCGCCCCGGTGCAGGTGATGGTCCCCGAGGGCGACAACCGGCCGCGCCATGTGTGCACGCGCTGCGGCGCCGTGCATTACCAGAACCCGAAGATGGTGGTGGGCTGCGTACCGGAGTGGGAGGACAGGCTGCTGTTGTGCAAGCGGGCCATCGAGCCGCGCTACGGCTTCTGGACCCTGCCCGCCGGTTTCATGGAAAACGGGGAGACCACCGCGGAGGGCGCGGTGCGGGAAACCCTGGAGGAGGCCGGTGCGCGGGTGGAGGTGTTGGAGCTGTTCACCCTGATCAGCGTGCCGGACATCAACCAAGTCTATCTCATGTATCGGGCGCGGCTACTGGACCTGGCCTTCGATCCCGGCGAGGAGAGCCTGGAGGTGGCCCTCTACCAGGAGGCGGATGTCCCCTGGGAGGAGATCGCCTTTCGCACGGTGCGCGAGACGCTGCGGCATTATTTTGAGGACCGGCGGGCCGGCGGATTTCGGCTGCACGTGGACAGCATCTACCACCGGCCTGGATAGGGACAAGATGCAAGGGTCAAGATGCAAGGAAAGGCAATTAGACTTTGCTTGCCTCTTGCCTCTTGCCTCTTGCCTCTTGCCTCTTGCCTCTTGCCTCTTGCCTCTTGCCTCTTGCCTCTAATCCCTAGCGCCTAAAAACGCGTTCACCCGGCGCACGAAGGCGGCTGGGTCGGCCAGTTGGCCACCATCCAGCAGCACCGCCTGATCCAGCAGCAGCCGGCCAAGTTCCGCCTGGCGCTCGCCTTCCTCGGACTCCAGCCGCCTGACCAGGGCATGGCCGGGGTTGATCTCCAGGATGGGCTGGGAGGCGGGCGCCTCCTGGCCCAGGGATTTCAACATGCGCGCCAGGTGGCCGCTCATGTCGTGCTCGTCGGCCACCAGACAGACCGGCGAATCCACCAGGCGGTGGCTGACGCGCACGTCCTTGACGCGGTCCTTGAGCACTTCCTTGAGCCGGTCCACCACCGCCCGGGCGGCTTCGGTGACATCGGGTTTGTCCTCTTCCTTCGCGGCGTCCTCGCCCTCGCCGGCCTTCACCTGGCTCAGGTCCAGGTCGCCCTTGGCGACGCTGGCCAGGGGCTTGCCGTCGAATTCGAACAGGTTGGCCACCAACCATTCGTCCACCCGGTCGGTGAGCAGCAGCACCTCGATGCCCTTTTTCCTGAAGATCTCCAAGTGCGGGCTGGCCTGGGCGGCGGCCGGGCTGTCGGCGGTCAGGTAGAAGATCTTGTCCTGGCCTTCCTTCATGCGGCCGATGTAATCAGCCAGGGTGATGGTCTCGCCCTCGCCGGCGGTGGAGCGGAAACGCAGCAGCTTGGCGATGCGCTCCTTGTTGCCGGGGTCCTCGCCGACGCCTTCCTTGAGCACCTTGCCGAAGTGTTCCCAGACCTTCGCGTAGTCCTCGGCGCGGTTCTCGGCCAGGTCGGCGAGCAGGTCCAGGGCCTTGCGCACGCAGCCGGAGCGGATCATCTCCATGTCGCGGGTCTGTTGCAGGATTTCCCGCGAGACGTTGAGCGGCAGGTCGGCGGCGTCGATCACCCCGCGCATGAAGCGCAGGTAGGCGGGCATCAGCTTGCGCGCGTCTTCCATGATGAACACCCGCTTCACGTACAGCTTGATGCCGGCGGTGGCGTCCCGGTCCCACAGGTCGAAGGGGGCATGGGCTGGCACGTAGAGCAGTACCGTATAGTCCTGGCGGCCCTCGACGCGGGCGTGAGTCCAGGCCAGCGGGTCTTCGTAGTCGTGGCCGACGTGCTGGTAGAAGGCCTTGTATTCCTCGTCGGTGATGTCGTTCTTGGACCGCGTCCACAGGGCGTTGGCTTTGTTGACCGTCTCCTCTTCGCCCTTCTCGTCGATGAACACGATGGGGATGGGGATGTGATCGGAGTATTGGCGGACGATGTTCTTCAGGCGCCAGGGCTCCAGGAACTCGTCTTCGCCTTCCTTGAGGTGCAGGGTGATCTCCGTGCCGCGTTGGGCCTTCTCCACCGTCTCCAGGGTGTATTCGCCGCTGGCCTCGTCTGCCACCGAGTAGTCCCAGCGCACGCCGTGTTCCTGGGTCAGGCCAGCGCGGCGGGTGATCAGGGTCACCTGGTCGGCGACGATGAAGCAGGAGTAGAAGCCGACGCCGAATTGGCCGATGAGTTGGGCGTCCTTCTGCTGGTCGCCGGTGAGCTTGCCGAAGAACTCCCGGGTGCCGGACTTGGCGATGGTGCCGATGTGCTCGATGACCTCGGCGCGGCTCATGCCGATGCCGTTGTCGCGCAGGGTCAGGGTGCGGGCCGCCTTGTCGGCGCTGATCCAGATCTTCAGCTCGCTGTCGTTCTCATACTGGGCCGAGTCGTTGAGAGCCTCGAAGCGCAGCTTGTCGGCGGCGTCGGCGGCGTTGGAGGCCAGCTCTCGCAGGAAGATCTCCTTGTGGCTGTACAAGGAGTGGATCATCAGGTGCAACAGTTGCTTGACCTCGGCCTGGAAGCCGAGGATTTCTTTGCCGGCGGTGGTGTTGGTGTCGCTCATGGCGAGATTCTCCCCAGTTGGAACAGGGCTGAATTTGGGCCGCATGCGGGGAATTCAAGTATCACGGGAGGCGGATTGGCGCACCGCCTGCCCCCGTCCGCTTATTGCAGCATTTCGGGTGCCGGACGGCCGATCAGATAGCCTTGGGCGAAATCGACGCCAATGTCGCGCAGGATGGACAGGGTCTCCTCGTCCTCCACGAACTCGGCCACCGTCTCCTTGCCGAAGCCGCGCACCGCCTCGTTGAGGGCGCGCACGAACACCACGTCGTCCGGATTCTGGGTCAGTCCCTTGATGAAGGAGCCGTCGATCTTCACGAACTCCACCGGCAGTTCGCGCAGGTATTGGAAAGAGCTGTAGCCGACCCCGAAGTCGTCCAGACCGAATACGCAGCCCAGCTCCTTGAACTTGGCCATGATGCGCACCGCGCTGGAGAAATTGGCCAGGGCGGTGGTCTCGGTGATCTCCAGGATCAGCCGCTCACCGTCCACGCCTTGTTGGGCGAGGGCCACGCGCATGGTCTCGAAGGCCATGTCGTCATCGAAGCTGCGGCTGGACAGGTTCAGAGCGATCTTGACGTCCGGATGGGTGGCTGCGGTGGACACCGCCTCTTCCACCACCCACCGGTCGATGCGGCGGATAAGGCCGGTGCTTTCCGCGACATCGATGAACAGGCCGGGCGGCACCAGGCCGCCGTCCTTATCGCGCAGGCGCAGCAAGGCCTCGTAGTGGCCGATCCTGCTGCTGGTGATGTGCTGGATGGGCTGGAAATGCAGTACCAGGCGGTTCTCGTCCAGGGCCTGTTCCAGTTCGCCACGCCAATAGGTGCGCCGTTCGGCCGCCTCCCGGTAGGGGTCGTCGGGGGAGTACAGGTGCCAGGAACCGTGGCCCTTGGTGCGCGCCTGGGTCAGGGCGAGTTCGGCATTGGCCAGCAGGGTGTCAGCGTCCCGGCCGTGGGCGGGGAAGGCCACCAGACCGACGCTGGCTGACACCCGCCGGCGCGTCACCCCTTCGGGCATCCAGCCCACATGGGCCATGACCTGGTTCAGCGACTTGGCCAGGACGATGGCATCGGCGGCGCCGAGGCCGGTGAAAACCAGGGCGAAATCGTCACCGCCGAGGCGGGCGGCCAGGGTGGGGCCGGGGGTCAGGTTGCGGATATGACGGGCGAATTCCACCAGTACGATATCGCCGGCCTCGTGGCCGCCGCTATCATTGACCGACTTGAACTCGTCAATATCGCAAATCGCCATCACGCCTTCCGTGTGCTTGTCCAGCAGCAGGTCCAGATCGCGCTTGAAGGCGCGGCGATTGAGCAGTCCGGTGACGCTGTCGTGTTCGGCGAGCAGGTACAAGCGGCGCTCGGCCTCTCGGAAGTCGGTCACGTCCAGGCCGACGGACAGGAAGGTGCGACCGCCCGCGCTGTCGTCCAGGCAGGAATGGAACCACACCACGTCCCGCTCCTGGCTGTCCGGGCGGGGGCAGGTGCCTTCGTTGTGGATGATCTGTCCGCTCTGAAGATGGGTAATGAGTTCGGCGTGCTTCTTGCGTTGGTTGGGCAGCAGGAAGCGCTCATGGAAGGACTTGCCCAACAGGTCGCCTAGCCCGTACCCGCTGACCTTGACGGCGTTGGCGTTGGCCAGGCGGATACGGCCGTCTTCGCTATAGGTCAGGATCATGACCGGCGCCGTGTCCAGGAGGCCGGCAGCGAAATCCCGTTCGTGTGCCAGTTGTCGGGCCTGGGCCATGAGCTGTTCGGCATGGCGCTCATTGTCCTGTTGGAGCAGTTCGAGGGTGTCGGCCAATTCATGGGTCAGGCGCGCCAGGTCGTCCACTTCATCGCGAATGTGGCGCGGCCCAACTTCATCGAACGCCGCGCGCGCCTCGGCGAACTGGCTGCGGCCGAGCATGGGCAGGGCTTCCATGGCCAGGCGCAGGCGCTGCATGGATGGACGCAGCATGAGGAACAGCAGGATCGCGCTCAGCGCCAACACCGCCAGACCCACCAACAGGCTTGAGCGCACGTTCTCCAGCAGCTGGCGGTGCTCCAGGGTGACATCGTTGATGGCCAGAAATTGAATGCCCGTGGCCGAAGAAACCGGGGCGGGGAATAGAAACAGGGAGTAGGCGTGGCCGTCGCGGTAATAAATATTCGGTAACTGGCTGGGTGGGTTCTCCAATAGAGAGTGCATCAGGCCGGCGTATTCGTTACCGCCGCTGACAGAGATGAGTCGGCCCGGACGGTCCCCGGTATTCCTGGCGGCCACCTGCTGCCCCGCATCCAGAACCGCCAGTTCCATGTTCGACAGTCCCCTGAATTGCATCACCGCATCCTGTAAGCCGGCAGCCACCAGAACTACGCCGACGAAGCGACCCTGCCGCACTAGGGGGATGACCGTGGACAGAAAGCAAGTGGATTGGCAATGCAGCCAGTTCATGGGGGACTCACGGCGGGCCACCTCCGAGGCCAATCGGCCCAGGGTCGCGTCCGGGGCGCCGAATCCCCAATCTCCGAGGGGCTGGCCACCGGCCGATACGAAGGCCACATGTTCCATGCCGTGGGTCAGATTCAGCTCGGACCAGAACGGCGAAAAGGCAAGCCGCAAGGCTGCCGGGTCGGAATTGGCCAGGGCGCTTCTGACGCCAGGGATTTCCGCCACCAGGCTGGCAAGGGACTGGAGCCGGGCGTGCTGTTGGTCCAGGAGTTGCCGCGTCAAGGCCAAGGCGCGTTCGTGTTGTATGGCCATGTTGCTCGCCTGTCCGGTCCGGTGCTGGTCGATGGCCAGCCAGGTGAATGCGGCCGTGGCCAGCAGCAGGGACAGGGCCGCGAAAAACAGGACCTTGAGCCGGATGCTGATCAATCGCTTAACCATCGTGCTCCCTGGCGCGGCGTCTGTATGGCGGGCGTCAGAAACGCCACGCGGCCTGTAGCATCAGCATGTCCCACTCTTTTTTCGGGTTGGGCATTTCCTGGGGGGACAGCCAGAGGCCGCCATCAACTCGAGCCCACTCCGCCCAAAATGACCAGGCACCCAGATCACGGCGCGCGCCCAGGGTCCAACTCTTGCCGTAGGTGGCGTGGCCCTGGCCGGGGAAAAGCAACCCGTAACTGATGCCATCCTTGTCTTTGTTGTTCAGGTAGATCTCATCCCGGCGCAGATAGACGCTCCAATCCTGGGCGGGCCGCCAAAGTCCCTGCACATACCATGATTCCACGGTATTGGTGCTGTTCCGTATCGCAAACACCGGGAACGCAAAACCATAATCACCCACCTTGTTGTCGGTCTGGGAGTATTCCGCCGTCAGACTCCATTTTTCCGCATTGCGTTGGGCCGACAGCACCCAGGTGTCCAGGTTGTGCTCGCCGGCCTGGATCGGGTCCAAGACGCCCGCCGGTTTGTAGCGCATATTGATGTTGCCGACCGTCAGGCCGAAGCGCCAGCGCCCGCCGTCCCGATCAAGCATCAGCTGCCCCAGCCAGGAAGGCCGGCCCTGAATGTGGCCGCTCCAGTTGTTGAGCAGCAGCAGGTATTCCAGATCCACGTCGTCCGCTTCCGGTCTGACGAAATTCAACGACCAGTTGGCTTCCCAGCGGTCCAGGGTATGCAGCCCGTAGAGAGAGGCGCCCGGCGCGGCCAGATAGAAATTGCGCACGCGATCGAGGTAGATGGATTGGGGCATGGTTGCCCCGGGCCGGGTGTGGGCCACGTCCCGCGTGGTGTTGTAGAAGCCGAGCGGATTCTTGACCTTGCCCAGACGCAGGCCGACGTGGGATGAGTCACTCGAGAACAGGCTGCGATCGACGAAACCATAGTCCAGCCGCGGCTCCCCCTCATCCGCCGCCCCCGCCCAGCGGGCGAGCGCCTGCGCGGAAAGCATCCAGTCCGAGTTGGGACGCCAGGACAGGTTGAGGCCCAGTTCCCGCATGTCCGCCGCCAGACCATCATCGCTGCCGCCGCCGACGCGGTTGTCCGAGGTGTGCACCACGCCCTGGCTGACGAAACCGTGCATCTGGGCATTTTCACCCAGATCAATGGCCGCCGCGGGTGGCAGATAGAGCGCCAGCAGTGCGGCTCCCAGCCCCAGGGCTCTATTCAACCTGCAGGATGCTGACCGGATCATTTTTTCTCGCCTTGTTCACATATCCGATGGCTCCGGGCGTGGCGGCGACTTTGGCCAGCATTTCTTCCTCGGAGGCGACTTCGATGGGTGCCTGGGCCATGCCGGAATAGATCAGGCGGTCCCAGGTCTGCCGCAACTGGTAGGGATAGAGATCCAGCCGTTCCTTGCTCATGCGGCCGTGCAGCGGATGGCTGTCGGGCAGGACGAATACCCGCACCAGTTTCCCATCGGGCCAGCGCGCCAGGCGCAGGCCGAACATGGCGCGGGCATTGGCCAGGGAGATGCTTTGCAGCTCCACACCACGGTGGACGATCAGCTCGACCGCGTCCGCAGAAACCATTGGCAGGCAACCCAGGACGACCCACAAAGCACGACGAGCGAGGAACCGCAAACTCTTGCCTTTCTTCCTATGCAATTTCATTGAGACGGACTGAGTTACCTCAGTCCC
The DNA here is from genome assembly GCA_002360535.1 of Thiobacillus sp. UBA3361. Taxonomy (GTDB): domain Bacteria; phylum Pseudomonadota; class Gammaproteobacteria; order Burkholderiales; family Thiobacillaceae; genus UBA3361. The sequence continues at coordinate 12,938 of DEQR01000027.1, forward strand.
AGGACGTCCTGCATGTCAAAAAGGCCGGCCGGCCGGCCGGCCAGGAAACGGGCGGCCCTTAAAGCGCCCAAGGCGAAGGTCATGCGGCTGGAGGCCTTGTGGGTGATCTCCACGCGCTCGCCGATGCCCGCGAACAGCACCGTGTGGTCACCGACGATGTCGCCGCCACGCACGGTGGCGAAACCGATGCTGTCGGCCGGGCGTTCGCCGGTGATGCCCTCGCGCCCATAGACAGCGCATTGCTTCAGGTCCCGACCCATGGCGCGAGCCACGGCCTCGCCCAAGGCCAGGGCGGTGCCCGACGGGGCATCCACCTTGTGGCGATGGTGGGCCTCGACGATTTCCACGTCGTAGCCGTCGTTCAATACCTTCGCCGCGGTATCCAGCAGTTTCAGCAGCAGATTCACGCCTACGCTCATGTTGGGCGCGAACACGATGGGGACGGATTGGGCCGCCACGGCGATGGCCGCCTTGCCGGCGGCGTCGAAGCCCGTGGTACCGATCACCATGGCCACGCCGGCCTGGCTGCAAGCCCGCAGGTGCTCCAGTGTGGCCTCCGGCCGGGTGAAGTCGATCAGCACGTTGGCCCCCGCCAGGGCGGAGGAAAGGTCGTCAGTGATGCGCACATGGGTGGTGCCGGCCTCGTCGGCCAGCCGGCCGATGGCCGGACTGCCGCTCCGGTCCAGGGCGGCATGCAGACTCAGGTCGTCGGCGTTGCCGACGGCTTCGATCAGGGTCTTGCCCATGCGGCCCGAACTGCCGGCAATGACGAGTTTCATGGTTTCGCCTCCCCGGCCGGTGCCTCCTGGGTGTTTTTGTCCTGTCCTGCCGGTGTCACGTCACCCTCGATGCCTTTGAGTCGATCATTTTCGAATACAACGGTCACGCGGCGGCTTTCCTTTAATTTGCCGCCCTGTTCCAGTTGATAGACGTAATCCCAGCGATTGTCGTGGAAGGGATCCACCACCAGTGGCGTGCCCAGCACGAAACGCACCTGGGCAGGTGTCATGCCCGGCTTCAACTTGGCCAGCATTTCGCTGGTGACGGCATTGCCCTGCTGGATGTCGATCTTGTGGGCGCCCAAGCGCTTGATGGGGTTGCTCCAGCCGCATCCGGAAAGCAGCGATGCGGCCAGGCAGAGTGACAGAACTGCGGTGCGTTTCATTCGTCGTCCATGGGGTGGGGCGAGGGGCGCGTTATGATAGCCTGCATGCACGACTGAGGACACGGCATGTACCGCCCAAGAAAGGCAATTTCATGAGCAACGATCAGCAACTCAAACGCATGGGCCTCAAGGCCACGGGACCGCGCCTGCGCATCCTGGAATTGTTCGAAGCGGCCGAAAAGCGCCACCTGACCGCGGACGACGTCTATCGTCTGCTGATCGGGGAGGGCGAGGACGTGGGCTTGGCCACGGTCTATCGTGTGCTGACCCAGTTCGAACAGGCGGGTATTCTGCTGCGCCATCATTTCGACAACGATAAGGCGGTTTACGAACTGAATTCCGGCCGCCATCACGACCATCTGCTGTGTATGCAGTGCGGCCGGGTGGAGGAGTTTTTCGACGAGGAAATCGAGCGTCGCCAGAAAAGCGTGGCCCAGGAGCGGGGCTTCCGCATCCATGAGCATTGCCTGTATCTGTACGCTGACTGCCTGCGGGAAAATTGCCCGCACCGTCCGAAGGAATGAGTAATGTGTGCCGGCATGTCTGGCGAGCGGATATCGGCTCGGTTTGACCGCCGCCCGGAAAGGGCGGCTGAAGCGTGACGCAAGCAGGAGACAGGCATAAGAGGTGGCGGAGAAGGTGGGATTCGAACCCACGGTACCCTTTCGGGGTACACACGATTTCCAGTCGTGCACCTTCGACCACTCGGTCACTTCTCCGCTGAAGCCGCGAGAGATTACACATATCCCCCATGCAAGGCAAGGCGCCTGCCGCATTCCCCTACAAGGCCGTCATCAAGGGGCTGGGGATCATTATGTCCCTGGTTCTGCTGGGTTTCCTGGTCCGGTCCATGCAGTCGGGCGGGGTTCTCGATGCGCATTGGATCGACACCCAGGTCAGCCACCGCGGTTGGCAGGGGGCGGCGCTGTTTTTCGCCGTGGGCGGGGTGTTCACCGCCATCGGCTGGCCGCGGCAGATCGTTTCCTTTCTCGGTGGCTATGCCTTCGGCTTTGCCGCCGGCACCTTCTGGGCCCTGCTGGCTTCCGTACTGGGGTGCGCCATGGCTTTCTACTATGCGCGTTGGCTGGGGCGGGGGCTGATCCGGCGCAAGTTTCCGGGACGGGTCCGCCACCTGGACGATTTCGTCCACGAACACCCCTTTTCCATGACTCTGCTGATCCGGCTGCTGCCGGTGGGAAGCAACCTGGTCACCAATCTGGTGGCCGGCGTCTCCAGCGTGCGGGCGCGGCCCTTCATGGCCGGCTCAGCTGCCGGCTACGTGCCGCAGACGGCAGTGTTCGCCCTGGCGGGCAGCGGCGTGGCCGTCGATCCCGAACTGCGCATCGGCCTGGCGGTGGTGTTGTTCGTGGTGTCCAGCGTGCTGGGGGTCAAGCTGTACCGGCGTTTCCGCCACGGCAAGGGATTCGACGAGACGGTCGATCGGAACCTGGGCGAGAGCCCCTAGGGGTGGAGTTCATCTAGACCTTCGCCGCCGCCCTCCGCCGCTCCAGCAGATCATCCAGGATCGGCCCGCAGATCACCTCCAGTGCCAGTTTGAGCTTGCCGCCGGGTACCATCATGGTGGTGGGCCGGGTCATGCGGGCACCGGGGATGCGGCGCAGTATCCTGGGGAAGTCGTAGCGCTGACGGTCACGGAAATGGATGACCAGCATGGACTCGTCCGCCGTCGGCACGTCGCGGGCGATGAAAGGATTGGAGGTGTCCACCAGGGGCATGCGCTGGATGTTGATATCGGTCAGGCCGAACTGGGGCGAGATGTAATGGATGTAGTCGTCCATGCGCCGCAGTATGGTCTCCACGGAGACCGACGCGGTGCAGTAGCCCTTGTCGCAATCGCGATGGATCTTCTGGATCCATTCCAGGTTGATGGCGGGCACCACACCGATCAGGAAATCCACGTGCTGGGCGACGTCGATACCCCGTTCACCCACCCGGCGGTCGATCTCGGGCGGGAAATGGCGGGCATCCACCTTGCGGCGCGTCCAGGTCTGCGCCACCACGCCGCCGTGCTGGCCTTCGTAGAAGAGCAAATCACTACCTGGCCTGAGGGGCTTCCAGGGGGTGAATTCGCCTGCCTTGACGCCCAGATGGTCGGCATGGGTTTCATTGTGGGCGTATTCCCTCACCACGCCGCTGCCCGTTTCGCCGTAGGTCCTGAAGAAGCTTTCCAGTTCCGGGAAGTGGTTGCATTCCGGCCCGAACCAGGAGATGCGCCGGCCACTGCCGCGCGCTTCGTCCAACAGGGCGGCGAACTGCCGTTCGGTATAGCGGCGGAAACCGTCGCCATGGACGAGGGCCGGCTTGATGTTCTGGCGGCCGAACAGGTCCTTGAAGGCGTGGCGTACCGTGGACAGGCCCGAACCGGACATGCCGGTGACCGCGATGATTGGGTGCTTGTGGGACATGGTCGGCGATCTCCCCCGAAACGACCGATTGGCCGCTGAATATTAACATCGTCTAACACTGTCAATTGCTCCCCCTGCGGGAGTATGCTGAGACCATCCTTTACAGGGTTTCCCGCCATGAGTCACAAGCACGCCAGCCTGATCCGCACCCTCTTCCACGATCCCATCAGCGGCAATATCCATTGGCGCGAGATCGAGTCCCTCCTGCACCACCTGGGCGCCGAAGTGGAGCAACTCAGCGGCGCCCGCCTGCGGGTGGTGCTGCACGGAGTGGAGGGCATCCTGCACCGGCCGCACCACAGCAACGTGTTGGGCAAACAGGACGTAAAGCACCTGCGCGAGTACCTGGCCCACGCACGGGTGACGCCCTCCCTATACGAATCGGAGACCTGAGCCTCCGTCCTACGTGTACGGCCGCTCGCATCCTGGGCCGAATACGGCCGCGTCCAGGCGGCCCGAGGTCTCAGGTAAACACCGTCAGCACGCCCGTGTAGCCATACAGGCGATCGCGGGAGATCTCCCCGCTGGCGTAGAAGCCCACCAGGGGGATCGCACCCAGGCTGGCGCTGATCAGCTTCAGCTCCGCCGAACCCTCACCAAACATGTTGCTGCCCCGGCCCAGGCAGGAAAAATACAGAGCGCCGCGGATCGGGCCGGGCAGGGCGGCCTTCAGGCCGTCCAGCATCCTTTGCATGTCTTCCGTCGCCGAGCTGCTGTCGCGGCGGCAGAACATGAGGCTCTGGCCCGGCTCCACATAGTCGCCGATGGCGAGGTAGCCGCTCTGCGGGTCGATGCCGACGATATTGCGCGCCAGGTAGTCGCCAGTGTCGGTGTCCTGGGTGGGCAGGCCCGCGAACAGGTAGCCGCCCAGGCGCTCCAGCTGGCTGAACAGGGTCTCACCGATGTCCTCGCGCAGCACGTCCAGGGGCGGGCGGCCGTCCAGGGCCATGACGATGTTGCGCTCGCCGCGTGTGACCATGTGCCGCGGCCCCAGGGGCGAGACGCCTTGGGTCAGGCGTGTGGCGAGGGCGACGCCGCTGCCGAGCAGCACGCCCGACAGGCCGCCGCCCACCACTTCGTCGGCGATCTGGGCCGGGTGATCGCGGGCGCTGGTCAGGCCGCCCACCAGGAAACCGGTGCCGGTACGAGCGGCCAGGTGTTCGATCAGCTCGCCCATCAGCGGGTTGCCGGGGTCGCCATGGACGATGCCGAAATAGGCCGGCTCGCCGTCCACCTTCAACTCCTCGTCCAGCTTGAGGATGTCGGCCAGGTTGTGCAGCGGCGGCAGGATGCGGAACTGTGTTTCGGGCAGGTCGGTGAGCATCAGCGCCAGGCCGGGTTCGTCCAGGTATTCCCGGTCGGTGGCGGCAATGCCCATGCCCACGCTACCTACCCAGTGGCCAATGCCGGTGGCGGCCTTGCACTCGGCCAGGATGTCTGTCAGGTGCGCGGCGTGGTGGTCGGTGGCGTAGAGAAAGCCCAGGCGGGCGTCGCCCGGCACCGGGCCCAGCGCCGCGAGGCAGGCCTTGAGGGCGTCCCGCCAACCGGGCAGCGGGGAGTGGGCGTGGGAAAAAGTTTGCATGGTGTCCCTGGAGAGGGGTGGGCAGGTATCGATTATGCCCCGGCTTGCGGGTTCCCCGAACCCGCGTCCGCGCTCGGGCCGCCCTCCATCCGCGCCAGGCCGGCGCGCAGCTGGTCGGCAACCTTGCGCCGCAGGGCCTCGGGGGCCAGCACCTCCACCTCGGGCGCGTGGCGCAGGATGTCCATGACCAGTTCCCGTTCGTCCGCGTAGGGCACCTGCAGCAGGTAGTCGCCGTCCTTCATCAACTGGCCTTTCTGTTTCGGATGCCATTGTTCCAGGGCCACCCAGCGCGCCCGCGCCGGGCTGAAGCGCAGTTTCGCCCAGGCCACCCGGCGTCCGGAAAAGATGCCGTAGCCCGAGCCCAGCATGGCGTCCAGGGTCTTTTCCGGCACTTCACGGGCGGATGTCTCCAGCATCTCTGCGCGCCGCACCCCATCCACCGCGAAGCTGCGCAGGCCATTGCGTAGGTGGCACCAGGCGTCCAGGTACCAGTTCTCCCGATAGTGCACCAGGCGCTGGGGCGACACCTCGCGCTCGCTGGTCTCGTCGCTGCCCTTGGCGTAGTAGGTCAGGCGCAGCCGCTTGCGGTGCAGCAGGGCGGTGCCCAGGCTGGCGAAGTGGTCTAGGGACAGGCGGCGCGCCGCCAGGGGGATCAGCTTGATGCGCTTGCGCACCTCCTCGGCCGGGTGGCGGCCGCTGCCTAGCAGGTTGGTCAGGCGCGCCATCAGGGGTTGGATGTGGGGACCCAGTAGGCCGCCCGCGTCCAGGTTGGCCAGCAGGTGCTGCATGGTCAGCAGGGCATGGATCTCCTCGGCGGAGAACCACAGACCGGGCAGTTCGTACTGGCCGGCCTGTTCCCGGTCGCGGTCGAAACGGTACCCGCCCGCGTCCCGGTCCCAGACGATGGGCGCGCCCAGCCGGTTGCGCAGGTATTCCAGGTCGCGCTTCAGGGTGGCGCGGGAGACTTCCAGGCGCTCCTGCAGCTGCCGGAAGGTGACCAGCCGCTGGTTGGTCAGCAGCATGTCGATGAGATGGAAGCGTTCGGTGCGGTCCATGGTCGGGTGCGGGGGGTGTGCGTGGATTGTAGTCAAGGATGGTCGGTGAGGCTCATCCCATGAGCCTCACGGTCACTAGGCTGTCTCCCGACAGTGACGACGAGGAGAACGGCATGGACTGGATGGGTATGGATGGAATGAGCATGGCGGTGATCTACCTGGGCACGGGCGCGGCCCTCGGCTGGCTGCGCCGCGGACAAGGCCACCGGGCGGCGGTCGTGTTGCTGGCGGGGCTGGCCTGGCCCATGGATCTGCTGGCCGGCTGGCTGGCCCTGCTCGGCGACGCCGCCGTTTGCCGGGAATGACGGCCGCACGCCTGCAGCCACGGCGTCAGGCGTGTTTGAGTCGGCCATGCCGACTGTGGGATATTCCCCCGCATGCGCCAGCAACATCACACCTTTCACATCGCCACCCGCGGCACGGGGCTGTACGAATTCACCCACGACGTCGCCCGCTGGGTGGGCGACAGCGGACTGCGGGAGGGCCTGCTGACCCTGTTCGTGCGCCACACCTCGGCCAGTCTGGTGGTGCAGGAGAATGCCGATCCGGATGTGCGGCGCGACCTGCAGGCCTTTCTCGCCCGCCTGGTGCCCGAGGGCGATCCCCTCTATGCCCACGTCATGGAAGGCCCGGACGACATGCCGGCCCACGTGCGCGCCGCCCTGACCCAGACCCACCTGGGCATTCCCGTTCGCGACGGGCGTATGGTGCTGGGCACCTGGCAGGGCATCTACCTGTTCGAGCACCGCCGCGCCGGCCACCTGCGGCAGGTGGCGGCCCATCTGCTGGGCGAATAGCCGGGCGGTCTTGAACTGCGGCGGGCAATTTATTGGGCAGGAGAAAAAAGGTTGAAACGCCATACCCTGCTGATATGGTTCAAGTACACGCATGCACGATAAGGGGAGACCATCATGCGCAGCGGATTAGTAGTGATTGCAGGGCTTATTGCCGGTTTAGCGGGGCCGGTACAGGCAGCGGAGCGCGTTGAGGCCGGGGTGCCTCAGAACGCCGGGGGGTGCCCCTCCCTGATGACCGAGTTGGAATGCCAGGCGCACCGGCAAATCATGGCGGTTTTGTCCCATGGGGCGGAGCGCAATGCCTATCTGGGCATGCACGAACAGTTGCTGGGCGAGCGGCGAGCCCTGTGTGGCGCGTCCCCGCCCGAGAACAACACCGTGATGCTGCGGCGCTGACGCACCACCGCGCTGGCGGGGTGCGGGGGGCTGTGGCAGACTGCCGGCCCCATGCTCCCCTACGAACTCTGGATCGGCCTGCGCTATACCCGCGCCAAGCGCCGCAACCACTTCATCTCGTTCATCTCCATGACCTCCATGCTGGGCATCGCCCTGGGGGTGATGGCCCTGATCGTGGTCATCTCGGTGATGAACGGTTTTCAGGAAGAACTGCGCAGCCGCATCCTGGGGGTGGCCGCCCACATGGAGGTGACAGGGTCGGATGATCGCTTGAACAATTGGCCTGGCCTGGCCGAGCAGGTGCGCCAGCACCCCGAGGTGCGCGCCGCCGCGCCTTATGTGATGGGCCAGGGCCTGCTTGCCGCCGGCGACACCCCCAAGGGGGCGCTGATCCGCGGTGTGATGCCTGAGCTGGAGAACACCGTGGCCGAGGTGGGCCGCAAGATGAAGTACGGCCGCCTGGAGGACCTGGAGGCGGGCGCTTTCCGCATCGTCCTGGGGGCCGAGTTGGCCCGCTCCCTGGGGGTCTATCCCGGCGACAAGGTGGCGGTCATCGCCCCCCAGGGCATGGTCACCCCGGCGGGCATGCTGCCCCGCATCAAGCAGTTCGAGGTAAGCGGCATCTTCAGCGTGGGCATGTTCGAGTACGACGCGGGCCTGGCCCTCATCCACCTGGCCGACGCCCAGAAGCTGTACCGGATGGGCGACGGGGTGTCCGGCCTGCGCCTGAAGCTGGCCGACATGGACCGGGCGCCCTGGGTCACACGGGAGCTGGCCACTACCCTGAAGGGCGACTATTACCTCTCGGACTGGACCATGAGCCACGCCAACTTCTTCCGCGCCGTGGCCATCGAGAAGCGCATGATGTTCATCATCCTCACCCTCATCGTCGCCGTGGCCGCCTTCAACATCGTTTCCACCCTGGTCATGGCGGTCACCGACAAGCAGGCGGACATCGCCATCCTGCGCACCCTGGGGGCGCCGCCGGCCAGCATCATGGGGGTGTTCATGGTGCAGGGCAGCCTGATCGGCGTTATCGGCACCCTGCTGGGCCTGGCCAGCGGCGTGGCCCTGGCCTTGAACGTGGAGACCGTGGTGCCCTTCATCGAACGCAGCCTGGGCATGGACCTGTTTCCCGCCGACGTCTATTACATCTCCGAACTGCCCTCCAAGCTGGTCTGGTCGGACGTGGCCTGGATCGGCGGCGTGGCCCTGGCGCTGGCCTTCCTGGCCACCCTTTATCCCAGCTGGCGGGCGGCGCGGGTGCAGCCGGCGGAGGCGTTGCGTTATGAGTGAGCCATCAGCGGTCAGCGGTCAGCGGTCAGCCGAAACCCCGGTTCTGACCTGTGCCGGGCTGAAGAAGCGCTACTGGCAGGGCAGGACGGAGGTGCCCGTGCTGGACGGTGTCGATCTCAGTCTCGCGGCCGGCGAACAGGTGGCCATCATGGGCGCATCGGGGGCCGGCAAGAGCACCCTGCTGCACGTGCTGGGCGGTCTGGACCGGCCCGACGGCGGGCGGGTGACGGTGTCCGGCGAGGACATCTGGTCGCTGTCCGAGGAGGCCCGCGGCCGGCTGCGCAACCGTGCCCTGGGCTTCGTCTATCAGTTCCACCACCTGCTGCCCGAATTCAGCGCCCTGGAGAACGCGGCCATGCCCCTGATCATCCGCCGGGTGCCTCGCGCCCAGGCCCTGGCCGAGTCCCGCCGCTGGCTGGAGGAGGTGGGTCTGGCCGGGCGGCTGACCCATCGGCCGGGCGAGCTATCAGGCGGCGAGCGGCAGCGGGCGGCCATCGCCCGCGCCCTGGTCACCCGGCCGGCCTGCGTACTGATGGACGAACCCACCGGCAACCTGGACCGGCACACGGCGGCGCGCATCCAGGACATGATGCTGGCGCTCAGCGAGCGGCACGGACTCAGCTTCCTGGTGGTGACCCACGACCCGGACCTGGCCGGCCGCATGGGCCGCACCCTGCACTTGGAGGACGGCCGCCTCGGCCCCGTGGCTTGAGCCCCGCCGCCCGCCGTTGTTAGACTGCAAGCCAGAACTCATCCAACAGGAGACTTTCATGTTGCCGCATCTTATCGCCATCGGCTGGGGGGTGCTGGGGCTGGCGGTCTGCTCCCTGGCCGCCGATCTGCCGGGCAACCTTGCCATCGACCCCACGGCGGCGATCAAGACCCAGGTGCCCAGGGTGGTGCCCAACAGCGGCCGGCTGCAATGGAAGCCTCACAGCCGCGACCTGACCGAATGGCCGAGCCTCGGCTATCAGGACAAGCGGCCCACGCCCAAACCCCAGGTGACGCGTCTTGAAGGCCCCTCGAACGGCGACGTGGCGCGCGGGCTGGGCATCGCCATGGACCCCGCGAGGGGCAATTGCGTCGCCTGCCATCAGCTGCCCGGCGATGCCTGGCCTGGCACGGTGGGCAACCCGCTGCTGCATTACCGCAGGTACGGCCATCAGGATGCCCAGGTCTATCAGCAGATATTCGACGCGCGCGTCTTTAACCCCAACAGCGTGATGCCCGCCTACGGCACCTTCGGCATCCTCTCCGATCAGGATGTCCGGGACCTGGTGGCCTTCCTGCAGAGCCTGGACTGAGGAGCGACAGATGATACGCATCGCCGGATTTCCCCTGGTCTGGGGCGCCTCTACCCTGCTGGGCCTGGCCCTGGTGCAGCCGCCGGCGCTGTCCGCCGAGCCGGCTCCCTACCGTGAGATGGAACGGCCGTTGGAAACCTACATCCCCCATGCGAGCGGCGACCGCAAGTTCTCCAACACCTACCGCTACTGGAAGGACCCCAAGAACCTGGATTGGCGCCTGGCCGGCAATCCGGACGAGAACTGGAAGCTGAACTGGAAATTCATGGACCCGCCCTTCAACCAGGCGATCCATGGCGGCCACTTCGCCCTGGACCGGGGCGAGTCCCTGTACAAGTTCCTCAACCGCGGCGGCAGCTTCGCCGCCTGCCTGGGGGCCGGCAAGGGCGGGCTCAAGGGACTGCGGACGAGCTATCCGCGCTACGACAAGACACTGAAGCGGGTGGTGGGCCTGGAGGAGAAGATCCAGATCTGCGGCGCCATCGAGGGCCGGGTGCTGGAGAACGGCAGCTACGACAACAGCGCCATTTCGCTGTACATCGCCGGCTTCAGCAAGGGCATGCCGATGCGCATCGACGTCTCCAAGGGGCCGTTGAAGGAGGCCTTCGAGCGCGGCCGCCGCCTGTACCACACCCGCGCAGGACGCATGAATTTCGCCTGCGCCACCTGCCACATCCACAACGTCGGCAAGCATCTGCGCGGCAACACCGTCACCACCCCGTTCGGGGACGTGGTCCATTTCCCCGTCTATCGCACCAAGTACGAGCTGCAATCCCTGCAGCTGCGCTTCATGGAATGCAACCTGGATACCGGCACCCAGCCGCTCTTGCCCGGCAGCCCCGCCTACACCGATCTGGAGGTGTTCCTGAGCGCCCTGTCCAACGGCTACGCGGTGACCGTGCCTAGCGAGCGTGATTGATCCGCAGGCGGATCAATCCCCTGGTGGTTTGGGCGCCGCGGGCTTGGGACGCTGCCGGCGGTGTTTGAGGTAAGCCCGCACGTGCAGCCGCCAGCCCAGCTGCACTACGCCATAGCCCACGGCCGCCAGCAGAACGGCCAGGATCAGGTTGCCGATCAGGAAGGTTTCGCCCAGACCCATGAACCAATGCCACAGCTGCGGCAGCAGCTGTGACCAGTCCCCGTTCAGCCAGTCGAACCGGAACTCGCTCACGGTGCCGTTTTCCTGGCCGGTGATCAGGCTGCCGATGGCGTAGGCGGCGACGATCAGAAACGGCCAGGTCAGGGGGTTGGTGAGCAGGGTGGCGGCGATGGCCACCGGCAGGTTGACGTGGAACAGGATGGCCAGGAGGGTGGCGGTCAGAATCTGCACCGGCCCGGGGATCATGCCCCCCAGCAGGCCCACGGCCAGGCCGCCGGCCACCGAGTGCCGGTTTAGGTGCCACAGGTTGGGGTGCTTGAGCAGCGGCCGTGCCCAACGCAGGTGCTCGCTGTCGCGCACCGTCTCGTGGTGGGGGATGTACTTGCGGAGGAATTTGCGGGGCATCTGGCCGGTGGAGGATCGCGCGCGCTCAAGCCCGGCATCGCGGCCGGCGCGAACGCGACGGTGCACGGCGCCCATTCGCCCGCGCGGGAGGAAATTTCAACAAGACGACGTTCATCGGGTGAGTGTAATTGATCCGATTGCTGATCCTGAGTTTCACCGCCGGCTGCGCTTTTCTTCAGATACAGCCGGTGCTGCCCGCGCTCGCCTGGCTGTGGATGCTGCCGCCCCTGCTCCTGGCCGCGGCGTGGTTGCCGGCGGCGGGCCGGGCGGGCCACGGTCGCCGCATTCTCATTGTGGGCCTGGCCGGCCTGCTGGGGTATTTCTACGCCGCCGGCCGTGCCGAACTGCGCCTGGCCGAGCGCCTGGATGTCCGCTGGGAGGGCCGCGATCTGCACCTGTCCGGCCGTGTCCTGGATCTGCCCGAATCCACCCCGCGCGGCGTGCGCTTCGCCTTAGCCATCGAAGCGGCCGGCGCCCCCGCGGATGCTCTGCCCGACAAGGTCCTGCTGACCTATCCCGCGCCGGCCGGGGAAGTGCTCGTCCCACCCCGGGGCGGCGACTGCCTGGCAGTCAGGGCACGGCTGTTCCGTCCCCACGGCCAGGTCAACCCGCATGGTTTCGACTATGAGGCCTGGCTGCTGGAGCGGGGCATCCGCGCCACGGGCTACCTGAGGGCCGCGCCGGTGCCGGCGGGCGGCTGCGGTGGTGCCGGCAGGGCCTGGCTGGACCGGACCCGCGAGGCAGTGCGCGACCACCTGCGCCGCGGCCTCGACGGCCAGCCCCACGCCGGCGTGGTCGTCGCCCTGGCCATCGGCGACCAGAACGCCATCTCCAGCGCCCAGTGGACCCTGTTCCGTCACACAGGCGTGACCCACCTGATGAGTATCTCCGGACTGCACGTCACGCTGTTTTCCGCCCTCGTGTTCGGGCTGGCCCGCTGGCTGTGGCGGCGTTCGGCGCGCCTGTGCCTATGCCTGCCGGCCCGCAAGGCCGGCCTGGCAGTGGGCCTGGCCGCCGCCGCCGCTTACGTGGCCCTGGCCGGGTTCGGCATCCCTGCCCAGCGCACCCTGTTCATGCTGGCCGGTGCCGTGGCCGTGTTGTGGCTGGGCCTGCTCACCTCGCCGGGACGCCTGCTGGCCGCGGCCCTGCTGCCGGTGGTGCTGATCGACCCGTGGGCGGCCCTGTCGCCCGGCTTCTGGCTGTCCTTCGGCGCCGTGGCCGCCCTGTTCCATGCCGCCGGGGGTGTCCCCGGCGAACGCGCGCGTCCGCCGTTGTGGCGCGCCTGGCTGAATACCCAATGGGTGGTGAGCGTTGCCCTGCTGCCCCTTCTTCTGGCCCTGTTCCACGAAATATCTCTGGTCTCGCCCCTGGCCAATGCCTTCGCCATCCCGCTGGTGAGCCTGGTGGCGGTGCCGCTGTCGCTGCTGGCCGCTGTTTCGCCCTGGGACCTGCCGGCCCATCTGGCGCACGGCGTGCTGGCCCTCATCCTGGCGGCCCTGGAATGGCTGGACACCCTCCCGCAACCGGTCTGGCACGTGGCCCATCCCGGCTGGCCGGCGCTGCTCCTGGCCCTGGCGGGCGCGGCCCTGGTGCTCTGGCCGGGCGGACGCTCCTGGCGCTGGCTGGGCCTGCTGCTCTATCTGCCCCTGCTGCTGTCCGCCCCGCCGCGGCCACCGCCGGGCGAGTTCCGCCTGACCGTGCTGGACGTGGGCCAGGGCCTGGCGGCGGTGGTGCGCACCGCCGGCCACACCCTGCTGTTCGACGCCGGCCCGGCTTATGCCTCGGGCGAAGACGCGGGCGGACGCATCGTCGCCCCCTATCTGCATGCCACGGGTGTGGCGCGGGTGGATACCCTGGTCGTCAGCCACGACGACCTGGACCACAGCGGCGGCGTGCCCGGTCTGGCCGCCGGCCTGCCTGTCGGACGCCTGCTGGCCAGCCTGGCGGGGCAGCCGTTTGACGGGCTCAGCCCCCATGGGCAGGCCGTGCTGGCCGCCTTCCCCGGCGCGCGGCCCTGCACGGCCGGCACGGGATGGCGCTGGGACGGGGTGGAGTTTCGCCTCCTGCATCCGCCGGCCCACCACTACGCCAACCCCAACTACGCGGACAACGACAGGGGCTGCGTACTCAGGGTGGCAGGCCGCGCGGGCAGCGTGCTGATCCCGGCGGACATCGAGCGGCTGGGCGAGATGAATCTCCTGGAGCGGCTGCCGGCCGGGACGCGCTCCGACGTGCTGGTCGCGCCGCACCACGGTAGCGGCACCTCCTCGTCGCCGGCCTTCCTGGCCGCCGTGGCGCCGCGCGCGGTGATCATCCCGGTGGGGCACCGCAACCGCTACGGCCACCCCGCGCCCGAGGTGCTGGCCCGCTATCGGCAGGCCGGCCTGCCGGTCTGGCGCACCGACCGGCACGGGGCACTGGAACTGGACTTCACGGCGGAGGGACCGCGCATCCGCGCCGCACGCCTGGGGTCGCCGCGCTACTGGCGGGAGGGGGAGGCCGGGATCAGATCAGGCCGGGAATGACCTGCTTGGTCACCGCCATGGCGACGATGTAGCCGAACACGGCCAGGGCGGCCAGGAACCAGCCCAGGCGCCGGGTCTTGGTCCGGCCCCGTTTCAGGGCCAGGCTGCCCAGGACGATGTAGGCCAGCAGACCGGCGATCTTGGCGACGATCCAGGGGTTGTCCGCCAGGTTCAGGCCGCCCACCCAGACCAGGGCGATGGCGGCGGTGAGCAGCAGGGTGTCGTTCAGGTGCGGCAGCACCCGCACCCAGCGCTCCCGCAGCCGGGGAGAATCCATGAACATCCAGATGCCACGCAGCAGGAACAGACCGAAGGTGACATAAACGGTGCCTACGTGCAGCAGACGAAGCAGGGCGTATTCCATGGTCTGGCGAGGTCGATGTCTTGCCGCCGCCGGGCTATCTGCGGTGCCGGCGCAGGGCCTTGCAGGTGTCGATGAGGCCGTTGGTGGAGGCGTCGTGGCCGGTGGTTTCGCCCTTGGCGGAGATCTCGGGGTGGATGGTGCGGGCCAGTTGCTTGCCCAGTTCCACGCCCCACTGGTCGTAGGAGTTCACGTTCCAGACCACGCCCTGCACGAACACTTTGTGCTCATAGAGGGCGATCAGACGGCCCAGGGTGCGCGGTGTGAGCTTGCGGTAGAGCAGGGTGTTGGTGGGCCGGTTGCCGGGGAACACCTTGTGGGGCAGGAGGGCCTTGATCTCGGCAGGTTTCAGCCCGGCGGCCTTCAGCTCGTCGCGCACCTCGTCGGCGGTCTTGCCGCGCATCAGCGCCTCGGTCTGGGCGAAGCAGTTGGCCAGCAGCAGGTCGTGCTGGTCGGCCACCGGGTTCTGGCTCTCGGCGGCGGCCAGGAAGTCGCAGGGGATTAGCTTGGTGCCCTGGTGGATGAGCTGGTAGAAGGCGTGCTGGCCGTTGGTGCCGGGCTCGCCGAACAGCACCGGGCCGGTGGACACCTTCACCGGCTTGCCGTCGCGGGTGGTGCCCTTGCCGTTGGATTCCATGTCCAGCTGCTGCAGGTAGGCGGGGAAACGCGCCAGGTACTGGTCGTAGGGCAGCACGGCGGTGCTCTGGGCATCCCAGAAATTGTTGTACCAGATGCCCAGCAGGGCCATCAGCACTGGCATGTTGGCTTCCAGGGGGGCGTTCCGGAAGTGCTCGTCCATGTCCTGGGCGCCGCCCAGCAGCTCGCGGAAGCGGTCCATGCCCAGATAGAGGGCGATGGGCAGGCCGATGGCCGACCACAGGGAGTAGCGGCCGCCCACCCAGTCCCAGAAGCCGAACATGTTGGCCGGGTTGATGCCGAAGGCGCGCACTTCCTCCTCGTTGGTGGACACGGCCACGAAGTGCTCGGCCACCGCGCCTTCCTTCTTCACCCGGTGCAGGAACCACTCGCGCGCGGCTCGGGCGTTGGTCAGGGTCTCCTGGGTGGTGAAGGTCTTGGAGGCGACCACGCACAGGGTGGTTTCCGGATCGACACGCCTGAGCACCTCGCTGATGTGGGTGGGATCCACGTTGGAGACGAAATGGGCGGTCAGGCCCGGCTGGGCATAGGGGGCCAGGGCCTGGCAAACCATGGCCGGGCCCAGGTCGGAGCCGCCGATGCCGATGTTGACGATGTCGGTGATGGTCTTGCCGGTATAGCCCTGCCATTCACCGGCATGCACCGCGTCGGCGAAGTCACCCATGCGCGACAACACCTGGCGCACGTCGGCCAGCACGTCCTGGCCGTCCAGGTACAGGGGCCGTTCGCCGCGCAGGGCGGTGTGCAGCACTGACCGGTGTTCGGTGAGGTTGATGCGCTGGCCCTCGAACATCGCCGTGCGCATGTCCTCCAGCCTCGCGTCGCGCGCCAGGCCGAACAGCAAGCCGAGGGTGTCGTCGTCGATCAGGTTCTTGGAGTAGTCCAGCAGCAGGTCGTCCAGGCGCAGGGAGTAGCGCTCGAAACGCCGCGCATCGGCGGCGAACATCTGGCGCAGGTGGCGGTCCTGCCAGGTCTTTCGGTGGGCCTTGAGGGCGGCCCAGGCGGGGGAGCGGGTCGGGTCGGGCATCGTGCTTCGGTCAGGGAGGCATGGGGCGATTCGGTGGGCCGGGCGGATTCAGTCCTGGTAGAGGATGACGCCGGCCAGGGGTGGCAGCGTGATCACCAGGGAGTGCTCGAAGCCCATCCAGGGCTTGTCTTCGGCCAGCAGGCCGGCTTGGCCCATGTTGCCGCCGCCGTAGAATTCCGAGTCGCTGTTGAAGATCTCCCGCCAGTAACCGGCGGCGGGGCAGCCGATGCGGTAGTCCTCGCGCGGCACGGGGGTGAAGTTCAGGGCGATGATGGCGCTGCGTCCGGCCTTGTCGCTGCGCACGTAGCTGAGCACCGACTGGTCGGCGTCGTGGCAGTCGATCCACTGGAAGCCTTCATGGCTGAAGTCCTGCTCGTGCAGGCAGGGAATCTCCCGGTACAGCCGGTTCAGGTCGCGCAGGGCGTGTTGCACGCCCTGGTGCCAGTGGAAGGCGACCAGGTCCCAGTCCAGTTCCCAGCCGGCGTTCCATTCGCGGCCCTGGCCGAACTCGTTGCCCATGAAGTTGAGCTTCTTGCCCGGATGGGTCATCTGGTAGGCCAGCAGCAGGCGCAGGTTGGCGAACTGCTGCCAGGTGTCGCCGGGCATGCGCCCCAGCAGCGAGCGTTTGCCGTGCACCACCTCGTCGTGGGAGAAGGGCAGCACGAAGTTCTCGCTGTAGGCGTAGAGCTGGCCGAAGGTCAGGTTGCTGTGGTGGAAGCGGCGGTGTACCGGGTCCTGCTGCATGTAGGCCAGGGTGTCGTTCATCCAGCCCATGTTCCACTTCATGGAGAAGCCCAGGCCGCCCACGTAGGTGGGGCGGGAGACCATGGGCCAGGCGGTGGACTCCTCGGCGATGGTGAGAGCGCCCGGGAAGTGCTCGTGGACCATGACGTTCATCTCGCGCAGGAAGGCGATGGCCTCCAGGTTCTCGCGTCCCCCGTACTGGTTGGGCAGCCATTCGCCCTCGTTGCGGGAATAGTCCAGGTAGAGCATAGAGGCGACCGCATCGACCCGCAGGCCGTCGAAGTGGAACTCCTTCAGCCAGTAGTAGGCGCTCGACAGCAGGAAGCCTTTCACCTCGTTGCGGCCGTAGTTGAAGATGTGCGTGCCCCAGTCCTTGTGCTGGCCCAGGCGCGGGTCCTCGTGCTCGTACAGGGCGGTGCCGTCGAAGCGCGCCAGGGCCCAGTCGTCCATCGGGAAATGGCCCGGCACCCAGTCCAGGATCACCCCCAGGCCGGCCTGGTGGCAGGTTTCGATGAAGTGTTTCAGGTCGTCGGCCGTGCCGAAGCGTGAGGTGGCGGCGAAGTAGCCGGTGGTCTGGTAGCCCCAGGATTCGTCCAGGGGGTGTTCGGTGACCGGCATGAGTTCCAGGTGCGTGTAGCCCAGATCGCGGGCGTAGGGGACCAGGGTGTCGGCCAGTTCCCGGTAGCTGAAGAAGCGGCCGTCCGGGTGGCGGCGCCACGAGCCCAAGTGCACCTCATAGACGTTCATGGGGGCGCTGATCCAGTCCAGCCCGGCGCGTCGGGCCATCCAGGCGTCGTCGTTCCATGTGTGGGCCGAGGCGGCGGGCACCACCGCGGCGGTGCCGGGGCGCAGTTCGAAACCCTGGCCGAAGGGGTCGGTCTTGACGCGGATCTCGCCGGTGTCGCGGTTGCGTATCTCGAACTTGTACAGGTCGCCGGCCCGCAGGCCGGGGATGAACAGCTCCCAGATGCCGCTGCCGCCGCGCACCCGCATGGGGTGCACGCGGCCGTCCCAGCGGTTGAACTCACCCACCACCGAGACCCGTTCGGCATTCGGCGCCCAGACGGCGAACAGGGCGCCATCCACGCCGGATACGCTGTAGGGGCGGGCACCCAGGGTGTCATAGGCCTCCAGCAGACGGCCCTCGTTGAACAGGTAGAGGTCCTGCTCGGACAGACAGGGCAGAAAGCTGTAGGGATCGACGATCTCGAAGCGGTTGCCGCCCTCCTCGATGCGCAGGCGGACGGGATGCGGCGGCCGGGTGGAGCCGTGCCACTCGTAGAGGCCGCGCTCGTCGGTCAGAGCGAGGGGTACCGCACCCTCAGGCAGCAGCAGGGAAACGCTGTCGGCGTGGGGACGCAGCACGCGCAGGACAAATTCATCGCCCTCGGGATGGCCCCCCAAGAGGGAGAACGGGTCGTGGTGGCGGGCCTCGGTGAGGCGGTCGAAGGGGGCGTGGGGCATGGTTGTTCGGATGTTGTTGTGAACGGGTGTCGCTGCGGCGGTTCGCCTGTCCTATCCTAACCCAGGTTCATGACGATTCCCGATCGGCAGGCGCCGGCCCCGCGGTGAAGCGTGGCCAGACGCCCGTCGGCGGGTGATCCGACGCGGCCAGATTCTCATCAATTCAGACTTCTACCTCGGTTATTATAATCCTCTCATCAGGAGTCCCAAGCCCGCTATACGCACGTTCAACTACGGGAGAAGTCACGTGCCCAAGGAATATCCGCGTTTCGTCAGCCTGCTCACCAAGAACACCGTCGCCCTGATCCTGGCCGGCGGCCGGGGCAGCCGCCTCAAGCAGCTCACCGATTGGCGGGCCAAGCCGGGGGTGCCGTTCGGCGGCAAGTTCCGCATCATCGATTTCCCGCTGTCCAACTGCATGAACTCCCAGATCCGCCGCATCGGCGTGATCACCCAGTACAAGTCCCACAGCCTGATCAAGCACATCCAGCGGGGCTGGGGTTTCCTGCGTGGCGAGTTCAACGAGTTCGTGGAGCTTCTGCCCGCCCAGCAACGTATCGACGAGGAGACCTGGTACAAGGGCACGGCCGATGCCGTGTATCAGAACCTGGACATCCTGCGGGTCTATAAGCCCGAGTATGTGGTCATCCTGGCCGGCGACCACATCTACAAGATGGATTACGGCGAGATGTTGGCCAGCCACGTGAACAACGAGGCGGACATGACCGTGGCCTGCATCGAGGTGCCCGTCCGGGAAGCGGCGGGCGCCTTCGGCGTGATGACGGTGGATGAGGAGTCGCGCATCACCCAGTTCTCCGAGAAGCCCCAGCACCCCACCCCCATGCCCGGCAAATCCGATGTGGCCCTGTGCTCCATGGGCATCTATGTGTTCAACGCCGCCTTCCTGTTCGAGCAGTTGGTGCGCGACGCGGACGACAGCCACTCCAAGCACGACTTCGGCATCGACATCATTCCCCACCTGATCAAGGCCGGCTATCGGGTCTATGCCCACAGTTTCACCGAGAGCTGCGTGCATGGCGAGAACGAGCCCGACTACTGGCGCGACGTGGGTACCGTCGATGCCTATTGGGAGGCCAACCTGGACTTGGCGCGGGTGACCCCGGATCTGAACCTGTATGACAAGAGCTGGCCCATCTGGACCTACCAGGAACAGCTGCCGCCGGCCAAGTTCGTGTTCGACGAGGACCAGCGGCGCGGAATGGCTGTGGATTCCATGGTCTCGGGCGGGTGCATCATCAGCGGCGCCATGGTCAAGCGCTCGGTGCTGTTCTCCAACGTGCACGTCGGCGAAGGCGCCTTCCTGGAGGAGGCCGTGGTGCTGCCCGACACCCGTATCGGCCGGGGCGCGGTGCTGAAGAAGGTGGTCATCGACAAGGGTTGCCTGATCCCGCCGGGCATGAGCATCGGCGTGAACCGGGCGGAGGACGAAAAGCGCTTCCTGGTCACGGATCGGGGCGTCACCCTGGTGACCCCGGAGATGCTGGGACAGGACATCCACCACTTCAGGTAAGTCGCAAGGTTCAAGGTGCAAGGCACAAGGACAACCGCCCCGGTGATCCCTTGCATCTTGCGTCTTGTCCCTGGCCACTGAAATGCTGCACCTCATCCTCTGCTGGCATTTCCACCAGCCCGACTACCGTGACGAACGGGGCGAATATTTCCTGCCCTGGGTCTATCTGCACGCTCTCAAGGACTACTCGGACATGGCCGCCCACCTGGAGGCGGTGCCCGGCATGCGGGCGGTGGTCAATTTTGTGCCCACCCTGCTGGAGCAGCTGGACGATTACGGCGACCAGTTCCAGACCGGAAGACTGCGTGATCCGCTGCTGTCGTGGCTGATCGAGCCGCGTCTGGAGGCGTTGCACCGGGAGGAGCGGCTGGCCCTGCTGCAAGACTGCTTCCGGGTCCACGTCCCCACCATGCTCGACCCCTTCCCCGCCTATGCACGCCTGCACGCCCTGTGGAAGATGGTGGAGGCGAGCGGCGGCGCCGGGGCGGAATACCTCTCGGGTCAGTTCCTGGCCGATCTGGTGACTTGGTATCACTTGGCCTGGACCGGCGAGTCCCTGCGCCGGGAGCAGCCCCTGATCCTACAACTCATCGAGAAGGGCGGCGGCTTCACCCTGGATGAGCGCCAGGCCCTGTTCCGGCTCATCGGCGCGGTGGTCGGCGGCCTGATCCCCCGCTACCGGGCGCTGGCCGACGCGGGGCGCATCGAGTTGTCCGCCACCCCCCACAGCCACCCCATGGCCCCCCTGCTGGTGGACCTGGCCGCCGCCCGCCAGGCCCAGCCCGGCCTGACCCTGCCACGGGCGCACCGCTATCCGGGCGGCGCGCTTCGGGTGGCGACTCACGTTCAGGCCGCCCAGGCCTGCCACCAGGCCCACTTCGGGCGGCAGGCGGCGGGTTTCTGGCCCGCGGAGGGCGGCGTTTCGGCGCTGGTGCTGGACCTGCTGGAGCACGCCGGTCTCGCCTGGTACGCCAGCGGCGAAGGGGTGTTGCGCCACAGCCTGGCGGCCAAGGGCTACGATCCGGGGCCGCGGGCCGACTGGCTGAGCCAGCCTTACCGGCTGGACGGGCAAAGCCTGGTGGGCTTCTTTCGCGACGACCACCTGTCCGACCTGATCGGCTTCGAATACAAGAATTGGCATTCCGGCGAGGCGGTGCGCCATTTCCTACATGCCCTGGAGGAAAGCCACCGGGCCGCCGCCGAGACCGATCCGGTGGTGACGGTGGTGCTGGACGGGGAGAACGCGTGGGAGTTCTATCCCTACAACGGCTGGTACTTCCTGTCCGAGCTCTACCAAGCACTGGCGAGCCATCCGCGGTTGCGCCTGACCACCTTCAGCGATTACCTGGCGGGGCATCCGAACGCGGCGGGGGTGCTGCCCACCCTGGTGGCGGGCAGCTGGGTGTATGGGGATTTCAGCACCTGGATCGGCGAGCCCGCCAAGAACCGGGCCTGGGACCTGCTGTGCGCGGCCAAGGCGGAATATGACCGGGTCACGGCCGCCGGCACCCTGGACGCGGCGGCTGCCGCCGCCGCCGAGGCGCAGCTGAAGTCCTGCGAGAGTTCCGACTGGTTCTGGTGGTTCGGCGATCACAATCCGGGCGACAGCGTGCAGGCCTTCGACCGCATCTACCGGGCCAAGCTGCGTACCCTCTACGGACTGCTGGGCGTGCTGGCGCCCGCGGAACTGGATGTGCCCCTGAGCCGGGGCGGCGGCGATGCCGAGGCGGGCGGGGTGATGCGCCGGGGCGGCACGGGATGATGCGCCGGGACGGCGCGGGCGACTGAGACGGGTTGCGGGCCGCGTGGCCCGCGCGGGTCATCCCACCAGCTTGCGATACAGGGCCGCGTACTCCTTCGCGCTGACTTCCCAACTGAAGTCCTGCGTCATGCCGGCCAGCATCATGCGCCGCCAGTGGGGCTTGTCGGCGAAGGCGGCCAGGGCGCGTTCCACGGCCGTCCACAGGCCGTGGGCGGAAGGCTCGCCGAACACGAAGCCGGTCACCTCATCCTCCACCGTGTCCTTCAGGCCACCCACCCCGTGCACGATGGGCACCGTGCCGTAGCGCTGGCTGTACATCTGGTTCAGGCCGCAGGGTTCGAAGCGGGAGGGCATCAGGAACAGGTCCGAGCCGGCCTCGATGCGGTGCGACAACCCCTCGTCGTAGCCGACCACGGCGGCCACCTTGCCCGGATGACGGCCGGCCAGGTCGCGCACGCCCTGCTCCACGGTGGCCTCGCCCTGGCCCAGGAAGACCAACTGGCCGCCTTGATCGACGATGCCGTCGGCCACCTGCAACACCCAGTCCACGCCCTTCTGGTGGGTGAGCCGGGAGATCATGCCGAACAAGGGCGCCTGCGGGTTGTCCTCCAGGTTCAGGTCCTCCTGCAAGGACCGCTTGCAATGCTTCTTGCCGCCCATGCTGCGGGCGGAATATTCACACGGCAGGTGCAGGTCGGCCGGCGGGTTCCAGTCGGCGGTGTCGATGCCGTTGAGGATGCCCGACAGGGTATTGGTGCGGCTCGCCAACAACCCCTGCATGCCCATGCCCAGGGGCGCATGCTGGATCTCCATGGCATAGGTGGGGCTCACGGTGGAGATCCAGTCGGCGTAATAGACGCCTGCCTTGAGGAAGGATAGGTTGCCGTAATACTCGACGCCCTCCACCGCGAAGCTTTCCAAGGGCAAGCCCAGTTGGCTGACCAGCTCGGGGGGGAAGATGCCCTGGTAGGCCAGGTTGTGGATGGTCATCACGGTGGGCGTGCCGCAGCCGACGAAATGCAGGTAGGCCGGCGCCAGGCCGGTCTGCCAGTCGTGGCAGTGCAGCAGGTCGGGCCGCCAGTCCATGAGCGGCGACAGGGGGCAGGTGAGCAGGGCGGCGACTCGCGACAGCAGGGCGAAGCGCCAGGCGTTGTCCGGGTAGTCCGCCCCGTTCACGTCCTGGTAGGGACCGCCGGGACGCTGGAAGTGGAAGGGATAGTCCACCACATAGACCGGCACGCCGGAGTCGGGCATCTCGCCCTGCAACAGGCGCACCGGGCCGAAGCCGGGCAGGTTGGTGAGGTTGAGCGCCGTTTCCAGGTTTTTCACCCCGGCCAGTACCGGGTGATAGCCGGGTAGCAGCAGGCGGCAATCGACACCGATCTCCCGCAGGGCGGCGGGCAGGGCGCCGGACACGTCGGCCAGGCCGCCGGTCTTGACCAGCGGGCGGGCCTCGGAGGTGGCGAACAGGATCTTGAGCGAGCGGGCCATGGATGAGTCCCCTATGTTAGAGGTTCATTATAAACCCGCCGGGTGAGACTGCCGGCGCGCGTCGCCGGCGACGGCTACTCAGGGCTTCAGATAGACATAGCCTTCCTTGGCCTGCAGCCGGCCGATCTCGGCCACACCGGAAGGCACCACCTGTGCCTCGAAGATCACCGCGCTGTCGTCCAGGTTGCGGCCCTTGAGGGTATTACGGCAGACGCGGAATTCCACGCCCCGGTTCTTGAGCCCCGCCACTTGGGGCGCGTAGGCGCCCTTGTCGTCCTTGGCGTCGTTGAGCAGGAAGTCGATGCCCTTGCCGTGGGTGACCACCACGATCCTGGCGTCGGGGCTGGCGTTGATGTGGTTCTCCACGTTGCGCATGGCGACGCGGGCGACGCTGCTGTCGTTGACGTGATAGACCACCTTTTCCTGGATGACTAGGTCCTGGGCGGCCCTGACCGGCGTTAACGAAAGCATGGCGGGCAGGGCGAACAGGGAGAGGCAAAGGGCGGCGGTGGTAAGGCGCTGTTTCATGACGGTCTCCTCAATGGCCGCGCTCGGCGGCATGTGTGTTGGGTGCGCTGGAATATATCCGACAACCACGCTCAAGTATGGCGGACGGTATGCAGTATTCCCTACAGCTAGGGATATTCAAGGGTACGAATACACCAGCTGTGCCTGGGATGCCGTTCCCTGACGCTTGCGACGCGTCCGGTTCGACCAGGCACCGGACTCGGCCGATTCCCTGCCGACACGGGCGGCGGCGCGCATCCAGTTGAATGCCTGCAACCGTCTCATGAACAAACCTAAACCGTGTCGGTCATCATGTCCTTGTCGGTCCTGATCCCTGGCGTCAGGCCGGCCCGCACCTTCCTATCCTCCATTCCCCACCTTGCCCCCGTGCCGGGGAGGGCTCATATTCCCTGACCATCCAACAGTCTGGGGAGTACGACATGCTTGAAATCGGCCTCTACGGCCTCGGCCGCATGGGTGGCAACATGGCGCGGCGGCTCAGCCGGGGTGGCATCCGGGTGCTGGCCCACAACCGCAGCTTCGAGGTGGCCGAGCGGCTGGCCGGCGAGGAAGGCCGGGTGGTGGCCTGCCGGGAGCTGACCGAGTTGGTGGTCGGGCTGGCCCCGCCGCGGGTGGTCTGGCTGATGCTGCCGGCCGGCGCCGCCACCCAGGCGGCCATCGACGCCCTGGCGCCCCTGTTGGCCCCCGGCGACCTGATCGTCGATGGCGCCAACGGCTACTACAAGGAGGCCCAGCGCCGTGCCGTGGAGCTGGCGGCCCGGGGCATCGCCTTCGCCGACGTGGGCGTGTCGGGCGGCATCTGGGGCCTGGAAAATGGGTATTGTCTGATGGCCGGCGGCGAGCCCGCGCAGGTGGCGCGCATCGAACCTTTCCTGAAGGTCCTCGCCCCCGCCGCCGACCAGGGCTGGCTGCACGCTGGCCCGGTGGGCTCGGGGCATTTCGTCAAGATGGTCCACAACGGCATCGAGTACGGGATGATGCAGGCCATGGCCGAGGGCTTCGCCCTGATGCAGGCGAAGGCGGAATTCCACCTGGACCTGGCCGCCGTGGCCGAACTGTGGCGGCACAGCTCGGTGGTGCGCTCCTGGCTGCTGGACCTGACCGCCGATTTCCTCAAGGACGACCAGGCCCTGGCGGACATTGCCCCCCACGTGGCCGATTCCGGCGAGGGCCGCTGGACGGCGGCCGAGTCCATCGAGCAGAGCGTGCCCACGCCGGTGATGAGCCTGGCCCTGATGATGCGTTTCGCCAGCCAGGGCAACGGCGACTACGCCCACAAGCTGCTGGCTATGATGCGCAAGGGTTTCGGCGGGCACGCGGTGAAGGAGGGCTGACATGCTCGACCTGGAAATGCCCCTGCCGCCCTGCAACTTCGTCATCTTCGGTGCCACCGGCAATCTGGCCTCCAACAAGCTGTTGCCGGCCCTGTACCGGCTGCAGCTGGCGGGCAAGCTGCCCGAGACCCTGAACATGGTTGCCTTTGCCCGCCGCGACTGGGACGACGCCCAATGGCGCCGCCACGTGCGGGAGACCCTGGCGGACAGGTTTCCCACCGACGAGGCCGAGCTGTCCCGTTTCGCCGGCCGCTTCGACTATCTGCAAGGTGATCTGGAAGACCCCCTGGCCTACGTCGCCCTCAAGGATGTGCTGGCCAAGCCCAAGCTGGGGGTGTGCTCCAACGTGGTGTTCTATCTGGCCATCAAGCCCCCGGACTTCCCGGCGGTGATCAGGCATCTGGACGGCGCCGGCCTGTCCCGGCCGCGCGGCCTGCACCGCATCGTGGTGGAAAAGCCCTTCGGCGAGGACATCGAGTCGGCCAAGGCCCTGAACGAACTGCTGCACCGCTACTTCGACGAGAGCCAGGTGTTCCGCATCGACCACTACATGGGCAAGGAGACGGTGCAGAACCTGCTGGTGTTCCGCTTCGCCAACACCCTCATCGAGCCGCTGTGGAACCGCAACTTCATCGACCACGTGCAGATCACCGTGGCCGAGAGCGTCGGCGTCGATGGCCGCGCCGATTACTACGACCGGGCCGGCGCCCTGCGCGACATGATCCAGAACCACTTGATGCAGCTGCTGACCCTGGTGGCCATGGAGCCGCCCGCCGCCCTGGAGGCTGACACCCTACGCGACGAAAAGGTCAAGGTGCTGCGTTCCATCCGCCCCATCGCCAAGCGTTCGGTGCACGCCCACACCTTCCGCGCGCAATACGTGGATGGCCTGGTGGGCGGCGAGCGGGTGCCGGGCTACCAGAAGGAGCCGGGGGTGGAGGCCAACTCGGTCACCGAGACCTACGCCGTGGCCAAGTTCTACATCGACAACTGGCGCTGGCGCGGCGTGCCCTTCTACCTGCGCACCGGCAAGCGACTGAAGCAGCAGCTATCCATGATCGCCATCCGACTGCGCCATCCGCCCCAGCAGCTGTTCCGCGAGACGCCCCTGGAGCAGCTGGAGCCCAACTGGATCATCCTGTCCATCCAGCCCGACGAGTGCATGCACATGGAGATCCACGCCAAAAAGCCGGGCCTGGACATGGACACCCGCGTGGTGCGCCTGGATGCCAGCTATCGCAGCCCCGAAGAGAAGACCCTGGATGCCTACGATGCGCTGTTGCTGGACGTGATCGAGGGCGACCGCACCCTGTTCATCCGTTTCGACGAGGTGGAGTGGGCCTGGCGTGTGGTCGATCCCATCATCAAACAATGGGCACAGGAACGGGAGTTCATCCACACCTACGCCGCCGGCACCTGGGGGCCGCACGAATCCAACCGGCTGTTCGACGCCGAGGACACGGAGTGGCGCAACGGGGTGTGAGCGGAATCCACGCCTTCGGTTGCGCGCCTCCTTCAATCCTTCGAACCGCTGGTCCCCAGCCAGAAGCCCACGTTCTTGTCCAGGAACTCGTTCCAGGGCATGTAGTGGGAGCCGTCGCAGGAGAAGGTGAGGCCGACGATGCCATTGAAGATGTTCAGCGTCCCGGAGCGCAGGTAAAGGGTCTCGTCCATGAAACGCAGGTCGCGGAACAGCCGCAGTATCGGGCGGATGGCCTCGGCGGGCACCACCGCGTCGGCCGGGTAGGGACGGCGCGGATAGGCCAGGCACAGGTCCGGGTCGCTCAGGTCGGCAATGCCGTGCAGGCGGTAGCGGTAGGGATCGTCCACCAGCCACAGGGTGACGCGGGAGCTGGAGAAGTGCAGCTTGGCATGGAACACGCCATGCACGGTCATCAGCTCGGTGAGCAGGGCCAGCACCTCCTCGATGTGCTCGTCCATGGGGCTCGCCACCCGCTCCTGATGAAACAGGCCGGCGCGGATGGCCGGGTCACCCTTGAGCTGCATCCAATGGCCCGGCTGCTGGTACAGGGCCTGGGTGGCCGGCAGTTCGCGCAGGTCGAAGTCTGCGCCCAGATAGCCGAGTAATTCACCATGCGCCCCCTCGATACGTTGCACCGCGGTGAGGGAAGGTCGGCGAAGGTTGCGGCTGATGTACGCCTCTGATAACGAGAACGGGCTGCCGGCCAGGGCCTCCGCCAGGTAAGGCCGGTCGCTGCGGTCGCGGCCGTACTGCTCCGGCAGCAAGCCGGATCGGGAGGCGTTGGCGGTGATCTGGCGCGCCTGCCCATCCAGTACGTAGAGGTATTTGCTGTAGGGCAGCTCGGCCAGGCCTTCCATGAGGCGGGCCTCCAAGGCCTGTCGATCCGGCCACGCCTCCCGGCAGGTTTCCGCCAGATGGCCGAGGGAGGAAGACAGCCAGCCCTTGAGGATCTTGCGCTGGCGGGCGATGGATTCTTGCAGGTTAGTAGTCATTTTGTAGTTGGTGACGGAAATCGGAGAGTATGCCGATGCTCAATGGGTCTTACCCAGATACCCTGATGACGCTGCATAGTCCACATTCCGGCGGTTTCCACCTGCATGTCCGTTCAGAAAGCCGGAGCGGCGCGGCGCGACTTGAGACGTTCCGTCACCTTGGCCTGGAAGTAACCGCGCAATTCATGGAACGGAATCGGCTTGCGGTAATAGGTCACATCCTCGGGCAGGCCGCCCCGGGCACGGATATCCTCGGGCTCCAGCGCGCTGACCACGATGATGTCCATCTGGGTGAGGGCCGTATTGGCATGCAGGGTGCGTACCATCTGGAAACCATCCACGCCCGGCAGGATCAGATCGACGATCAGGATGTCCGGGACCTGGCGCCCCACGGCGACGAGACCGTCAATGCCGCTGCCGACGATCTCGATGTGCACTGGCAGTTGCCACTTTCCCAGAGTGCGGCGATACAACTCCTGTTGCAGCGGCTCGTCCTCGGCGATGAGCACGAGCAGGGTGTTGTCGCCTTTAGCGGAGTGGGGCAGCGCGCCGCGCCGGCTGATGTGGGCGAGGACCGATTCGCGCAGGATGCGGCGATGACCGCCGCTGGTCTTCCAGGCCTCCAGCACGCCGTCCTCCACCATCTGCTGGACCGTGCCCAGGGAAACACCCAGCAGCTTGGCGGCCTGGGTGGTGCTGCAATAGGGCTCGTCTGCCTGGGGATGCTCGGGCGCAGGGGAAGACATATGGATTGGCAAACCTCACGGATTCGACAAAAACATTATATCCATAACACAGGCGGTGCACCGCTGATCTGCCGGCCTCGCGTCAGTCTTCCCAAGATTGATGGCAATCAAGGGGGATGGCGTTTGTCACCGTGTTTTGTTCACCTTGAAACCATGCACGCGGGCGGGCCGGCAATCGCCGCGGGTCATCAGACCGGACGGAGAACATGCCGAAATGCCCACGCCCGTGATGAAATTTCGTCTGCCTGGTGTTCCCCAGCGGCGCGCCAAGTCGATCGGCGGTTGCCCTAACGCTGGCCCATAGCGACCACCGTTGCTGGACTTTGCGCCGCACACCGCATGGTCGGCGTCATAACGTCAGCAAGGATTGATATTGGCATCATATTTGCTATTTTTAAGTAAATAATAAAATACTTGTTCAGATCTGCGAGATTTGCTGCTCAAAGGCTGAATGAACTTCACAGGGGAAACCTGGGGAAATCCTCGGAGGAGTCCGATCAACGTGATTTGGAGTCATACATGGACTGGTTCACCTTCGGTATTCTCGCTCTGGTTGCCCCGATGCCCTTCATCGCTGCCGTTGTCATCGGTGCCGTCATTCTGCTGGTGTCAGGACAGGCTTTGTATCTGCTGTTCGGCGGGCCCGCCCGCAAAGCCCGAGGCCTCTCCTCCACCCAGGCGGGCTGAACGTACCGGCGCACCGTGTTCTTGCGGCGGATCCGGCGGTGGCGGCCGGCCAGGCCTGCCTCAGGCGCCGCGATCCTGGCGGAGGACGGGCAGTAGCCGGTCCAACTCGGTTTCCAGCTTGTCCAGGTGGGTGTGTGCTTCGGCGGCCAGCCCATCCCGTGCGGCTTGTTCCAGTTCCAGGGCGCGGTCATGGGCCGGCACGGCGGAAAAGGTGGCGAGAATGCCCTTCAGCGTATGCGCAGCGCGTTGCAGGCGGTTCATGTCTCCGGCCGCCAGTGCCTGGCGCAGTTCATCCAGGTAGCCCTGCACCTCCCCCAGGAACATGTCCACCAGGTCGTTGAACAAGTCCAGGTCCTCGGCGATGCGCGCCAGCGCTTCGTGCCGGTCATATACGGGCGGATCGTTGCCGGGCGCGCCTGCGGCGGAGTCCCCGTCGAGCGGCCCTTGTTGTTCGGCGTCAGTCATGGCGCGTTCCATCTCCTTGTAGAGAACCTCCGGTTTTATCGGCTTCGATACGTAGCCGTCCATGCCGGCGGCCAGGCAGCGTTCCCGGTCGGCCTGCATAGCATTGGCGGTCATGGCGACAATGGGGATGTGGCCGCTGCGCACCGCCTCTTCGGCGCGGATGGCGCGGGTGGCTTCCAGTCCGTCCATCTCAGGCATCATCATATCCATCAGGACGAGGTCGAACGGTTCTCGCCGCCACGCATCCAGCGCCAGTTTGCCATTCTCGGCCACTTGGACGCTGTGACCTTGTTTTTCCAACAGCTTGACCGCCAGCTTGCGGTTCACCATGTTGTCCTCGGCCAGGAGGATACGGTACTTGCGCCGTTCCTCGCGCAGGCTGTGGCGGGTGATCACCCGCGCGTCCGCCGCCTGCCGTTCCGGCGCGCGGCCCAGCAGGCCGTGCACGGCCTCTCGTAATTCGCTCAGGCTGACCGGCTTGCTCAGGTAGGCGGCCAGGCCCAGCCGGCGGCATCGCTCGGCATCACCCCGCTGGGCGGCCGAGGTAATCAGGGCAATGCTCGATCGGGCCTCGTCCGCCGTCTCCGCGATCATCTGCTCGGCCACCTGGAAGCCGTCCATATCGGGCATGCGCACATCCAGCAGGATGATGCGGAACGGCCGACCGGCCCCGCGTGCCGCACGCGCCGTCGCCAGGCCGGCTGTGCCATTGTCGGCGGTTTCGGGGTACATGCCCAGGTGTTGCAGCATCAGGGTGAAGACGGTCAGGTTGTCCGGGTCGTCGTCCACCACCAGCACCGGCATGCCCCTCAGCTCCGCCTCCCGTGCGCGCACGTCGGCGGGTATGCTGCCCGCCTCCATGGCCACCCGGAAAATGAAGCGGGAGCCCCGGCCCGGCTGGCTTTCCACGCGGATGTCGCCGCCCATCAGGCGTGTCAGCTGACGGCTGATGGACAGGCCCAGCCCGGTGCCGCCGAATTGCCGCGCGACCTGCCCGTCTGCCTGCTCGAAGGCGGAGAAGATTTCCTCCTGGCGCTCGGGGGCGATGCCGATGCCCGTGTCCCGTACGCAGAATTCCAGGCCGGCGGTTGCGGGCCCCGCCCCGGACTCCGCGGTGGCCTCCGCCTCGCGGCAGCGGGCCACACCCAGCCGCACTTGGCCGGCGGGGGTGAACTTGATGGCGTTGCCCAGTAGGTTGATGAGGATCTGTTTCAGGCGCGCGGGATCGCCGACCAGGTAGCGGGGCGTGCCCGGCTCCAGGGTGTAGTCGAACGCGAGGCCCTTTTCGGCGGCCCGGCCGGCCAGGCATTTCATGGTCTCGCCCAGCAGGTCCAGCAGGTCGAAGTTGATCCGTTGCAGGTCCAGCTTGCCAGCCTCGATCTTGGAGAAGTCCAGGATGTCGTTGATGACCGTGAGCAGATGCTCGGCGGAGGATTTCACCAGGTTCAGATTTTGGAATTGTTCGTGGCTGAGGTCGGTTTCCAGCAGCAGATCGGTCATGCCGATGATGCCGTTCATGGGCGTGCGGATCTCGTGGCTCATGTTGGCCAGGAATTCGCTCTTCATGCGGTTGGCCCGGTCCGCGGCCTTGCGGGCGGCCAGCAGTTCGGCCTGCTGTGCTTCGAGTTGGCGGGTCAGCCGTTCCGAGGCGGACAGTGCCTGGCTCAGCTCGGCGGTCCGGGCGCGTACGTTGCCGTCCAGCTCTGCGGCCATGCGCCGCAGGCTCTGGTTACCCTGGTAGATCTCGAGTGCCTTTTCCTCCAGGATGCGCTCCGCTTCCTTGCGGGCGGTACGTTCCCGTTCGTAGCGGCGTTGCCAGAGCCCTTCGCTCATGATGCTTGGGCTTCAGCCGAGGCGCCGCAGCACGAAGCGGACCTGGGCGCCCGGCAGGTCCGTATCCTCGCGGCGGATATCCACCCGTTCCCCGAAATACGCCACGCAGCCTTCGATCAGGCCATGGGCAAGATCGGCGAAGGGGTGGCTGGAAAAGTAGGTCAGGATCAGGGTGTCGGTCCGCGATTCGACTTCGAAACCGGGCAGTTCGGCGTCCGGGTAGAGCTTGCGTACCTCGGCGTGGATCACTTCCTCGATGCCGGACAGGAACTGGAAGCTGTCCCGCGCGCCGGTGAAGAATTGTCCGTAGAGTTTGCTGAAGCGGCCGAAAAGGTGGCGGCCGAAGGCGCGCACCAATTCGCCGGCGGGTTGGCCGGTCTCGGCCGCCAGGGCGGTGACCAGGGCCAGCATCTCGGTGTGCGGATAGGTGCCGACGCTGGTGTAGGCCCCGCCGGTGGCGACCTGGGCGCGGTCGATGACGGCATCCACCATGTCCAGGGACCAGACCGCTTCCACCATCTCCAGAAATTCCGTAAAGACCAGACCTTTCATGGGTTTGCCTCGCTTGCGGTCGGGGTGGCGTCGGTGGCGGTCAGGCGCAGGATTTCCTGCTTCAGGTCGTCGAAGCGGATGGGCTTAGAGATGTAGCCGTCGGCGCCCGCCTCCAGGAAGCGTTCGCGGTCGCCCTGCATGGCGTGGGCGGTGAGGGCGATGATGGGTACATGCCGGCCGGTATCGCGCTCGATGCCGCGGATGCGGCCGATGGCCGTGATGCCATCGACGCCGGGCATCATGATGTCCATCAGCACCAGGTCGGGGTCGCCCTGCACATACTGGCTCACGGCCTCTTCACCGTCGTTGGCCAGGTTCACGCCGTGGCCGAGCTTGCGCAGCAGGGTGGCGGCCAGCTTCTGGTTCACCGGATTGTCTTCCGCCAGCAGCACCCGCAGGCCGCCGTCGGAAGCGGCCCGGACGGGGGGCGCGGCGGTAGGCGAGGCGGGGACGGCGGCCGGTGAAGGGGCCGTGGCCGCATCCACCGGCACGTAGCGCAGGGTGAAATGGAAGCGCGAGCCCTCGCCCGGCGTGCTCTCCACCCACATGCGCCCGCCCATCAGGCCGACTAGGCGGCTGGAAATGGACAGTCCCAGGCCGGTGCCGCCGTATTTGCGGGTGATGGAGCCGTCAGCCTGGCTGAAGGCTTCGAAGATAGTGTCCAACTTGTCCTGGGGGATGCCGATGCCGGTGTCCGCCACCACCACATGCAGGCAGTCCGGGGCCTCGCATTGCTGCCGATCGATGCTCAGGGTGACGCCGCCGGCCTCGGTGAACTTGATGGCATTGCCCAGCAGGTTGACCAGTACTTGGCGCAGGCGCGCGGAATCCGCCTCGATGGCCTCCGGCAGGGTTTCATCCATGGCCAGTTCCAGGCGCAGGCCCTTTTCTCGGGCACGTACCTCGACACTGCGCAGGGTCTGCGCCAGGACCTGACGCAGATCGAAGGGTTCGGGGCTGAGGCTGAGCTTGCCGGCCTCGATCTTGGAGAAATCCAGGATGTCGTTGATCACCGACAGCAGGTGCTGGGCGGAGCTCTTGACCATGTTCAGATAGTCCCGCTGTTCATCGGTGAGCTGGGTGTCCAGGGCCAGGTCGGTCATGCCGATGACGCCGTTCATGGGGGTGCGGATCTCGTGGCTCATGTTGGCCAGGAATTCGCTCTTCATGCGGTTGGCTTTTTCGGCCTCCTCCTTGGCCGTGCGCAGCGCCTCTTCGACCTGTTTGCGCGGCGTGATGTCCCGGTATTGCCAGAGCTGGCCGTGGTAGGTGTCACCGCTGTGGATGGGCAGGAAGTCCCGCTCCAGAACGCGCCCGTCCTTGAGGTGCAGTTCCTCGCCGGTCACCACATGACGTTTGGCGAGCAGGCCGTCGATACGCATCAGAAATTGCTCACCATCCTCGAACAGGGGTGCGAACTGCTGCGTGGCGGGGATGCAGGGCTTGCCGATCAGACTCTCCGGCTCGGCCTGGATGCCGAACAGGTCGCAGAAGGCGCGGTTGGTCAGGGCAAAGTTCCGGTATTCATCCTCCACCAGGATGCCCGACTGCAGGTTGCTGATGAGGGCGGACAGGCGGGACGTGGTCTGGCGCAACTGCACCACCGCCTGCTTGGTCTCCGTGGTGTCGCGCACCGAGGCGATGCGGTAGGGCAGGCCCTGCAGGGTGAAGTGGTTGACCGACAGGTCGCAGGGGAAGGTCTTCCAGCCACTGCGGCTGCCGGCGGTCTCGGCGGTGATGTGCGCGTCCGGGGCATCGCCGGTGAGCCACTCCCATTCCGGCAACAGCTGCTGGACCTTCATCCCCACCAGTTCGTGTTCCGGGTAGCCGAACAGCTCGCAGGCCGCCCGGTTGGCGCTCTGCACCATGCCGTCGGCGTTGACGGTGAGTAGGGCGTCGGTGATGTTGCCGAATACCGCCTCTAGGCGCTGGTTGGCGGCGGTCAGCGAGAGTTCTTTCGTGTACAGCCACAGGGAGGTCTCGTTCAGGGCCTTGAACAGCTGCTCCAGTTCCAGGTTGTTGGTGTAGGCGGGCAGTTGATCGCCGGGTTTGTTCACCAGTTGATCGGCGAACTGAGTGGCGGACTGGATGGCACGGATGGGCCGCTTCATGAACAGGGCCAGCAGGCCGATGCTAACCAGGCTGGCCAGTAGGGCCAGCATCATGCTGTTCTCGATCATGTGCCGGAAGTTGCCGCGCAGCGCTTCGGCGGAGATGTCCAGCACCAGGAAGCCGGGCTGGGTCTGACTGAGCAGTGGCTCATGGATGCGCAGGCCGTGGGTCCGCCAGGTGAAGCCGCCGTCCGGGCTGGGGGTTTGGTCTTCATTCAGCCAGACCAGAGGGCGGCTGTTGCTCAGGGTGCGTGGGCTGGGGGTGGTGGCTTCGGCGGCGGGCGGCGTGCCGGCGGCGTGCCGGATGTGTATCGCCACCTTACCGCTGCCGTCTAGGATACGCAGGCTGGTGATGTCGGGGTGCTCAGCCGCGCGCAGCAGGATGCCCGGCAAGGCCTGAGTCTGACCGGCGTCCATGAGCGGGGCGACGGTGTCTGCCAGGCTGCGGGCCAGGCGGCTCATGTGCTGGGCGGTCTGGCGGACCTCGCGCTCGACTTGCTCCACGACAATGTAGCCGGTATAGCCGAAGATGGTGAGCACCTGGATGACAGCGATGAGGATTGCCATCTGGCTGGTGAAACGTCGCGGTCGCAGGGATGCCAACAGGTTCTGGATCATGGCCGCGCGCGCAGTTCCTTAAGCGGTCGTCCGGTTACAGATGGGCCAGGGAGGGGGTCTCATCCTGGTATTGGGTGCGGATGACCAGTGCCTCCTCGATCCGGTCCAGGAAGGCACGCACACAGGCCGGGTCGAAATGGCTGCCCATGCCATTCTCCAGGAAGTCGATGGCGCGCTGCAGTTCCCACGCCGGTTTGTAGGGCCGTTCGGTGGTCAGGGCGTCGAACACGTCGGCCACGGCCACGATACGGCCGTAGAGGGGAATCGCCTCGCCTTTCAGGCCCAGCGGATAGCCGCTGCCGTCGTATTTCTCGTGGTGGGAGTTGGCGATGGTGGCGGCCACGTCCAGCAGGGCCGAGGTGCTGCCACGCAGGATTTCATAGCCGAACTCGGCATGCCGACGCATGATCACCAGCTCTTCGTCGCTGAGGCGGTCGGGCTTGAGCAGGATATGGTCTGGGATGGCGATCTTGCCCATGTCGTGCATGGGTGCGGCGCGCAGGATCAGTTCCTGTTCATCCTCCGGCAGGCCCAGCTGTGCAGCGATCAGCCTGGAGTAGTGGGCCATGCGCAGGATGTGGGCACCGGTTTCCGGGTCGCGGAATTCGGCCGCCTTGGCCAGACGCATGATCATCTCCCGCTCCCGGTCGAGGATCTCTTCCTGCTTGCTGCGGATTTCGGCGGTGGCCAGGGCCACGTCCCGTTCCAGGTCGGCGGTGTAGTTGGCCAGGCGCGTCTGACTGCGCCGCAGGCTGAGCATGTTGTTTACCCGGGCCTTGAATTCGGGTGCGTCGATGGGTTTGGTGAGAAAGTCGTTGGCCCCGTTCTCCAGGGCGTCGTAGCGGGTCTGCTTTTCGTGGTCGGCGGTGATCATCAGCACCGGGATGTCGTCGAATCCGGCCAGGCCGCGGAACCGGCGGATGAAATCCAGCCCGTTCAGCTCCGGCATCATGAAATCCACGATCAGCAGATCGGGCACGTTGGTTTCGCACCACTGCATGCCCTGCAGGGGGTCCTGAAAGGTGAGCGTGGCATAGTCGCCCACCTTTCTTACCAGGCCCTCCATCAACCTGAGATTCAGCGGATTGTCGTCTACGATGATGACCTGCATGGCGAACTCGTTTTCTGATCGAATCGGTTAACGGTCGCGGAGGGAAAAACTTGAACCTGCGCTGGTGTATTGCCTTAGTGCTCTGGCTGTCGATGGGTGGGTGCCCCGTGTCCGCGGCAGGCGATCTGCGCGCGCATCCATCCCCTTATCTGGCCATGCACGCGGAGGACCCGGTGGCGTGGCGGGAGTGGGGGCCCGAGGTGCTCGCGCAGGCGCGCCGCGAGAACAGGCTGATCCTGGTATCGGTGGGCTATTTTGCCTGCCACTGGTGCCACGTGATGCAGCGCGAGAGCTGGCGCGACCCGCAGGTGGGCCGGCTGCTGAACGCGGCGTTCATCCCGGTGAAGGTGGACCGGGAAATCGCCGCCGCCCTGGATGCCCGCCTGCAATTGTTCGCCGAACGCACCCGGGGCTTCGGGGGCTGGCCCCTGAATGTCTTCGTCACCCCCGAGGGCTACCCCCTGTTCGCTCTGGCCTACGCGCCCCGCGACGAGTTCCTGCGCATCGCCGGCGCCCTGGATGCCCGCTGGCGCAAGGAGGGGCCGCGGCTCGCCGCCCTGGCCCGCGAGGCGGCCCGCGGCCCGGCCGCATCGGGCAAGCCCCCGGACTGGCCGACGGATTTCCTCGACGCCGCCCGGCGGCAGGCCGACCCTCTGCGGGGCGGGTTCGGCGCCGGCAGCAAATTCCCCATGGTCCCCCAACTCATGGCCCTGCTGGACTGGGAACTTCGCCACCCCGACGCGGAGCGCCGCCAATGGCTGCTTCTGACCCTGGAGCAGATGCGCGACGGCGGCCTGCGCGACCACGTGGCCGGCGGTTTTTTCCGCTACACGGTCGATCCGGACTGGCATGAGCCGCATTTTGAAAAGATGCTTTATGACAATGCCCAGCTGGCCCTGCTGTATCTGCGCGCCGGCCGTGGTTTCGCGCGTGCCGACTTGAGCCGCGTCGGCCTGGAAACCCTCGATTTCATGCTTGCCGAGCTGGCCACGGGTGGGGCTTTCGCGGCCAGCCTGTCGGCCGTGGACGGGCGGGGGGAGGAGGGCGGCGCCTACCTGTGGCAGTCGGAGTCCCTGCGGCGATTACTCAATGCAAGGGAGTGGCGGGCGGCCCGCCGTGTGTGGGGCCTGGATGGCGCGCGGACCTTCGCCGCGGGTTATCTGCCTCTCTGGCGGCGCACCCCGAGCGGGGAGGAAGCCGGCGTCCTGGCCGCTGCCCTGGGCAAGCTGAGGGCCGCGCGGAGCGGACGGCTGCGGGCGGCTGCTATTCCCCGTGACGGCAAGGTGCTGGCCGGCTGGAACGGGCTGGCCCTGCAGGCATTGTCCGAGGCATCCGTGCAGGGTCCGCGCTATGGCGATGCGGCGCGGCGTCTGCTGGAGACGCTGCGCGGTCGCTTGTGGGACGGCAGGCGCCTGCTCAAAGGCTATGTGAATGACCGGCGGGGCGGTCCGCGCATGCTGTCCGAGGGTGAATTGGAGGACTACGCCTATCTGGCCCAGGGCGCCTGGCGCTGGTGGGAACGGAGTCGCGACCCGGCGGCCAGGGACTTCGCCCTGGAATTGGCGCGCGCCGCCTGGCGGGATTTCTCCACACCCGGCGGCTTATCCCTGGAGCGGGGCGCTCTGCTGGCCGGCACCGCCGCGGACGCCTGGGAGGACGGCTACGGACCCGCGCCAGCGGCCGTGCTGGCGGCGCTGTCCGTTCAATCCGGGGATGCCGGCCTGAGTGAGCTGGCGTTACGAGCCATCGTACGGGCCCGATCCCAGGCCATCGACTACCCTCTCGGCCGTGCCAGCCTGGCGGTATTACCGACGCCTTGAGGGGGGGCTCCGCGGTACCACCGGTCAGGCGTTCGCGCAAGACGGGCCGCTCACTCTTCCGTCGCGCGGCGCATGACCGGGCGCTTCTGCACGGTCACCATAAGCTGCATGTTCGACTCGGCGCGCACCAGACGCAGGGCAGCCACCTTGCCCGGCGGCAGGGCGGCGATGAGGTTGAGCAGGGAGGCCGAATCGGTCACCGGCTTGTCGTTCACCGCCACCAGCACGTCGCCGGGGCGGATGCCCGCCTTGTCAGCCGGGCCGCCCCGCAGCACGCCGGCGATCAGCGCCCCGTCGTTGTCCTTCAGGCCCAGGGATTCCGCGATCTCGGGGGTGATGTCCTGCACCTCGATGCCCACCCAGCCACGGGTCACCGTGCCCTGGGTGATGATCTGCTCCATGACCTGCTTGACTATGGAGATGGGGATGGCGAAACCGATGCCCTGATTGCCACCGCTGCGCGAAAAAATGGCGGTGTTCACACCGACCAGATTGCCGGCGGCATCCACCAGGGCGCCGCCCGAGTTGCCGGGGTTGATGGCCGCGTCGGTCTGGATGTAATTCTCGAAGGTATTGATGCCCAGGTGGCTGCGGCCGAGGGCGGAGACGATGCCCATGGTCACCGTCTGGCCCACCCCGAACGGGTTGCCGATGGCCAGCACCACGTCGCCCACGCGCAGGCTGTCGGGTTTGGCGAAGGTGATGGCCTGCAGGTTCTTGTTCTGCACGCGCAGCACGGCCAAGTCGGTCTCAGGGTCGCTGCCCACCAGCTGGGCGGGCAGGTTGCTGCCATCCGGCAGGGCGACCTGGATTTCGTCGGCGGCCTCGATGACGTGATGGTTGGTCAGGACGTAGCCCTCCTGGCTGACCACCACGCCGGAACCTAGGTTGGAGACCTTTTGCGGGCCGTTGTCCTGCTGCAGGCCGAAAAAGCGCCGGAAGAAGGGGTCGTTCATCAGGGGATGCTGGCGTACCCGCACTTCCTTGCTGGTGAAGATGTTCACCACCGCCGGTTGGGATTTGTGCGCCGCGTCGGCGAAGGTGGAAATCGCTTCGGCGCCGCCCTGGTGGCCGACTTCCCGGATGGTCACCGCGTTGCCGCCCTGGGGCAGGATGCCGGGAAACAACCGGTCCAACCCCAGGAGGGTGGCCAGGACCAGCACCAGGGCGGTGACGATTTGGGCAAACACGAGCCAGGGTTTTTGCATGACGGAGGCGGATCGGGAGGAAAAAATAGGCGCTTGATTATACAGGGTGGGGCGGGTTCTCCATGGCCGCCAAGGCCGTTGCGGATACGGCTCGGCCGGTGCTGAGGGCCCTTACGCCCACATTCCGACGCAATGACCGGAGATGGGGTGCCCGTGAAGGCTAGGGTAATAGTGTTAAGTTCAACCGGGTTTTTATGTAGAATGTGACGATTTTTCGGGCATGGTTCGGCGTGCAGACGATCCGGATATCCCAATATCTTCAGGTAGGACGTGCAGGGTGGTTGCTTGACCGCCCGGTCCAAGGTTGTGGGCAAGTTTCAATAGCGTGATGGCGGATATATGAGCGAGATGACCGTAAACCAATCCAAACGCCGTTTTCTGGTGACCATGACCTCCGCCGTGGGCGGCGTGGCCGCCGTAGGCGCCGCAATCCCCTTCGTCGGCAGCATGCTGCCCAGCGCGCGTGCGCTGGCCGCGGGCGCTCCGGTGGAAGTGGACCTGTCCAAGATCGAGCCGGGCATGCTGTTGACCGTTGAATGGCGCGGCAAGCCGGTGTGGATCGCCAGCCGCACCCCGGAAATGCTGGCCCTGCTGGACAAGCACGACGACCGGCTGACCGATCCCAATTCCGAAGCGGCCGGCCAACAACCTGATTACTGCAAGAACGCCACCCGCTCCATCAAGCCGGAGTACATGGTGGTGGTGGGCATCTGTACCCACCTAGGCTGCTCGCCCACCTACCGCAAGGAGATCGGCCCCGCCGATCTGGGCGTCGACTGGCCGGGCGGCTGGTTCTGCCCATGCCACGGTTCACGTTTCGACCTGGCGGCCCGCGTGTTCAGCGGATCGCCGGCGCCCACCAACCTGGTCGTTCCGCCGCACAAATACCTAAGCGAAAGCAAAGTGCTCATCGGCGAAGACCAGGCCGCCTGATTGCCTCGGAGGGGAAAGTAAATGGAGAAAGTCCTCAGCTGGATCGACGCGCGCTTCCCTATGAGCGCCATGTACAAGGAACACCTGTCCGAGTACTTCGCGCCGAAAAACTTCAACTTCTGGTACTACTTCGGTTCCCTGGCACTGCTGGTGCTGGTGATCCAGATCGTCACCGGCATCTTCCTGACCATGAACTACAAGCCGGACGCGAACATGGCCTTCGCATCCGTCGAGTACATCATGCGCGACGTGCCCTTCGGCTGGTTGATCCGCTACGCGCACTCCACCGGCGCGTCGGCCTTCTTCATCGTCGTCTATCTGCACATGTTCCGCGGGCTGATGTACGGCTCCTACCGCAAGCCGCGTGAGCTGATCTGGGTGTTCGGCTGCCTGATCTATCTGGCGCTGATGGCCGAGGCCTTCTTCGGCTACCTGCTCCCCTGGGGCCAGATGTCCTACTGGGGCGCCCAGGTGATCGTCAACCTGTTC
The DNA here is from genome assembly GCA_002360535.1 of Thiobacillus sp. UBA3361. Lineage (GTDB taxonomy): Bacteria > Pseudomonadota > Gammaproteobacteria > Burkholderiales > Thiobacillaceae > UBA3361. The sequence continues at coordinate 52,935 of DEQR01000027.1, forward strand.
GCCGCCATCCCCTTCGTGGGCGAGGACCTGTCGATCTGGATCAGGGGCGACTATGTGGTGTCCGACGCGACCCTAAACCGCTTCTTCGCCTTCCACGTCATCGCCCTGCCCCTGGTGCTGGTGGGCCTGATCGCGGCGCACGTCATCGCCCTGCACGAGGTGGGCTCCAACAACCCCGACGGGGTGGAGATCAAGAAGCTCAAGGACGAGAACGGCAAGCCCCTGGACGGAATCGCCTTCCATCCTTATTACACGGTCAAGGACATCCTGGGCGTGGTGGTCTTCCTGATCGTGTTCAGCGCCATCATGTTCTTCGCGCCGGAGATGGGCGGTTACTTCATCGAAGCCAACAACTTCATCCCCGCCGACCCCTTCAAGACTCCGGAGCACATCGCCCCGGTCTGGTACTTCACGCCCTACTACGCCATCCTGCGCGCCATCCCGCCCATGTTCGGCTCGCAGTTCCCGGGCGTCTTGGCGATGGGCGTGGCGGTGCTGATCTTCTTCGCCCTGCCCTGGCTGGACCGCTCGCCGGTCAAGTCGATTCGCTACAAGGGACCACGCTTCAAGATCGCCCTGGCCCTGTTCGTGGTCGCCTTCATTTGGCTGGGCGTGCTGGGCGTGTTGCCGGTCAGTCCCATGCGCACTCTGACCGCACAGATCCTCACGGCGATCTACTTTGCCTTCTTCTTGTTGATGCCCTGGTACACCAAGGCCGACGCCACCAAGCCCGTTCCGGAAAGGGTGACCGAATGAACAAGCTGCTGTCCCTGCTTCTCTTTCTGCCCCTGACCGCTCTTGCGTCCGGCGCGGCCGTCCGTCTCGATCCGGCGCCGGTCAACATCCAGGACCAGGAATCCCTGCAGCGCGGTGCGCGGGTGTTCGTCAATTACTGTCTGAACTGCCATGCCGCGTCCTACATGCGCTATATCCGCATGACCGACATCGGCCTCACCGAGGCGCAGATCAAGGACAACCTGCTGTTCGCCGCCGACAAGCCGGGCGAAACCATGACCGTGGCCATGCGCGCCAAGGAGGCCAAGGAATGGTTCGGCGTGCCGCCGCCCGATCTCTCGGTGATCACCCGTTCCCGGGGTGCCGACTGGGTCTATACCTACCTGCGCAGCTTCTACCGGGACGACAGCCGCACGACCGGCTGGAACAACCTGGTGTTCGACAAGGTGGGTATGCCCCATGTGCTGCATGAACTGCAGGGCCAGTTGGTGCCGGTCATGCACGCGGTTCAGGGCGAGGACGGCAAGACCCACGAGGTGGTTGACCACCTGCAACTGGCCAGGCCGGGCAAGATGACCCCGGCGGAATACGATGCCCTGGTGGCCGACCTGGTCAACTATCTGTCCTGGATGGGCGAGCCGGCGAAACCCCAGCGCATGCAAACCGGCGTGTTCGTGCTACTTTTTCTGGCGGCCTTTTTCGTTGTCGCCTTCTATCTGAAGAAGGAATTCTGGAAAGATGTGCACTAAGCTGCATTCAGCACATTTCTTCGGGGCTTCACATAAATGATGATTCTTTATTCGGGCACCACCTGCCCGTTCAGCCAGCGCTGCCGCATCGTGTTGCACGAAAAGGGCATGGATTTCGAGATCAAGGATGTCGATGTCCACGACATGCCCGAGGAAATCGCCACCATGAACCCCAACGGGCAACTACCCATCCTGGTGGAGCGGGACCTCATCCTGTACGAGTCGAACATTATCAACGAGTACATCGACGAGCGTTTCCCACATCCCCAGCTGATGCCTGCGGACCCGGTCATGCGCGCCCGCGCCCGCCTGTTCCTGTTCAATTTCGAGCGTGACCTGTTCAGCCAGATCCCCGATCTGGAACGCGGTGCCCCCAAGTCGGCGGAAAAGGCGCGCACCGTGGTGCGCGACAACCTGGCCCAGATCGCGCCCATCTTCAGCCGCCAGAAGTACATGCTGGGTGATGACTACTCCATGCTGGATGTGGCCATCGCGCCCCTGCTGTGGCGCCTGGACCATTACGGCATCGGCCTGCCCAAGCAGTCCGCGCCGGTGCTCAAGTACGCCGAACGCCTGTTCAGCCGGCCGGCCTTCATCGAGGCCCTCACGCCGGCGGAAAAGGCCATGCGCAAGTGACCGTCCTGCCCACCGGCCCGTATTTCATGCGGGCGCTCTACGAGTGGTGTGTGGACAGCGGCCTGACGCCGTACATTTCGGTGCGTGTCGATGAGTTCACACGTGTTCCCAGGCAATTCGTCAAGGACGGCCAGATCGTCCTGAACATGGGCCCCAGCGCCGTGCGCGAACTGCACATGGACAACGAGTGGGTCAGCTTCAATGCCCGCTTCGGCGGCGTCGCCCAGGACATCCTGGTGCCGGTGCGCAACGTGCTGGCCATCTACGCCCGCGAGACCGGCGAAGGCATGGCCTTCGCCGAGTCCGGAACAGAGGCGGCCGAGGCGGCCCCGGCCCGATCCGAATCCGCCAGGCCGCAGGAGCCGAGTGCGGCGGCTACCAACCAAGACCAGGAATCATCCTCCGAACCACGGCGTCCCAAAGGCCCGCCCAACCTGCGCGTGATCAAGTAGGACGCGCAGCCAGCCCCCTCCGCTGCCCGCGACGCAGCACATATAATTCAGCCCCGAGCCGGCATAGCTCAGTTGGTAGAGCAACCGCCTTGTAAGCGGTAGGTCATCTGTTCGAGTCAGATTGCCGGCACCAAATATATCAGTAAGTTAGGCGATTCGTCATTAAGTGCAAAAAGAGCTGGGGTCACACGGGGGTCACGGCAGACAGCGCACAAATTATTCTTGCTCGCTTGTAAGCCGGGAGTGCCGTATTCGTGGTGACAGTTATTTCCAGGTGACCTGGGATGTACTGGAAGGGGGGATGGCCCATAGGGCAGAAAAAAGAAGGCGCCCGTTAGGGCGCCTTGAAGAAGATCGCCATTGCGGCGATCAGGGAGGTGCCGGGATTATCGGTTTGTTCCAGGCACGTTGCTAGCGGAAATGTGGATCCGGCCATAACGCTTTTTCGACTTTTTCAGACGCCATGTTTGCCTAAACTTTCCGGTGGCGGGCTATGATCCCCCGGTGCCTTACCCCCGCCCAATGGAGAGACCAAGATGAACAAATCCGAACTCATCGAAGCCGTTGCAGCCAAGACCGAGATGACCAAGGCCGCCGCCGGCCGCGCTGTCGAGGCCGTGCTGGAAAGCATCGCCGAGACCGTGGCCAAGGGCGACACGGTGTCCGTGATCGGTTTCGGCACTTTCGAGTCCCGCAAACGCGCCGCCCGTACCGGCAAGAATCCACAATCGGGAGAAGTCCTCAAGATTGCCGCCGCCACCGTGCCCGCCTTCAAGGCCGGCAAGGCGTTCAAGGATCGCGTCGCTGCCAGCGCAGGCAAGAAGGGCGGCAAGAAGAAGTAATCCAGCCTGGTGGATCTGGCTGCCGGTCCACCAAGTACAGAGATGGGAGGGGGCGTTTTTTGATCCGCCCCGGTTGAGAGCAAACCATAAACGCATTGCCATGGTGGCCCAGCCCCCATGGCCAATGCTGAGTACAAGAATTCAGGGATGACAAACCACACGCCGCTCGACTTCGTTTTCTGGTCCAGGCTCGACGCCTGGAGCTATCGCGACGCCGCCTTGCTGTTGTGCGGTTTCGATCCAGACCGGCTCAAAGGAGCCGGCATTCGCCTCGACGGCCGCGCGTTGCCCGAGGAGTTCACCGAGGCGTCGAAGGTCTACCGCATCCTGAAGAGCGGGCCCAACGGGGGGCAGCAGTCCATCCATCCCTTCAATGCCATCGAGCACGCGCTCGGCAAAGGTTTACCCCTGCCTACCGCGTTGCTAGAGGCGGTACGTGAGCGCTTCCGCCTGGAGCGCAAGCGGGCCGGGCGTGAAGTGGGTAGTGGCCTGGACGAGACCGAGGAAGTGGAGCTCAACCCGCGCAGCAAACAATTCCTCCTGCGCCTGATCTACGTGCTGGCCACCCAGGGATACGGCCTCAAGCTGGAAGCTCCCTACGTCGATGCCAGTGACATTGTCGCCGATGCCGAACGGCTCGGGCTCGTTCTGGACAGGGGCACGATCGCCCGCTACCTCAATGAGGCCCGACAGCAAGCCAAATCCCTCAGCAGCGTGAATTAGCCGGTTGACGTGATCCTGCCCCCATTCCTGGGTGGCAGGATCCAGATGCATCAGGCACTACCCCGCCGCACGTCGCCACACGGCGGTTACCCCGGCCGCACGCCGTCTGCTCCTGCCTTACCCGCTATGACCCAACGCATGGGCTCTCGCCGGATGCCCTGTGATTTCCCTTATTAATCAAGGACGGATATCCGTTGAACTCAGTGTTCGGCTGGGCCCGATGCGCGTCATCCCCAGCGGACACACCGAGGAAGTTTTTTCTTATCGTCCTACCCACTGCGCAGACGCGCTGGGCAATAACGGAGGTCCATCATGTCCCAATCGGCTGTACAACAAAACGAAACCCACCCGATCCTGGCGAGCCTGCTGCGTTCAGATCTTCTCACCACTGAACAAGCGGCCGTCTATCTGGGCTTGAATCCGCGCACCCTGGAGGTGTGGCGGTGTACCAAGCGGCATGCCATCCCCTACATCAAGGTGGGCCGCCTGGTGAAATACCGTAAAGCGGAACTGGATCTCTGGCTGAGCCGGCAAACCGTCGGCGGCAACGCGGCCTGATGCCATGAACCTACCCACGCCTGTGCCCAGGACCGTTGATGGTGAATGCCACAACGACAGCCCGCGGCATTCGAGGCCATGATCAAGCTCGCCCTGGTCAGTACCAAGGGAGGCGTGGGCAAGACCACCCTGACCGCGAATCTGGGTGCGCTGCTGGCGGACATGGGATTGCGCGTCCTGCTGATCGATGCAGACGAGAAGCCCTCCCTGTCCAAGTACTTTCGCCTCCGGCATCCATCGCCCTATGGCCTCACCCGGGTCATAACCCGGGGCCTGGTGACCCGGGAAGCCATCACCCCCATCGACTTGCCGCGGCTGGCCGGTTGTCTGGACATCGTGGTGTCCGACAGTCCGGAGATCAATCTCTCGGACTGGCTCTACAGCCGCATCGACCGGGCCGTGCGCCTGAAGCTAGCCCTGCGCTCGCCGGACGTCGTGGACCACTACGACTGCGTCATCCTGGACGCCCACGGCGGCGCCGGTGCCGTGGAGGACGCGGTGGCCCTGGCCGCCGATCTGCTCATCTCGCCGGTGCGGCCCGATGTGCTGAGCGGTTCGGAATTCATGGACGGCACCCTGCGCATGCTGGAGCGACTGGATGCCTCCAGCGCCATCGGTGCCGGGCTGGGCCCCATGAAGGCGGTCATCAACTGTCTGCGCCGTTCCAACAATTCCCGGCTGGTGGCGGACACCATCCGCGAGAACTTCCTCCGCGCCCAGGGCCGGGTGACCATGCTGGATACCGTGATCCCCGACGCCAACGCCTACCAGGCGGCGGCCACCGCGCAGGTGCCGGTGCATCGCTTCGACCGGCAACGCGGCGCTGCCTCGCCCTCCGCCTACGAGGTGATGCATCGCCTGGCCTGGGAGTTGATCCCCTCCCTGCAGGGTGTGTACGCCGGACAGGAGCCCGGCCATGTCCGGTGAGCGGGGCCGGATGTCCGGCTGGGCCATGGGCACCCCCGCTGGCGACCCACGGCAGATGTTGCGCGACCGGCTCACCCTGCCGGGTCCCGAAGATGCCGCAGTGAGATTGAAGCGCGGTGACGACCTGGACGGCGCCCGCATCCTGGTGCCCGTGCTGCAAATCCGGCCCTACGACCGCAACCCGCGCCGCGCCATCAATCCCCACTTCGAGGAGATCAAGGCCTCCATCCGGGCGGTGGGCCTCCTGACGCCATTCAACATCACCCGCCGGCCGGGGGAGGCGCATTACATGGTGTGCGGCGGTGGCAACACGCGCCTGACGATCCTCCAGCAGCTCCTTCGGGAAGGGGACAGCCGTTTCGAGCAGGTCGAGCTCACCTTCAAGGCCTGGCATGGCGACGCCGAGGCCATCGCCGGCCACCTGGGCGAGAACGAACAGCGTGGCGAGATGTGTTTCTGGGACCGGGCCGCCGGCATCATGGACGTCAAGGCCGCTCTGGAAGCCCAGGTTGGCGCCCACCTTTCCCTGCGCCAGTTCGAGGCCGAGCTCAAGCGCCTGGGGCTGCCGGTGGCCCTGGCCAACATCAGCCTGATGAAGTTCGCCCTGGACAGGCTCGCCCCCCTGGGCCAGCGCCTCACCGGTCTCGATGTGAAGCGGCTCCAGCCCCGGATGAACCTGCTCAAGCGTTTCGCGGGGCTATGGGAGATGGATGAGGCCGACTTCCAGGGGCGCATCGTCGATCCCGTCCTGCACGAACATGTCCTGAGCCTGGCGCCCGAGGCGGGCGCCGAGGCGGAGCGCCTGATGCGGCGCTGGGAATCCACCCTGGCCGCGCACTTCGGCATCGAGAGCAAGGGGCTCACCCTGATCCTGTCCGCCATGGAGAAGCAGCCGGGCGCTCAACGCGCCGACCTGGAGACGATCACGCCGCATGCGCCACGGCACATCGAGCCAGGCAAGACGGGTCCGTTGCCGCTGGTAATCGATTCCGCATCGAGGCCGGTTGACGCCAACGATCCGTCTCTCCGAGAGAATCAAGGCATTCCCTCCGGTAGCCTCGATGTCTCGGACCTGCGCCAGCAGCTCAGGGAAGCCGCCGAGCGACTGGCCCGTGCCGGCGGTGTGGCCAGCTGGTTCTCCCCCATCGACAAGCTTCCCCTGGGCTACTATATGGAAGCCGGTGCCCTGCCCCAGGATGAGGACATGGACCTGCGGCGCACCCTCTGGTGGTTGCTCGCCGTGGCTTCCGGCCAGATGGACCCCGATCTGGCCCGATCCATCCCGGAGTCCTCCCGCTGGCGCCGGGTCTATCTCAGAGAAGCGGGCATGGACGAATCCGCCTATCCCATACTGGTGGAGGACGATCTCCTGGCCTACATCACCCAGGACGGCCAGGCCACCCTGGAGCCCTGGTCGCTGCTCCACCTGTTGCAGGACGAGGTGCTGGCCGGCCACTGCCTGGAACTGGCGAGGCTCACCGTGTTGGCCTGTTCTTCCGATGCCGTCACCTATCAGCATCTGGCCGACGTAATACACAGAAGGGGGCGAGCGTGATCGCCCTGGATGAGCCCCATCTGCGGCTTCAGGCCCTGTCCCTGGTGCTGACCCGCCTGGAGCGGGGCGAGCCGGTCACGCCGGGTGACGGCGGATTGAACGAACGCGCGCTCCAGCGCTTGCGCAGCCTGCCACTCGGCGAGCTGGCACGGCTGGCGGCCATCAAGCATCTACGCGTCGGCATCCTGGTGGACGGGGACAGTCTCGACCATGCGCTACGCACCCTGGACCGGCTCAGCCAGGAATCCACGCTGCTGGAGCGCTGTGTCGCCCATAACGCCCCGCGTGTCCTGCTGGCCGAGCTCTTCGGCCCACAGGCCATCGCCCTCGCCGGCCGGCAGCGCAGGCAGCGGGGCGAGCGGGCCCCACGCGGACGCCCGCGCCTGCCGGACGCGGCAACCCGGGACGGTATCCATGCCCGCTGGCATGCCCTTCAGGCCAGCGGCCTGAATCCGGCGGAACGCTACCTGGCCCTCGCCGAGGCCTACCCGGAACTCTCCCTGGCCAGCCTGCATGCCGTGGTCCACGAGTTCGACGACTAGCCATGGACAGATCGAGGCCGCAAACCTCCCCCTCCGGACTGCCTCTGGCCACGGCGCTGATGCTGGACATCTTCGACGAGCCCATCGTCTTCCATCGCGCCTACGTGGCCATCGCCGGGAGCATCACCGCGGCCCTGTTCTTGTCCTATGCCGGCTATGCCTACGCGGATATACCTGAAGAGCGCGAAGGCTGGTTCACCCGCACCCAGAACGAGTGGGAACGGGATACGGGCCTGACCCGCCGCGAGCAGGAGACCGCCCGCCGGCAATTGCGCGAGCGTGGATTGCTGGAGGAACGCCGGGTGGGCATGCCGGCGGTGCTCTGGTACCGGGTGAACTGGGCAAGGCTGCGCGACAGCCTGGAGCGCCAGTCGCGCAGCCATTGGGCGGGGCGGTTGGATGAGTAGCGCCGACCTGGCCACCCTCACCTTCCACCTGAACCGGCTCAAGGCCCTGGTGGAGGGGGACTACATCACCTACTTCCCGTCGCTGACACCCGTGTGTGGCAGCTACAAGGCCGCGGCCATGCTTTCGGTAGCCCTGGCCTGGACTCGCAACTGGCTGCACCGGCACCCGGAACGGGATGGTTGGTTCTGGAAGACCCGCGATGAGTGGCTATTGGAGACGGGCTTGTCGCGGCGTGAGCAGGAGAGCGCGCGCAAGGCATTGGTGATGCGGGGCCTCCTCAGGGAGGCAAGGCGTGGCATGCCCGCGCGCATGCATTACCGCCTCGACCTGGATTGCCTGGGGGCGCGGCTCATGAGTGGCACCCCATCGCGCCTCGCCACCTGGGATTGGGACGATCCCCAGCTGCGCCGGCTGCTGGGCCGGCCGGTAGCCCTGTATCGCCGCCTGACCTGGGTCGCCGGCTCTCTTTCCGGTGGCCTCCTGCTCTCCCAGTTGCTGATCACCTGTCGCAGGGATCTGGCCCTCAACCGAACAGCCGATGGCTGGATCGGACATTTCCCCCAGTTGGTCGGACGTCATTGCCAATTGACGCGCCATGAAGTGGACGGTGCGCGCACCCGGCTCGCCGAGCAGGGCCTCCTGGAAACGCGCTTCACCAAGACCCTGCCCACCCATCGAGTGGTGCGCCTGGCCTTCGAGCGTCTCATCGCCGCACTGGCAGGCCACGAATCGGCCTGTATGGCCCATTGCGCCAGTCAGGCCTTGGACAAACCGGCCATCCAGACCGGCGCTTGCCGCCATCCTGGAGTGGGACGAAACGCCCAACAGGCATGGGACGAAGCGCCCGACAGGGATGCCGTGAACCGCCCAACCAGCCGGCACCTTTCCGGAAACTCGCCATCTGGCGCCAAGCCGCGCCCCGAGCGGGTTTGCGGCCCTTCCTCGCGCGCGGGCGAATTACGGCAAGAGATAAACCCCTACCCACCCCCAGCCCCCTCTCCGGTGATCATCGTTGGATCGTCCGCGAGCGGCCATGAAAATCGGAGTAGTGGGGAAGGTGAGCCCAAGCAAACTTCGGAACCGCCCCTCGTCTTCTCCGGCACCCTGCTGCCGGCGGAGCAGGCAGTCGCCCACCCGTGGCTGGCCGACCTGGCTCCCGCCCTGCGCCAGCTGGTGCTGGACGAACATGCCGGCATGGTGCGCGGCCGGGAGGTACGCAATCCCCTGGGCTACCTGCACACCCTGATCCAGGCCGCCCGAGCAGGCCGCTTCGTACCCACCATCGCCTTTCGGGTCGCACGAACCCGTGAGGAAGCCCAGGCCCGGGCCGAGGCCCAGCGCCAGGCGCGTGCAGTGCTGCGCCAAGATCCGGACCCTGCCGCACGCCTGGCCGCCCGAGAGCATCTGGCTCGCATGCGGGAGCAGCTGGGCATGGGTTCGCAAGGTGGGGCGAAATGAGTCCCGCAAAAAGCCTGGTTCGTGTTCGCACTGCGAACACTCCGGAAGAGGCCGGACCTGAATCAATCCCTGGGTGTTCGCAGTGCGAACACCTCGACCAGTCCGTGACTGGCGCAATCGACATCGATCAGCCTGGCGCTGGCGCAATTTGAACCCACGAGGACCATGATGAATTCACCGATTCCCCTGACCCCCCCGACGTTTCGCCCCTTCGCCGATGGCTACGACCTGGAGACCGAGCGCCTGGCGCTGGCCGACCTGCTTCAGGCGGAGCAGCCAGACGAGTCCGACCCCCGCTGGCCCAGGGTGATCGAATACACCGAGCGCCTGCGCCAATTGCAGCAGATGCAGGCCTCCTGGCAGTTGCGCAAAGGCGCGGATGCAGTGGTGCCGGACACCGAGGCCGCGATCCAGGCGGGCAGTTTGGTGGACGAGGCGCCGGACGCCATGGTGTTGCATACCCAGGAGGCCCACCGCCTGTTCATGGGTCGGGGCCGGGATCCCCAGGGCAACCTGCAGCCCATCGTCGGCGGCAAGCGGGTGGCCGCCGCCTTGCGATCCATCTGGTATCTGTCCGGCAACGACAATCCTTATGCCGACTGGGCGCTCATCGACACCGGCGAGCGGATCCAGCAGCTCAAGGCGGCCCTGGACGAACTGGGGCGGACCTGCGAGTCGCGCCTCGAGGCCGCGGCCCGCAAGGGGCTGATCTTCTCGATTCTCAAGTCCCGTGAGCCGGTCTCCCTGGAGCTGGGTTTCCGTTCTCCCTACGGCTACACCGTGGCCGGCCTGATCGTCGAGTACGACTTCCGGGTACGCCAGGTGAAGACCCTGGTGCGTAAGGACCTGATGACCGACGAGGAAGGACGCAAGCTGATCCGCGAGGTGACCCGCCGCATTCGGGGGGTGTTCGAGACGCCGGTGCGTTTCGAGCGCTATCTGATCCGCCCGGAATTGCGCGAACTCTCCCGCAGCGACTGGCTGCCCGGCGCCGATGGGGAAGCGGGCAAGCGGGTGAAGGCGGTGACCGGCATCTTCGGCGAGGTGCCCAAGGCGGTCTTCACCGGCACCGTGGCACCGCGTCATACCCGCCGGCGGGTGAGTCTGAGCGAGCAGGAACTGGCGCTGTTGCAGCGGGTCGCCGAGGGGGCGCTGGATGGCGAGTTCGCGGGATCTGATGAGGCCAGCGGGGAAGCCGCCCTGCTATGAGTCCGGCCATGGCCTCAGCCGATGTTGTCAGCACACCGGACCTGTCCACAAAGGGCTTTAAGGGTAAGGGCGCGGCCTGGGGCAATGAAACCCGCGCCCGGCTGGCCGGCATCCGGCAAGACATGCAAGCACTGGCGCGGCAGACTCGGGCGGTGCGCGGACATGACTACCTGCTCACCGTGCACGTCCGCAAGCACAACGGCCAGCATGCCCTGCGCTGGCGCTTGGCGGGTCGCCCAGCCAGGCATGTGTCCTGGGCGGCCATCGTCGGCCAGGTCGATCTGCTGCCTCCCGCCCTGGCCGACTGGTATCGGCAGGCGCATAGCGCCGCCCTTTGCCTCAACCATCAGGAGATGGCGGCGCGTCATGAACTGCGGCTGGCCGAGCGTTACCGGGAGGAAGTGTTCGCACTGCGAACACCCCCAAAACGAATGTCCTGACTTCCATCCCCGCACCCGGCCGGGTACGGGTTCCAAACCGGCGAACGAAAGGAGCCAACATGCCGAATAACTATCAAGGTACGGGTAATCTGGGCGAAAGCCCTGCCCTCAAGACGGTCCAGGTCAACGGGGAAGACCGCAAGGTGGCGGAGTTGCGCGTGTTCTTCGACAACTACCGAGCCGATGGCCAGGGTGGACTGGAGCAGACCGGTGGCCACTGGCTGGATGTCTCCCTCTGGGACTACAAGGCCGAACAGGCGGCCCGGCTATTGCGGAAGGGCGCGCGGGTGTACGTGACCGGCCGGCTTGAGCTGGACAGCTGGACGGATCGGGAGACCGGAGAACCCAGAGAGAAGCTGCGTCTAGTGGCCGACGACGTGCTGTTGTCGCTGACGCGGGTGAAGGGAGTGGAGTTCGAGGCCAGGCGGGGGGAGGAAGAATGCAACGCCACCTGAGCGAGCGGCTATGACAGCTTCCCGACCTGCTGACTCACAACGTTGATCCCGTGAGCCTACTGGCTCAATACGGGAGTCAGCGGTGCTTTGTTGGTAATCAGGCTTGTCAGCGTCCTGACCGTGATTCAGAGATTGTGCCCAGCTAGCAGAGGGCAAGCAGGAAATGCGGGGTCCAGAATCAGCATATGCGACTTGGCCCGGGTAACAGCTACGCGCAGTATTTTCCGGCTCCGGGCGTGTGGATGGGCGTCGCCCCACCACACGAACGACGACACGAACCCTCCCGTGTCCTGGTCGTAGCGCCCTTCGCGCAGCACGATCACGGCGTCGAACTGTTTTCCCTTCGACTTGTGGATCGTCATTATTTGAAGCCCGTCGTGGTCTTCGGCGCCGTCGAGAATCTGATCCTGGGCCAAGGCGGAGTCGAGGGCAGACCTCGCGTTGACATATCGGCCGTTGCGCGACCATTCGGCCGCCAGGTTGGCAGATATCCTCTTGCCTCTGTTGAAGGCCACCAGATAGTCCAGGTGCCGGGCGACTTCCCGCAGTTCGTCCTGTCCGCCGTCGCGTAGCGCCTTCTTGACCACGAGCCAGTCTTTGCCGGGGCTGCCGGAAAAGGACGAGCCGTCCATCTGCCCGACGAGCACGAAGAGCGCCTTGACCAGTCCGGCGCGAGGCGTCTTCCCCGAGCGAAGGGCGGCAGCCCATGCCTGGCGTTCCTTCGCCTTGGCCAACCCTGCCGCCTTCTTCACGTCGGCGAGCAAATCCAGCGCGGTCGCCACGTCGGCCGGTACGTTTCCGGCGTTTCTCGGTTCGAGAAGAAAGGCGGCGAAGCGGGCGGAAAGCATCGCCTCGCTTTCGTCGAAGTGAAGCCTGTGTCTCACCGGCTTTTCGCCCGCACCGAGGGCGGCGGAGATCTTCGCTGCCGACCCTCCAGAATGGGTAAGTACGGCGACGCTCTTCGCCCAAGTTCCGGTCTCCTTTTTCACCCGACGGTGAATGACGCCCAGCGCGATCCGCACAATCTTCTTCCAGTCGGGATTTTTGGGCGCGTAGACGAACTTCGAAACCCCTTTGTAGGGCGTCCCTCTCGGCTTGAGAGTGAGTATGTCGTTTCCGAAGACGGCTATTTCGGTGCCGGGGCTGCGGTGGTTGCGAGACCCCAGATCGATTTCGAGGGGCGATAGCGCGGCGCGTATGGCGATGATGCGCTCCGGTCCCACGCCCGGCAGGTGGTCGAATATCTGCTGTTCCATGTCCGCCAGACACAAGACCTGGGAATGGGGGGTCAGGAGTTCGATGCAGCGCCACGCCTCGGGGCCGGTGTCCTGGGCTTCGTCCACCACGATCAACGGATGCCGTTGCGACACGAGACGGCGCAGGTGGGCGCTCCGCTCCAGAAGGGCGGACGCGTTGGGGTAGAACAGATCGAAGGCAATCCTGCCTTCCTCGACGAAAAGCCGTTCGCGCTCGACGAGCCAAGCCTGCCAGGCCGGATCCTCCGGCTTGGCCTTCTTGAATCCGGACAGGGCCTTCTCGTCCTGCGGCAGCAGGATGGACAGCCGTTTGGGGGCGCCGAGGAGGTAGGAGTGGGCTTTGAGCAGATCCCAGCAGAACGAGTGAAAGGTCTGAAGGGACAACAGGTTTTCTTGTTCCCGGGGGATGGAGGATTTCGCGGCCTCCGCCAGTCTGGCGACGGCCGCTCTCGAGAAACTTAGAAACAAGATCCGCTGGCCCGGCCGTAGGCCCCGTCCGATTCGGCCTACGGCCTTCTCGAGGGCGAGCGTGGTCTTCCCGCTGCCCGGGCCTCCGATAACGAGAGCGTGCCCGCCGTGCCCCATGAGAAGCGGGCGCGGATCTTCTTCCTGCGTCACGCGGGCGCTGCTCCGGCGGGGGCGGCCTGCCCGTCGTCTTCCGCAAGCGGAGCCGCGGCGGGTTCGGCGGGTTTCGGGAAGTGCCCGTACACCTCTCCAAGGAAGTTTGTGACCGTGGTCGGGAGTTCCGCCAGATCGCATTCTTCGAACAGGCGGGCCGCCCAGCCGGCGCCCTTGCCGCTGGCAAGGGCATTTCTTGCGATGTTTTGGATCTCGTCGTCGACGGGTCTGGCCGCCGGTATGCCGACCTGGCCGTTTTCGCCGGACTCCCTGAGAGCGGCAAGGAACGCCCACAGGCGGTCGGGAGGCATCTCCGTCGCGATCAGTTCCTCGAAGCCGGCGTACTGGTGCTCGCAATCCACGTCGAAGACCGCGGCGAACTTCTGCTTGTCCTCGCCTTTTCTCTGTTTGTGATCGTAGAAGGAGAAGGTCTTCAAGCCGAGAGCCTTGAAGAAGGCGCCAAACTTGGGAATGGAGCCGTCGCTTTCGGCGTCGAAGAAGGCCACGCCCGCGATGTCCAGAGGCAGAAGTTCCGGGAACGCTTCCTCGATTCTCCTGGCGGCCACCGGCAGGGCGTGAAACTCGGTGACCCCTTCGGCCACCACGGCGCCGCGGCCCAGCATGCATTCGGTCAAGCCCCGGCGGGCATATCGCTTGTAGTCGTTGTCCTTAAGACCCGTGGCGTCGGAGACGCGCATGGCGCCAACTGTTCCCACTTCGTTTCTCGAAAGCAAAAGGGTCTGGGACGGTTCGAATCTTTCGATGACGAAGGGAGAGTGCGAAGTGACGAATGCCTGGGTGGTCCTTTGAAGAAGATAGTCCGCGATTCTTCGCTGCGTGTGAGGCGGCACGGCGATTTCAGGTTCCTCCATCGCGAAGATGACGGTCTCGGGCTTGAGGTCGGCAATGACGGAGAGAAGGGCCAGCACCACCGTGTTGAGCGTGCCCGTCCCGGCCTGCTGGAAGGGCACGGGATACTGATCGGCCGACATCGCCAGGAAGAAGGCCATCGTCTTTCTCAGGTGCTCCCGCGTGAGTTGGGTAACGTGTAGTTTGGTGGCGCGGCCCGGCGCGTTCGTGGGGATGTAGCGGGAAAGTCTGGATTCCACGTCAGCCAGGATGGGATCCAAATCGGACGCGTCGGCCTCGATGTCCATCGCTTTCAGCCGCGCGATGGCTTTCTCCCAGAGGCCGGTGCGAACCCCTTTGAGCCGCAGGATTAGATCGAGCAGGGAGCCTCGTTCGAGACTGAGCGCGCGGGAACCCGTGCGAAGCGTCCTCAGGTAGAGAAATCCGAAAAGCCTCTTGATGTCCTTTCTGACCGGCGAGAGTTCTCCAGGAGCGGCGTCGGGACTGTGGGAGAACCAAGTCTGCGCCTCAAACTCGTCCTCCTCCGGGTTGTACAGGGCGACGGTTTCCAGGCGCAGGCAACTCAGCGTTTCTGGAGGGTTCGCTTCGGCGGCTTCCCCGGGTTCGAGAAGGCGGCGCTCGGCCGGCTTCCAAAACTCGACGTGTCCTCCGCAGCGATTTTCGACTTCATCCGTGAGTTCTGTCAGCACGGCTTCGACGCGCAGGGGAATCTTTCGCGGTTCCCCGCCTTCCTCTACCGGAGCGGCCAGGTATACGGCGTTGTGGAAGTCGAACTCCTCGATCGGTGGAAATCGACCCAACCGGTCCGGCCCAAGGACGAGATCGAGCGCTTCGAGCACCGTGGACTTCCCGACGTTGTTGGGGCCGACCATCAGAGCGTGGCCGTCGAAATGGATTTCCGCGGATTTGATTCCTCGGAAGTTCGATATGGAAAGGCGAACAACTTTCAAGACCAGGCTCCCTTCCGGCGCTTCTCGCTCCGATCCGCCCTGTTGAGGGAGGCAGGAGCCTTCGGCGTCGCTACTATTTTGGTACGCACATGGCATCCTTATCGAACGTCCATGATAAGCAGTTTGCCCCAAACGATGAAGGAGAAGTGCGCCACCCAATTCCGCCTTGCGGCGGCGGAGGTGTCCTAGGCTCAAAGGGAGGGGCTCGCATGCATTAAGTTGAGGCACGTCCAAGGCTTGTTCCGCCCGAACTCCGGGTGGTCGGCCGAAGCCGCCGTTGTTGGGTGGATGTCTTTTCGTTTGCTTCGAGCTTTATAGTGGTCGCATATGTCTAGAAGAACCCAGGGCGATCAAACAAGACAGAAAGAGCGATGACCACCAATCCTGGATTCGACGGCCTCAACAAGCAGTGCAAACGCAGCATCACGAAAATGAGCGATGCCAAAGCGCTCGCACACATCGGCCAGTTGATCGACCATGCCTTCGATGCTTCGTTCGAGCGTGGTGCCAAACGCGCGCTTTATTTGCTCGACGAATTAGCCGAACGAGAACTCATCGACGCGGATGGTGCCTTGGTCGAGTATTTCCGAGCCAATGCGTGGGCGGCGCTGTCGCATATTGCGAATGTACGACGATCCTGGTCTTGGGAAGCACCAGAACGTCAGGCAGAACTGCTTGCTCTGTCGCGCGCCTCAAACCATGCCGGCTTTGCGAGTCTCGATAAGGTTCGTCAATGCCAAATCCTTACCAATCACGCGAACCTCCTGAATACCGTCGGTCGCACGATCGATGCGATTGCCATTTGGGACGCTGCTCTGAAGATCATTCCAAGGTTTGCGCTGGCATGGGGTAACCGTGGCTGCGGACTTGGAGATTATGCCCGCATGGTATTTGATGACTACGAGCGCGCGATTCTGGCTTTGCATGCTTTCGACAGTCTTCGTTCCTCAATGGAGGAGGATGCATTTTTCGATTCTGGCGATCCGCGAGGGGCAGTAACCTATTTCTCTGGTCATGCGACGGAAATCGCTGGCGCAGTCAATCTTGACGCAGTCCGGAAGATGCAGAACCTCGATCAGGGTAATGCAGGCCGCTCGAAGATCGAACGCGTCTATCGACGTTGGTGCCTTGAACACCGTCTTTTCCTGTGCCCTCTGAATGATCTTGGACGACATCTTGCCGCAGCTACCGATGATCTGATGCTGCCGCCTCTGATCGAAGGGTTTAATGACCGTCCCGACAGATATCTGCCCCCACCAATCGTTGGCTTCTTCAGTCAGATGAAGCAGGAGTATGTCTCAGCGCGCTTCGTGCTGTTCGAGGGAATAAGCAGCACACAGGTCCACTTCTCGGATCGCGGGGTCGCGCTCACCGACACGCTCAACTATCCGCTCTATTCGTTAGCGAGCGAGCGGGTCCGCACTGCCTTCCGCATCGCCTATTCCCTGCTCGACAAGGTCGCCTTTCTGGTTTATCGCTATTGGAACTTAGACAAAAAACAACCAGACAGAGTTAGCTTCAAGAACGTCTGGATGGTCGAGGGTAAGGCGTGCCTGCTGCCACAGTTCGAGAAATACGACAATCTGCCACTACGCGGCTTGTTCTGGTTGTCGAAGGAGCTGTTTGATGAGCAGCTCAAACTGACCACCGCAGCTGATGCTCGTGAGCTGCACGCTATTCGCAATGCACTAGAGCACACTTATCTGCGTGTGAGCGAAGGCTGGGCAAAACCGTTCATGATCAACGGGACGAACAACGGCAGCTTCGGCATCGCTATCGGCAGCGATGAACTCGAAGCCAAAGCGATCCGAGTCATGCAGATGGCGCGATCCGCATTGTTCTACGTATCATTCGCGATCGGCGTCGAAGAGCGGAAGAAACGACTCGCGAATCCCGGTCAGCTTATCGGATCGATTCCGCTCTTCGGCCTCAACGATAAGCGGAAGCGGCGCGACCCATGCTAAGTCAGTGCAAAACGAGCATCTCGCCCCAGGAACTGCTGGCGCACTTGTAGTCGGCCAAGCAAAGCATTTACGGCTGCTTCCCTGAGAATTGCTGACTGAATCGGCTCGCCTGTCGAATGACGGCTCTGGCCGAGTTGTGTGAATTCACCCTACGGCAGGTTGCTGAGCACAGCCGTCATTTAGACCGAGAGCTTTCTGGATTGGGTGTCTGGCAGGAGTTGGCCGGATGCGCATGTAGTGCGGCTTCCGAAAACCGACCTCGGAAAAGCTTGGCTGGCCAGCGAGTCTCGCTTTTGCGGCACTTGCCTTTTGGGCAAGACATGGCGATAAGGGGGCGCTAAAGTTCCACATGAAGATTCCTGGACATCTGCGAACAATGCGCACTGAAAAACGCAGCCCAGACCCATACGCTCTGATCGAAAGCATCACAATTATTCTGACAAGGATGGAAGGGAGGTTAACTTGGCTCAGTATGACAACGAAGAAAACAGATCCGTAGCCCTCTACTGGGACTTTGAGAACCTTCACGCTGGCCTTGCAGAAGCCAAGTACGGCGAAGGTGCCTATAGCAAACCCGACAACCGTTTCAAGCCACAGGACCCCCTCATCGACGTCCAGGCCGTGATCGAACTTTGTTCATCATTCGGTCCGATCGCCATCAATCGTGCCTACTGCAATTGGCAGTGGTTTGGACGCTACAGGGATGCCTTGCTGCAAAGCGCGGTTGAGCTGATCCAACTCTTTCCACCAGGTTCATCGGCCAAGAACGGCGCTGACATCAAACTCTGCCTTGACGCCGCAGAGGACATCAGTCGCTTTTCTCATATCGGGACCGTGATCATCATCGGCGGCGATAGTGACTTCATGCCTGTAGCGCAGAAAATTAAGGCTGCGGGTCGAACACTCATCGGCATCGGCACCCGCAAGAACACCAATCGACACTGGGCAAAAAGCTGCCACGAGTTCCGCTACTACGACACCTTGGTTGAAGCACTGGCTCCAGAAGAAACACGGAAGCAGAATGAAGAGAAAAGCGCCACTCCGCTACCGCCGATGGACCCGGCAGCAGATATGCTCAAGCGAGCCATGCGACTGCTCTCAGAAACCAAAGGCGAGATATGGGTGAACAAGGCCTCCGTGTGGCCAATGCTCAAGAGGCTCGACCCGACCTTTGATACCAAGGACCATGGATATGCCAACTTTGCAGAGATGCTGAAGGCACTTGACACTGTCGTCGAGGTCAAGAAAGGCGAATCCGACCACATCATCAGACTCAGATAAGTCGAGCGTCGGACGCTGGCTCTCACTTCTGACGAAAACGGCCACCCAAGACGTGTACTGCCTCAATGTTGGCTACCGATTCGTCACCGGCCTTTCAACGGAACCAATGCGACCGGCAGCACAGGCCGAGGACTTGCCCGACAAGGGAGTTCGGCACAATGATGAATGACGTGTAGAAGTTCAGACCTGATCTGACAGTGGCCCGTTCACAGAACCACGCCTACTCCTGTTTTCCCTGATATTTCCTATCCCCATACCCGCGAAGCCCTGCTTGACAAGGCTTTCAGCCTTGGTAGCCTGAACATGTATTTCGTTGGCGGAGAACCGCCCGCTTGCACCGCACTGCACCCGTCGGGGTCGGGGAATGATCCCGCCCTTGGTTCGCCTGTCATCCAAAGGCGCCCTTGCAGTCCGGTCAGTCCCTGAAACCGGAACGGTCGCAAGACCAGGGATTCCGTCAGTCCATCCGTAGCATCCACCCAGCGGGGAATCCCTTCCCCGTCCGGGGCATGGTTCCCCTTTCTTTCTTCCGAAGGAGAGTTCCATGCCTCAAGCACAGTCTCTATCCCAATCCACCACCGGCATGCGACCTAAGCGATTAATTATGACTAGACTGATTTGGTTTGCTTGTCATTGATGTAGGTAGCAAGGACTTCACTTTGTCCATGCGATTGAAGTGAAGCCCGTCATCACCGACAGATAGCCAGCCCTGTAACTTCCAGCGGCTCAGCAAGCGAGCTACAGTTTCAATACGGGCATCCACAATCTCTCCAATCTGTGCCAGGGTCAGATTGAGTGATGCCGCTTCGCTCGGGAACAAGGTCAGCGGCGGATGTTTGAAATGCACGGCAATCTCGGTGACCTGGCGCGCCAGGCGCTTGCCGGTGCGCAGGTAGAACGGCACGCCCGCCCAGCGCCAGTTGTCGATGCGCATATCCAAAGCGGTGTAGGTCTCGGTGCGCGAGTCGGCGGGCACCTCGGCTTCCTCCAGCCAGCCGGGCACGCGGCCCGTGTCGATGTCACCGGCGCCATATTGAGCACGGACTGTCCGCAGGGCGACTTCGTCGGCAGTCATCGGCCGGATCGAGCGCCAGACCTCGGTCTTTTTGTCGCGCACGGCATCGGCATCGAAGGCCACCGGGGCCTCCATGGCGGTCAGCGCCAGCAATTGCATCAGGTGGTTGGCGACCATGTCGCGCAAGGCCCCGGATTCCTGGTAATAGCCGACCCGGTGGCCGACGCCGAGGGGCTCGGCGGCGGTGATCTGGACGTGCTCGACGTGGTTGCGATTCCAGACCGGCTCGAACAGGGCGTTGCCGAAGCGGAAGAAGAGGATGTTCTGCACCGTCTCCTTGCCCAGGTAGTGATCGATGCGATAGACCTGCGATTCGTCGAAGGCCGTCGCGACGATATCGTTCAGATGACGCGCCGAATCGAGGTCACGACCGAAGGGCTTTTCGATGATGACTCGCGCCCAGCCGTGGTCCTGGCGGTTCAGGCCGGCGTTCGCCAGTTGCTGGATGATCACCGGCGCCGCGCTGGGCGCCGTCGCCAGGTAGAAAAGCCGATTCTGGGCATGCGGCAGCGAGTCGAGCAGCGCCGTCAGGCGGGTGTGCGTGTCGGGATCGGCAAAATCACCAGAAAGGTAACGGATGCGCGGCGCCAGATCCTGCCAGGCCTCGTCATCGAAGTGTTCTATTTCCGTCGAGTTGAGCACCCCTGTGCGCAGGTTGTCGCGAAAAGCTGCGTCGCTGAGCGGCTGGCGGCCGATGCCGACGACCTGGAAGCGGCCGGCCATGCAACCTTCGCAGGCCAGGTGAAACAAGGCCGGCATCAACTTGCGCCGGGTCAGGTCGCCGCTGGCGCCGAAAATGACGATGACGCAGGGATCGGCCTTGGGCAGATGCGCCCCGGGGAGTTCAATGCGCGTGGTCAGGTCGATCGTCGGAGTCATCGCGCCGCCTCTTACTTGCCCGGCTCGACGTGGCCGCCGAAGCCCTGGCGCATCGCCGAAAGCATCTTTTCGGCGAAGGTGTGCTCCTGACGCGAACGGAAACGTGCATAGAGCGCGGCGGTGAGCACCTCGGCCGGGACGGCTTCGTCGATGGCCGCCTGCACCGTCCAGCGGCCTTCGCCGGAATCCTGGACGAAGCCGCTGAAATTGGCCAAGCCCGGATCGCGCGCCAGGGCCTCGGCGGACAGGTCGAGCAACCAGGAGGTGACGACGCTGCCCCGACGCCACAATTCGGCGATATCCTCCAGGGCGAAGTCGTAGCGCTGCGCTTCCGGAAGGGCTTCGGCGTTGGCGTTCCTGAGGATGTCGAAACCTTCGGCATAGGCCTGCATCAAGCCGTATTCGATGCCGTTATGCACCATCTTGGCGAAATGGCCCGCGCCCGAAGGGCCGCAATGCAGATAGCCCTGTTCGGCACTGCTGCCGGGCGTGCGGCCCGGCGATGCGGCTACGCCGGCCTCACCCGGAGCCAGGCTGCGGAAGATCGGTTCGAGACGTTCATAGGCCGGCTTATGGCCGCCGACCATCAGGCAGTAGCCGCGTTCCAGACCCCAAACGCCGCCGCTGGTGCCGGCGTCGAGGTAGTCGATGCCACGCTCGGCGAGCATTCCGGCACGGCGGATGTCGTCCTTGAAGTAGCTGTTGCCGCCGTCGATGATGACGTCGCCCGGTGCGAACAGCGCGGCCAGCCCCATCACAACCCGCTCGGTGATCTCACCGGCCGGCACCATCACCCAGGCGGCGCGCGGCGGTGTCAGTTTCTCGGCCAACTCGGCCAGGCTGGCGACGCCGGTGGCGCCCTCGGCAACGAGCTGCGCCACCGGTTCCGGGGTACGGTTGTAGACCACGCATTCGTGCCCGGCACGCAGCAAGCGGCGCGCCATGTTGGCGCCCATGCGCCCCAGTCCTACCATGGCTATCTGCATTTTCGTCCTCATGAGGTGATGTCTCGCCCGGCAGCGCACCGGGCGGACAGGGAGTCATCACGTTAAAAATGCGACGTTACACGAATGCCTGTGTTCGTGACACGGATAGTCACACGCTGCCCACTCAATTGACCGGCAGACTGCGTCCCAGGGTCGGCGGCAGGCGCGGCAGGGTCATGGCAGGAAATTCACCGGTCAAGGCCTCAAGAAAGGCGACGACATCGCTTGTTTCATCGTCGCTGAGGGCGATATTCAACTGTGCGGCAGCCATCACCCGGACCGCTTCATCAAGCGTAGCGACCTGCCCATTATGAAAATAAGGTGCCGTCAGGGCGATATTTCGCAAGGTCGGAATCTTGTATTTATGACGATCCGACTCGCGTCCCGTGACGGCCTGACGGCCGACATCGGCGCGCAACTGGAAGCGGTCGACATAGGCGCCGTCATGAAACGGGAAGACGGCGAAATGCCCCTTGGGCTTGTGCGGCCCGGAAAACGCGGGCGGCTGGTGGCAGCCTGTGCAGCCGAGGCGGTCGAAGGTATCCAGGCCGCGCCGCTGCTTCGGCGTCAGCGCCTGTTTGTCGCCTGCCGCCCAGCGATCATAGGCGCTCCCGGGCGTGACCAGCGTGCGTTCAAACGCGGCCACCGCCTTGGCTGCGTTCGCCACGGTGACGGGCTGTTCACCGCCGAATACACGGGCGAAGGCGTCACGGTAACCGGGAATCGCCCTCACCCGCAGGATGGCCATCTCCAGGTCGGACATGCCCATTTCCACCGCAGCGACCACCGGCCCTTGCGCCTGGGCTTCGAGATGATCGGCCCGACCATCCCAGAACTGGCTGGGATGGAAGGCGGAGTTCCAGACCGTCGGCGCGTTGCGCGGCCCGGTGAGGCCATGCACGCCCATGGATGTCGGCCGGGCGTCGTCGCCGCCCAGCATGAGGTTGTGGCAGGTATTGCAGGACACCGTGCCGGTGCTGGAAAAACGCGGATCGAAAAACAGCTGTTTGCCCAATTCGATCTTCTCAGCCGTCATCGGATTGTCCGCCGGGACGGGCGGCGTGTCGGGCAAGGGTTCCCAGCCGGATGGGCTGGCGTGGGCCAGCCAAGCGGCGAGCAGGCCGGTACAGATAGGTAACCAGGTTTTCATGGTGAACGCTCCAAAAAAACACCCGGTCACCGTTGCCGGCGCCGGGCAGACATGGGCCCATGACGAGCCCAGGGATGTTCAGCGCTGCGCGACCCGTGCGGCGCCCTCGGTGACTTTAAGATCGGCGCCATAGCTGCGAGACAGGGCCTTCATTTCCACCGTGGGCACGATGACGGCCTTGTCGCCAAGCAATTTGTCGGCGACCTTCTGGTCATACGACTGGTAATTCAGCTTGGCCACTACCTTGAAGCTCTTGGCATCGGCCGGCAGCTGGAAGGCGTATTTGCCGTAGCGATAGCCCTTCGGCGGAATCGTGTTGAGCTCGTCGAAGCGGGCGATTTCCCACGGGTTGACCGTCGGCTTGCCGTTCTTGTCGACGGAGTGGTTGCCGAAGATCACGGTATCTTCATCCACCCGGTTGTGCGAATCGAGCTCGCCGGAACGCAGCAGCACGCGGCCCTGATCGTCGGTGATGGTGACGTCCAGCCAGATGCGGCGGATGAAGGTCAGGCTGGTGGGCAGATGGTGGCCGGCGCGCAGGTTGGTGACCTTGATGCGCAGTTCGTTGGCGCCGCCCTTGCCTTTCTTCACGTCCATATCCAGGTCGGCGGCATTCTGCAGACGCTTGATCGCTTCCGCCTTGTGCTCATCGGCGCCAGGCACGCCGAGGGCAGAAGCAATCACCGAGTTGCCGCCGACGAAGCCATGGTCGTGGACCAGTTCGCGTTCTTTCTTCGCACCCTTGGCGGCGAGCCCGCCGAGACCGTGATTCGGCACATCCTTGGCGCGCACCATGCGGTCGGCGACCTGGATCGCCACCTCCACCGGCACCATGTGGCAATCCTGGCAGGGGATGTCAGCTTGGCCATAGGGCGAGTTTTTCCACTCGTCGTAGGTGTGCTCGATGGGGAACTGGTTCACCGAATGGAAAATGTTGTGGCAGCTACCGCAGAACTCCGCCTTGGTGTGCAGCTCCGAGTACTCCGTCTCGTGATAGCCGGATTTGGCGTCTTTCAACGGGCCGTACTTGGTTTCGCCAGGGTTCAGCTCGATCGAAGCGTTGCCCGGCTGACCGTTCAGTGCACGTTTCGCAGTGGAGCCGGAGACGGAGTGGCAGACATCGCACGACACGCCGTGTTCAGCTTGTTTCGGCGCGGTAAAACCGCCATGCTTGCCCAGGCTGGGATCGAACTTGACGGTGCCGCTGGTAATGCCGATGGGCGTATGGCAACCGCCGCAGTCGTTGAGCGCGGCGCCGTTGGTCGCCTTGAAGGCCAGCGCCCATTCGGCCTGGAATACCGGGTCCTTGAACGACAGCGAGTGCATCGAGCCTTCCCAGCCCTTTATCTGGCGCTGATGGCATTTGCCGCAGGCCTTAGGCTCTTCAAAATCTTCCGCGGTCAGTTTGCGGTCGGCCTTGATCGCCAGATTCGACGGTTTGCAAGCCGCCGTCGGGCCTTCCGCCATCTTCATGGGTTCCGGCGGAGTTTCCGCGCTGGCGGAATACATCAGACTGGCGGTCAGGCCGGCAAGCAGGCCGAGCACCAGCATGAAACTGGATTTTGTACGCATATGTTCCTCTCTCTCTTCGATGAAGCGCTGTGGCAGCATGCAGGCTGCCACCTGTCGCTGAACTGGCTTCTGTTATGCCCTCATTGACCTTGGCCGTAGGTGTTGCCGACCAACGTGTCGACGCCCGCCTGCGGTACATGGCACAGGTTGCAGAAATGACGGCTGTTGGCCATCGTCATGTCATTGCCGTCCTTCACGTAGTGACTTTCCGGCATGGGCGTGGGTTCGCCCTTGACTTTGTGGCCGATCTCGTCGGGCGCATCATGGCATTCCATGCACTTATTGAGCTTGGCGCGTATGGGCAAGAGCTTGTCGATCTGATGCGGGATCTGGGGCGGGGCTTCGTCCCAGTAACGCGGCAGCACCCCGGACTTCTTGGGCTTGAGGTCGGAATAGGCGAACACCGGCGGGACCGGGTCGTCGAATACGCTGGTTTTGGACAGGCCGATGGCGTCGTCGTGAATCCATTCCGTCTCGGCGGCGCATAACCCGCCAGCCAGCAAGGCGGCGCCCACGAACAGGGTAATTCTTGGTTTCATGGTCATTTCCTCACGGGTTGGTCAGGCGCGATACACCTTGACGGCGCATTTCTTGAAGTCGTTTTCCCTGGAGATGGGGCAGTTGCTTTCCAGCGTCAACCGATTGATCAAGACACCTTCGTCAAAGAACGGCACGAAGGTGTAACCGCGCGGCATGCTGTTGCGGCCCCCGGTTTCGATGCGCACGCGCACCTTGCCGCGACGCGATGCCACCCAGACCAGGTCATTTCGTTTGAAGCCGCGTTTGTCCGCATCCGCCGGATGCATCCACAGCACGGCGGCGGGCACGGCGCGGTGCAGTTCGGGCACGCGCCGGGTCATGGTGCCGGTGTGCCAGTGTTCGATGACGCGGCCGGTACACAGCCATAGGTCATATTCAGCATCTGGCTTTTCCACCGGGGCGGCATAAGGACGGAAAAAGATCTTCGCCTTGCCGTGCAGGGGCTGCGGTTTGGCGTCGGTGACGCCGTCCAGGTTACCGCTGGGGATGGCCTTGCCGAAGTCGCCGTAGAAGTCGAAGCCGCTGCCCTTCTTGGCGTAGGGGTCGTACTCTTCGTTAAAGCGCCACAGGGTTTCCACCCACTTGCCGTCCTTCTCCACCACTGGCCAGCGCAGGCCGCGCACGTCGTCGTCGTGATAGACATCGAATGGCGCCAGATCATGACCGTGCCCCTGACCGAATCTGCGGTATTCCTCGAAGATCGCCTTCTCCGGGAACCAGCCATCTTTCAACAGATCGGCGACGTGGTTGCCGTGACCCTTTGCTACAGGGTCGGGCCACTTGTGACGCTTGTTGTCGGGGTTGGCAAAGAGCGCCTCGTACAGCGTCGTTTCCGCACCATAGCCGTGTTTGCCGGCCTCGGCCAGCACGCTGGGCAGCTTGCCGTCAGGGAAGCCTTCGACCTTGAGACCGGGCAGTTTCTGTTCGCCCCAGACATCCTTGAGCTTGATGCGCTGGGCAAAAGCCAGCATCTGCCAGATGTCCGCGCGTGCCTGGCCGGGCGGCAACACCTGCTGACGCCAGTGTTGGGTGCGGCGTTCGGCGTTGCCGTAGGCGCCCCATTTCTCGAAGATCATGGCGGCGGGCAGGATCAGGTCGGCCACTTTGGCGGAAACGCTTGGGTAGGCGTCGGAGACGACGATGAAGTTGTCGCCCTTGCGCGCCGCCGCGATGGCGCGGTTGGCGTTGGGGTGATGCTGAAACGGGTTGTTGACCAGGATCCAGCACCATTTGATCCGCCCATCTTCCATGCCGCGCATGATGTCGGTGATGTGCGCGCCCGGTTTCGGGTTGAGGGTGTGCGACGGAATCTTCCACAGGTGCTCGGTGTGCTCGCGGTGTTTCGGGTTGGCCACCACCATGTCGGCGGGCAGGCGATGCGAGAACACGCCCACTTCGCGAGCGGTGCCGCAGGCGGAGGGCTGGCCGGTGAGGGAGAAGGCGCCGTTGCCGGGCTGGGCGTGCTTGCCCAGCAGCAGGTGGTTCATGTAGCACTGCTCGTTCACCCAGGTGCCGCGCTGATGCTGGTTGAAGCCCATGGTCCAGAAGGAAATCACCTTGCGCTTCGGGTCGATGAACAGGTCGGCCAGTTGCTGGAGCTTGGCCTTGAAGGCGTCCAGAGATTCATCGGCATCACCCTTGGCTACCTGGGCCACGTAATCCAGGGTGTAGGGCTCCAGCGCCGCCTTGAAGTCCTCGAAGCCGATCTTCCAGTGCTTGTCCGGGCTGTCGGCGTTCTTCTGCGCTACGGCCTCGCCGGCCTTGCGGCGCTGGGCGATGGCCTCGTGTTCATCCAGCACATGGCTTTGCTCATTGCGCAGGATGTCGTGCTCAGCGGCGACCGCAAATTTTTCCGCGTTGACCCTGCGGAAGCCGTAGCCGATGTCCGTTGGGCCGGCGGCGAAGATGGTGTGCTTGTTGACGAAGTCCCAGTTCACCGCGTTGCGGGCGATGATTTCTCGCGCCAGGTAGTTCTGGATGGCCAGATCGCCGTTGGGGGCGAAGATGATTTCCAGATCGGCCAGTTCGGACGACGCGTTGTGGTAGGTGGTGAGGTTAACGATGCGGCAGGCCTTGTGGGTTAAACGCCGGTCGGTGATGCGCGACCACATGATGGGGTGGCATTCGCCCATGTTCGCGCCCCACAGCACCATGGTGTCGGTGTGCTCGACGTCGTCGTAATTGCCCGCTGGCTCGTCGATGCCGAAGGTTTGCATGAAGGCCGCCACGGCGGAGGCCATGCAATTGCGCGCGTTGTTGTCCAGGTTGTTGGAACGGAACCCGGCCTTCATCAGCTTGCTGGAGACATAGCCCTCCATCACCGTCTGCTGGCCGGAGCCGATCATGGAAACGCCATCCGGCCCCATTTCGCCGTAGGTCTTGCGGAACTGGCGCTCCATCTCGTCAAAGGCGACATCCCAGCTCACCGGCGCAAAGGCCCCGGTCTTGTCGTACTTGCCATCCTTCATGCGCATCAGCGGATGGGTGAGCCGATCCTGGCCATACATGATCTTGCCGTTGAAGTAGCCCTTGACGCAGTTCAGGCCACGGTTCACCGGCGCCTTGGGATCGCCCTTTGTGGCCACCACGCGGCCGTCCTTGGTGGCGATCATGATGCCGCAGCCCACGCCACAGAACCGGCACACCCCTTTGTCCCACTGCCAGTCCTTTTCGCTTTCCTTGACGGCGGCCTCGGCCTGTTTTGACAGGGGCATGCCCACCGTGGCCGCCGTGCTGGCGGCGATGCTGCTCTTCAGAAAATCCCTTCGATTCAGGTTCATCCGTATCTCCTTCGATTAATTCGGCCCGGTACCACCCCTCGGGGGGGCACCGGGCCCGCGATGCAGTGGCCGGCCAGTACGGGCACACTGCGCGCCCCGGTCACACGGTCGCTCGTCACGTGCGTTATCGTTCAAACGAATGCATCGGCCATCACGTTGCGCAGCCAGCCGTCGGCGTACTCGGCCTCGAGCTTGCGGTAGATGTCAGGTACTGGCGACTTGTCCGGCATGGCCATGGGGGATACACCGCTGCCTTCCTTGATGTACTTGAAGGTGCCTCCCTGCACGCGGTACAGGTGGGCCACAGAAAAGCCGTAGTTGTCGCCGACGATGCTGAAGCAGGTGTTGGCATAGATGGGGTCGGGGGGTGGTAGACCGTTGACCTTGGCGACGATGGCCGCCGCCGCCACCTTGGCCTGGGCCATTCCGATGTGGGCGCTCTTGGGCATGTCGAAGGCGGCATTGGGGTTGCCATACAAAGCCATCTCACCCGCAACGCAGGCGTCGCCAACGACGTAGACGTTGGGGTCGAGGGCGGAGGCCATGGTCATGGGTTCCACCTTGCACCAGCCCTGTTCGAAGTTGTTGCCTTCCTTGCCGGTGAGTCCAGTGTCTGCGGCGATCTTGCCGGCCTTGTGGGGCGGGATGATGTTGAGCACGTCGGCCTTCACGTCGATGAAGTCGGACGACACGGTCTTGGTCTTGGCATCCAGCTTGGTGACGGCACCGCCCTCGGCGCCCTTGACCCATTCGATCATGCCGTTGGTGCCCAGGCCTTCTTTCTCCCAGCCGTACATCTTGGCCCAGGCCTGGTTGAACAGGCCTTTCTTGGAGTGGGAGTCGTTGGCATCCAGGATGATGACCTTTGATTTGGTCTTGCCGTGGTGCTTGAAGTAGTTGGCCACCAGGGAGGCCCGCTCGTAGGGGCCGGGGGGGCAGCGGAAGGGGCCCTTGGGTACAACGATGACGAACTTGCCGCCGTCGGGCATGGCTTCCAGTTGCTTCTTGAGCAGCAAGGTCTGTGGGCCGGCCTTCCAGGCGTGGGGGATGTCGTTGATCATCGATTCGTTGTAGCCCTCGATACCGACGTAGCGGAATTCCACGCCGGGGGACATGACCAGGGCGTCGTAGGGCAAGGTCTTGCCGCCCTGGGTATTGACCACCTTGCGAGCGCGATCCACGCCGGTGACGTAGTCGTGCAGAATTTTCACGCCACGCGTCTTGAGGCCATCGTAGCCAATCGACAGGGTACCGATATCGCGGTGCCCGACGACGACCTCGTTGGACAACGGGCAGGAAATATAAATGGGGTTAGGCTCGATGAGGGTGACGTCGATGTTGCCATCCAGCATCTTGACGTACTTGGCGGCGGTGGCGCCGCCGTAGCCGCCGCCGATGACAACCACCTTGGCCTTGGCGCCGGCCCGTGCGATGGAGGGGAAGGACAACGCGGCGACCGATGAGGCGGCAGCGGCGATCTTGATGAAGTCACGACGGTTGATCTTGCTCATGCTGATTTCCTCATTTGCTCTGGGCGCCATAGAACTTGGCGGCGGTGGCGACATCACCCTCTTCTAGCTTGCGGGCGTTCTTGATCATCTTCTTGTGGGTCATCTGGAAGCCTTCATCCCGGTACTTCACGAGCTCTAGTTCCAGGTACCTGGACCACTGGCCGGCGAGCATGGGGGTGTCCGCATCGTCAGGTTGGCCTCCGGTGGCGCCGTGGCAGGTCTCGCAACGCTCGGTGGCTTCCTTGGCCTTGACCAGCAGGTCGGCGGGGGCAGACTGCGGTTGCGCCTTCCAGGGCTGTTTGGCGTAGTAGGCGGCCACGCCGGCGATCTCCTCGTCGGTGTAACCCTTGATCAGGCGGGTCATGTTGGCGGAGGCGCGCGTGCCGCTCTTCCATTCCATCATGATGTTCTTGAGGTAGCTCTCGGACAGGCCGGCGATGGAGGGCATGGACAGGCCGACGCTGACACCGCCCGTTCCGTGGCAGCTGTTGCAGGCACGGGCGATGCCTTCGATGTCGGCCGCCGGTGTGGCGCCGCTGGCCAGGCCGAGGATGGCCAGCAAGGTGCATAGCTTCAATTTCATGGGTGACTCCTCAGTGGTGGGGATGCTTGTGGGATTTATTGAGCGCCAGGTTGCGCGCCGGGAATGGGCAACATCTTCATGAGCGCGGCCGGGTCCAGGGGATTGGCCGGAGCAGAGGCCGCCGGGGTCGCACCCACTGTCTGGGCAGGCGCGGTCAGCATCTGGCCCCAAGTTCCATAGGTGGCGGGATTCATGCCCGCGCCCATCCAGTTCATGTATAGATTGGGGTTCATGGGGGCCATCATGGCGTTGACCGCCTGGGGGCTTATGGGCGCGGCCATCCAGTTGGCGTACAGACCGGGGTTGAGGGGCGCAGCCATCAGGCCCAGGGCCTGGGGCGAGAGGGGGGCGGTCATCCAGCCCAGATAGTTTGCGGGGTTGAGGCCCTGGGCCATAAGGCTGGCGTAGAAGTTGGGGTCCATGCCTGCCGCCATCCACTTCATGAGCACAGCGGGGTCGCTGAACTGCATGTAGTTCTGCATGGTGGCCGGGCTGAGACCCGCCGCCATCATGCGAACGTAGGTGTTGGGGTCGATGCCCCGTTGGGCCAGGGCCAGCGAGGTGGCCGGATTCATCATGTTGCCGACCCACTCGGAAAAGGCCTTGGGGTCCTTGAAGGCGGAGGCGTTGCGTGTGGGGTCCAGCATTCGGTCGGCTGCGGCCTCGGGTGTGTCCGCCGCCCATGCGGCATGGTTCAGGGCCAGGGCGGTCAGGAATACGGCGGTGGTTTTCATGTGCGTTCCTTGAGTGAGGTGGGGACTGCTCGGGTTCACAGGTCACCGTTGGCAGCGGCCTGCATGATGTTGTCCATCTTTTCGCGGATGTCCTTGGCGTGCTTGCCCAGCACGGGGTCGATGCCCATCTTGCCGTTTACGGTGTCCAGCCAGGCCAGGTCCCAATCCAGTGTGATGACCCAGATCTGTTTGTTGGCGTCTTCCATGATGGCGATGCGGCAGGGCAGGTAGGCGATGGCCTCCGGCGAGGCCTTGAGCACCTCGCGTCCGGCGGC
Source organism: Thiobacillus sp. UBA3361 (assembly GCA_002360535.1). Taxonomy (GTDB): domain Bacteria; phylum Pseudomonadota; class Gammaproteobacteria; order Burkholderiales; family Thiobacillaceae; genus UBA3361. The sequence goes on from DEQR01000027.1 coordinate 83,648, forward strand.
GATGTCGCAGTAGTGGTAGACCTCCATGCGCGGTGCTTCCATGTCGCCCAGCACGGCCTGGATGTCCTTCCACATGGGGGAGACGCCGACGCGCTTGAAGTTGAGCTGGTTGGCGCGCAGTTCCATGGACTGCACCACGTCGTCGAAGGTGAGGCCATCCTTGGCCTTGTATTTGGTGGACATGAAGCTCATGGCGTCGCGGATACCCATGCTGGGCATGAGGCCCATCATGGCCTGCATAAGAGCCATCTTCTGGTCGCGCGGCAGGGAAGCGGCCATGGAATAGGGCTTGGCGGCCATGGAGGGCTTGAACGTGGCCATGGAGCCGATCAGCCCCAGGTAGGACGGGATGTTGGGCAGGGTGAAGCCCGGGATGTTCACCAGGTAGGGGTTGGCGGGCGGCGTTTGCGCCAAGGCTGGCACGGGCAGCGTCAGGGCGGCCGCAAGCAGGGCCGGAAAGTATCGTTTCAAGTCAATCTCCTTGCTTGGTGGTGGGGGCTACGGTGGTCAGGCTGAGCATCTTCCAGTCCTGCATGCCGCCCCGGTACCACTTGAGCTTGTGCGGGGGATAGCCCAGGGCCAGCAGTTGCTTGATGTTGGTGGGGGCTTGTCCGCACCAGGGGCCATTGCAGTAAAGCACCAGGGTCTTGGCGCTCTCGAAGTTCCACAGGCCGTCCTGGCGCGCCGCGCCGAAGCGCAGCATGAGCAGGTCGGCGATCTCGCCCGCGCTGGCGTGGGCCGGGTGCAGCCGCTGCCAGGGCAGGCTCGTGGCGCCCGGAATCACCCCGGAACGCAGCGGCCAGTCGCCGTCGCGGGAATCGATTACCAGCACGGCGTCGTCGCGGCCCACCTGCCTGAGGTAGCCGATCAGTTCCAGCTCACCGATGGTCTCGACGCCGGGGGCCAGTTGCATGGGCTGGATGCAGTAGGGCGGGCAGGGCCGGGAGGTGAGGGAGAAATCCGGATCGAGCATGTTTTCGGTATCCGGATTGCGCTCGATGCGCGTCGCCTTGCCTTCGTGCAACACCTCCGCGTAGGGCAGGTCATGGCTGATGCGCACTTCGCCGGCGAGGGCCTGCGCATGTGCCAGAGCAGCGAGCACGCAGCACAGCGCCGGTAAACCGGAACGGAGCGGCATGGTAGGCAGCATCGTCAACTCCTCACAGGGGAATAGGACGTGCCATGAGCAATATCCGTGCCTGAAGAACAAAAAACCTAGTGCGTTGTTTTATATATGGATTTGTTTATTCGGGCTGCTGCCTTGGCGAGGAAGGCGGGGCCATGTCATGACTAGGTGTCATGACGAGAGGGGTATTTCGTGCGCGCGCCCCGCTCATTCGAACTTTTTTCTCATGGAAGAATGGACGGAGCGGCGGTCATCACATCCGCCTTCACCCCCACCCCGCTGATCCGGAAAAAACCCTGTTACGGACGCCGAAGGCGTCAGAAATGGTCCGTCGCCGCCAGGCGGATTTCTTCTTCCAGCAGATCCATCGCCGCCAGCAGCGAGTGGGAGATACCCACCAGTTGCGCCATGATCATCGCCGCGCGGGCCTGATCGCCCTCTTCCAGGACACGATGCAGCAGGTGATAGACCTCGTGCAGCAGTTCATGGCCGTATTCCACGTCCTGGTAGATCTGCCAGTGGCCGAAGGTCTTGAATCCCTCGCCGTAGAACCACTGGCCGAAGTCGCAATCCTTCTGGTGCACGGGGGCGCGTTGTTCCTCGATCTCCAGGCCGGCCACCATGGCCTGGACATAGGCGCGCCAGCGGATATGGGCCGACTTGGCGTGGCGCACCTGGCTCAGGGCTTCACTCTTGGTCATCGCATTCTCCCTCGAATACGCCATCAAATGAGGCTGTGGGACTTCAGCCGGCGGTACAGGGTGCGCTCGGTGATACCCAGTTCCTGGGCCGCCTGACGGCGGTTGCCACGGTGTTTGTGCAGCACCTCGCGCAAATGATCGGACTCGGAAATCTCGTGGTCCGCGCACGCAACAAAATCGTTTTCCACATGGACCGGGTGGGTCGCCGGCACGCGTTCCGGGCTCGTGACCTCGGCCGGCAGATTTTCAACCTCCAGCCGCGCGCCGCGGGCCAGGGCCATGGCCCGATCCAGGATGTTACGCAGCTCGCGCATGTTGCCGGGGAAGGGGTACGCCAAGAGCGCCTCGTAGGCCGCCTCGGAGATGCCCTGGCGGTGCCCGGCGCGGTCCAGGAAGTAGTTGACGAGCTCGGGGAGATCACCCTTGCGGTGGCGCAACGGCGGCAGTTCCACCTGCATGCAGTTGATGCGGTAGTACAGGTCGGCACGGAACTCACCCAGCTTGACCATGGCCTGAATATCGCGGTTGGTGGCGCATACTAGGCGCACGTCGGCGCGCCGTTCGCGGGTTTCACCCAGCCGTCGGAACTTGCCGGTCTCCAGGGCGCGCAACAGCTTGGCCTGGCTGACCAGGGGCAATTCGCCGATCTCATCCAGGAACAGCGTGCCCCGGTCGGCCAGCTCGAAAAGCCCCATCTTGTTCTCGACCGCGCCGGTGAAGGCGCCACGGATGTGGCCGAACAGTTCGCTGGCGAAACGCTCCTCGGTGAACTGGGTACAGTCGATGGTGACGAATTCACGGTCGGCACGGCGCGACTTGCGGTGGATGAGCTGGGCGGCCATCTCCTTGCCGCTGCCGGTCTCGCCCAGGATGAGCACGGGGAAATCGGTTTCGGCTACGGAAGTCAGGTTATCCAGCACGCGCATGAAGGAAGGGCAACAGCCGCTCACCATCTTTTCCGCGTCGAAGCACAGGTCGCGGCCGTGGCTGATGGAGGTCATGCTCTCCCCCATCAATACCACCGCGCCGGCCGCGTTGAAGATTGGCGTGGCATGCACGGTCACATAGTCGGGTTCGTGGTACTGGTCGAAATGGCGATGCACCACCTGGAAGGGATGGCCCTGGTCGAAGGTCTGCCGCAACGGGCACTCCTCGTGCGCATCGCAAGGCACGTCCGAGTCGTGGGAAATCTCATGGCATTTGCGCCCCACCACCGCCTGTTTGTCCAGACCGGCATAGAGATCGGCGTAGCGCTGGTTGGCGGCCACGATGCGGTATTGCTCGTCGACCAGGCAGAAGGGCTCCTGATGGGCATCCACCAGGCTTTGCAGGAAGGCTTGATTGGGGAATTCGTGGTCTTGCTTCATCTCGAATGGCTAAGTGGCGGGCTCGGTTGAGGCCCGCCCATTATAGAGATCAGGCCACGGTGGCCTCGCCGGTGTTCTTGTCGCCAGTGTTGTCCACCCAGCTCACCACCACCTTGTCACCTACCTTGGCGCCCTTGACGCGGATCGCCAGGTAGGGGTTCTTGCTGATGCCGCCGCCCCACTGGGCATCCATCACCTGCTTGCCACCCAGCTCGCAGGTAACGTTGGTGATGTGGTGCGCGGGCACCACGGTGCCGGACTTGGCGTCCTTGCGCAGTCCAGTTTCCATGACGTGGTTCATCAGGCACTTTATTTCGGCCGTGTCGCCCTTCAGGCTGGCACGGATTTTCATTGGTTCAGCCATGTCGTTTCTCCTGTGTTCGGTAAGACTGGTTCAGTCCATCAGCCGCCGCAACCACCGATGGTGACTTTCACTTCCTTATGGGCCTTATAGGTCTTGCCGCCCGCCTTGACCACCGCGAGCACATTGGATGTGGCGCCCATCTTGATGCGCGTGGAGACATAGCCTTCCGCACCGTTCATCATGTTGAACACCGCGATCAGGGGCAGCGCGTTCTTTTCGCCGATGATGGCGATGGACTCCGTTCCTGCCACGCTTGAGATGATTTCCACGGGAACCACCGCGCCATTCTCGGCGATATCCGGCGCCTTGACGCTTATGTCTCCTGAAGGCGAGGCGTCGCCAGCCCCAATGGCACCCAGGGCACCGCCCAGATCCTTCGATTCAAATCCGGCCTTGTTCCAGGCTGCCGCGTAAACCGCTGCCGGTTTCAAAATGCCGGCCGCCACCGCGACACTCACGATGCCGGCTCCACCGGCACCTTTCAATACTGCTCTACGCATGGTGTTCATACGATCTCCAGTTGACCCTGTTGAAAATGCTCCGGCTATTTCCGCACACGGTCCATTCATGTCCGGGCAATGCCAGGCAAGTTGATAAGCAACATTGGTGCCACAATATAAACGTTGTTATCCTATTGATTAAACAGAGCCATTAATCCATGTGCTAAATAATGAGCCGGCTGATAGTCATGACGTGTCATGACTATCAGCCGGCTTAAATGAATGGGGTCCCTTGATACGTCGTACGCAACGTGAAGTGGTGAAATCGTGCGGAGAGCAGGTCAAGACCGGGCCGTTCACGATCCCTCGGGACAATTCGGTGTGAACCGCCTCGCCACCGCCGGGGGTGCCGGTGTCATGGGGATAGACAGCGCGCGGCGCCTTCGTGTCCAGGCCGATCTAATCAAGCATAGCAACACCCTCGCCAAGCCTTGCGGATTCCGTTTGACCTTGCCAGTCACCACCACATCGACCTGGCCTTGGACGGTTGCCTCTACAACGGTGGCACCACCACATGCGCGGGCTTGTGGAAGGGCGTGCCGGTGGTGTCGTGGCGTGGCAGGCGCTATGTGGCGCGCCTGGGGACAGCATCCTGGGCCAGTCAGGCCTGGACGACCAGGTCGCCTGCGGTGCTTCGGATTACGCGGAACGGACATTGGCGCTGGTCAACGACGTGGACCGGCTGCGCGCCCTGCGCTCCGGCATACGTGCACGGATAGCCGGGGTCTAGTGGCCAAGCCTTCTGGTAGTCGGCATGGAAGTCCGCCGTGCAGCAATGAGGCGACCGGTCACTAGCTTGGGAAGAAATCCTCCAGCAGGCCTTCGTCCTGGGCTACCAGCCATCGGCCGATGCCAGCTTGGGCTGCCAGTTTCAGCTGATGGCCCACCGGTTGCGGCGATAGAACTCGATCCAGTCGTCGGTGGACGCGTTGGGCTAGTGGGTGGCGCCAATGGTGTTGTCGTGCTGCCAGTCGAAATGAGGCGCGCCGTGCCGGTAAAGGGCGGCCATCTTGACACCGGCAACCCGCTGCCCCGGGCAGACTACCTGAAGGACGGCAACGGGGAGATCTTTGGTTACGGGCGATGTGAGCCCATCTGGGTGCTCATCACGATAGGCTATGTATGGCCCGCTCACCGAACCTGACTTATTCCACATGCCTCTAGTTTCCTTATCCCCATGCCCGCGAAGCCCCGCTTGACAAGCCTTTCAGCCTTGGTAGCCTGAACATGTATTTCGTTGGCGGAGAACCGCCCGCTTGCACCGTACTGCACCCACAGGGATCAGGGAATGATCCCGCCATTTGCCGCAAGGCGCCTTCGAGCCCGGTCAGTCCCTGAAACCGGAACGGTCGCAAGACCCGGGATTCCGTCAGTCCATCCGTAGCATCCACCCAGCGGGGAACCCCTTCCCCGTCCGGGGCATGGTTCCCCTTTCTTTCTTCCGAAGGAGAGTTCCATGTCCCAAGCACAGTCTCTATCCCAATCCACCACCGGCACGCCCGCCGGCGAGAAGGCCTTCTTCGACCTGCATGTAAACGGGGTCGGCTATCTCAATCGCATCCGTGAGGTGAAACCCCGCAAGGGTCAGCCTTTCATGGCCTGTTCCATCTCGGCCATGCGCGGTGATCCGAACGACGTGGAGTACACGAAGTTCGATCTCCGGGTCACCGGGGGAGAGGCCAAGCGCATCATAGCCATGCTGAAGCCCGAGGTCGACGGGAAGAAGCCTGTGGTCATCGGCTTCCGGATCGGCGACATCTACCCCGAGCTGTTCACCTACGAACGGGGCGAGAAGGTCGGTCAGCAAGGCGTCGCCATCAAGGGACGACTGCTGAAGATCGGCTTCGCCAAGGTGGACGGCCAGGCGGTGACGCTGCCTGCCGAACCACCCCAATCCCATTCGGACAGCACTGCGCAGTAGGGCTGTATTTTTCACTTCCACCCACCCTGCCGGGGAATTGTCCGTTCCCTGATGGGATGCGGTCTTCCCGGCCATTCCTTGGGGAGACCACCATGGAAGTCCATGAACAGATCGTCATGGAATGTCTGGGCTGGGGGTTCTTCATCGCCGCCTTCGATGAGGAGAGCGGCGACTTCGCGCGGGTGTCCGAGGAGTTCTACCTGGAGTTCGAGGCGGCGCAAGCGGCCTTGATGTCAGGGGATTGGACACCCGCCTAGCGCGTACCCCCATCCCAAGCCATCGCATCGATCGCATTTGTCTTACCACCCATGGCGGGCCGTAGCTTCCCGCCGGGGAGCGTGATGGCCGCTAGTTCATTCATCGAAAGGAACACATCATGCTGCACGTCAATGGCATACTCACCGTCAAGAAGATCCACGGCGCCAAAGGCGCCTTCTCCGTGGGGGACCTCGTCACGGACGTGGGCACCTTCAAGGTCAAGGACGCGCTCCTGGACCAGTTCGAAGAAGGCCGCTACCAAGGCGAATTCGCCATCTCCAGCATCTATCTGTCCTCCTATATCTGGCGGGGCAAGGCGATGACGGACATCCGCGCCAACCTGGTGGACGTCCAGCTGGACGAGGTGGGCGAAGCCGCACCGGAATCCAACGCCGGCCAGGAAGAGCCCGATCCCATCGAGGAAGAGGCCACCCGGCCCCACGCTGCACCCGTGGTCGAAGCGGAAACCACGGTGGTCGTGGTCACGCCCGCCGGCCAGGTGGACGTGGATCCGGCCCTGGAAGCCCTGGTGAAGCTGTTCGGGGCGGAACTGGGCACCAAGGTCTGGAAGCGGGAAGGCATCAAGCTCGATCCCACCGTGGACCGGGGCCTGTTCCGGGAGCAGCGCGACCACCTCAAGGAACTGGGTTATCGCTTCGATGCCAAGGCCCAGGCCTGGGCCGTTGCTAGTGACTGAACCCTCCAGTCCATGATCTTTTGCCCGCCATGCGCGGGCTTTCCCATGGGGAAGCCCATCGGAAAGCCCGCGCTCCGGGCTCTCAGCATTCCGGGCAGCGGCCGCCCACGCGCCGCGCCATTTGCGCATAGGCCAACGCCGACGCGCGCCCCGGTCAGGCGTCCCGGCCTCCACACGCGGACGCCCCGGCAAGGCCGGGAGGGGGCGCCGTATCCAAGCAACGTGTGCCCGTTTCATGCCCGAACCCAGGCGGGTTCCCTGAACGCTTCCCGGAGCGCTGAGGGAAACCGCCGACTGTCGGTCACAGTCCGCCCGATCCCCGTCAAGGATCGCCTTCAAGGCTCGTCAGTCCCCGCAACGAGCCAGGCCTTCGGGCCCGGGACGCAGTCCATCCATCCACCCCGCGGGGAGTCCGATCCCCGCCCGGGGCCGACTGTCTCCGCTATTCCAAGGAGCGCAACATGTTCGATCTGCCCACCACCATCACCTGGAAGAACCAGACCTGGCCGGTCCCCGATATGGACCAGCTGGAGGAATGGGTCATGGATTCGGTCTGCGAGACGCCCGACGGCGACTGCGTGGAACCGGATCATCCCGACAGCTGGCTGTCCCTGCTCAATCTCATCTGAGGTGCGGACCATGGCACTGATCTTTCAGCGGCTGGCCCGCAATTTCATCAAGAATGGCTACTTCCCTACTGACGAGGCGACCCTGGCCGGGGTCCTGTCCGCCCTCGACATCGGCGGCGCCACCTTGCGTATCCTCGACCCCTGCTGCGGCGAGGGCACGGCCCTGGCGGAGGTAAAGCAGCATCTCACCGACTGCGGCGCAAAAGTGGAGGCCCTGGGCGTGGAGTTCGACGCCGAGCGCGCCTGGCACGCCAAGGGGTTGCTGGACACGGTGGCCCACAGCGACGTGGCCGACGTGTTCGTCACCGCTCGCTCCGTGGGCTTGCTGTTCCTCAATCCGCCCTATGGCCACACCGTGGCCGACCGGGCCGGGACCTCGGAGCGCGCCAGGGGTGATCGCCTGGAGAAGCTGTTCTGTCGCAAGGCCTTCCCGTGGCTCAAGTTCAGCGGCGTGCTGGCGCTCATCGTGCCCCACTACGTGCTGGACGCGGAGTTCGCGGAACTGATCGCCCGGGGTTTCGGTCGGGTACAGGTGTTCATGGCACCGGAGCAGCGCTTCCGGCAGTGCGTGATCCTGGGAGTGAAGCGCCGGTCCGACCGGCCCGATCCCCAGGTAGCCGCGAAGCTGGAGGCGGTGGGACGGGGCGAGCTGCCGGAAACCCTGCCGGATGCCTGGACCGAGGAACCCTATCTGGTCCCCGGCATCACCGAAGGCGCCGAGTTCGCCCTGCGCGCCCTGCGCCTGGATGCCGCGCAACTGGCGGCGGAGCTAGGACGGCTGGCGGGCCACACCCTGTGGCCGCGCTTCCCGGCGATGTTCTCCTCCGCCCAGCCGCCCAACCGGCCACCCCTGCGCGCCATGTCCCGCTGGCATCTAGCCCTAGCCCTGGCGGCCGGGCAGATCGGCGGGGTGATCCGCTCCAAGTCCGGGCGTACCCTGCTCATCAAGGGCGACACCTTCAAGGAGAAGGAGACCCATGTGGAGTACGAGGAGCGCCGCGACGGCACCGTGGCCGAGACGCGCATCCTCACCGACCGCTTCGTGCCGGTGATCCGGGCCATCGACCTGACGCCCGGACCCGGCTACGGCGATATCGTCACCATCAGTTGAAAGGTATGACCATGTCGGAAGACAGCAGGACCTTCACCGCCGAGGAACTGGGCTTCATCCAGACGGGCCCCACCGCGCTGCTCGCGGCCGCCGCCCGGGGCGAGTTGGACCTCAACCGCCTGGCCCGGGTGGAGCTCGCCTCGCGCGGGCTCGACCGGGACGGGGTCTGGGTCGGGTTCGAACGCGCCCGGGAGATCCACGGCTTTGGGCGCTAGACGTTCACCTCCTTTTGCCCCCTCGGGGGCCTTTCCTGAAGGCACGTCGGTGACTTGAGGAAAGGCCGCACCGGCCAACAAGTGTTGCACCGCCGGCTGTCGGCCACAGCCCGCCCGATGCCCGTCACGCATCGCCCATCGAGGCTCGTCAGTCCCTGCAACGAGCACGGCCGCCAGGCCCGGGATTCACCCATCCTTCCATCCACCCTTGCGGGGCCGTTACGTCCCGCTCGGGGGCAGTGGCGCTCCGCATTCTCCAAGGAGCCCCCATGATCCAACGTTGTTTTCATCTTTCCGTCTCCAGCCCCGGCAACGACTACGGGCCGGACTTCCTGCTCGTCGACCTCGACGAGGACGATGTGCGCCGTATCCGGGCCCTGTGGGCCGTGCTGCAAACCACCGATGCCGATGGCGTCATGCTTCGGGATGAGCGGCCGGATTGGTATCTGGGCGATCCCGAATACGCGGCGGAGGAGATCTTCGCCTCCGGCCCGGACTTCGACCTGGACACCTTCCTGAATACGGCATTCGCCCCGGTGAATGTCCAGGGCAGTCGCATGCTGATTGGCCGGGAAACGGTCTTCTGGGAATCCGAATCCTGTGGCGGCGATCTGTTCCGCTCCGAGTCGATTCCGATCAAGTCGCTCGTGGATGGGGTGGGTTTGTCGGAGGTTTCTCCGGCGACCAGTCCCCTGGACCGTCTCATCGAGCTCATCGACCAGGGCATGGAATTCCCCGATGCCCTCTGGCGGGTCACCCGCGAATCCGGCCTGACCGGTCCGGAGGTGGAAGACCTGAAGCGGCGGTATGACCTGGCCTGTACCGGATATGCCTGTTTGACGGCCGGCTGATCGCGGGCCGCTCGATCCATCCTTTGTTGTTCAACCCCGGCGGGGCACCGACCCCCGAGGGGACAGGGTGACTTCGCCTCTTTATTGGAGATCACCATGAACACCCTATCCACTAACGACGCTCCCCTCTTCGGCGAGGAGAATGTCATTTTTGCCTACACCCGCGCCCAGGCCATCGCCGACGGCGTGCTCATCGATGTCAGCGAGGCCGCCCGCGAGGCCGGTTTCCGCTTTCCCGTGGCACTGACCGCCCAGGTCTGGGCCGACTGCGTGGCCTGGGAACCGGAAGATTCCGAACGCCAGATCCACCAGGACCTGTCCGGGCGGCTCTGGGACGTGCTCTGGATGGCCTCCTGGGCCATCCGTGCCCAGCGTGGCGGTGACAATGCCAGCCGCCTGCCCTACCGGCTGTTTGTGGTCCCCCGCGACGGCCAGTCGCAAGATGCCCAGGAGGTGGAGCTGCACGTGCACATCGGCCCCGGCGACGCAGGCGAGCCGGTCCTGACTATCATGCTCCCCTGGGAGGACTGATGCAGGCCCATCTCGACTACCTGCCGCCCACGACCAACGCCGGTAAGGCGCTGCTCGGGGAGTGGCGGCTGACCGTGACAGAAGACGACGGCACCCCGGTGGAGCAGCTGCTCGCCGATCAGGGGGCCTGTCTTGCCCGGGCCTTGGCCCTGGGCCTGGAAGCTATCTGTAGCCAGCGGGCGCGCAAAGCCGGCCGGTCTGCCTTCCGGGCACTCCGTCCCACCACGCGCAACTGAAGTCCCTGCCCCTGATGGGGCGCAATCTCAACGCAATCTCAACCCGCCGGGGTGAAGTGCTACCCCGGACAGGGGGCCGCTTTCCTCCGGCTCATTCTTGGAGGAAAGCATCATGGGATGGTTGTTCACCCAACATCAGACCCGCAAGGAACTGATCCGGAGCCGCATTCGGGACCAGGACTGCGACGGCGTCACCTACCGGTGCCTCAGGCACACCGCCGTCGGCAACGTGCTCTGGACGGTCTGGGAAGTCACCCGGCCGGGTGATGAAACGCGGCGCTACATCGGCTGCGACCTCATGGCCTGTGATCGGGGCTACGGCTGGGGCTACAAGGATCTGAGCGAGAGCATGGGGCCCTGTTACTACAGCTGCCCGCTGGCCTACCTGGACCTGGTGCCGCCAGCCAACCCGGAGTGGCGCGAGCAGGTGCGTGCCTGGCATGCCGCCCGCAACCGCCGGGTGGCGGTGGGCGACGTACTGGTCTTCGAGGGGCTTTCGATCCCCGAGGTCCGGGTGGTCGAGAAACACGGCCGGCGCGTCATCGGTGAATACGCCGGCTGCCGCTACCGCCTGCCTCCTCGGGTACTGGCCCGGGTAGTGGAGCAACGCCCGGCCATCGCCGGTTGAGCCGGCTCATTCAAGTGCGATTTATCAACCCGCGAGGGGGAAGGACTTCCCCTCTGGGCGGCCTTCCCTCCGCATCGGAAGGAGAAGGCAGATGAATACCTCATTGGAGCAATCCACGGTCATCACCATCGGCGCCCGAGTGCGTGTGAAGCGCGAGCAGATTCTTCTGTGCGGACCACGCTACCCGGGCCGGATCGGCATCGTCACTGCCGAAAATCAATTCGGCCGGGACAACGGCGGCCTCTGGTACGTGCGTCTGGAGGCTACCCAGCGGGCACGGGAGCGGGTCACCACGTTCTATTCCAGCGAACTGGAAATCCTGGAGGAGGATGCGTCATGACCCGCTACATCGTGCAATACCGTCTGGATTACGAGCATCGGGTCCAGGTGGGTATCGAGGCGGACTCTCCCGAGGCCGCCATCGACCAGGCCCAGACGGCCTTCGACAACGCCACCCTCTGGGAGGACACAGCGCAGCTGCCACTGCTGTTCGACGATTACGAGGAGCGGGATGGCCAGCCTCTGATCTTCGAGGTGGTCGCCGAGGTGGAAACCTGGCCGGAACCGGAAGCGAGTGTCCTGCATCAGCGCCGGGCCACCGCCGCTGAACGCGCCTGCCGCCTGTTGGTAGAGGCCTATCAGCGTGGTGAGGAATCCGGCGGTTCCATCGCCTGGGAAGATCTGGACGAGGCTCATGCCGCTGCCCTGGAGGCCCTGGATGGTGGCTGCCGTCAACGGGCTCCAGAAACCTTGCGCGTCTTCGTGGGCGTGGAGGGCGGCGTCGTCCAGGGTGCGACCGCCAATGTGCCGATGGAGCTGATGGTGGTCGATTACGACTGCGACGGTGATCCTGATGCGGTACAGGTTCCCCAGACCGGTGGCGGTACCAGCCTGGCCAGCGTGGCATGCCACGAGGCGCTGGTGGATCCGGACACGGTTCGGGCCCTCTGGCGGCGGATGGCCATGGATTAGATCGTCATTCCAACCCTTGCCCCTCCCAGGAGGGGCCTTTCCAGGGCGGCCCCTGCGGCTTCCCCGCAAAGGCATCGGACAGTGTTCCACCGCCGGCTGTCGGTCACAGCCCGCCCGATCCCCGTCAAGGATCGCCCATCGCGGCTCGTCAGTCCCTGAAACGAGCACGGCCGTCAGGCCCGGGACTCAGTCCGTTCATCCAACCCTGTGGGGAGTCCGATCCCCATTGGGGCACGGCATCTCCACGTCAAAGCCTATGGAGCGTGCCATGCCCACCCATGAAACCAACACCGAGTTCATCGAACGCATCATGAACTTCTGCCCCCATGGGGCACTGATCCAGGCCTTCGTCCTGGAAGCGTTGAATCAGTATGCGACCCATGTGGCAGATCCCCAGGTCCATGTGCCGGATACACCTATGTTGAGCGGCCAGGCTTGGAAGCGAACCGCCCTCTGGCTGCAAGGTCAGCTGGAACAGCACCTCAAGCCGTAACCATTCCTGACCCATGCGGGGATACCGATCCCCGCCGGGGGCATGGTGTCCCCGCTTTCTCTCGGAGATCGCCATGCCCGTCGTTACCCAGATGTCCAATCTCGATCTGTTGTCCGCCCTGGTCGGCGAGAATACCGCCGACAACCTCTTGCAGGAGAACCAGGGTTCCCTCTATCAGCTGTTCTGCCAATCCGCCTGTGTCGACCACCGGGTGTCCAAAGCGCCCCCCGCCAGGGGGTGGAACCGGGTCCGCCTGCGGCTCGACGCCGCGCGCGAGTTGGTTCGGCGCGGGCTGGAGGAAGGCCTGCGGCAGCGGGATGCCCTCGCATCGCCCCAGGCGGTGCGGGACTACCTGCTGGCCAGCCTCTCACCCCTGGGCCACGAAGCCTTCGTGGTGCTGTTCCTGGACGCCCAGAACCGCCTGATCGCCGCCCGGGAATGCTTCCGGGGTACCTTGAGCCAGACCAGCGTCTACCCCCGGGAGATCGTAAAGATTGCCCTGGAGTACAACGCCGCCGGCGTCATCTTTGCCCACAACCACCCCTCCGGAGTGGCGGAGCCCAGCCAGGCCGACCGGTGGCTGACGGAGCAATTGCGTCAGGCCCTGGCCCTGGTGGACGTGAAGGTGATCGACCACTTCATCGTCGCCGGGCGGGAAACCCTGTCCATGCTGGAACGCGGAATGATCTGAGCCCGCTGCGTCCCATCGTCACAACCCCTGCGGGGAAGCCTTTCCCCAAGGGGAAGGCATCTCCGCACTTTTCCAAGGAGATCGCCATGCTGTTCAAACTCAGGGAACTGTCCGACCTCTTCGCCGACGCTTGCGTGCGGGATGAAGCCGGGCAGCTCATGTTCCTGTCCCTCTACGGGCGGGATACCGCCATCCAGCAACTGCTCGCCGCCTTCACCCTCAAGGTGAACGAAGGTGGATTCGACAGCTTTCATCTACAGGATCCGGCGGGTGAGTCCCACCTGGTGCACCTGGGCAATGTCGACCGGTTGGAGAAATTCACCGGCAAGCTGCCCCGGGACAACCTGTTCGGCAACCTGGTCCATCTGTGGCTCTACGACCCAGCCCTGATCCGGCCGGATCGCAGCAATCGTGTGGCCTGGGTGCTGGTGGATGGGGTCGATGCCCCCTCTGACCAGTCCGAGACCATCCGGACGCGGGTGTGGGGGCTTTACAAGCTGCTCTCGCCGGTCCCTTTGTTGGATACCTGGCAGCAGGCGGTTCTGTCCCGGACCGGGGACGAGGTGGTCACCTTGATGGGTGATACCCCGTATCCGCCCCTGGGCCGCATCGCCGCCGCCCGGGTTGGGCTGCCAGAGCACTTCCCGGAGATCGTTTCCGGGATGGTGAAGGCTGGCGCATTGACGCAGGAAGCTACGGCGCCGGTGCTGGCCATGGCGGCTTGACTTGCCCCTGATCCATCTCATCCATCCTCGCGGGGAAACCTTCCCCTCCGGGGGGCGGTTTCTCCGCGTTTTCATTTCAAGGAGAAACCATGTCTCACAGCGAAACCGAAATCCGTGTCGTCGATGCCTTCGACACGCCAGACCGCCACCTCTCCCTGACCCGCTTCATCGAGGAGTTCGGTGACGGCCTGCTGGATGCGGTGCAGTCCCAGAACCACGCCGTCTATTCCGGCCAGTCCGATCCGTGCCGGGAGTCGGCCATGGGCAGCCTTCTGCGCCAGCCTTTTCCGGCCCAGCGGGATGTGGTCCAGGCCGTCACCCGCTTATTGGTGGACGAGAACCAGCCCGCCGCCGTCATCAACGCGGAGATGGGTACCGGCAAAACCATGATGGCCATTGCCTCGGCCGCCGTGATGCACGGGGAAGGCTACAGCCGTACCCTGGTGATCGCGCCGCCCCACCTGGTCTACAAGTGGCGCCGGGAAATCCGGGAGACCGTGCCCGAGGCCCGGGTGTGGATCCTCAACGGTCCGGACACCCTCCGGAAACTGTTGCAGTTACGAAGCATGCAACGGCCACCGTCGGTCCCAGAGTTCTTCGTCATGGGGCGGGTGCGCATGCGCATGGGCTTCAACTGGAAGCCGGCCTTCATCACCCGCAAGCTGGTGGTGGGGGAAGGCGATGACCGACAGCGGGTGGCCTATGCTGCCTGCCCGAGGTGTGGGAGTCTGCTGACCCGGGGGGACGACGAGCCGTTGCCCGCCTTCCTCGCCACCGTGGAGCTCAACACCACCCGCCGCGCCTGCCCGGCCTGCGGGGAACGTCTCTGGACCCTGGTTCACCATCTTGGCCAGGCCAAGCCCAGGGCGGACATGCTGCGGGAGGCCCTGACCCAGATTCCTACCATCGGCGACAAGACCGCCCACCGGCTGGTCTCCGCCTTCGGCGAGGATCTGCTCACTGGAATGCTGGAGGACAACGTGTTCGAGTTCATCAACCTGATGGACTCGGACGGCGACCTGTTCTTCAACGACCGGCAGGCCCGGCGCATGGAGCGGGCCATGGCCAGCATGGAGTTCTCGTTCGGACAGGGGGGCTACCAGCCCACTGAGTTCATCAAGCGCCAGCTGCCCCAGGGCTACTTCGGCCTCTTGGTGGTGGACGAGGGCCATGAGTACAAGAACGAGGGTTCCGCCCAGGGCCAGGCCATGGGGGTACTGGCGCGCAAGTGCAGGAAGACGCTGTTGCTTACCGGCACCCTGATGGGCGGCTACGCGGACGATCTGTTCTACCTGCTCTGGCGGCTCAACCCCACGGCGATGATCGAGGACGGCTTCGGCTACTCAGCCCGCAGCAGCCTGGGCCCGGCCGCCATGCAGTTCATGCGCGAGCATGGGGTGCTCAAGGACATCTACAAAGAGTCCGAGAGCGCCTCCCACCGCACGGCAAGAGGGAAGAACATCACCCATCGCACCTCCAAGGGGCCGGGTTTCGGACCCAAGGGGATCATGCGCTACGTGGTGCCCTGCACCGTGTTCCTGAAGCTCCGGGACATCGGTGGCAACGTCCTGCCACCTTATCGGGAGCACTTCGAGGCGGTGGCCATGACCGAATCCCAGCAGCAGGCCTACGAGCAGCTCACCCTGGGTCTCAAGTCCGAACTGCGCGAAGCCTTGCGCAAGGGCGACAAGAGCCTGCTGGGGGTGGTGCTCAACGTGCTGCTGGCCTGGCCGGACTGCTGCTTCCGCGACGAGCGGGTGGTGCATCCTCACACCCGCCAGCAATTGGCCTATGTGCCCGTCCAGTTCAGCGAGACTGAGGCCATGCCCAAGGAGCAGCAGCTCGTCGCGCTGTGCAAGTCGGAGAAGGCCCGCGGCCGGCGGGTGCTCGTGTATTCGGTCTATACCGGCACGCGGGACACCACCAGCCGGCTCAAGGCCACTCTGGACCGACACGGCTTCAAGACGGCGGTGCTCCGGGCGAGCGTGGAGGCCGCGAAGCGGGAAGACTGGCTGTTCGAGCAGGTGGACCGTGGCGTGGAGGTGCTCATCACCAACCCCGAACTGGTCAAGACCGGCCTGGACATGCTGGAGTTTCCGACCATCGTGTTCCTGACCACTGGGTACAACGTCTACACCCTGCAGCAGGCCGCCCGGCGCAGCTGGCGCATCGGCCAGAAGGCGGACGTGGACGTGTACTTCCTGGGCTATCGGGGTAGCGCCCAGATGGCCTGCCTGGAACTCATGGCCAAGAAGATCGCCGTATCCCAGTCCACCAGCGGCGACATGCCCGAGTCGGGCCTGGACGTGCTGAACCAGGACGGGGACGCCATCGAGGTGGCCCTTGCCAGGCAGTTGGTGGGTTGAGGTCCTAAGTTGAAACGCAAAAGCCCGCCTCCCGTGAGGGAAGTGCGGGCTTTTTTTATGTGACCATCAATGGCGCCTTAGGTGTTTGGTGTGTTCCAATAAATCGGCAGTTATTGACACATGCCGGAGAAATGCAACAGCATGCAAGGCATGGATACTACTGCCGAGAGACTTATTGATCTGGTGCGAAATCAGGGATTGATACGTCCCCGCGACCTCGCCCCTCTGGGTATCCCCAGGGTCGCGCTGACCCGCGCCGTCCGTCGTGGAGAGCTTGAGCGGATCGGGCGGGGTCTGTATGGACTTCCGGGGCGCCCCGTCTCGGCCCACGGCGCGCTGGCCGAGGTGGCACGCAGGGTGCCGAAGGGCGTCGTCTGCCTGCTCTCGGCCCTGCGGTTCCATGGCCTGACAACACAGGTACCCTTCGAGGTTTGGCTGGCCATCGATAACAAGGCGATTGTGCCGAAACTCGACTATCCACCGCTGCGTATCGTCCGTTTCTCCGGGGCCGCGCTCACCGAAGGCGTCGAGGAGCATGTCGTGGATGGCGTGGCGGTCCGCGTGACCGGCGTTGCCAAGACCGTCGCTGACTGCTTCAAATACCGGAACAAGATCGGCCTCGACGTTGCCCTGGAAGCGCTGCGCGAGGCCTGGCGGGAGAAGCGCATGACCAGCGACGATCTCTGGCGATACGCCAAGGTCTGCCGCGTGGCCAATGTGATGCGCCCGTACATGGAAAGTCTGATATGAGCGCCGGCTATTTCGCCGCTTCGATCTGCGCCCGCCGCCTCAGCAAGGCTCGGGTCGAGACACTGGACTTCATGCGTCTCTTTGGGATGGCGGGCCTTCTAGCCTCTGCCCAGAACGAGCTATCGCAAATCCCTTATTGGCGGCTGCTTTCTGATTTAATCCGAAGGTTGGAGGAGATGCTCGTCTGATATATGCCGGAAACAGTCGATGCACCACGATATGACAATAAAACGTGAAGAGGATAGGGATGAACGTCTTTCAGACACATTCCAAGATCGTAGCTGACTACGCGACCTACATTCGCAGCTTCCTGAAAATCGCCGACCCGGCGATTCGTTCCGTCGTGGAAGGTGAATTGGAACAGGGCAAGCTCTGGCCTGAACCCCTCCTTCAGTTCAATCCGGCTTTCGAACAAGGAGGCAGTCTTGGCGCCCTGGTTGCTGAGGGGGCGCTGCATCCAGACATACACGATATTTTCAAAGGCTATACGCTCTACCGGCATCAGGTTGACGCAATCAAACTGGGTACGGCAGGCAAGGATTTCATCGTCACATCGGGAACGGGTTCCGGGAAATCACTTACCTACATCGGCTCCATCTTCCATCACCTGCTCTCCAATCCCGGCACTCAAGGTGTGGTTGCTGTGGTGGTGTACCCGATGAATGCGCTCATCAACTCCCAGCATGAGGAGTTCGAGCGCTACAAGAAGAATTACGAAGAAACCACAGGGAAGTCTTTTCCAATCTCTTTCGGCCAATACACGGGCCAGGAGGACGAGGATAAGCGCGTGCGGATGCGCGATGACCCTCCCCAGATCCTGCTAACCAACTACATGATGCTGGAACTGTTGCTCACGCGGCTGCGTGAACGATCCATCCGGGATGGCATATATCAAAACCTGCGCTTCTTTGTCTTCGATGAACTGCATACCTACCGTGGCCGACAGGGGGCGGATGTGGCCATGCTCATCCGTCGAATACGCGCGCAGTGCGGGCAGCCCGTGGTGTGTATTGGCACATCGGCGACCATGGTTTCGGTCGGCACCCTGGCCGAACAACGAATTGAGGTGGCAAAGGTTGCAACCTCCCTCTTTGGCAAGTCGTTCGCGCCGGATCAAATCATCAACGAAACGCTGGATCGATCCCTGAATTATCCAGGGCAATTGCCTACAAGTGCCGAACTGGGCGCAGCCATCGCCGTGGGGATTGATTCGGAGGCTGACGCGTCGATCCTGAAAACCCATCCGGTTGCCATCTGGTTGGAAAACCAAGTTGCTCTTCAGAACCGTGATGGCGTGCTGTTTCGTGGCCAACCAAGGCGGATATCGGAAATCATCGGTGACCTGGCCGCATTCTCGGGCCAGCCCCCTGATACCTGTCGCCGACATCTTGAAGACTTACTCCAATGGATCAGCCTGGCCAATCAGCGCCTTCAGGAAGCCGGCCAGCGCTATACCCTGCTCCCATTCAAGCTCCACCAGTTCATCTCCCAGACCGGGTCGGTCTACACCACACTGGACCAGGACGATAACCGCCACATCACCCTAGAGCCGGGGGTGTACCTCAAGGATGAGGCTGAGAAGAAACCGATCTTCCCCAACGTATTCAGCCGAGCAAGCGGCCATGCCTTTATCTGCGTCAGCCGCATGGGAGATAGGCTGGAGCCTCGAGAATTCCGTGAGAGTTCCGATGAAGACGAGGAAAGCACGGATGGATATCTGATCGTGGGCGAGGAGGTATGGGATCCGCTGGATGATGTGGAACTGCTGCCGGAATCCTGGTTCCGTGTCACAAAGTCAGGCCCGGTGCCGGACAGCCGCAAGAAAGCCTTCTTTCCCACAAGGCTGTATTTCGACGAAACGGGGCAATGTTCTGAAACCAAGGCCATGAAGTGGTGGGGTTGGTTCATGAAAGCTCCATTGCTATTCGATCCCACTGGCGGAGTCTTCTACGACACCAAGACGAATGAAGGCACGAAACTCACCAAGCTGGGCAGTGAGGGGCGCAGTACCTCCACCACCATTACCGCGTTCTCCATCCTCAACCGGCTGGATGACGCGGGCTACCGACCTCAGGACCAGAAGCTGCTTAGCTTCACGGATAACCGACAGGATGCCGCCCTCCAAGCAGGACATTTCAACGACTTCGTCCAAGTTGTGCGCTTGCGTGCGGGGATACGAAAGGCCCTAGAGTTGGCCGAACACAACGCGCTGACCTACGCCAATATCGGTGAGGCCGTGCGCAATGCCCTCAACCTGCCATTTCTGGACTTCGCCAACAAGAACGAGGAACCAGCCTTGGCCCCGGTCCGGCGAGGCTACGAGCAATGCTTCCAGGAATATCTGGTGTACCGGGCCATCGCCGATCTTCGTCGAAGCTGGCGCATCGTCCTGCCCAATCTGGAGCAATGCGGTCTTCTCGCCATCGACTATGCGGACTTGGATGAAATCAGCGCGACCGATGAATTCTGGCGATCCATGCCCCTGCTGGACCAGTTGAGCCACGCGGAACGCAAGGAGTTCATCGGCACCATCCTGGATTTCTTCCGCCTCGAATTCGCCATCGAGAGCGAAAACTACCTTACCCCCTCCCGCATCAAGGAATATGAAAAACAATTCCGCGAGTTGCTGAAAAGCCCCTGGACGCTGGACCGCAACGAGGATCTCAGGGAGCCCTTCTTCATCCGGCTCGATCCGCTCCACAAGAGCGCGCGAATGTCCTCGAAAAGCATGGGTCCGGCGAGCGCCCTGGGCAAGTTCATCAAGCTTTTTGCACGCCAACGAGCGCAGGACCTGGATCTGACGAACCTCAACCTTAAGGGCGATCACTATCGCCAATTCATCCTCAGGTTGATGGGCATGCTGGAGCAGGCGGACTATCTCAAGTCCCAGATGGCCAGGAACGAGAAGAATGAGGAGGTTCCGGTCTATCGGCTGAGACTCAATAAGATCATCTGGCGTTTGGGGGATGGCAAGACCGTCAAGGCCGACGTTATCAAGCAGCGTTCCTATAAGGAACAGTCCCCCAGACCCAACGCGTTTTTCCAATCCCTCTACCTGCGGGATTTCGCTAATTCCAAGCGCTTGCGCGGTGAGGACCACACCGGCCAGTTGGGTACTGAAGCCCGTATCGAGCGGGAAGACTTATTCCGCCAGGGGCAGATCAGCGCCCTGTTCTGTTCGCCCACCATGGAGTTGGGCATCGATATTGGCGGCCTCAGCGTGGTCCATCTGCGCAACGCGCCACCCAACCCCGCCAATTACGCCCAGCGGGCCGGCCGCGCCGGCCGAAGCGGCCAGGGGGCGCTGATCTTCACCTACTGCTCCAGCTATGCCCCCCATGACCGTCACTACTTTCATGAGCAGGAAGCCTTGGTGGCGGGCTCAGTGATGGCGCCGCGCCTGGATCTCTCCAACCGGGAACTGCTGGCCTCCCACCTCAACGCGCTGGCCATCTCCCACCTAGGTTTGCCCGGACTGGAAGGCGGCAACGGCTTAAGTCCTTCGATCATGCGACTGGTGGTGGACGACAACGACAAGCTTCCACTGGCCTCGGAAGTGCGCGCAGGGTTGGAGATTCCGCCCACGCAGTTCGCCGAACTGAAAGCCACCTTCAAACGCATCATCAAAGACTTCGAACCTGAACTCCTCAATCATTCGTCCGGCTGGTATTCCGACCAATGGATCGAACAGAACCTGTCCAAGATCGCTGATCATCTGGACAACGCCCTGGTCCGCTGGCGGCGGCTCTATCGTTCCGCCCGCACCATCCTCACTCGTGCCACACAGCAGATCGAAAGCGGCACCCTGAGCCTGGGCAGCGATGAATACCGCAAGCACAAGCGCAACCAAGACCAGGCTACACGCCAGCTCGATCTGTTGCGCAACGACCTGAAGGGCAAATCCGCCGAACTGTCCGAGTTCTACCCGTACCGCTACTTCGCTTCGGAAGGCTTTCTGCCGGGCTACAACTTCACCCGCCTGCCCATCCGCGTCTTTCTGCCCAGTAACGACACCGCCGGGGAATTCATTTCCCGTCCACGCGCCATCGCCCTGCGCGAATTCGGTCCCCAGAACATCATCTACCACAATGGCCGCAAGTATCGGGTGTGCCAGTTGGTAGTGCAGGACGCCGAATCCGCCCTGACCGAGGCCAAACTCAGCATCAAGGCCGGCTATTTCCTGACCGGAGATCAGAAGGACCTGGAGATTTGTCCTTTCTCCGGTCTCAGTCTGGGCGATGCCGCCAACAAAGAGCATCTGCACAATCTCATGGAAATGGCCGAATCCCGCGCCGAGGAGATAGACCGCATCACCTGCGAAGAGGAGGAACGCCTCTCCCGTGGCTACAACATCCGTACCTATTTCTCGGTGGATGGCGGCCACCTGGAACGGGTGCGCAAGGCGGTGGCGCGGACCAGTGAAAACGCATTGCTCAACTTGCGCTACATCCCGGCGGCACGCCTGGTTCACGTCAATCGCCAGTGGCGCGCGCGCCATGATGAAGGCTTTCCCATTGGCTTGATTTCCGGTGACTGGCGTAGCGCCATGCCAGGGCCTGAAAGCAATGCGCGGGAAGAATTCCGCCTGGTGAAGCTGTGGACATCCAACCTTGCCGACGCGCTCTATATCGAGCCGATCCAACCCCTGGGATTGAAGCCGGACGGCGTCATTACCTTGCAGCATGCCCTCAAGCGCGCCATCGAAGGGGTGTTCCAGGTCGAACCCAATGAAATCGGCGTCGTGGCGGTGGGCGATCCGGAAGCCCCCAATATCCTCATCTACGAGGCAGCGGAAGGCAGCCTGGGCATCCTGTCCCAGTTCGTGGATGACGTGACGGTCTTTCACAAGGTTGTGGAGGAAGCCAAGGCCCTCTGCCGTTTCGATGATCCCGAATACAAGGGACCGGCCAGCTACGACGACCTGCTCAGCTATTACAACCAGCGCGACCACAAGATCATCGACCGACACCTGATCCAGGATGCCTTGGAAAAACTGCGCATCTGCGACATCGAGATTCAGACCAACGCCGGATTCGCCAACTATGAGGACCAGTACCAGGCCCTCCTGCGTGGCCTCGACCCCAACTCCTCCACCGAGCGCAAGTTCATCGATTTCCTCCACCAGCATGGCCTGCGCCTTCCCGACGCAGCCCAAAAGCGGGTCGAGGGAATCTATGTCCAGCCCGATTTCTATTACGAGCCGCGCATCTGGGTGTTCTGCGACGGCACGCCCCATGACGAGCCCGCCGTCCAGGCAGAGGATGAGGCCAAGCGTCAGGCCATCATCGCCAAGGGTGACGAAGTCTGGGTTTATTTCTACAAGGACAACCTCGCCGAGAAAATCGCAGCCCGGCCAGACATCTTCAGGAAGGTGAAATGAGCATCGCCCTGCAACCCGGGAAACTCGTCTCCCTGCGCGGACGGGAGTGGATCGTCCTGCCTTCCGAAGATCCCGACTTGCTGGTGGTCAAACCCCTCGGGGGATCTGAAGACGAAATCGCCGGCATCTATCTGCCGCTTGCCGTGCCAACGGATTACCCGGGGGATGCCAGCTTTCCCGATCCCAGCGCCGCCGACTTGGGTGATATCGGCACGGCACGGCTCCTTTACGACTCGGCACGGCTCGCCTTCCGCAATGGCGCCGGTCCGTTCCGATCCCTGGCCAAGCTTTCCTTCCGGCCCCGCTCCTACCAGATGGTCCCTCTCATCATGGCCCTGCGGCTCTCCACGGTGCGTCTGCTGGTGGCCGACGACGTGGGCGTGGGCAAGACCGTGGAAGCCCTTCTGGTGGTCAAGGAGCTGCTGGAACGCCGCAAGATCAAGCGCTTCGCCGTGGTCTGCCTGCCCCACCTGTGCGACCAATGGCAGGCGGAGATTCGCGACAAGCTGGACATCGAGGCGGTCGTCATCCGCTCCAACACCCAGGCCAGGCTCGACCGGCAAATCCAGGGAGACACCAGCGTCTACGACTACTACCCCTACCAGGTCATCAGCATTGACTTTATCAAGTCCGATGCCCGGCGCGACGTATTCATCGAACAATGCCCGGAACTGGTGATCGTGGATGAAGCGCACACCTGCGCCCGGCCAAGCGGCGCCTCCGCCAACCAGATGCAGCGCCACCATCTGGTCAGCCGCATCGCCGCCAAGCCCGATCAGCACCTCATCCTGCTCACCGCCACGCCCCACAGCGGCAAGCCGGAAGAGTTCCAGTCCCTGCTGGGTTTGCTGCGCCAGGATTTCGAACGCCTGGATTTGCCTAACTCCCAACAACAGGAACGCCGTGAACTGGCCCGCCACTTCGTCCAGCGCAAGCGCGGCGACGTGGAGAAATGGCTGGGCGAGGACACGCCATTCCCCGCCCGCGACGCCTTCGAATGGGCCTATGACCTTTCTCTGGGCTATGCCGGCTTTTTTGAGCAGATTCTCGATTTCGCCCGCAAATTGATCGCCCCCGGCGAGGAGGGTGACGGTCAGCGACGGGTGCGGTACTGGACGGCCCTGGCGCTGTTGCGTGGCGTCATGTCCAGCCCGGCGGCCGGCGTGGAGATGCTCAATACCCGTCTGGGCGGGCTGGGCTCCATGGACCTGGAGGAAGGCGGCGACCTGACTTCCACCAGTCCCAAGCCGGAGCTCAACCCCGTGGGTGATACCGAGTCCGGCGCCGAGAGCGACAACACGCCCACCCAGGTGGTGGAGCGCAATGAGTGGAGCGCCTACCAGCGCCAGCAACTGCGTGCCTTCGCGGAGCAACTCGCCCAGCTGGCCACGCCGGAATATGACCAGAAACTGGCCGCCGCCGAACTCATCATCGAGGACTGGCTGAAGCAGGGCTACCACCCCGTGGTGTTCTGCCGCTACATCGCCACAGCCAACTACGTGGGCGAGCAACTCGCTCCGCTCCTTCAGAAGAAGCATCCCAAGCTCGACCTGCTGGTGATCACCAGCGAACTCCCGGATGAACTGCGCAAGCAGCGCATCGAGGAGATCGACCTTACCCGTCCCCGCGTGCTGGTCGCCACGGACTGCCTTTCCGAAGGCATCAACCTCCAGGACCGCTTCACCGCCGTGCTGCACTACGACCTGCCCTGGAACCCCAACCGGTTGGAGCAGCGGGAGGGCCGCGTGGACCGTTTCGGCCAGACCGCCCCCGAGGTGAAGGCCTGCCTGCTCTATGGCGCCGACAACCCCATCGATGGCATCGTCCTCGACGTGCTGCTGAGGAAGGTACGGGAGATCAAGCGCGCCACCGGCATCAACGTGCCCTTTCCGGAAGATTCCCAAAGCGTCATCGACACCATCACCCAGGCCCTGCTGCTCAACCCGAACAAGCGTCTCGGGAAAACCCGCCCCAGCAAGCACCAGATTGAATTCGATTTCGGCGACTTCGACGAGGCTGCCAGCGCCAAGGCCAATGTCACCCGCAAGGTGGATGAAGCCGCCGCCCGTGAGAAGGCCTCCCGCGGCATCTTTGCCCAACATGCCATCAAGGCCCACGAGATCGAGGCCGATCTGCGCGAAGTGGACGAGGCCATCGGCGACCCCAAGGCCGTGGAGGAATTCGTCACCGCCGCCCTCAACAATCTCCTGGGTGTCCAGGTCATGCGCGATGCCAAGGGCTACCGTCTGGTCATGGGCAACTTGCCCGCCCCATTGCGTGAACTGCTGCCGGCGGGCGACCCCCTGCGCATCAGCTTCCAGTCGCCCACTCCCGAGGGCTATCACTACCTGGGACGCAACCACCGTTTCGTGGAACAGCTCTGCCAATCCATCATGGCCAATACCCTGGCCCGGCAGGACAAACGTGCCGCTCGCGCCGCCGTCATCCGTACCCGCCAGGTGGCGACCAAGACCACCTTGATGCTGTTCCGCTGCCGCAATGTCATCGAGCAGCAGAAGGGCCAGCATCAGATCGTCGCGGAAGAAATGCTGCTTTGGGGCTGGCGCGGCACGCCCCAGCAGAAGGAATTCCTCGACCACGTCGAGGCCAAGGCCTTGCTGGTCGAGGCCCGCGCCACCTCCGATCTCACGCCCCAGTCCCGCGCCGGCTTCCTGGAAAACGAGCTCAAACTCCTCGCCAACCTCAAGGCGGAATTCGCCGCCGTGGCAGAACAGCAATCCAAACATCTGGTCGAGGCCCACGAACGCTTCAGCGCCCTCATGGAAGGCAAGCGCTTCCAGGTGGTCTACCCGGTGCTGCCCATGGACCTGCTGGGCATTTACCTCTTGCTGCCGGAATAAGCCATGTCCTTGCCCATCAACATCCATGACCTCCTGCAGGGCAAACCCGTCGAATGGGAACGCCTGGAGTTCAAGGAAGGCTGGAACCCGGAAGCCGTCCTGCACACCCTCTGCGCCTTCGCCAACGACATCCACAACCTGGGCGGCGGCTACATCCTGATCGGCATCGCCGAACAGGACGGCCGGCCGGTGCTGCCCCCGGTGGGCCTCGATCCCGCCCAACTCGACGCCATTCAGAAAGAACTGCTGAACCTCGGTTTCCACGCCATGGCCCCCTACTACCACCCCATCGCCGTACCCGTGGAAATCGACGGGCGGTCGGTGTTGGTCCTTTGGGCGCTGGGCGGGCCAACGCGCCCTTACAAGGCCAGGGTCAGCCTGAGCAAGGACAGCAAGGAATACGCCTACTACATCCGCAAGCACTCCAG
Organism: Thiobacillus sp. UBA3361; assembly: GCA_002360535.1. Taxonomy (GTDB): domain Bacteria; phylum Pseudomonadota; class Gammaproteobacteria; order Burkholderiales; family Thiobacillaceae; genus UBA3361. Next base: position 109,449 of record DEQR01000027.1, read on the forward strand.
CACCATTCGCGCCAAGGGGCCGGATGAAGCCGAACTCCTCTCCCTGGCCGCCACCGTCCCCTTCGATGACCGCTTCAACCAGCAGGCCAAGGTGGAAGACCTGTCCCGCGAACTGATGCAGGACTACCTGAACCAGGTGGGCAGCGACCTGGCCAAGCAGGCGCCCAAGCTTTCCCTGGTCGAGCTTGGGCGCCAGATGGGTGTCGTCGGCGGGCCGGAGGAAGCGCCGTTCCCCCTCAACGTCGGCCTGATGATGTTCAACCCGGAGCCTTGGCGCTTCTTCCCGGTCATGCAGATCGACGTGGTGTGGTTCCCCAAGGAAGGGCCGGGCGGCAACAAGTTCTCCGAGAAGATATTCAAGGGCCCGATTCCGCGCATGACCCGCGACGCGCTGGACTACATCAAGCGCAATTTCATCAGCGAGACCGTCATCAAGCACCACGGGCGGGCGGAATCCACCCGCGTGGAGAACTTCCCCTACGACGCCATCGAGGAAGCACTGGTCAACGCGGTCTATCACCGGGGCTATGACACTCGCGAACCCATCGAGGTCCGCATCGAGCACGGCGAACTTTTCGTCATCAGCTATCCGGGACCTGATCGCTCGGTACGGCTGGAGCAGCTTCGCGCGGGCCGGGCCAAGCCCCGCCGCTACCGCAACCGCCGCATCGGCGAGTTCCTCAAGGAACTGGAATTCACCGAAGGTCGTGCCACGGGCATCCCGAAGATCATCGAAGCCATGGCGAAGAACGGTTCCCCGCCCGCGGAATTCGAGTTCGACGAAGACCACAGCTACTTCATGGTGCGCTTGCCCATCCACCCGGCGGCGCTCGAAGTTGCACAATCCGTGGCTGGAAAAGAGATGGAACGGCACCAAGTCGGGACCAGGTCGGGACTAAGTCGGGACCAGGTGGCGATCCTCCGGGCAGCCTTGGAAGAGACCGGCATTCCCGCATTGATGGCCGCCATTGGACGAACCAACAGGACCAAGTTCCGGGACCAGGTTCTTAACCCGTTGCTCGCCGAAGACTTGCTGGAAATGACCATTCCGGACAAGCCCACCAGCAGCAAGCAACGCTATCGCACCACGGACAAGGGCAGGGCTCAGCTTGCCGCCCTGGGCGAGGCCGGCGCATGACCTACCCCAGTATCCGCATCGAAGGCGCCATCCTCTCGCCGGACATCCTCGAACGTCTGGAAGACGCCCCCGGCCAGCGCCCCGCCGACTTCGGCCTGGAGGGCGCCGGCAAGGTCAAGGACGAGATCGCCCGTGCCTGGGCCGATGCCCAGGACTACTGGCGCATCTTCCAGCGCAAGCTGGAGACCCTCCGGCCCGAGGCCCCGGCCACCACCGAAACCCGCAACCTCTGGATCACGCCGCTGCTGGGCCTACTTGGCTACCAGCTCGAATACCAGGCCAAGGGCGTCGAACTCAACGGCAAGACCTATCCCATTTCTCACCGGGTCACCAACCGGGGCCACACCCCCATCCACATCGTCGGCACCCGCGAACCCGCCGGGCTGGACCGCAAGCCGGAGCGTACCCACATCGGCGCACCGCGCATGTCCGCCCACGGACTGGTGCAGGAATATCTCAACCTGCACGACGAGTTGTACGGCCTGGTCACCAATGGCCGCATCCTGCGCCTGCTGCGCGACAGCTCCCGGCTCATCAAGCTGAGTTACCTGGAGTTCGACCTCGACCGTATTTTCACTGACGGCCTCTACGCCGACTTCGCGGTCCTCTACCGGCTGCTGCACGTCAGCCGCCTGCCGGCCAACAATGAAGCGGCGGCGGAAAGCCTGATCGAGCGCTACCACCAGGATTCCCTCGACTCCGGCGCCCGCATCCGCGACGGCCTGAGCAAAGCGGTGGAACAGGCCATCCGCGACTTCGCCAACGGCTTCCTCGCCCACCCGGCCAATGATGCCCTGCGGCAGTCCATCCCGGTCGGCAAGCTGCCGCCGGACGCCTACTACCAATACCTGCTGCGCCTCATCTACCGCCTGCTGTTCCTCCTGGTCATCGAGGAACGCGACCTGGTCTTCCCGCCCGCCGCCAGCCCGGCGCAACGCGACATCTACCGCCGTTACTACAGCCTGGAGCGCCTGCGCCGCCTGGCGGAAAAGCGCCACCTGGCCGACCGGCGCCATCACGACCTCTGGCTTGCCCTGCTCGCCACCTTCCGCCTGTTCGAGGCCCACGGCCCGGGCGAGAAACTCGGCATCGCCCCCCTGGCCGGCTACCTGTTCAACCCCTCCGCCATCGGCCCTCTCGCCCAATGCACCCTGGGCAACGACGTGCTGCTCGGCTGCCTGCGCGCCCTCGGCCTCTACCAGCACACCGCGAAGGGACAGCAGCGTGGCCAGACCTTCCGGGTCAATTACGCCGCCCTCAACGTCGAGGAATTCGGCTCCGTCTACGAAGGCTTGCTGGAATACCAGCCGATGTTCATGAACGTCTCCCCTCTCCCGCAAGCGGGAGAGGGGCTGGGGGAGAGGGGGATTTCGGGTCAGAGCTCGACCGCCGTCCGCCCCGAATTCACCTTCGCCCAAGGTGACCAGCGCGCCGCCACCGGCTCCCACTACACCCCGGACGACCTGGTCCAGCCCCTTATCAAGCACTCTCTCGATTACCTGATCGCCGACAAGCTCAAGGACGCCAACCCGGAAAAAGCCCTGCTCGACCTGCGCGTCGCCGACATCGCCTGCGGTTCCGGCCACATCCTGCTGGCCGCCGCCCGCCGCATCGCCACGGAACTGGCCATCGTCCGTACCGGCGAGGAACAACCCTCGCCCAGCGCCTTCCGCGCCGCCATTCGCGATGTCATCCGCGAGTGCATCTACGGTGTGGACCTCAATCCCCTGGCGGTGGAACTGTGCAAGGTCGCCCTCTGGTTGGAAGCCCACGTCCCCGGCGAACCCCTCAACTTCCTCGACCACCACATCAAGTGCGGCAACGCCATCGTCGGTTTCGTCAGCCGCGAGGAAGCCGAGCGCGGCGTGCCGGACGAAGCCTTCAAGACCCTGCCGGACGACGACAAGGAAACCGCCGCCCTGCTGAGGAAGCGCAACAAGCAGGAACGCAAGGACCACGCCGCCGGCCAGTTGCTTCTCTCGCCCAGTTTGCAACAACAACTCGATGACATCCTGCGCGGCTGGCGCGAACTCGCCACCCTGCCGGAACACACCCCGGATGAGATCGAAGCCAAGAAGGCCCGCTACTACGCCTTCAGCCAGAGTGAGGACGCCTGGCTCCTCAACCAGATCGCCGCCATCCCCATCGCCCAGTTCTACATGCCCAAGACGCCGGAGAATCTCCAGAACTTCATCACCGACACCGCCTACCGGCGCTACTGGCAAGGCGAGATGAGCCCGCAAGGCCAGGCCACCGCCGAAGCCTGGGCGATGGCGGAGCGCAAGCGCTTCTTCCACTGGTTCCTGGAGTTTCCGGAAACCATCGGGCGGGGTGGGTTTGACTGCATTCTAGGGAATCCGCCATACCTCGGCGGCCAGGCTTTGAGCGGCACCTACGGCCATGCCTTCTGCGAGTACGTGAAATGGCAATACGCCCCGGCGGGCCTTTCCGACCTGGTGGCCTACTTCGTCCGCCGTATCTACGACTTGCTGCGCCCTGGCGGCTTTACCGCCTTCATCACCACCAACTCCATCAAGGATGGCGACATCCGCAAGGACGGGCTGGAACAGGTATTGAAGCGGGGCGGCGCGATCAATCTGGCCGTGCGCGGCATCAAGTGGCCGGGACGGGCCAATCTGGTTGTGTCGCTGGTGGCGCTGCACAAAGGAGAGTGGAGCGGGAAGCGGGTGCTGGATGGGAAGGAAGTGCCGGTCATCAACGCATATTTCGAGGACAGCGAGGATGGGGGGGAGCCGGAATCACTTGCTGAAAATGCTGACAGGGTGTTTCAGGGCTCCATCTTCTTGGGCGATGGCTTCTTGTTATCGCATTTGGAAGCCGAACGCATGAAAGCGGGTGATGCACGTCTTGCCGATGTCATTTTTCCCGTCACCAACGGCCATGAGATCAACGGTCAACCCGACCAGGCTCCGGGACGGCAAATCATCAACTTCCAGGACTGGACATTTGAGCGCGCGGCTGAATATGGCGAGGCATTCGAAAGAATTGACCGACTAGTGCGCCCTGAACGAGCCAAGGACAATAGAGCTCAATATAGAGACCGTTGGTGGCAGTATGCGGAACCAAGAAGAAAACTGACAGCCAATCTCCGACTTACCCCACGCTGCTTCATCGCTGCGACTACAACCAAATACCTGAACTTCTCCGCCGCCCCAACCAACTACGTTTTCACGCACGCACTGTTTGTCTTCACCACCGACCGCTACGACCTCTACGCCGTCGTCCAATCCACCCTGCACGAAGTCTGGGCGCGCAAATACAGTGGCGCGCTGGAAACCCGGTTGCGCTACTCGCCGTCGGATTGCTTCGAAACCTTCCCCTTCCCCGAAGGCCTCTGGCAAACCCCCAATCCCGCCCTGGCCGACCTCGGCGCCGCGTACCACGAACACCGCCGCACTCTGATGCGGAGCATCTGGCTCGGCCTCACCGACCTCTACAACCTGTTCCACACCCGCGACCTCACCCCCGCCCAGGTCGCCAAGGTCAGCAAGAAATCCACCGAGGAAGCCGGAGCCGGCTATCAGGGCATCCTCGAACTGCGCCGCCTCCACCGCCAACTCGATCAGGCCATCCGCGACGCCTACGGCTGGCACGATCTCGACCTGGGCCACGACTTCCATGAAGTGGAAACCCTCCCCGAAAACGACCGCGTCCGCTACACGATCAGCCCCACCGCCCGCAAGGAAGTCCTCAAGCGTCTCCTGGCCGAAAACCACCGCCGCGTCGCCCTGGAGACCTCGGCCTTGGCCATGGTGGCAACCATCAAGAAGCCGCGTGCCCGGAAGGCCAAGGCGGTTGACCAGATAGGTGACATGTTCGATGCCGGCGCAACGGTACCGCTGGCATCGATGGCCAAGACGAATGAGGCCCATGCCGAGCATTCCCGCCTCGCGGACCGTGCCTGGGAAAGGCCAGGAACGGATCAGGTCTTCGAGGAAAGCGCCGTGCTGGCGGCGATTCTCAAGGCCAAGGCAGGCCCCGCGCTCAAGCGGGATATCCGGCTGGCGGCGTTGCTCGCCATGCGTCCGAGACTGCTCCTGGCCTCGCTGACGTTCGAGGACGCCGCCCAGTGGCGGCGCCTGATCGGCGCCGAAGCCGAGCCCCTGGCCTCGGGGGTGAGCAGGTTGCAGCCGGCAGCGGACCATGCCTGGGGCCATGCAGTTAAAGGACTGCTGGGGCGCGGCCGCATGATTGAAGACCCGGCGACCCAGACCTGGGCACCAGGTGAGGGCCTTGAAGCCTATGTCACGGAGGGTTGGCCCGAGGGCCGGGTGGGCATGGTGCTGCGGACCTTGAGCCAACGGGGTGTAGAGCGGGTAAGCTCGGCGTCGTTGACGATGCAGCCATTGGCAAGTTGCGAGTCTTTGTCGAGGCCTATCACTCTGCCCAGGCGGCGGCGAATCTTGCTGCCCAGCAATTCAAGGATGACGCCAGCCTATTGCCTGGCACCGGTGGTGAAGCCTGGAAGACGTTGTTTGAAGCCGCTCGTAAATTTTCCGTCGAGGCCTACCCAGGCGCGGCGTTCCCAGAGTTGGGTCAGGGTGCTCCATGCCCACTTTGCCAACAGCCTCTTGCCGAGGGAGCAGAACGCTTGTTGCGCTTCGAGGTGTTCGTTCAACAGGAAGTGGAGAAAGCCGCAAAGACACACAAGAAGACTCTCGATGATGCGTTCACATCCTTCTCTGGCCAGAATCTGACGCTGGGGATGGACGATGAATTGTTTACCGAGATTGAGGCACTGGATAACCAGCTTGCACTCGACACCCGTACTTTCGAGAAAGCGCTCGTTGAACGTCAGGTTGGTATCCAGTCAGCCGTGAAATCAGGTCAGTGGGACAAGATACTTGCCTTACCTGTTAGTCCCACTGCTCGCCTACAGGCCTTGGCGGACAAGCTAAATCAAGAAGCGGGAACACTGGAGAAACTGAGTGACGAAAAGGCTCGGGCAGTGCTCCAAATCCAGTACAACGAACTCGATGCCAGGACTCGTTTGGCCAAAGTTAAAACGGCTGTACTGGTGGCGATGGATCGGCTCGACCGTCAGGCCAAACTCGTAAAGTGCCTTTCAGATGTAAAAACCAACGCCATCTCGTTTAAAGCAACCGAGCTGACCGAAAAAATCGTCTCGAAGGAGCTTGAGATAGCCCTAAACCAGGAGTTCAAGGTGTTGGGTGTAGGAAACCTACAGGTACATCTGAAAAGTCACACGGAAAAGGGCAAGGCCTACCACAAGCTCGCATTGAATCTGCCACAGGCCAAGACACCCGCGGACATCCTGAGCGAAGGTGAACAGCGAGCCATCGCCCTTGCTTCATTCCTGGCGGAGGTAAACATCGGTGGTGGTTCTGGAGGGATTGTGTTTGATGACCCGGTATCGTCCCTGGACCATAAGCGCCGGGAGCGTGTAGCAAGACGTTTGGCGCAAGAGGGTGCAAAGCGGCAAGTCATCATCTTCACCCATGATCTCTACTTCCTGAACCTCCTGATTGAAATGGCTCAACAGGCGGGCGTGGCAATCGAGACGCAGAGCATCGCTCGCCAGCCTGCTGGATTTGGTGTAACCGACCCGGATCTGCCATTTGATGGAATGAACACAAAAGCCCGGGTGGGATACCTTCGGAACAGGTGTCCGCAGATCAAGAAGCTTTTCGACTCGGGCGATGAGATGGAGCATCGCAAACAAACCGCAGCTGCTTACCAGCAGCTGCGTATCGCCTGGGAACGTGCAATTGAGGAAGTCCTGCTTCGTAGCGTGGTCCTACGTTTTCGAAAGGGCGTTGAGACGCAACGGTTGGCGGGGGTGATGGTCGAGGATGCCGACTACGTCACAGTGGACACATGGATGTCGAAGTGTTCCAACTTCGCGCACGATCAAGCGCTATTGGGCGGTGTGGAAGTGCCTGAACCAGAAGAACTGCTTGCTGATATCAACGAGCTTGAGAAATGGCGGGCTGAAATTCATGAACGAGGTGAAAAGCTTCAGAAGCAACGAAAGGCAGGTAAATGATCGCCTTACTTGGGAGTGATCTTTCCCTCCGCCATCTCTACAGCCTCATCTTCTGGACGATGCCGTTTGGACTGGCTGAGCCTGAAGAGCTCCGTGACTGACTTTCCCATGGACTTCCAGCTTCAACGCCTGGTCCTCATCGACTCGTTCAGCCCCGGCCGGGTCGTGATTTTCCCGCTGGAAGGTGGTGCGGTGCTGACCGGGCGCAACGGGCGTGGCAAGACGTCGCTGTTGCAACTGCTGCCGGTGTTTTTCGGCGAGAACCCGAACCGCATCGTTGGCACGGAGACCAACCGGCTCAATTTCGCCGGCTATTACCTGCCGCGACTGACGTCCTACATCCTGTTCGAGTACCGTCGCCGCGATGTCGTCTGCCTGATGGCGATGCACACCAGCGAGAGCGGCGAGGAGATTCGCTACCGTTTCGTGCGCTCGGCGTACAAGCCGGAACTGTTCCTGCAACCGGACGGCCGCAACATCATTTCTTCGCGGGACATCTACGCCCACCTCAGACGGCTGAACCTGATCTGCAGCGAATCCCTGTCCTCGGTGGCCGAGTACCGCGCCATCATCCAGGGCAAGACCGGCACCGGTCGGGACCGCCAGCGGCAGCGCAGTCTGGCGGCGGATTTCGCCTTCGTCGGGAGCGGTCACCACCTGACCCATATGGAGAAGATCGTCAGCGGCATGTTTCTGCGCAAGACGAACTTCGAGGATTTGCAGCGCATGGTGGTGTCCTGCATCGCCGAAGGGCCGGGCCAGATCGCGCTATCCACCGAGCGAAAGAAGATCGAGTCCTGGCCGGAACATTACGAGGCCTACCGGGAGGTGATGCAGGAAGCGGCACGCATGGAAGACGTGCTGGCGTCGGAATTGCGGCTACTGGCCAGCGAGGCGGAACTGGGGCGGCTGCATGCCCGCCTGCGTCGCCTGCATGACCATCTGGAAGAGGCGGGCCGGCGAAATCGTGAGAATCGGGAACGTCTGTCCCAGGAAGCGGACGCGGCCGAAGCGGTTGCCAGGCGCCAGATCGAACAGCTAGAGGGTGAGCGGGATACCGCCCGGCGCGAAGCGGAAGACCGGGAGGGGCGCGTTGTCGCGTTGCAAGACCAGGATCGCGAATATGTAAAGCGCGACCTGCCCGCCAAGGCGAAGCGGGTCGCCGACGAGCCGCGCCTGCGCGAGGAGTTGGAACAACGGAATCAGCGCAAGCAGGCCCTGCTCGGGAAGCAACAGGACATTTCGATTCGTTACGACGGACTCCTGCTGGAACAACGGAAACGCTTCAACGAGGAATGGGAGCGGGCGCAGCGGGAACGCACGGTTCTGGAACAGGGCTTCAGCCCGCGTTTCCGCGACCTGGAACAGGCCAAGGATCAGGCTCTGGCGGCCCTGCGGGAAGCCCACCGCCTAGCCCGCGAGCAGGTGGATCAGCGGTTGCGGGCCGTACTGGGCGAAGAGGGCGGCTGGAAAGAGAAAGCCCGCAATCCCCAGGCGGCAACGGACATTCTGGCTGCCCACCAGGCTAAGCGCGATGCTGTTGCCCACGCGGTGAAGGCGCTGGAAGAAGCCCGGGCAGAACGACACCGGCTGGAAAAACTGCGCAACGATGCGCGCCTGGCTTTCGAGGAACAGGAGACGCGGCTGGGCCAGTTGCGCGGCCAGCATCAGAAGCAGGTGGACCGCTTGCAGGCGTTGCGCCTGCAACAAACGCCGGGGCCGGACAGCCTGCTCTATTTTCTGCGCAGCCAGCGTCCGGACTGGGTGTTCGACATCGCCAAGGTGGTGCGGGAAGACATTCTGGTGCGGGAGGATCTGGAACCCGAGTTGCTGGACGCCTTGCCCAGCCTCTATGGGATCGGTCTGGACCTGGAACGCCTGGATGCCCATCTGGCCGCCGATGAACAAGGCTTGCAGCGCGAGGCGGCGGAGGTCGAGGCGCGACTGCACGGTGCCGATGCGGCCATCGTTGAAGCCGGTAACGAACTGGACAAACGCAACCAGCTGCGGGAGGCGGCGCAGCAAGCACTCGCTTTGCAGGAAGCGGAAGTACAACGACAGGTCAGCCACCGCCAGAGCGCCCAGGAAGAAGAACAGGCTGCCGGCAAACAGGTGGAAAAGAGCCGCAAGGAGGCGGCCGCTGAAGCTCAGGCCACGCTGGCGGATTTGGGCAAACAAAGCGCCACCCTGCGCGGTGAGTTGCAGACCCTGGAGCAGGGACTGCGCGACGACGAGGGAGAACGGGTTCGTCGCTACACCTCGGAGCGTTCGGAATTGGAAGCCGAGCGCAAGCAGCTTCTGGACGCGCATGACCACGCCCAGGCGGAACGCAAGACTGCCCACGAAGCGCAGTTGCGGACGATGCAGCAGGAGAAGGAACAAGCCCTGCGGGGGGCCGGGGTGGATACGGAAGCGCTGAGCCGCCTGGAGAAGGAGATCGGCGACCTGGAACGCGAGCTTCAGGAGGTCAGGGCCTGGCGCGAAGCGGTGGCCCAGTGGCAACTGTGGTTGAAACAGGAATGGCCGCGCCGGGAAGGATGGGCTCAGGAAGCCGTCGCCGCACGACGTTCCGAGGCCGACAAAAAGGCGGCGCTGGCCAAGCTGTTGGCGGAACGGGAGGCCGCTCGGCAACGGGTGCAGGCGGAAGTGGCCGCTCTGGACAAGGCGTTCAAGCACCTGGAGCGGGAGCTGGACACCGTGCGTCAACGCCTGGCGCATGTCGCCGCTTATCCGCCGGATGCGGAGGAGCTGGGCCTGGCCTTCGATCCGGCCTGGACCCTGGAACTCCTGGCGTCACAGACCAACGAGCGGCAGGGGGAAGTGAAGAGTGAGTTGGAAACCATCCGCAAGCACATCGGCGAGATCAAGCGCGTTTTTGTCGCCCGCCGCGACACGCCGCCAGAACAGTTCTACGACGCCCACCGCCAAGCTTTGGGGCCAGATGCCTCGGAGCGGACCTGGATCGCCGCGTTCAAGTCCTGGTTCGCCAACGACCACGACCAATACCGCCGCACCCTGCAAGTGGAGGCGAACCAGATTGCCGGCGCCATCGTCGCCTTCCATCGGGATATGGAAACCTTCCACCGCAAGGTGCAGCAGTTCAGCCGGGAACTGCAACAAAGCCTGGATGACAGCCTGTCCTTCGAGAGCATTTCCCGTGTCACGGTGCAGATCGTCTCGGTGATCCGGGAACTGGAATACTGGCAGGCCATCGATGGCATGGCCGAGGCGCATCGGGTTTGGCTGGGGCAAGAGGGCAATGAACTACCGCCGCCAGAATTCGCCGCCACACTGCGCGATCTGTTGTCGCATTGGGAAGTGCGGGAAGGTATCCGGGCGGAACTGGCCAGCCTCATCCGAATCCAGGGCGAGGTGGTGGAAAACGGCCAGACCCGAGTGTTCCGCAAGGCTGCCGACCTGGAGCGGGTGTCCTCCAACGGACTTTCCTACTTGATCCTGTGCGTGATCTTCATCGCCTTCATTAACCGCATCCGCCGCCATGCCCAGGTGCAGGTGGTGTGGGCGCTGGATGAATTGAAGGATCTGGACATCGGCAACATCGAGGCCCTGCTGGCAACCTTGCAGCGCAACGCCATCACTCTGGTGTCCGCCTTCCCGGACCCGGATGTGGACGTGCTGCGCCTGTTCCCACACCGCTTCAGCATCGAGGAAGGGCGCCGCCTGGTGGAAGTGCGGGTGATGGAGGAGAACGATCATGTTTGAACAGGCCATGACCCTGCTGCTTTCCGGCCAGTTCATCTGCGCCGTCAGCCAGCCCGATGCCTACCGCTTTCTCCAGGACGAAGCCAACCGCAAGGAAGTGGAAGCTTTCCTGAACAGACTGGGCCGACGGCTGGTCAGCACCAAGCACGGCAGCGCATGGTATGTGGCCTTCAACCGTCTGGATCCGGAGCAGCGCAAGGGGATCCGTGAGGAATACGTCGAGATCAAACACAACCTGCGGCTGGTGGTGGGGTTCTTCGTCCATGTCATGCAGGCCTTGGGACGCGAGGAGTTTCTCGCGCCCGGCAGCGTCATCGAGACGCACCGTCTTATCGCCGCCATCGACGAGAATGCCAGCCTGCGCAATGAACTCCAGACCCTGGTCAACCTGGGCAAGGCCAGCAGTGATGGCACCCTGCGCAGTGCCCTGGAACGCTTGTTGAAAAAAATGCGCGACGAGGGCTATCTGGTGCTGGCCAACCCGGAACGTGAAATCTACGCAGTCACCGGCAAGGTCGAGTATCTGCAGGAGGTGGTGGATTTCCTCATGGTGCATGAGTCGGTGCAGGAAGATGTGGAGGAGACGCCGGAAACCGGTAGCCTGCTATGAGCACGTCATCCGATTTGGTCATCAAATATCTGGAGACACTGCACCGCCAGCGCGCAGTGCTGGCCGAGGCCTACCATCGGGGCAGCGTTGGCAAATCGGACGACAACGCCCGCGCGATCTATGAACTTCAGCAGAACCGCGCCCTGGTGCCGTTTACCCAGGACAGCTACCGTCTGGCTTCTTCTCTGGCCCGCCACCTGGACGAGGTGTTGCAGAAAGAGCGGATGTATGCCGTCGTCGGTGCCAATATCGCCGAGTTGGCGGCGCGCCTGCCTTACCTCATCGACGAAGCCCAGAAGGCCCACCTGGAGGGTCGCCAGGAGGACGCGGACAGCTATGCGGACAACTTCAATGCCGCCGTTTTCGACCTGGCGGACAGCATCTCCAACGCCCTGCAATACCTGCGCATGCTGGCGGACAACCGCTTCGCCAACGTCAGCACCCTGGCGGAGAAACAGCGCCAGAATGAGTATTACATCGGCCGGGCAGAACGCATCAGCGAAGCCCTGCGCCACTTGCAAATGGAAGACCTGGCGGAGTCCCTTGAAGATCGACCAGGTTGCGAGTCCCTGGCCGTGGCCTTCCGTTCCCAACTGGCGGGACGTTTGCCGGAATGGCGCGCTTCCCTGCTGGACATCACCGACATCCTCAAGTCTTACCTTTACCGCTTGCGTCAGGTGGAGCCGGCGGCTCGGCGATTGCGCGCCTTCGCCCAGTTCCTCAAGCGCAATCCGGACTATGTGGCGCCGGATGTGGACGAGATGGCCGAGCCCCCCGCATGGGCGCTGCGCGCCAAGCCGGTGAAGATGAAAGCCCGGCCGGACCTGTCGGATTCCGCCATCAGTGAAGCGCTGGCTGACCTCGCCCGTTCCCTGCCCGCCGCCAGGATCGTGGTGAAGCGGGAAGCGAAACTGGGCGTGTTGGCGGAAGACGGCGCCGCACCGTCCACCAGCGTGGCCATCACCCCAAAGCCTTACCAACAGGCTTTCGCCGGCTATCTGTCTGCCGCTGCCGCCAGCGATGAGCCGCTCTCCGCGATGGCCTGGAAAATGTCGGAACCCGGCTTCGACGATCTGCCCTCCGACATCTGGCTGCATTGCGTGCTGTACGAGGCCGCCATGGAGCGGCACCGGCTCGACAAATTCCTATTCGAGCGCGTGGAGGCCATGCCGGACCATCCCCTGTCCGGCAACATCGTGGTTCGCGACGTGCTGGCGCGGCGGGCGGAGAGTGGTGTCCCCGGCTCAGAAACAACGCCCAAGCCTCCCCCCGGGGGGGGCCAAGTCAATCTTGGGGCGGCCCGGCGATTGACTTGAGAGGACGCATGGAAAAACAACTGGTCAAAGTGCTGCTGCGCGTCGTGCAGTCACAGGAAGAGCGCTTTGCCGGCTCGAAAACCCTGCGCGGCTTTCTCGACGACTACCACATTGGCTGGACCAAGGGCGCTACCTGCTGCTTCGACGCACCGGCCAAGGCCCGCATCCGGGAATTGCTGCTGGCTCAGGGCATCGCACCGGAGACACCGCCGGATGCCTGGGACGGACTGACGCGGTCGGAAAGCCTGGCCCTCGGCCGCAACGAGAAATGGGCCGGTGGTCTGGCGCGGCGGGATCGGGTCGCCTTGAAGGCACTGCCCGGCCGGCCACTGCTAATCGGCCACGAGTCCATCTTGCTGCCGCCGCGTTGTCACCTGGAAGCAGATGCCCTGGAAGTTGCCGGTGAGGTCCGTCACGACACGATCTTGCTGGTGGAAAACTGGGAATGTTTCGACCGCATCCATGAGGTTAGTCTCGATTTCAGCGCTGCCGGCGGTAACCCCCTGGTATTGTGGCGAGGTGGCAATGGCGAAGCCCGCGCTGACGCCTCGAAAGAGTTTATGAGAGCGCTGAATCGGCCGGTGTGGGCCTTCGTCGATTACGACCCCGCTGGCCTGGTGATCGCCGCGACCCTACCCGGTTTGCAGGGCATCGTCGCCCCGAAGGCCGCGGTCCTTGCCGAATTGCTGGAAGAGCGTGGCCTGGAAGATCGCTACCGCACGCAACTGCCTGCCGCCGCACCTAGCCTTGATCGCTCTGGACATCCGGCGGTCGCCTTTCTGTGGTCGTTGCTCCGGCACGCTGGAAGGGCGTTACCGCAGGAGATATTCATCGGTTTGGGCTAATTGGTGCGGGGGCTTTTTACCGATGAGGAAGCAGCCTGATGTTCAAGAAGAGCTGAGGTGCGGCGGGTCATCTACATTGAAATCATGATTTGCGGAGCGGCAAGGTCTTGCAAGCCCATACGCAGACTTCTGACAATCGCGATGAATTTTCGGGCTTGAAAGATATAGGGAGTGAAGGAATATGAAGCGGTACTGGGCGTTGCTGATCATCACCTACTTTGGTTTGACGTCAATGGTCTTGGCGAGTGATTCAACTGCAGAGGTCGCCGCTTGCAAGCTCTCCCTCCAGGACATGCTGCGCCAGCCCAAGGACAAGCCGCTTGTACTGACCGAGACCATGATGAACTGCGGCAAGCATGGCCAGCATTCCCTGGAGGCGTTCTACGGACAGGGCTGGCGGCTGATTCAGGTATTCAGCGATGAGGGTGCGGGTGCCCGTGTCGCCATCTTCGAGCGCATGCGCCAGTAGAAAAAGGAATTCAGATCATGACTCTCAAACCGATTACCGTGGCCAGCCTGGTCGCCATGGCATGGATCGCCCTGGTGGCCTTCTATGTGCTGAACGGTCTAGGCCCTCACGGTTATATCGATGGCGTTGCCGATGCGGTGTGGACGGCACTCGTCTGGCTTGTGGCCGGGGGCTTCGTCCTGGGCTGGCTCGTTCGCCGGCTCCGTCCTGACACTGGCAGGCTGCGTGCTGTCGGTCGGGTGGGCGCGGCTGGTCAAGACGCTACGGCGCAAAGCGATGCCGTATCGGCTGATGGGTGGCCCGGCGGACGGGATGAAGCCGGCCAGGAGGAGGATCCCTACTGGAATCCCACCTATGCCACCTCGGTCAACAACGCCTGGCGGCATGGCCACTGAAGGGTGATTACCGTTCCGTGGCTGCCGCCCGGGCCTCGATGTATTCGGCCACACCCTTGATCTGACGCTCGCTGGGCTGCTGTGTGGCCCCCAAGTGCTCGATCTGGGCGCGGACGGTGGGATCGGCGGCCGACAGATGATGGATGCGTTCCATCACTTCCTCCGGGCTCTTGGGGGCCAGGATACCCAGGGCGGTCCTCAACGGTGCCAGGGGGCCGTGTTCATCCTTCACCGCCTGGTTGGCCAGAATGGCGACACCGGCTTGGTATTTCTGCCCCGCCTCGCTGGCCTGGTACTGCCTGAAGGCCGCCTGTTCATCGGCGCTCACCCGCGCGATAGTGGGTTTGAGCTCAGGAGCTGATCCGGGCGGTGCCGGTTGCCGTCCCCGCACATATTGCTCATGGGCGGCGTGCCGGGTATCCAGTTCGGACCACCCCTCGGTCAGCAACCGATTGCGATCCCCGACCCCCTGACCGAAGACTTCATCCGGCGCACGCGGAGCGCCAATGGTGCCGTCCTGGGTGAGGTGGGCCGAACCCTCCCCACTTGCCGTCCAGGCTGCATGGGCCTCGTTCACCAGGGCACGGAAGCGGGCGGGATCGGTCTGGCGGATATCTGCCAGGGCGGCAGGGCCGATGCCCTGGCCGGCCGCGTAGGCTTGCACCCATGTGTCAAGGTCGTGGCGGGACTGGTCCTGGGTGGATAGAGAGCGTTCCCGCGACTCCGATGCCGCGTCCCGCAAACCCGCTTCCATGCTGCGTGCCTCCTGCACAGTGAAACCCCGGTCCAGGCGGGCGGTGAAATCCTCTGCCGCCGCTTTCACGCCACGGTCACCCGTCTGGGCCGAAATCGAGCGGGAAGCCTGGCGCAACACCTCGGCCGCCTGCTCCCGATTGAGGCCAAATCGATTGTTGGCTCCGGTGGCCGCCGTATAGGCCAGCTCCGCCACGCCCGCCGCTTCGATGCCGACCCCCGCCCTGGGCCCGAAGGCGCCTCGGGTGCCCACTGATGTGACTGGTTCGGGCTGAAGTCCGGCCGGCACGCCCTGGGCTGGCAAGATAGTGCCGGGCTTGGGTACCAGGTTGGGGTTGTGGGTCTGGCTTTGGCTGCCCACGGTACCGGCCTGGGCATCGAACCCGGCCCGGCTGGTCACCTGTCCCCGTTCCGCCTGCCGCGTCAGTTCTTCCGCCCTCATTTCCGCCCCGGCCTGGCCTTGGCTGCCGGCACCCCAGGTCTGGCCATAACCGGACCGGGTCTGCCAATCCCGATTCACCGCCTGGGTCAGCTCGCGCATGAAGCGTGCGCTGTCCGACTCGCTGTAGTGGCTCGCATCAGCCTTGGTGACGCTGCTGCCATACACCTGCCCGGCCGTGGCGCCGTGTTCGCTGCGGCTGGTACTCGCGGAGCCGGTGCCGGCGCTGGCGGACAACACCCCTCCCAGGCTGGTGGGGGTGGCCTGCACGACCGGCATGCCGGCGGCCAGGGTGTCTGCGTCCTGGCGCACCGACCCGGTGGCCTTGGTGGACTCGCGAAGGCTGGGGTCGGTGTGCCGGTAGCCGCCTGCCGCGCCGCTGTCGATGCTTGGCCGGCTGCTCCAGCTGTTGGCCGTGGTGGTGCGCGCGGAGAAGGTATCGTAGCGCACGTTGCCCATGGCCAGGTTGCCCAGTCCAGCCTCGCCACCCGCCTTCTGGGCAGCGCTGGTGGCTGGTGCCATGAGCTGGCTGGCCAGGCCCGACATGGCCACCTCGCCGCCCTTGAGGATGGCGTAAGCCATCACCGGGATGAGCAGGGAGAACATCCCGGCCACCGCTTCGTCGCGCAGCAGGGTGTCCTCGATGTTGATGCTGTTGAGCAGGCTCAGCCCCGGCCCCGCTGGCACGCCGGCCAGGCCGCCGATCAATCCTGATGAGACGCCCGGTGCGGCGGCCAGGTGGGCGACGTACGAGGTGACTGCGTACAGCACCGGCCACAGCTCGATCCACACCATGGCCATGACGTAGGACTTGAGCACGATGCCGCCCTTGTGGCCGGCCATCAGCACCAGGATGAGCACGATGGGAAAGATGGCGATGATGATGATCTGCACCACGTTGCGAATCTTGGGCAGCGCGCCTTCGGCCACCGCCGCCATGGTCAGGTAGGCCGAGTTGGCCGAGGCCTGGGCCTGGCTCTGGGCGATGGCCAGCTGCGCGGCCGAGGTGTTCTCCACCGCCGAGGCCAGGGTACCGGGGGCGTCGCGCCAGAAGTTGACCATGATGGCCTGGCGCACGAAGTCCACCGAGTTGGCGGTGGCCACCCGCATCAGCACGTCGGCCGCTGCCGGGATCTGGGCGGCCAGGAGCCCATTGAGGACGGCCGGTGCGGCGGTGGTCGCCGCATCGGGGTTGATCAGCCGCGCCATGTTCAGGTGGGCGGCCTGCAGGGCGGCGGGCAGTCGGGTGTTGAGGTTCGTGTAGCCGTCCGGGCAGGTCAGGGTGCCCCCGTCGATCCACACCGCCCGGGCGGGGTTGGTGTCGCCCATCTCGCCCCAGATGTCCTCCGTCTTCATGAGGCCCTCCAGGCTCTTGTATCCGGTCAGCAGGTCCGGAGCCACGCAGGTCTTCACGTACTCCATCAGGTCGTTGTTGAAGCCCACGTCCAGCAGATGCGAAGCCATGGCGCCACGAATGATGCGGCTGCCGAACAGCATGCCATTGCCGGTGAAGCGCACCTCCTGGGGCAGGGCGAACACCGTCTCGAAACTGCGGGTGAGCCAGTCCCCCACCTTGCTGGTGGCATGCGCGAAGAAGGCCAGGCCCAGGGGCACGTTGGCCACCACCCGGGGCACGCCGGCCACCGCCGTGCGGTCAACGATGACCACGTCGTCCTTGGGCAGGAACAGCACCCCATAGAAGAAGGTGAGGAAGAAGATCCAGACCATGGGTTCCTCGGCCCGCAGCCGGGCCACGGCCGTGCCCATGACCACGATGAAGCCCAGCAGGACCAGGGTGAAGGTGAGGGTGGCGTAGGCGCCGGCGCCGGAGATGGCGGCCACGCCGTTGAAGATGGCCTCCAGCTGCTCGGCGTTCCAATAGGCGTAGATCTCCCACATCCCCGGTGCCTCACTTCATCTTGCGCAGGGCATGGGCGAAGCGCAGATTGGCGGCCACGCGGTCGGAGAGATTGCCGAAGAGGGATTTCTCCAAGAACTGGATCTCCGCCATCAGGTTGTAGATACCGGCGGCCTTGGCCGTGAGCACCGCCTTCTCGCTGTAGATGTTGCGGCGCCAATCCCGGGCCTTGTCGATCAGCACCCGAAGTTCCTTCGCCTCGGCCTCGGTGGCCACCTTGGAGCGGGTTTCCAGGGCCTTCTCCACCTCGTCCAGGGCCTTGAGCATGAAGGTGGCGGCCAGCTCCGCGCCGATCACGTCGGCGTTCTTCACGATCTGCTCGTGAGCGACGGATTCCGTGGGCAGGGAGGCGGCGCTGGCCAGGATCTTGTATACCGGCACGCTGGTGGCGTTGATGAAATCGATCTCGCCGGCATTCAGGGCCGGGCCCCGGTCGCGGATCTTCTCGTAGATGGCGAGCATGTGGTCATAGGCCAGTTTGGAGAAAGGTTCGCTCTCGAAGGCTTCCGTGCCCAGCACCGTGCACTCGTCGGCGCCGGTGCCATCGTTGCAGGTAAAGATTTGTGGCTTGGTGTTGGCGTCGCTGCCGTCCACGTTGCCCAGCAGGCGCTTGAAGCTGATCACCGGCTCGTAGAAGCCTGGGTCCGGGGTGCCGTCGTCATGCTTCCGCACCACCACCGCCCCCAGGGCGGACATGACCATGCGCCGCTCCTTCTCGTTGAGGTAGCCGGGCAGGCTGCCCCGGCTGAGGGCCTTCCACACCAAGTTGCCCTCGATGTACTTCAGGGCCAGCTCCTGGTCGGTGGCCTTGAGGGCATCCGCTTTGGCGGCCACCTGGCCGCTGTCCCCGAACAGCTTGGTGCGCACCTGGGACCAGTCGTCGTAGAGACCGGCAGCGGCCGCGCCCAGGCCGGTGTTCACCTTGTTGGCCTCCATCCACTTCTCCACGCCGCTGGCGGCCATCAGGCCCTTGGCCGCCTCGCAGGAGTTGATGCCCATGGCGTTGACGTCCTGGGCGATCTTGTTGAGGTACTTGATGGCCTCCATGATGTCCGGCGCCATGGATTGCAGCGCGGTCATGAAGAACAGTCCCAGGGCGTTCTGGCCGATGTTGCGCAGCATGGCCACGAACTGGTCCACGTTGATGAAGGAGAAGGCCCCGGCGAAGGCGTCGATGCCGCCGCAGCCGCCGCGTAGGCTGGGGGCTGCCGCCGAGAGCAGCTGGTAGTTGCGGCTGGGGGTGCGCAGGAACAGGCTGCCGCCGGTATAGAGGTTCATGGTCTGCCCCTCGTAGGCCGCCGGACCGGTGACGTTGTTGTACGCGGAGACCGAGTCGTAGAAGTCCTCCAGGCCGCCGCCCGTGGCGGCGGGGGCGGCCAGCCCGAAGGTCAGAAGGCAGACGACGGTGATCCGGTTCAGTCGCGGGATGGGAAGACGGGTCATGGCGTACTCCTCAAAAACTGTCCCCCGGCCGGGTGCGGGTCAGCACGTAAATGCGCTGGACGATCTCGTCGGCCGAGAGCATGCCCTGGCCCAGGGGGATGGGGACCTCTCCGCCTGCGGCGTCACGGGGCATCAGATACAGGGCGGGCACGGTGGAAACCCCCAGCAGCCGGGCAATGCCGTTGTCCGGCCGGGGCGTGGGATAGCCGGGCAGCATGCCCCCATCCAGGCTGATCGGGAAAACCTCCACCCCATAGGCCGATTCCAGGTACTTGAGCACCGGCGCCAGCTGGTGGCAGTAGGGACAGTCGCCGCGCAGGAAGAAATAGAGTCCATGGCTGCGCATGGCCTCAGCTACCGCCGTTCCCTCGTCGGATTGACGTTGAGCCTTCCAGGTCTGGATGGCGGCATTGTGGGTGGGCCGGCGTAGGCTGTAGTCCAGGTCGGGACTGGCCCAGACCACCCGCCGGGCCACGTCGGCGAACACGGCCCCCTTCTCCATGACGAACTGCTGGGCGTCAAGGAAACGGTGCACGTTCTCGGGCGTGGGGGTCATCACCGCCACGTCCTTGAGTCGGTCCAGTTCTTCACGGATCGCCCGGACGGTCTTCAGCGCCCGGATATCGCGCGGCTTCGGCTTGTCCGTTGACTGATAGCTCTCAGGCTTAGGGGGTGTATCCGGGGGATACCATTGGTAGGTACGGTCAGGATCCCCCCAGATGGAGCGTTCCCACCAGTGGTCGGGGAGACCCCCTTCATCCGCCCGGGCAGCCATGGTCAACATCCCCAGCAGCGCCACGAGACCCCATCGAATCCCGGCAGCGGTCATGGCCGTCCCTCCGGCTGAGCCGGTCGGGCGCCCTCGCTGGAAGCGGGCGGCCGTCCCCCCTCGCACCAGTTGAGGGTGAACTCCGCATGCCGGTCCCTGGGGATGGTTTCATGGGGTGGAATCACCTGGTGCTGGTCGAAGCTCACCTTCAGCCGGGCGCAACCCGGGTCCTTCAGCCAATGGAGCCGTTGCACCGACACCCGCACCGGCTGCTCGATCCCCTGCTCCCGCATTCGCGCGGCTACCTCGCCTACCAGGACCGTCGAGGCCGTGCCCTCGATTCGCGCCCGCTCCATGAGTGGGGCCAGCTCGCCCGACAGCTTCATGTCCTGGGAGGCCGCCCATGCCGGCCCGAACAGGAACAGGATGAAGACGGCCCGCTTCATGGCTTGGCCGGGTAGTAGCCCCGGGTGGGATCGCTGACGATCCGGTTCTGGATCGCGGTACTGATGGCCGAGGTGTCCAGGGACGTGGCCTGGATCTCGGCATAGAACTCGGTCAGGTCCATCTGGCCGAAATCCAGCGACTGCAACTGCTCCGGGGTGAAGCCCGAGCAATCGGGCGACTTGGCGCTGCCCCAGCTCTTGCCGATCTGGCCGCGGCCCTGTTCATTGATGATCTTGGCCAGCCGGGAATTGAAACAGCAGTAGCTTTCCTTCTTGGTCACACAAGCCCCCAGGAATTTGCTGGAGCAATAACTGCCCAGGTAGTGGCACAGCCGGTTGCTCTTGCGCATGGCCACCATCTGGTCGGACTCGTCACATGAGAGCAGAGCATCCAGGACGAACTGGATGGCGATGCCCACGGCGAAACTCACCGGGTCGAAGGCCACCACGAAGTCGCCGGTATCGAGCAGGGTGATTGCCGAGGAGGACAGGGAGGCGGCATTGAAGGTGCTGGTGAAGCCGTAGTAACTGAAACTGGGATTGGTCGACAGGCCCGCGTCGGCGCCATAGAGCCCCTTCATCACCCAGTCCGCCGCGTCGCTGTTGAACAGGGCGTCATACATGTAAGTGGAACGGGCGTAGTCATAGCCCATGCCGGCTGCCTCGGTAACCGCCTTGAAAGCCTGGGCGTTCGTCGGGGCGCCGCCGGATTTGGCCTTGCAGCAGTTCACCAGGCCGAACAGCTTGTGGGAACACTTCCCGGCGCGGCCGTTGAACAGGGTGAGGGCGTCCTCGTCGAGATACATCCCGGCTTCGCGCAGGGCCTCCATGGCGGTCACCACCCGGGCGAAGTCGGCATCGTTGGCATGGCCAGCTTCGAAACAGTTGCCGTCCAGGCAGAAAGTCTGGGTGCCGCAATCGGCCACGGTCGAGGTCTCGGCCGGGGTCACCACGCACTGGAAGCGGTTCTCGTAGTAGGAGCAGCCGGTGTCCGAATTCGTGACACACGTCGAGGAAATCTGCCCGCAGCCCCGGTCGCGCAGTTCATCGCATTCGCTGGTATCCAGGGCGCCGGACAGGCAGGTGTAACGGGCCTCGTATTTCCAGCAGTCCCGATGGACCGGATAGCCTGAGATGGTCTTGGTGGATGGCCCATCCAGACAAACTTCGGAGAGCCGTTCACACTCGCTGGCCTGAGCCGTGACGGTAAGGCAAACCGGCAGCAAGAACATCAGCACGAACCTGAGCATGACCCCGATCCGGCTCATTTCGTCCTTGCCTCCAGCGTGACACAGCCATCGGACCAGGCATCGGTCGTGGCATAGGTGGTGTGCTGCCGTTGGAATTTCAGCGTGGCGCTGGGGACGATGGCCTCACAGTTCAGCCAGCCCACGGGGCCGTTGTCCGACCAACCTCCATCGTCGCAAAGCATCTGGGTGGTGGTGGCAGGTCCGACATATGTGGGACAGGACCACCAATAGGGAATCGTGTAGCAACCATCCTGGAAAAGCGTACAGCCATAAGCCTCGGCATCCCGGCGGGTGATCTGGCCAGACGGACAGGTCGAGATGGTGGCCAATTTCTTGGTGGAGGCCACGACTTCCAGGGTGCAGTTGATTTGGCCGGACTGGCAGCCTCCCCGGATATAGAGATGGTTCCAGACACCGGCGCCGTAGTCGCCGTAGATCTCCTCCCAATTGGCGCGATAGGCGCTGACGGCTCGGTAGGGCAGCAAATTGAGCTTGGGTCTGATCCCGGGTCCACAACCCGAGGCTCCATACGAGCCCTCTCTGACCAGAGTCTCCGCTGCGATATAGAGCTTTGACTGGTCGAATGAGTCACACCTGATCTTCAAAGCCCCCGGCCCATACCACCAGTCCGGGCCGCTTGCTTTTGAGCAATATCCGATCCCTGGCATATAGGTCGCCACGTCAGTACCGGTTACGCAACTGGATGACTCGGTCACCGAAACCGTGAGCACTTTCTGGCAGACTTCCTCACCCAGGGTCTTGAACTCATTGCATATCTCCTCCTCGTAGGTGGCGGGTCGGGTGATGGTGGTGGTTTTGCATGCCCCGTAGGCGCCGCCGAAGGCCCCAGCCACACTGGTGGGGTCCGCTTTCACCGCCGCGCCCTGTACCAGGATGGGATCGGCGGGAACGATGGCCAGGGGTGGACGGGCCGCCCGGTTGTTGGCCAGGTCGTTGATGGCATCGCACTCCGCCTGCTGTTTCGGATCGGCGTAGATGGCGGTCGCGCATTCCGTGACCCGGTTACCGCCGGGCGTGCGGGGATCGCCGTCGCCACCGCTGTAATAGGTGGAATTGGCGTTGACGGTGTCGTGATGGGGAACATCGGCCGCCGCATTGGCGCCGCTGATGGCCCCCTTTACCGCAGCGGCACCCTGGGGCGACTGGCCGAAGGCCTTGCCCGCGTCGAAGGCCTGGGCGGGGGTCATGTCCGCCCAGGCGTGAGGGACGGTGAGCAGCAGGGCCCAGAGAAGAAATCCTGCCCTCATGGCTTCCTCCTCAACCGAGCCAGGCGTGCCTCCGCCGCTCCCGCCAGGGGATGGTCCGTCCTGGCCATGCGTTCCAGGACGAAATCCAGCCCCGCGTCGCCGGTGACGCGCAGGCCGTCCGTGCAGGATGTGGCGTCATCGCAGCCGCCGGCCTGGCCCAGCAGGTACACCGGCACCGCCTCCACCCGGTGGCGGCTGAAGGCCTCGGGGTGGAGGATGGCCTTGGCGCCCCGCCGGGCCAGGGGTTCGAAGGCCTGCAGGGTCTTCCTGAGCGAGCCGTCCTTCGGTCCGCGGAAGACCAGCACCGCATCCGCCCTGGCCGCGTCCGCTGCCAGGCGTTCCAGGCTGGCCCGAGGCATGGCGAAGGAGACGAAGACCAGCAGGTCCGGCCCCGTCTCCGCCTTGCCCCTTGTGCCTTGCGCCTGCCGGTAGCGCTCCGCCACCGCCAGGGGATCGGCCCCCGCGGTGGGCATCACCACCTGCGGTGCGGACTGCACCGGCCGACCCGGGTCGGCTTGGAAGCTCTCCTCGGCCCGGCGCATGAGCAGCTCGCCGCGCGCCTTCTGACGGGCCATCTCGGCCCGGAGCGCCGCCTCGTCCGGCAAGACTGGGGGCGCCCCCCAGGCGGCCAGGCTAAGGAGCCAGGCTGGCAGGAGAGAACACCGACGCACAGCAGTTCCTCTTTCGGTAAATCAGATAGGCGAAGTCCTCGCCCCGGTAGGGAAACTCCTTCCCCGCCCCCCAGATCGCCGTGGTCCGCCCGTAGGGCTGGCAGCACCTGCCGTCTATCTTCCCGGTCTGGGGCACGGGATGGAGCATGGCCATCTTGTAGTTGCGCTTGTCCATGAGCGGCTGGGGGTAGTAGCCGCACTGGCCCCGGTTGCCCGAAGCGCCCCAAACCAGCAACTCCCGGTGCATCTTGGCGGTCATGCGCTGGGCGATGAGGGTAGAGGCCTGCACGCCGCCGATGTGGGCCGCTACGTTGCCGTTGAGGGGGTACATGGAGCCCTGGCAGCCCGCGCACCAGTAGAGCTCCGACAGGGGAAAGCCCGCCGTGGCCGCCACGCAGTCAGCGGCACACACCGCCTGGGCGGCGGGATTGGCGAACAGGGCCACGTCCGGGTTGAGGATGAAGGTGAGTTCCGACTCGTTCCAGAGCGGATCCACCTCGGTGATGTAGGCGATGTCGAAGCCGCCCGGCTCCAGGCAGTCGGATTCCAGCAGCACCTCCAGCAGGTAGAGCACCGGGAAGGTGTACCAATGGGCCTGGTAGAAGCTGGAGCCGTGCGAGTCGTGGGTGCCCTTGCCCCGCCCATGGGCGGGGGCGTGGATGCCCAGGTCCAGGGACAGGCCGCCCAGGGTGGGGAAGCAGTAGGGATGGCGCACCACCTCGGCGATGCGCACCGGCTCCCAGAAACCGATGGAGATGCCGATGCGGGGCGGGTTGGCGCAGCCGCAGATGGCGTCCCCCGGGTTGCCGCCATTGTCTTCCTGGTCCATGGAGAACAGCGTGGCGCCACCCAGGGTCAGGGGCAGCATGCAGGACCAGCAGATGTCCGTGATGGGGTTGGGAAACTTGCCCGGACAGGTGGGGCCGGCCGAGGCGGGCAGGACCAGCATGCAGGCCGCCAACAGACCGGTCATCGGGCGAAGCCACCCAAGCCTGGCCATCACGAGCCCACCTTCAGCTCGTCGATGCGCAACATCCGGCCCTCCTGGGTGACCAGGGCCGGTACCTGGCGGATGCCCAGACGGCGCACCAGCAGGCCCTGCTGGTCGTAATACACGCGCAGGTCGTGGCGCCGCATGAAGTCGATGAAGCTGCCGCCGGTGAGGATCAGGTGCGCCCGGCCCCGGTGGCGCTGGCGCAGGGCCAGGGCGGTCTTGACCTGGTCCCGGTCGCGCGCGTCGAAGAAGATGAGGGGCTGGGACAGCCCAACGTAGTCCAGGGGATTGACCCGGGTGCCGGCCGCCACCAGGACCTTGCCCTCCGGATCCCGAACCGTATCCGGCGCGCTGACCGTGGGGTCGAACAGGAAACTGCGCGGCGTTTGGGTGCGGGCAAGTCCCGCCACCGGTGCCGGCGATTCCAGGGTCCGGCGTGAACGGGCTTCGAATTCGGCCTGGATGCGGGCCAGTTCGCCGCTTCTCTGCTTCTCCTCCAGCCGGGACTGGATCAGGGCCAACAGGTCCGGCTCGGCCACCGGCCAGACCGGCCCCACCCGGCCCAGGTCCAGGGCGTGAGCTGGCGCGGTGAGCAGCAGGCTCAATGCCACTGTCCGGATCGGAAACCGTTGCTCAGAAGAGGCCATAGGCCCTGCCCAGGATGCGTTCATGGGCCACGTAGCCCGTGGCCGCGTAACGGGAGTCCAGGGAGTCCCGATGGGGGGCGTACAGGTAGTAGTGTCCCGCCGGCACCACGCCGGGCTGGTTGGCCACCAGCACCTGCCCCAGCCGGGACACGGGCTTGGCCCGGCCCACATACTCGCCATGGACGAAGAAGTCCCGGCCAACGACGCTCACCCGGTCCCCCGGCAGGCCCTTCACCACCTTCAGGAACACCGCCCCCTCAGGGTAGATGAGCCCACCCTGCCAACGCCAGGCCACCAGATCACCCCGTTTCAGGCTGCCCGGTGCGGGCGGGGCCTTCTCCACCAGTACCAGATGCCAGGGCATGCTCTCGGTGAGGGTGAAGCGCAGCCAGTAGTAGTGACTGAAGACGAAGCCGGCGCAGGCGACGAGGACGAAGGTGGCCCAGGCCAGGGGATGGCGCCGGATCGCGGTCCAGACCAGGCCGGCATACGCCTTCAGGCCCACCCTGGGCCGCAGAGCGAGGATCAGGCGTTCAATCCGTGGCATGCACGAGCTCCCTGAGTCGGGGTGTCAGATCCTCGGCGCCGGCCACCACGGCGTCGGCCACCAGGATGACGCAAGCGCATTCCCGGGCCAGGCGTTGTACTGCCCGGTTCAGCCCCTGGCCGGCGCGGGCGGCCTCGTCCAGAGCGGCCTGGGTTTCCCCCTTGGCCACCCGGTCGGCGAAACCGCGCTGGGTGTCCGCCACCACGCTCGCCAGGTCTACCCGGCCGAAGCGGGGCGCCGGGGGCGGTAGGAGGAAGTGATAGCCGGCGATGAGCGCGGCGCTGACGGTGAATGAAAGGGTCGCGGCCAGTCCCCAACCGATGCCCGGATTCCCGTCTCCGGACGGAGGCCCATCCGTTTCGGTTTCCTGGACCATCGCCTTGTCATCAGCCATGGGCCAGCCCCCGTTCCTTCAGCACCGCGCGGATGGCCGCGTCCACGCTCAGTCCGGCGCCGGTCTTCTCCCGGATGGCGTTGAAATCCTCGGCCCGGGTGGAGGCCAGCAGCAGGGAATAGGGGTCCAGCACCAGGCGGCCGATGCCGTGGCCCACCGGGCTGTGCACGAAGACCTCGGAATAGGCCCCCGCCTCGGTGTGCAGGGTCTCCAGCAGGTTGCGCAGGCCCGCGCTCACCGCCAGGCGGTTGTTCTTCTCCAGGGCCAGGAGGGATTCCGGCTTCTGGCGCAGCATGAACATCCAGTCGGCGTTGTTCAGCGCCGCCGTGGCCGCCTCGTTGCGGTAGTAGTCGTCCACCCCCTGGGTGCCGGTGACGAAGGCGCCGTTGTACTTGCGCGCCCGCCGATAGCCCGCCTCGATGAAGCCGCCGCTGGTGCCCATCATCAGGCTCCAGGCCTCGTCGATGATCACCAGTTTCCTGCGCCCGTCGGCCCGGTTGAGGGTGATCTCGTTGGTGATGAGGTACATGAGCAGCAGGAGGATCACGCCTTGCAGATCCTTCTTCGCCTCCAGCTCGTCCAGCTCCAGCACCACCAGGTCAGCGTCGAAGCGCATGTTGGCCGGCCCCTCGAACCAGCGGCCATGGGCGCCGTCCTGGGTGTAGGGGAAGAGCTGGATACCCATGTTGCGTACCCGTACGTCGCACTTGCCCTCGTCGTCCTTGCAGGCGGTCTTCAGGTGTTCGGCCAGCTCCGTCAGGGTGGGCAGCCGGGACTGGCTTTGCGCCTGGTACCAGACCTGACGCAGGGCGATGTCCAGCTGGGACATCTCGTACTGGGGCAGGGGCTCCTGGGGGGAGATCATCTGGGCGATGACGGGCTTCAACATCTCCATGTCCTCGTCCAGGTCCGTGACCAGGGAGAAGGGATTCAGGGACAGGTCGGACTGTGGGGTGAATTCCAGGTACTGCCCGCCCAGGCGCCGGCACAGGTTCTCGTAGGATCGTCCGGCGTCGATGACCCAGACCCGGGCGCCGGTGCCCAGGTAGCCCAGGGCCAGTTCGTTCATGAACACCGACTTGCCCGAGCCCGAGGTGCCCACCACGCAGGCGTTGAAATTGCCGGAGGGGTTGGCGAACAGGTCCACCCCCAGGGCCTGGCCGCGCCGGCCGAAGAGGGCGATCACCGGCTCCCCCAGACCCGCCCATTCGCCGATGATCGGGGCGAGGTGGATGGCGTTGGCGGAGGTCTTCAGGCTCTCCCGCCCCGCGCGTTTCGCCTCCCGCTGGAACGAGGCCGTGTAGGCCATGGGCAGGCCCAGCATCAGGCTTTGCAGGTTGAGGTAGGTGTCGGATTGCAGGTCGAAGCCCAGGCCGCGCCACACCCCCCGGGCGGCCAGCTCGTCCCTGGCGGCGTGAGTGGGCAGGGAGAAAAGGGTCAGCTGGTGATACAGGTACACCAGGGAGCCGGCCTCGGAATAGGCTGCCATGGCCGTGTCCCAGTCCAGCTTCTGTTCCTGCCAGTCGGGCATGAAGGCGGCCAGCTTGCTCTGAGCCGCCTGGGTGGCCCGGGCCGACTTCAGGGTGGCGAAGGAACGGGTGGACTCGAAGTCTGGAATGCGGATCCCCAGGGTGATGAGGAAGGGGCAGGAATAGGCCTGGGCGCCCTGGATGAAGTCGCCGATCAGTCCCCCCATGGTGGCCAGCTCCATGGCCTTGGGATAGTTGCGCACCGACAGGCAGCGCACCACCGCCTCGGCGCTGTCGGCGGGGCTGCCCACCACCAGCCCGTCCCGGGTGACCCGGGTGAGGGTGTCCAGGGCCAGGATCTGGTCTCGGATCAGGCGTCCGTCGTCGTAGGTAAGGCGCTGGGCCTCGCCCTTCAGGAGCCGGTTGGCGTTCAACACCTGGACGCACCAGTGGATCAGCTCGTCCGGCCCCCACTCGCCCGCATACAGATAGGTGCCCTTCAGGACCGTGGCCAGGGCCTCGCGCAGGGTTAAGGCGCTTTCCAAGGCCTCCCGGTCGGCCATGCCCTCGGCGGGCAGGGTCACCGACAGGGCGGCCAGGAAGTGGCGCGGCATCCAGGGCAGGGCCGGGAAAGGCGAATGGATCGCCGCCCGTGCCAGATGGTCGGCCCGGCGCCGGGCGGCCTCGGTGTGGAGCCCACCGACCGTGCGCAGTCCCCGGTAGCGGTCGAGGAAGTCGTGGATATCAGGCGTGCCGAAGAGGTGGAATTGCAGGCTGGCCCCGGTGGGCAGGCCGTTGAAGATCGACTTCAGCACCGAGGCCATGCGCCCGTCGGCGCCGGTCTGGGGATGCAGGGCGAGCACGAAGCCCACCGCCTCCACCGGGTCCTGGCCGTTGCGACGCGCCCCCGGCGGACGCTCCAGCAGGAACAGCCGTTCTTCCGGCAGCCAGCCGGAATAGGGCAGCCAGTCGGCCAGCCGGTCGAAGACGGGCATGGGCGAGGGCTCTGTCAGGGTCGAGGGCAGGTAGGTCGAATCGGTGAAGTCGGTCCGCGCCGGCCGCCGGAGATTGCGCAGGAAGGCCAAGGCGTCAGCGCTCATCGTCCTCTGCCTGACGGGATGGCCGTGCCGCATCCAGCACCGTTTCGCGGGCGTCCTGGCGGGAGGCTTCGCGCTGTGTCGCGGGGTCGGGAATCCGGACGCCGGCCGGTGCGGTCACGGGGGCCGCGCCTATGGGTGTAATCGGCCCGAATTGCCGCCGGATGTCGGCTTCGGTATGGCCGAGCTGCCACTCGCCCCGGTGCCACATGACGTACAGGTAGGACTGGTCATGCAGGTCCCCGTCCTCGTCCACCCAGGGGGCGAACCAGAGGCGCAGTACCCGGGGTGGAGACAGCAGGGGCGTACCGGCGGCCGGCGTAGAACTGCTGGGAGGCGCTGCACCGTAGGGCCTGGGGGCATCAGCCTGGCCCTTCGGGTGGATCTCGGTGGCCGATTCGGGCGCCGCGCCGTGGGGGACGCTTCCCATCTGCTTGGCCGGCAGCGTTCCCGCAACGGTATTGGCATACACGCCTGACACGGAGGTGCAAACCACGCCATCCGGCGCCCGGCAGGCAAATTCGCTCTTGCCGTCCAGGCCGGCCATGTTGGCGCAGGCCGTCAGGGCGGGGAGCAGCATCAGGACAGCCCGTCTCATGGCTGCATCCCCTCGGCGGCCGGTTTCCGGTCCCCCTCCGCCAGGAAGGCCTCGATGCGCTGTGCCGGGGCCGCCCCCGCCAGATGCCGGCCCCGGACATCGAACAAGGCGGGCGTGCCCTCCACGCCCAGATTGCGGGCTAGCGCGATGTTCCGGTCGATGGGATGTGCACATTCGGCGGCAGGCGGTGCCTTGCCGTTTACCATCAGGACCTGCCAGGCGGCAGCCCGGTCCGGTGCGCACCAGACGGCAATGGCGCGCTGGCGCGCCTCGGGATGGAGTTCCGCCAGGGGATAGAGAAATGTGTGTACGGTGACGTCGTCCAGTTTGGCCAGCTCCTGCTCCAGCTTGCGGCAGTAGGGGCAGTCCGGGTCCGAGAACACGGCCAGCACTCGGGTGCCTTTGCCGCGCACCGTGGTGATGGCGTCCGCCAGGGGGAGGCTGGCGAAGTCGATGCGCCGGGCCGCCTCCAGACTGTCCGCCGTCAGATCCCGTTGCTCCCGCATGTCATAGAGGTGGCCGAACAGAAAGTAGCGCGCGTCGCCCCCCACATAGGCCAGGTTGCGGCCCATGGTGACTTCGTAGATGCCGGGTAGCGGGGTTGGTCGGATATCCCGGAAGCTTGTGGCGGGATACGCGGCCTTGAGGGCGGCCTCGATGCGGGCAGTCAGGTCCGGATCGGCGGCCCGGGCTGGGTTGGCCAGGGCGAGGCAGGCAAGGAGTGTCAGGGTTGGGATTCTCATGGGTTAGCGCGCTCCGTAGCGTTTGCCGGATTCGATGATGTCGCCTGCCGAGGCCTCGCCCATGGGCAGCATGGCGCCCTTGGTGATGACCACGTCCACCAGCCTTCCGGCATCCACCTCCACCACCGGGTAGAGCTTCTCGGCCAGGGAGATGTAGTACTGGGCCAAGCGGTCCATGGCCTTGCCCACCCCGGAGGAGATGCCGGCCTTGAACTCCTCGCCTTGCTTGACGGTGGACGTGGAACCCAGGGGCGAGGTGGAAGTGGTGGTGGCGCTCTGCTGGAAGGCCTGGCCCAGGCCGGAACCGATGCCGGCGATGAGGGCGTTGGCCAGCACCTGGCCCTGCTTGGTGATGAGCCGGCCCATCACCCCGGCCTTGCCGTCCTCGCCGGCCACGTAGCCCTTGATGGGCAGGTCCAGGGACTCGCCCCGGGGCGAGACGCAGGACAGGGACTCGGTGCGGATGTAGGCCCGCTCGGAGGAGAGGTCGCCATAGCCGGAGCCGACGATGAGGCAGTCCTTCGCCTTGAGCCGGAACCGGTTGGGCAGCTGGGCATGGTCCACCAGGCGCAGCAGGACGGGATGGGGGTTGCTCTGGGCCTGTCCGCCGGTGGGGGCGTTGAGCCCCGCCAGCAGCACCGCCCGGACGAAGGAGCCGGAGGGCAGGTAGGTACCCGGGGTCTTGGCGGCCGGCTTCTCCTTGCCGGAATCCGGTGCAGATGGCAGGCGGGCATCCGGCGCAGTCCCCATCTCACCGGATTCGATGCCCCGCTCCGGCATGGCGGGGGGAACTCCCACGGGGGGCGGCTGGCCCGGCACCGAGGTGTTGGGCGGCAGGGTCACCACCGAGGCCGGCCGGGTGGGGGCCAGGGGCGGAGGTGGCGGCAGAGAAGGCAACCCCGATGGCAGCCCCGGTGGAAAACCTGACAAGCGGGTAGAGGCACTCCTCTCAGCCTCCTGGCGCTTCATCAGGTCGTTTAGCTCCGAGACCGAGCGCTCCAGGCGGTCGATGCGGGTGCCTTCCTGGCCACGCCAGGCGTCCCTGGGATCCACCCCGGCGCCGGCCGGGGCCACCGCCAGGGGAACGGGTTTCTCCGGCAGACCGGCGCCGGTCTGGGACTTGCCGGCGCGCATGAAGGCCACCAGGCCGATGAGTCCCAGGCCCACCACGATCAACACCCCGCCCGCGATCAGGGCCTGCCGGCGCCGGATGGCCGTAGCGGCGGCGGAGAGCATGGGCCTGGCACCCCTGCCACCTGGGCCGTTCTTGCCACCGAGGATCATTCGTCGCCCTCCCGCTGGCGGATCACGAATACGCGGGTGGTCTCCCCGGGATTCAGGGCATGGTTCTCCACCCCCACGGCCAGCACCCCGGGGCGGAACAGCTCCGGTTCGGCCACCCGCAGTTCGGCGATGCCGGTGTTGGTGAGCTGGAAAAGGTCGGCCACCACCGCCGTGCCCAGCCAGGAGCGCTGATGCACGAAGCGGCTGCCCTGCCACAAGCGCAGGGTTTTGCCCCGCTCCCGCATCTCCATGTCCGGCGGCAGGCGGTCCGCGGCCATCATCAGGGCCAGTTCCTTGACCATGCGCTGCCGGGAGTCGGCCCGCTCGGCCATGGAGGGCTTCGCCGCCCGTCGCTCCGGGTCCTTCAGGATCAGGCTCTCGGCGGGGGCATCCATCGGCTGCAGGGTGAGCGCATAGGTGGCGCCGGATTCGGCGGTCAGGAACAGGGAAGCCGGCTCGCCCCGGTCCAGGGGCCGCACGTAGATCTGGCCGGTGCGGGGATTCTTCTCAATGGCGAGCCGCCCCTTGAGAGCATGCCAGGACTGGATGCGCCCGTCGGACAGCGCGATGCGGGTCAGGTCGTCGGCCGCGATGCGGGCGAAGGCGGTCTCGCCGTCGCGCACCGGCAGGACCTGAAGTGCCCAGGCCGGCGGCGTCAGGCCGCCGAGCAGGAGGAGGCTAGCGGCCAGCAGCCGCGGCCCAACGATCAACAGCTTGGCCGAAGGGATCATCTTGCGAGGTCTCCTTGAGGGTGGTGACGACGGTGCGCCCGCCGTCGTAACGGAAGGCCACCAGCACGGTAAGGGCACGAGGCGGTGAGGCCTTGTCGGTCACATAGGTGGTGAGTTCACCCTGCACCGCCAGACGCAACTCGTCGGACTTGTCGTGCAGGACGCTTCTCGGGGAAAACAGGGTGGCGACCTGATCGCGCTTCACCCGTTCGGCTGCCAGGCGCCCAGCCTTCTCCAGGGCACCATGGGCCTCGGGCGCGGCGTACTTGAGCAGGGCCGCGTTCTGGAAATCGACGGAAGACGGCGTGACGTTGTAGGCCAGTTGCAGGACGAACAGGGCCATCTGATCCAGGTAGTCGCGGGACACCCGGTCGGCTTCCACCCAGAAGCCACGTTCGATCTGGGGCGGTAGGAAGGTGACCCGGTCACGGTCCTGATGCAGGAAGACGTGCAGGGCCAGCAGCAGGGTGGTGGCCGACAGCACCGCCAGCAGGGCCTGGACGGTGCGGCTGATGCCGGTGCGGGCTTCCAGGTCGGCGCTTATCTTGAGCGGGTTCATCCGATGAACTCCCGCAGGTGGGACGGTGGTGTGCGGGTGAACCCCGAGCCGAAGGGCAGATGCCAATAGACCCAGTGCAGCAGGAACCGCCGGTGCCGCCCTCCCGTGAACTTGCCCAGGACGTGAGCTACCACCAGGCCGGCGGCGATCCAGGTGATGGGGTCCTTCAGCAGGATCCCGAGAAAAACGAAGGCCACGAGCAATCCCACCTGGCTCGCGTCCCACATGAGGATGCGGGCCGGTTCGTCCAGGCGGGTGGGGATGCGGGTGTCGCCCATGGCCTTCGCCAGCCTTAAATCACGGCGCCGATGATGCCGGTGATGAGGCCCGCCCCCAGGGAGAACAGGATGGCGAACACGATGGAGGTCAGCGCCGGCATGGCGGTTACCCGGGCCAGACCCACCACGGCGCCGATGATCAGCGCGCCGATGGAGATGGTGATGGCCAGGTTGCCGGTGGCCCAGTTGGTGACCCGGGCGGACAGGGCGGCGAACTCCGGGTCGGCTGGTACGCCGGCCAGGGCCGGGCCAGCGCCGAGAACCAGGCCGCCCAGGAGCAATGCGAGTTTGTGGGTGAGTTTCATGAATGGGATTCCTATGGAATTGAATGGGTGGTCTCGTCGTCTCTGCGTCCATGGATCTCGGGGTCTCGTCGTCAGGTGGTATCCAGGTCCAGCCGCACGATGTCCTTCACCAGGGCGAGGAAGCCGGCCCGGGCCACGGCGTCAGTCAGGCAGTACTCGATGGCGGCCGTGGCCAGGCGCCGCTCCTGATTGAAGTCGCGCTCCGGAAGTGCCTTGCGCAGATCCTGCAGCCGCCTCTTGGTCTCCTCGCGGATCAGCACGGACTTGTAGCCAGGTTCCCAGTCACGCTCGCTCATGGATTGGGCCTCACGATCAACAGCTCCAGGTCGGTGCGACGCGCGGGGGGATGCACCGGGGGCGGGTCCTCGATGCAGCACTCGGCCTCCACCCGTACGATCCGGCCCACCGGGATGCCCAGGTCCAGCAGGGCCTGGCGGACGGTCTCGGCGCGGCGCAGGGCCAGCTGATGGTTGAAGGCAGGATTCCCCACCCGGTCGGTGTGGCCGGTCAGGACGATGGACCGTGCCTCCAGCAACAGGGGACGAAGGTTGTCGATGGCCTGCCGCGCCCCGGCGGTCAGCCGTGACGAGGCGAAGGTAAAGTGGATCGCGCGGGTGATGCGCTCCTCCCGCGGGGGTGGCACCGGCTTCGGCTTGGGGGCCTCGGCGAGCCGGATCGGCGGCGGCACTGGCGCCTGCATCTTGCGCGTGGGCGTCGGGCAGTCTGCGCACAGCCGGAACACCGCCTCCCGGCCGTGGCCGGTCTGGGCGATGCCCAGGGGCTCGTGAGCGGGAGCTGGCATGGGCGATACGCCAGCCACCGGTTCCGCCGGCTGCACGGTGCATCCGACGAGTAGGGAGCAGCAGACCAGTGCGGCTCTCACCGCAGTGCCCTCCCGATGGCCCGGTACACCTTCCAGGCATACTCCATGCGGGCCTTGCGGCAGGCCGCACCCTTGAGCCGGGTGCATGCGGCGTTGTAGGCGCCCACGGCTTCCCAGGTGTCGCCGTAGCGGTCGAGTTTCTCGCGCAGGATGCGCGCGCCCACCTGCACGCTGGTGCAGGGGTCCCACAGCCGTTCTGGCGTGACCCCCAGCTCCGCCAGGGCCGGCAGGTTGCGCGAATTGATTTGCATGAGGCCGATGTCGTAGGAGCCCGTGCGCTGAAGATGTCCTAGGTTCAGGGCGTAGGGATCCAGTCCCGACTCCACCGATGCGATGCCATAGAGCAGCCAGGGGTCCACCCCATGAGCGCGGGCGGCCTCGTTCCAACAGGCCGATGCCACGGTCGACAGGGCCAGGGTCATGACCGCAGCCACGCGGACGAGCGGGTCCATGTTGTGAAAAGCGGTGTTTGCACTTGGGTCTTCCTTGCCGCCGGCAAAAAGAACCCCCCGAAGGGGGCGCGAAGGAGGAGGTGTCAGCGGGAGTGAAGACTAGGGACGGGGCAGTGGCCTGTCGCCACGAAATGCGAAATCGATTTGTTGCTTATTGCCGCGACGAAACGGAGGGACTGTGCTGCTCCGCAGCCATGCCTCGGGCTCGACGTGGCAGCTCACTCGGCAGACAGCGAAAGGACCTGCAAAGGCCGCCAAACGACAAGGGGAAGGGCCCTACCCAAAGGGCCTGCCCTCGTGGCCGGGCAGGGGCAAAGGTTTAACGGACAAGGGGAGGCCTTGCAAAGGGAAGGGAAAAAGACCAGCCGCGCAAAGGGTTGCAGCAACGGGACTGCTGAAACCGGGAACGGGATATGGCGTCATGCGCTCATGAATTTACAGACTGTTGTCGCCCTCCTCCTGTTTAGCGGCACGCAGAAGATTCAGGCCTCGGACATCGAGGCGGCGGCGGGCATGAACTGTCCGTGGAATCCGAGCTTCGGGCGGCTGCATGGCTGACCGCAGGCGCTCGTTTCCGTCGTTCGTCGTGCCAGGGGTCCAGCGGCAGGTTACTGGCATGGAACAGTCTTACAGCGCTGCGATTGGCAGACGGCAGGTCGGCCAATCCCGCCGTTGGACTAATGGGCTGTATCGGGCGGCAATGTTCCGGGTACCTGCCGTTCAGCCCAAGGTCACGTTGATCGTTGGTTATTCATTGTCTAACACGAACCTGAAACTCTGTCACCCTTTGCGGTTGTCGTGCTCTACAGGCAAGCAACCGCATCCTTGATCCGGCAAGTGCCATGGTGAATGAATCAAACTGCCGGCAGTATCAATGATGCTTGCAGCCCGCCCAATGAGGATTTGGCCAACACCAAATCACCACCGTACATTCGCGCCAGATCGGCGGTGATGGCAAGCCCCAATCCCGTACCGGGTACCTGCCCGTCTGCGCGAACCCCGCGTTTGAGGACATGATCGCGCTCGGTCTCGGCGATGCCCTTGCCGTCATCATCGATGCGCACTCGGAGCTTGCCGGACTCGTCCGAGACTTGAATCTCGATCCGTGATCTGGCCCACTTCGAGGCGTTGTCAATCAGATTCCCCAGCATTTCCTGCAAATCCTGTTCTTCACCTCGGAATGCCAGATTGGCTTGATCAGGCAGCAATACAAACTCGATCTGGCGTTCTGCATGCACCCGCTGCATCACCCGTACCAGTCCTCGTATAACGGGTTCAACGGCAGTGCGCATGCCCGGAACTTGTACCGACGCGGCCGCTTGTGCTCGGCTCAGGTGGTAATCGACCTGCTTGCGCACGGTGTCGACTTGTGATGCGACCAGACGTGCCAAGTCGTCATCCCGTTTCTCGTGAACATGGGCAGCATTGGCGAGGACGCTCAGCGGTGTTTTAAGCGCATGGGCCAGGTTGCCGGCTTGCGTCCGGGCACGCTCGACCACTTCGGCATTTTGTGCCAGCATCGTGTTGAACTCATTGACCAGCGGCATGATCTCGTTCGGGAAGGTGCCTTCCATGTTTCGGGCATCTCCGTGACGGACCCGCCCGAGGGCATCCTGCATGCTGCGCAGGGGGGCAAGCCCGACGAATACCTGCATTGAGGCTGCGAACGTCAATCCCATTCCCAGTATGCCCAATGCCAACCATAGATGGCCTTTGAAGTCTGCGATAGGTCCTGTCATCAGGCTTTCATTGGCCGCGACCATCAACCGCAGGGAATGCGTGTCAATGGTGACGGTACGTTCCACCACTCTTAGCGTCACCCCCTGAGGGCCTTCAATCCGATGCTGATGAATTTCTCCGTCCGCCGGGGCATCCGCCGGCACGGCCAGTGTCTCATCCCACAGTGAGCGGGAACGCAACACAGCCTTGATGGGATGCTCACCCGCAGCGGCGATGTGATCGATCTGCCAATACAGGCCGGACAGGGGTTTGTTGAGACGCGGATCACTCGGAAGTAATCGAACCTGTGCCTGATTCTGCTCATCGAGAATCAGTTGGGCCGTGAGTTGATCCAGATGATTCTTTAGTTCCACATCGAACTGGGCTTCGACATGCTGATGAAAGAGTTGGCCAAGCCCCCAGCCCGCAACCAGAATCGAAATGACGATCCAGACAAGTGTCCCCGCCAATAGGCGCATGCGCAGGGAGTTACGCAGGAAAGCAATGTTCATTGCGCTTTGTTGAGTCGGTAGCCCAGCCCACGCACAGTTTCGATCAGGCCTGGCGGTAATTTCTTGCGCAAGCGCGCGATGAATACCTCGACCGTATTCGAATCACGATCGAAATCCTGCGCGTAAATATGTTCGGTCAACTCAGCACGGGAGACGATTTCACCCGGATGGTGCATCAGGTAAGCGAGAACCCGGTATTCATGGCTCGTCAGCGTCAAGGCAGTTCCATCCACACTGGCACGACTGCTGCGGGTATCCAGCGTTAGCGGGCCGCAAACCAACTCGGTACTGGCATGACCGCCGGCACGGCGGATCAGGGCCCGGAGCCGGGCCAGCAGTTCTTCCATGTGAAAGGGTTTGGTCAGGTAGTCATCCGCACCGGCATCGATACCGGCCACTTTCTCTCGCCAGGTGTCGCGAGCCGTCAGGATCAACACCGGCAAGGTACGACCTGCAGCACGCCATTTCTTGAGAACCGTGATGCCATCCATCTGCGGCAGGCCGAGGTCGAGCACGATGGCGTCGTAGGGCTCGGTCTTGCCCATGAAGTGGCCATCGACCCCGTTATGAGCCACATCCACGACATAGCCGACCGACTGGATACCTTCGACCAGTTGTGCCGCCAGCGTCAGTTCATCTTCGACAACCAGGATGCGCATCAGCGAGGCTCTCCTTGGTGATGCGGCTTGTCATTCTTTTCCTTGAAACCGAGGATGGTGCCATCTCGAGCGTGGATATTCAGTTTCACCAAGGCGCCTCCCTTGCGCAATAACTTGATTTCATAAACCCACTCACCTTTTTCACGGTCGAGTTCAACCTCCATGACCTGGCCGGGATACTCGCGCTCGACCCGATCAAGAATCGTGCGCAAGGGCAGCACGTCACCCGACTCGACGGCTTGGCGGGCACGCTCATGGTCAGCGTTATCTGCTGAGTAACTGACTCCCGTGCCCAACATCGCCAGCATCATCCAAACGAGTAAGCCTGTCAGGGTGTGGCGTGATTGGGAGGTAATTCTCGACGACATCTTTGACTCTGCAGTTTTTTCCAAGCTGATCTATAGCGCTTTGAACCTGAACGCAGGATGAACAAGCGATTCAGCATTCATTCAGACAGGGAGGCGCAAAGTACGTCCCACAGTCCGATAACCGCCAGGAGAAACGTATGAAGAACATGTTGGTCGTCACCTCAGGAATTGTTGCCATGATACTCAGCACCGCGACACTCGCCGGTCCACGCGCAGACCTGCTGGCCCAGTATGCGGCAGCCGCCAAGACATCAGGATTTTCAGCGGCACGCGGCCAGGCCCTGCATATGCAGAGTTTTTCGGGAGGTAAGCCCGACACACCCTCCTGCACCACCTGTCATGGCAAGGACACTCGGGGTGCCGGTCGGGCGCTAACCGGCAAGACTATCGAACCGGTTGCCGTGTCGGTCACGCCGACTCGTTATACCGATCCCTCTAAGGTCGAAAAGTGGTTCAAGCGTAATTGCACCGAAGTATTGGGGCGCGAATGCACCCCGCAGGAAAAAGGTGACTGGCTCACCTTCGTGATTGGTCAGTAATCCCATTCAAAGGAGACTCCCATGCGCATTCCCTATCGTCCGCTTGCCATCGGTCTCGTGACCCTGGCTTTTTCTGCCCTTGTATTTGCCCGCGCCCAGGCTGGCGACCGCCATTTCTTCGCGCCGGTGGCCGATCCGGTCGTCAAGGAGGAGTGTGGCAGTTGCCATCTGGCTTTTGCTCCCTCGATGCTCCCGGCACGATCATGGCAGCGCATGATGGGCGAGTTGGACAATCATTTTGGCGACAACGCCAGCCTCGATGCGGCCACCGCCGAAAAGATTACGAGCTATCTCGTTGCCAATGCGGGTGATGCGGGTGGACAGCGCTACAGCAGCAAAATGCTCAAAGGCGTTTCTACCGGGGCTGCTCCACAGCGCATCACGGAATTGCCCAAATGGGTAAGCGAACATCGCAAAGTTCCCGACTGGGAGTGGCGCCACAAGGAGGTGCGCACCAAAGCGAACTGCGTCGCCTGCCATACCGCAGCAGAACAAGGCTCCTACGAAGAATGACCGCTTCCCACAATACCCTGAGCTAAAGGAATTCACCATGCGCACATTAACCATCGCTTCAATGTTGGCCACTGTTTTCTTCTCCATGTCGAGTCATGCCCAGGATGGCCGTCCTGCCAGCGCCGACAAAGCGAAATGGATGTCGATCCCCGAAGTGCATGCCAGATTGGAATCTGCCGGCTATCGGAATATCGAGAAGATCGAACGTGAAAGCGGCAGCTATGAGGTCAAGGCCACCGACCAGGCGGGACGGCGGATCAAGCTGTACGCACATCCCCAAACGGGCGAGGTTATCGACCAGCGGCAGCGTGGCGTCAAGCGTGACCAATACAACGCCCACGACGGTGGCTATGCGAAAAGCAATCAGCGCAATTTTGCTGACTGCAACGAACGACGATGCCGGGATGACTTGCCCCAACCGGGAAGCATCCAACCCGCCCCTGGAAAATGATCCATCAGGAGTCCTGACATGAAAATCTTGCTCGGTTCTCTGCTTGCCATTGTCGCAGTCGCTTGGGGAATGGATGTGCTTGCCACGGGCGGTAGCAGTGGCGGCACGCTGCCATGGGTTATTCGGCAGGAAGCCCTCTATCTGAGTGGTCTGCTATCGATCGCTTTGATGTCGCTGGCGATGTTTCTGTCCACACGTCCCGCCTGGCTCGAAACCCCGCTGGGCGGTATGGATCGCGTCTATCGGACCCATAAATGGGCCGGCATCCTCGGGGTGAGTTTCGCCATCGCACACTGGCTGGTCGAGGAGGTTGTCGGGAAGATTCTCAAGGCGACGATTGGTCGCGAAGGACGCATCCCCAAGGAGCAATTCACCGGCTTCCTGGAAGTGATGCGCGACTTGGCCAAGGACATGGGGGAGTGGGCGTTCTACGTGGTACTGGTCATGCTGGCTATTACGCTATGGAAGCGTTTTCCCTACAAAACCTGGCGACTGACGCATCTGGCCATGCCGGTGATTTATCTGATGCTGGCACTGCATGCAGTCATGCTTGCGCCGGCAGATTACTGGACCCAGCCAGTAGGAATTCTCCTGGCTACCCTCATTGTGGGCGGAATCTATGGTGCCCTGCATTCGCTGGTCGGCCGCATCGGGCGCCAACGCCAGGTGAATGGGTCGATTGTGGCCCTCGAACAGCCTGCTTCGGATGTGCTGACTGTTCGTTGTCAGCTCGGCAATGGCTGGCGAGGTCATCGTCCCGGCCAGTTCGCCTTCGTTACCTTCGACGCGAAGGAAGGTGCTCATCCTTTCACGATTGCCAGTGCGGGTCGCGATGATCGGACCATCACTTTCCAGATCAAGACGCTGGGTGATTACACCCGCACCCTCGGCAACCGGCTGGAAATCGGCCAGGCAGTGAAGGTTGAAGGTCCTTATGGTCGCTTCGACATGACCCGGCAGGATTCGAACGCCCAACAAATCTGGATTGCCGGCGGAATCGGAGTAACGCCATTCCTGGCCTGGCTGGATTCATTGCAACAGACGCCGAGCCAGGTTTCTGCGGATCTCCACTACTGCACCCGGGATCGAGCCAATGATCCGTTTGTCTCCCGTCTCGAGGCAAGCTGCGCCGCGTTGCCTGGCATCCGTCTGTACATTCATGGCGCCCAACAGGGTGAAACATTGAGCGCCGCCGATGTTGCCGCCGTGCAGCCTGGCTCACGCCGGTCCGAAATCTGGTTCTGCGGGCCGCAAGGCTTGGCAGAAAAGCTCAAGCATGAGCTTGGGCGTATCGGACAAGGCCGGTTCAGGTTCCACCAAGAAGCTTTTGAAATGCGGTGAAACACCTATCGATCCAACCAAAGGAAATGAAATCATGAAAACCATCTCGATCATCCTGCTTGCATTGTCCATGACGACCGTACATGCCGCCACCCCTGAGGTCCAAGTGGAATCCTGTGATCAAATCAGGGAACAGATTCGGGCGCATACAGGCATTCCGGCCAAACCCAACACGTCCTTGCTGGGCAAGGTGGGTGAAAACAAGAAATGCCGTTTCACTTCTGCCGAGGCGTATCGTGCGGCCTGGGGCGACAAGCCCCTGCCCAAGGATGATCGACGTGATCGTCGTTCGAAAGGGCGCGAGCACGATGATGATTGAAGCGAATGACAAACGGATGTTGATTAAGGGTTCCTTAAGCTCAACGTGAAAGACTGCCAGAATCATGACGCCACCTGAAATGACCTCTGCCTCCTTGCTCCTCTGGATCGTATTGGGGATTACGCTGCAAATCGCGTTGTGGCTGGGTATCAGCTTCTGTCGGCATTGGGGTGAGTATCAGGTGCTGCGCACAGGCGTGGGGTCTGATAGGGGAATGGTTGTTCCCGTTAAAGTGAATCGCCCCGGGTTTCGTGGAGGCCATTTGGTTTAAGTCAGGCCACGGGAATGGCCTCATTGGCGAGTTGCCGGTAGTAGTATGCCTCAGCCTCGGCAGGCGGGATATAGCCGATGGGTTCCAGCAGGCGGTGGTGGTTGAACCAGGCCACCCATTCCAGGGTGGCCAGTTCCACCGACGCCTTGGTCTTCCAGGGGGCACGCCGGTGGATCAATTCCGCTTTGTACAGGCCGTTGATGGTCTCCGCCAAGGCGTTGTCGTAGCTGTCCCCCCGGCTGCCTACCGAGGGTTCTATGCCCGCCTCGGCGAGACGCTCGGTGTAGCGAATGGAGACATACTGCGAGCCTCTATCGCTGTGATGAACCAGGGCCTCCGAGCGCTCGGGCTGCCGGGCATAGAGGGCCTGCTCCAGGGCATCCAGGACGAAGTCCGTGTGCATGGAACTGCTGACCCGCCAGCCCACGATGCGCCGGGCAAACACGTCGATGACGAAGGCCACGTACAGCCAGCCCTGCCAGGTGGAGACATAGGTGAAGTCCGACACCCACAACTGGTTGGGGCGGTCGGCTTTGAACTGCCGGTTGACCCGATCCAGCGGACAGGGGGTCTTGGCATCCGGAATCGTGGTGCGCACCTTCTTGCCACGCCGCACGCCCTCCAGGCCCAAACGCTTCATGAGCCGCTCCACCGTGCAGCGGGCCACCGGCATGCCCTCCCGGTTCAACTGGCGCCAGACCTTGTCGGCACCATAGACCCGCAGGTTGGCGTGCCAGACCCGCTCTATTTCGGGTATCAAGGTATCGTCCAACTGGGCGCGGGCACAGCGCAGTTCAGGGTCCTTCAACTGGGCGGCATGGCGCCAATAGCCCGACGGGGCGGTCTGCAAGACCTCGCAGATCGGCTCGACCCCGTAGGTGTCCCGGTGTTGGTCGACGAATGCCCTCAGGATTTGAGTCGGCGGTCGAGCTCCGCCTGGGCGAAAAACGCGCTCGCCAGCTTAAGGATCTCGTTGGCTCGGCGCAGTTCCTTGTTCTCTCTCTCCAGGGCTTTGAGACGTTCCCGTTCGTCGCTGGTGATGCCATCACGCAGGCCGCTATCGACCTCGTGCTTCTTGACCCACTCGTGCAGGGTCGGGGTGGAGCAGCCGATCTTCGGCGCGATGGATTCAATGGTCGCCCACAGGGACGGATACTCACCACGGTGTTCCTGCACCAGGCGCACTGCACGCTCACGAACTTCGGGGGAATACTTCGGGGTGGTCTTCTTGCTCATCATGGCTCCATCTTCTCAAGGAATGGAGCCTCCTCAAAACCCGGGGCGATTCACTCTTTCCGTGAGCTCCAGCTAGAGCCGGGAAGCGTCGATGCCGCATTGACTGATACAGGAGGCGATGCGGGCCACGTAATCCGGCTGGTGGAACTGGCGGCCGCTGATGTTGACCGCCAGGTCCAAATTGCGGGTACGGGGATCCCGGTGTTCTACCTTGCGGTAGTGCTTGAAAAAGGAAACGTCATAGGTCGTGGTCTCCAGGCGCAGCACACGGCCGAACTTGTAATACATCTTGACCGAAACCTTGCCAAGGCGATGTTTGATACAGGTGCCTTCGATGCGGGTGGCAAAGCTGCTGCCGAGTTCCTGCGCCAGTTGGGGTGTGATCTTCTTGCCCAGGAAGGTGGCGACCTGATCGGCTTTGACGGAAAGAATCGCTTGCCTCGACAGGGTTTCATAGAGGGGTTTCATGACCGCTTCGGAACACCAGGTCGGTGGAGTACTCGACCTGCATCAGGCTTCAGTGATAGGCGCGGCCGAAGACATCGAGTGCCGGTGAGCATTGCTGGGCGTAGCGATCCAGAGCGGCATGCTGCGTGTCCGGCGAGAGGCCGTCCGCGAGTTCCTGAGTACGTGCCCAGTCGTCGCTGCGGATGCCCGAAGGCTTCAGCCACTTCGTTTCCTCCATGACTGCTCCGGTTGCTTCCGGCTGGAGCGTTCGCAGGGTGGGGCTTGCACCCACTGGATAAGCGCCGCCTTATCACGGCGCACACATGGAAACGGCAGTTCGAGCGTGGCGCAGATGGCCAACCACTTGTCTTTTACCTCGACCACGAAGACCTGGCGGAGATGTCCTGCATCACCGTTGTCGGCGGCGGCGTTGCCGTGCTGTTGCGCGTGGCCAGGCAGGGCCGGCCGATCCTGGCCCTGGACGGCCGTCCGCTGCACAGCGTGCTTGCCTGCCTCCCGGCAACCGGTCCCCACGCCGTAGCCGGGATCACGCTCCGGGCAAGCAGGCGCCATACCCGACTTGAATGGTCGGACATACCACCTAGATTGAATTCAGGAAGCCGCGCTTGGAAATGGTCTTGGATGCATGGTTCATACCCAGCCGCGGTTTCCGGGTTGAATCCACTCTCTTTCAGGAGATCATCATGAACGACTCCATCCAGATCACCATCGACCGCGACGTTTACCAGCGCCTGCAATGGCTCATGGTCCCCCCGCTCAGCGATGCGAACGCTGTCATCAAGTCCCTGCTGCTCCAGGACGGGCATGCCAGCCCGGCGGCCATCGAGGTCGAGGCCTCGACGCGGCATTTCAGCTTCGCGCAGGAACTGGAGCGCGCCCAGGCGGGGGTCTTTGAGTGTGGTGGCGCCACCTGATGCCCCCCGGCAATGGAGCACGAAATGGACCTGGCGCTGCGCCGCGTCTATGACCCCGCAGGGCCGGACGACGGTCTGCGGGTGTTGGTCGACCGGCTGTGGCCGCGCGGCCTGAGCAAGGCACGC
The DNA here is from genome assembly GCA_002360535.1 of Thiobacillus sp. UBA3361. Classification (GTDB taxonomy): domain Bacteria; phylum Pseudomonadota; class Gammaproteobacteria; order Burkholderiales; family Thiobacillaceae; genus UBA3361. The sequence continues at coordinate 153,347 of DEQR01000027.1, forward strand.
GCCGGGGTGGGCGAATGGCTGCGCGAGGCGGCGCCGTCGGCCCCACTGCGGCAGTGGTTCGGCCACGATCCGGCGCGCTGGGCCGAATTCCGGCGCCGCTATGAGGCCGAGCTGGGGGCCCAGCCGGCGGCCGCGGCGGTGGCACGCCTGCGCGTCCTCGCCGCGCGAGGTCGGGTGACGCTGCTCTACGCGGCGAAGGACGAGGCCCACAACAACGCGCGGGCGCTGTGGGAATTCCTCCTGGCGGAGGGGTGATACGGCGTGGCGTCCTCAATGCAGGGGCTGAGCGTGCCGGAAGCCGACTCGCGAGAACACGATGCGGAAGGCCGCCACGTTCATGAGCGACCAGATGGCATAGCCAAGGGTATATCCGCCCAGAAGATGCTTGCTGGCTGCCAGGGTGACCGTCATGGTGAAGCCGCAGACCGCGCCCGCGGCCTTGGCCAGCCCGCTGACCGCGCCCACATGCTTGAAGTAGGTCGGGATCAGCTTGATCACCGCCACCGCGGACGCGCCGGACAGCAGGGCCAGGGCATAGATGGCGGATGACCAACACGCGGCGGGACAAATGCGAAGCGGTCATGATGATTTGCTGTCTGGATGGTGAAAGGGGCTGCGGGGAGTGACGACAGCCTCATCGATCCTCGATTCGGAGGCCGTCATGGCCAGGGAGTAGATGCGCACCAGGTCCTCCTCGCTTACGTCGATGAAGGAGTCGATCTGGGAGAGGGCATAGACCAGGCCGCTATGGGTGATCAAGCATTTCTCGCCCACGGCGGGTGCGGCAGCCGGCCTTGCCAGCCGGGCGGGATAGCGCCGCCAGGCAAAGGGGTAATTGGCGAGGACAGCCACCAGCAGGATGATCAGCACATTGACCAGCACCGGCGTGAGCAGGAAGCCATAGCCCAATGCCCGCACCGGCTCGCCGCCGACCACCGCCACCAGGGCCGTGGCGCCCCCCGGGGGGTGGAGACAGCGCAGGATGTACATGGCACCAATTGCCAGGGCCACCGCCAGCGGCGCGGCGAGAAAGGGGTCAGCCAGCATGCGGGCGCAAATCACTCCGATGGCGGCCGATGCCAGTTGCCCGCCCAGCATGGGCCAGGGCTGCGACAGCGGGCTGTGGGGCACGGCGAACACCAGCACTGCCGAGGCCCCGAGGGAGGCCACGACGAAGGCTGCGCCGTGGATATCTAGCACACGGCCGCTGAATTCCAGCACCAGCAGGATACCCACGAACCCCCCCAGGATGCTGATCAGCAGCTCGGCATAGCTTACGGGATGGGAATCCCCCGTGCGTGCGGCATGGCCGCGGGCAAAGCACCAGAGCCTGTCGAGGATTTGTGTCGCATGTTTCAATGCTCGCCCTTGGTCTTGCGGATGCCCGCGACCCGGTTGCCCTGCTTCTGCGGCCCGCCCATGGGGAAGATGTCGTGCAGGTAGCGGTTGTTGCCCCTTTCCGGACCCCACACTTCACGGAAATACCGGATCATGTCGCGCACCTGGGCCTGCACGCCGTGGCGCTCGTAGTAGTCGCGGATGAAGCGGATGACTTCCCAGTGTTCGTGGGTGAGCGTCAGCCCTTCCCTTCCCGCCTGGGCCTGGGCGAAGCCCGGGCTCCATTCGTCCATGTTCAGGATGTAACCCTCTGGGTCGGTGAGGATTTCCTTGCCATCCACCGTTACGGACCTGGTGTAGATGGCGTAGGGGTTGGTGCTGTCCATGGCCTCCTCGAGGTAGTTGCCCTTGGGGGTCTGCAACGGGGTTTTGTTGGAAATGGGGTTTTGCGTCATGGTCATTTCGTCGCTCCTGGTTGCGTCAAGGATTACCTGACAAATTCATGACGTCAGGCTATTTCCACCCCCTTCCATCTGGCAAACGATATTAATTGAACTCTAATATTCGATTTCTTGATGTATAGGGACTGTCACCCATGGATATCGAATTCGCCCGGACCTTTCTCGCCGTGGCCGCCGCCGGCAATTTCGTCGGCGCGGCCCAGCGCCTCCATGTCACCCAGTCCACGGTGAGCATGCGTATCCAGGCCCTGGAGAGCCGGCTTGGCGCCTCGCTGTTCGAGAGGGGACGGGGTGGCGCCCATCTCACCCCCGCCGGACGGCGCTTCCTGCGTCACGCCAACACCCTGGTGCGCACCCTGGAACAGGCGCGCCACGAGGTGGGCTTGCCGGCGGGCTTCAGGGGCAGCCTCACCCTGCGTGGCCGCATAGCCCTGTGGGACGGTTTCCTGCCCCAGTGGGTGGCGCGCATGCGGGCCACCCATCCGGACATCTCCCTGCACCTGGAGGTGGGCTTCGAGGACGACATCATGCGGGGCCTGGTGCAGGGCACGGTGGATGTGGGCGTGCTGTACACGCCGGAAAACCGGCCGGGCCTGGGCATCGAACGCCTGTTCGAGGAAAAACTGGTGTTGGTGGCGACAGACCCGGCCCGACCCTGGCCGGACCCGGGTTATATCCACATGGACTGGGGAGTCGAATTCCACGCCCAGTTCGGCACCGCCTTCCCCGATCTGGCCCCCCCGGCCATCACCGCCAACATCGGCTGGCTGGTGATGCAGCAAATCCTGCACTGCGGGGGCAGCGGCTACTTCCCCTGGCGCATCACCCGCGAACTGGTGGAGGCGGGGGAATTGTGGCTGATGGAAGATCGGCCGGCTTTCACGCTGCCGGCCTACATGGTGTTTTCCATGGGGCGGAGCGAGGACACACTCTCGGCGGCCCTGGACGCGTTGCGTGACCTGGGCGCCGAGGAGCGGTCGCGCGGTGACGATGCGGCGCCTACAGCGACACCACCAGCATCAGCAGCAGGGCCCAGGCGATGAGGCCGGCACCGATCACCGTCTGCACGATGCTCGCTGCGGTCACGTCTTCACGGGTGTGGCACAAGCCTTCCATGCCGTGGTAGATGATGCCGCAGGACAGGCCCAGGGCGGCCAGGGAAAGAACGGCATTGAAGCCCAGGCTGGGCACGAACAACCCCAGAGAAGAGAGCCAGAGGGGAACCGGGGCGATGCCGGCCAGCAGGTAAGCATCGTGGTAGTCGATGCGCAGGCCGTCGGTCTCTGCCACCTGCTTGATGAGCCAGCCCATGGCCAGCACGGTGACCAGTTCGGTCAGGAAGAAGGCCGCGGCGACCATGCCCCAGTCCTTGTCCCCCGCCTGGGGCAGGAATGCTGCGGGGTAATGGGTGCCAGCGTAGTACAGCATGGCTGGCGGCAACAGGGACATGGGCACTACGATGAAGGCAAACAGCTTCATCAGACGTGGATGGATACGTTCGACCTCCGGCCAGCCCTGGTCGGAGGATAGTGGCAGATGGTACAGGGCACTCAGTTTCATGATCCGGCTCCTCTCGAATATCCCGGACGGCCCGCCCGGTGGATCACTCCGCATTAATATCACGTTGTGATATATATCGTTTAGACGCCCCCTCCGACCATGTCAAGCCCCGATCCCCTATCCAATCCCTCATCCGCTGCCTCCCTGGACAAGGCCGACTACGTTCGCCTGTCCCACTTCCGCCATCGCCTGCGCCGGTTCCTGCGGGTCAGCGAGCGCATCTGCCAGGGCCAGGGCCTCACCCCCCTGCAATACCAGCTGCTGCTGCACGTGCGCGGCGACCCGGACCGGGACTGGGCCAGCATCGGCGAACTGGCCGAGCGCCTCCAGGCACAGCACCATGGCACGGTGGCCCTGATCGACCGCTGCGAGAAGCTTGGCTTGGTGGAACGCCGCCCCGGGCGCCAGGACCGGCGGGTGGTGGAGATCCATCTGCTGCCAGCGGGCGAGGAAAAGCTGGAGCGCATCGCCCGCCTGCACCAGGACGAGCTGCATCAGCTGCTACGGGAATTCGCCGAGGCGGAAGGCTGAGCCGCGCCCGGCGCCGGCCGGACCTCGCAGGGGAAATGGCGCAGGCAGTTTGATCCCGCCACCGGGTCGAAGCACTCCCCGTCTATGAGCCGGTTGGCGTCGCCGGCGCCATCCGTGTACTGCCACCAGCCGTATTGGGAGCACACTACGTCCGGGGCCAGGTGGGCGTCCAGGCGGGCGCGGGCGCGCATGGCACCCAAGCGGGTCGCCACCTGGACCCAGTCGCCTTCGGCAATGCCCCGGGCGGCCGCCGTGTCAGGGTGTAGTTCCACCAGCGGCTCCGGCATGCGCCGGCGCAGGGCAGGCAGGTGGCGCTGCTGGCTGTGACAGTACTGGGGCCACTTGGCGGTGGTCAGGATGAGCGGGTAGCACGGGTCCGGTGGAAAGCCGGGGGGCATGGCGTCCGCCAGCGGGTCCAGGCCAGCCTCCGCCAGGCGCGCGCTATGAAATTCGAAGCGGCCGCCGGGGGTGGCGAAGCCGTGCTCCCGGTACTTGCGATAGCGTGTCTTGAGCGGCAGGGCGAGACCGCCGGGGGCGGCGCGCAGCGCCTCGGGGGCATGATGGGCACCGCGCCGCGGCGCACCGCGCTGCTGGCGTTCAGCGCCTTCGTCAGCCTGGCCGCCGTGGCCGTGGCACTGTGGACACAGCATGCGCTGGGCATGGAGCCGTGCCCGTGGTGCGTGCTGCAGCGCCTGGTCTTCGTCGCCATTGCGCTGGCGACGCTGCCCGGGCTGCTTTGGCGCGGCGCTGCCGTGCAGTGGCTTTCGCTGCTGCTGGTGTTCGTGCTGGCGCTGGCCGGTGTCGCCGCCGCGTTGTGGCAGCACTTCGTCGCCGCGGTCAGCGATTCGTGCAACCTGACGCTGGCCGAGAAGATCATCGCCGGGTTGCGGCTCGACGCGGTTCTGCCGGAGATCTTCCAGCCGCGCGCCAGCTGCGCCGACGCTGCGGTACGGCTGCTCGGCGTGCCCTACGAGCTGTGGAGCCTGCTGCTGCTCATGCTGCTGGGCATCGTCGCGCTGCGCACGCTGCTGCGCCCGGCGCGCTGAACGCCGCGGCGGCGTCCGGTCGTCACTTCTTCGTCGCCTGCCCGCGCGCCTTGTCGCGGTCCTGCTGCGCGTCGAGCGTCAGCTTGTACGAGGTGTAGTACTTGAAGATGTTGCGCACGTAGGTCGTGGTCTCGATGCCGATCTTCTCGGCCGTGACCATCTCGACGTTGTTGAACCACTTGTTCGGATCGAGGCCGCGCCTTTCGGCCTCCTTGCGCATCTTCGCGATGTTGCCCGGCCCGGCGTTGTAGGACGCGAAGGCGAACAGCGCGCGGTTCGCCGGGCTGAAGTCGGCGTCCTTGAAGTAGCGCGACATCAGCTGGTCCATGTACTTGGTGCCGGCGTGGATGTTGGCTTCGGTGACGCGGATGTCGCCGACCTTCAGTTCGGCGCCGGTGGCCGGCATGATCTGCAGCACGCCGATCGCGCCGACGTGGCTCTTCGCCTGCTGGTTCAACTGCGATTCCTGGTAGCCCTGTGCGGCCAGCATCAGCGGGTCGAAGGCATAGCGCTCGCCGTACTTGCGGAACAACACCATCAGCTCCTCGAAGCGCTGGGCGTCGGCGCTGGCCGCGGAATCCTTCAGCGCACGCACGCGCTTGCCCTGCTGCTGGCGCAGGTAGTTGGCCACGCCCTGCTTGTTCAGGTGGTTGGCATGGAAGTCCGCCAGCTCGGCCGCCAGCTGCGGGCTGTTCTTGCGGATCGCCCAGCCAACCACGCCGTTGTCGCGCAGCACCGCGCCTTCGTTGAGCTTGACCTTCGGCAGCACCTGCGCCCACATGGCGGCTTTCCAGTCGTCGACGACGATGTAGTCGAGCAGCCCGACGTTGAGCATCTCCATCATGTCCTCGTCCTCGAGCTCGTCGGGCACCTGCACCAGCTTCACCGCCGGCTTGCCCTGCTGCACGAGGCGCTCGTTCAGCGCCACCAGGCTGTCGTGGTAGCTCGAGGACCAGCGCACATGCACGGTCTTGCCCGACAAGGCCTCGGCCGAGGCCACGGCCTCGGACTTGGGACCGCTGAGCACGATCTCGCGATTGGATTTGCCTTCCTCGGACGACGCGAAGTCGACGATCTGCTTGCGCGTTTCGGTGACCGTCAGGTTGCCCGCGGCGATGTCGCCCAGGCCGCCCGCCACGTCGGGCAGCAGCTCGTCGCGTGTCGTCGGCACCAGATAGACCGTCAGCGGCCGCTTGCCCAGCTGCGCCGCGTACTTCTTGTTCAGGTACTGCTCGAAGGCACGCACGCCCTCGGCGCTGATGCCGCGCTCGCGGCCCTTGTCGTTGTAGTACAGCGTGCGGCTGTAGGGCACCAGCACGCGGATCACGCGGCGCTTCAGCATCGCGTCGAAGTCGCCCTTCCACTCGCGCGTCTCGGTGGGCAGCGCGCGCTGCTTCGTCGCCGGCGCCGAAGCCGCCGGCTCGGCCTGCGCGAAGGCCGGCGCACTGCAGCACACCCCGAGCACCCACATCACCGCGCGCAATGTCTTCGAGACCATGTCGGCCCTCCTGCGTCCTGTGATGCAATGGCCGCAGTATGAGCGAAGCCCTGACTTTCGACTACGTCATCGTCGGCGCCGGCACCGCCGGCTGCCTGCTCGCCAACCGCCTCAGCGCCGACCCGTCCAAGCGCGTGCTGCTGCTCGAAGCCGGCGGCAGCGACCACTACCCCTGGATCCACATTCCGGTGGGCTACCTGTACTGCATCGGCAACCCGCGCACCGACTGGTGCTACCAGACCGAGGCCGAGGCCGGGCTCAACGGCCGCAGCCTGCGCTACCCGCGCGGCAAGGCGCTGGGCGGCTGCTCCAGCATCAACGGCATGATCTACATGCGCGGCCAGCGGCGCGACTACGCACGCTGGGCCGAGATCACCGGCGATGTGTCGTGGCACTGGGACGCGGTGCTGCCCTTCTTCATGCGCCACGAGGACCACTGGCGCGGCGCCGACCCGTGGCACGGCGCCGGCGGCGAATGGCGCATCGAGCAGCAGCGGCTGCGCTGGGACATCCTCGATGCCTGGGCGCAGGCGGCGGTGCAGGCCGGGCTGCCGGCCAGCGAGGACTTCAACCGCGGCGACAACGAGGGCGTCGGCTACTTCGAGGTCAACCAGAAGCGCGGCTGGCGCTGGAACACGGCCAAGGCCTTCCTGCGCCCGACCTGCATGCGCCGGCCGAACTTCAGGCTGTGGACCGGCGCGCAGGCCAGCCGGCTGCAGCTGCAGCGCGACGGCGACGGCACGTGGCGCTGCCGGGGCGTCGACGTGCTGAAGGACGGGCAGCGCCTGCAGGTGCGGGCGGCGCGCGAGCTGATCCTCAGCGCCGGCTCGATCGGCTCGGTGCAGATCCTGCAGCTGTCGGGCATCGGCGACGGCGCCGGCCTGCAGGCCAGTGGCGTGACGCCGCTGCACCCGCTGCCCGGCGTCGGCACGAACCTGCAGGACCACCTGCAGATCCGCGCGGTCTACAAGGTGCACGGCGCGAAGACGCTGAACCGCCTTGCCGGCAGCCTGCCGGGCCGGATCGGCATCGGCCTGCAGTACCTGCTGACGCGCAGCGGGCCGATGAGCATGTCACCGTCGCAGCTGGGCGCGTTCACGCGCAGCTCGCCCGCGCAGCGGCACCCCAACATCCAGTACCACGTGCAGCCGCTGAGCCTGGACGCGTTCGGCGAGCCGCTGCACGGCTTCGACGCCTTCACCGCCAGCGTGTGCAACCTGAACCCGACGAGCCGCGGCGCGGTGCACATCCGCAGCCCGCGCCCCGAGGACGCGCCGCGCATCGCACCGAACTACCTGAGCACGCCCGAGGACCGCCAGGTGGCCGCCGATTCGCTGCGCATCACGCGGCACATCTGCGCGCAGCCGGCGCTCGCGCCGTACCGGCCCGAGGAATGGAAGCCGGGCCCGCAGTTCCAGAGCGACGCGCAGCTGGCGCGGCTGGCCGGCGACATCGGCAGCACCATCTTCCACCCGGTGGGCACGACGCGCATCGGCCGCGACGACGACCCGATGGCGGTGCTGGACACGCGCTTTCGCGTGCGCGGCGTGCGCGGCCTGCGCGTGGTCGACGCCGGCGCGATGCCGCTGATCACCAGCGGCAACACCAACTCGCCCACCTTGATGATGGCCGAGCGCCGCCGAGTGGATCGTCGCCGGCGCCCGGACCGACGGCTGAAGGTCAGACGAGTTCGTCTTCCTCGTCGCGCGCGACGCGGCCGATGGCCGCGAGGGCGGCCTCGAGCAGCGCCATGCCCGGCGCGATGGCCAGCTGCGCCTCTTCGCACAGCAGCGCGATGTCCTGCGCCGACACCGGCTTCGGCTGCCGCGGCGAGCCCTGCACGGTGATCTGCTTGCCCAGTCGAGGCAAGGTGGCGACGGTGCGGCCGTCGCCGGCCTGCGCCAGTTCGATGCGCGGCCGGCCGAGCCGGTTGAAGCGCTCGATGGCGGCGACGAGATTGGGGGTCGCTTCTGACATGGCGCCCATTGTCCCGCAAGGTCGCGCGCGCCCTTCAGGCGGCCTGCGCCTGGCGCTCCAGCTCCGCCTTCAGCCCCCCGGGCAGGCGCAGCTGCCGGGCCAGCTCGTCCAGGTAGGCGCGCTCCATGAAGCTGGTCTCGTCGGCCACCAGCAGGCTCGCCAGGTACATCTCGGCCGCCATCTCGGGCGAACCGGCGGCGCGCGCCACCTCGGCCGGGTCCAGCGGCTTGCGCAGCTCGTGCTCGAACCACTGGCGGGTCTGCGCGTCGGCGGCGATGCGGGTCATCTCGGCCTCGACCAGGCCGCGCTCGCGCTCGTCGAGGTGGCCATCGGCCTTGGCCGCGGCGATCATCGACTGCAGCATCGCCCGGCTGTGCTGCTCGGCCTCGGGGGCGGGCAGCAGGTCGACGGTGCGCGGTGCGGCCGTCGGCGGCGCCGACGGTGCCTGCCGCTGCTGCGCCTGCCAGTTGCCGTAGGCCTTGTAGGCGAGCACGCCGAGCGCGGCCACGCTGCCGTACTTCAGCGCCTTGCCGCCGAACTTGCGGCCTCGCTTGCTGCCCAGCAGCAGGCCCAGCGCGCCGCCGGCCGCGGCGCCGGCGCCGAACTTGCCCCAGCCGGCATCGCCCGGTGGCGCACCCGCCGGCTGCGGCTTGCCTTCGACCATCGACAAGCCGGATCTGAGCAGCTGCTCGAGCATCGCCTGTGCATTCATTCTTCGATTTCCTCCAGTCATCGGCCCCGGTGGATTCTGCCGGCGGCCGCAGGTTCCGCGACGGCGCAGGCTACAGTGTGCCGGCAACGCCGCCGCACCCGCGCATGTCCGCCTTCCCGCAACGCATCGTCTGCCTGACCGAAGAACCGACCGAGGTGCTGTACGCACTGGGCGAGCAGCAGCGCATCGTCGGCATCTCCGGCTTCACCGTGCGGCCGGCGCGGGCGCGGCAGGAAAAGCCGCGCGTCTCGGCCTTCACCAGCGCCAAGCTCGAGCGCATCCTGGCGCTGCAGCCCGACCTGGCGATCGGCTTCTCGGACATGCAGGCCGACATCGCGCAGGCGCTGATCAAGGCCGGCATCGAGGTCTGGATCAGCAACCACCGCTCGGTCGAAGGCATCCTCGGCTACGTGCAGCGCCTGGGCGCGCTGGTCGGCGCCGCGGACAAGGCGCAGGCCTATGCAGCCCGGCTGCGCGCGCATGTGGACGCGGTACGCGAGCGCGCCGCGAAGCTGCCGCGCCGCCCGCGCGTGTATTTCGAGGAGTGGGACTCGCCGATGATCAGCGCCATCCGCTGGGTCAGCGAGCTGGTGGGCATTGCCGGCGGCGACGACATCTTCCCCGAGCGGGCGGCCGCCAGCCTGGGCCGCGAGCGCATCGTCGCCGAGGCGCGGGAAGTGGTACGCGCCGCGCCGGAGCTGATCATCGGCTCGTGGTGTGGCAAGAAGTTCCGTCCCGAGCAGGTGGCGGCGCGGCCCGGCTGGGACGCCGTCCCGGCGGTGCGCGACGGCGAACTGCACGAGATCAAGTCGCCGCTGATCCTGCAGCCCGGCCCGGCGGCGCTGACCGACGGGCTGGACGCGCTGCACGCGATCGTCGAGCGCTGGGCGCTCAGGTGATCGGTCGTCTGCGGTCGGCGCAAAGCGGAATTTCAGAAGTCCGCTGTCC
>DEQR01000046.1 GCA_002360535.1 Thiobacillus sp. UBA3361
TTGTCCGCGATTCAGGCGTTGGTGATCGCGGACAGGGTCCGCTCTTACGGGGGGTGGGCCGTTAGACGTATCGGGCGGTGGGGTTGCGGGGCATGACTTGGGCGATCGTGGTGTTGATTTCAGCTTCGCGGTTCATAGCTCCGCCGGTCCGATTTCCGGGAAACGTTGATGGATGCGGCGCTCGAACTCGGCCAGTATTCCCATGGCGCGGCGTGCTGCGGTCATGGCAATCCGCAGGCCTTCGAGTCTCTCTTCCGGCGCTTCCGGATAGTCATGGGCAAATTCGTTGCGGATGCGCCGCAAGTCGCTCCATTCTTCAGCCGATGCCAGCCATTCAAGTTGCTCCAGCCGATTGAGCCGATCGATGACGGGAAACGAGGCGGCGGGCTCGCCCAAAGCGGGAAGCGTGGCAGGCACGAGCCTGGCGCCCATGTCGTCTTGCAGGCGGGTGTATCGATAGGCGAACTGATCCAGCAGGCGACGCAATGCCTTGTCGGGTTGGGCCAGGTTGTCCGCGGCCAGACGCTGGCCCTGCAGATCGTCAAGCGCGTCGATCAACGCCTGACGGTGCGCGGTGCATGTGGCGAGCGCCTGGGCGAGCCGCTGAATCTCGGGGTTGGGCGTCACAGCAGCACTCCGGTTTCGTGGGCAAGACGGACGATGGGCCGGGTGTCGTCTGGCATTTCGATGAGGATGTCGATCTTGCGCTCTCCCAGTTGCCGCTCCAGCAGGCGCAACAGGTCGAGTTTGCGGGCGATGACTCGATCGGACAGCTGCGGACGGAGCAGGAGGTCGATGTCTCCGCCCCGCTTGTTGTCGTCCACGCGCGAGCCGAACAACCAGGTGTCGGTACCTGTCGGGCCGTGCTGGATGAACTGGCGCGCATCCTGACCCGCAAGTTCCGCATGCCGGGAGAACTGGCCCAGTCCTATGGTGAACTCATCGAGGATGCGGCCGAGGTCATCACCAAGGCTTTCCCGATTACCACACCCATCCCGGACCCCGACGATGTACCCATCCTAGCTGCCAGCCGGGCCGGGGAAGCGGAGTGTTTCGTGACCGGCGGCAAGGCCCTGTTGGAACTCGGCACATTGGATGGCATGCTCATCCTCTCTCCCCGGCAATTCTGGGAGCATTACCGCTTGGGACGCTGAACGATCCGTCCCACCCTCTAATCGACACTGATCCCTCCGACAACAAGTCCTCAGTCCGCAACCGAACGAACGCACACGCCATGTTCCCCGACCAGCCCCTCACCGAAGACGAACTGAACGAGCTCGACGATTTCCTGATGTCCGATGCCACGCCCGAGGAATGCATGGACATCTCCATGATGGACGGCTTCTTCACCGCCCTGGCCATCGGCCCCGGCACCCTCATGCCCAGCCGGTGGCTGCCCGTCCTCTGGGGCGAGACAGAGGCGGACCCCATGGTGTGGGACTCCGCCGAGCGGATGCAGCACCTCCTGGGCATCGTCATGCGCTACTACAACGACCGCATCCAGGACTTGCAGGAAGGGATCGACGAATACGACCCCCTCATCTACACCCGCGAGCACGAGGGCCGGACCATCCCCATCATCGACGAATGGTGCATGGGCTTCGTCCGCGCCATCCAGCTGGATCCCGAAGGGTGGCAACCTCTGGTGGAGGGCGACCCCGAGGCGGAAGGCGCCCTGCTCTCACCCATGCTGCTCTATGGCACCGAGGAGGGCTGGGAGGAACTCAAACGCAACGAGGACCTGGCCGACAAGCACCAGGACTTCGCCGACGCCATCGGCGCCTGCGTGATCGGCATCCGCGACTACTGGCTGCCCCACCGCAAGGCGGCCTCCACCTTCCGCCGGACGGAGGCGAAGGTGGGGCGTAACGACCCCTGCCCTTGTGGCAGCGGCAAGAAGTACAAGAAGTGCTGCGGCGCCACGCCCGAAACCCTGCACTGAGCAGCCGCACCCACCCATGCCGGATGTGCCGGGGTTTGCCACGGAAATTCTTGCTGTTGCCACGTCACGCGTTTTCTCATGTCAGAATGCAAAAAGGGCCTAGCCATTCGGCTAGACCCTCTAGAAATCTGGCTCCCCGACCTGGACTCGAACCAGGGACCTGCGGATTAACAGTCCGTCGCTCTACCGACTGAGCTATCGGGGAATTGAGAGCGCGCAATCTTACTGATGGGCAGGTGTCCGGTCAACCGGTTTGATGCGCTCCGGGCCTGTGCATGGGCCTTGCGGCTTCCCCCGTCCGGTTATGAGGTCTGACAGTCGCCAGACCATCCCCGTAGGTCGGCAATCCATTGCCGACCTTGCAACGGCGGCATGGGGATGCCGCCCATCACTTGGCGATGTCTTCGAAAGAAGCAGTCAGACGATGGGTTCAGGCGCTTGATCGCGTATCCGCGCCAGGCATTCCCCGGTCAACCCTATAGCCCGCTCCTGGGAGTCTGCTTCGGCATAGCAGCGCAGTTCGGGGGCGTTGCCGGAGGGACGCAGGTGGACGATCTCGCCGTTTTCGTGGGTGATGCGCAGGCCGTCGGTGAGGTCCAGGTGAACGGCCGGTCCGCACAGGTCGGCGGTCAGCGCGCCGACGGCGTCGCGAGAGGCGGTCAGCCGTTCCAGCAGCGCACGGCTTTGCATGGCGGGAAAATCTTGTAGGCGGTCGCTGGCTGTGTAGCGCTCAGGCAGGCTATGGGACAGGGCCGAGAGGCGGATGCCCCGTTCGCGGGTCATGCACAGCAGCGCGAGTATCGGCAGCACGGCATCGCGGGTGGGCAGGGGCTCCAGGATGCGTCCTTCCCGCTCGACGCGCGCTCCCACCAGAAATCCGCCGTTGGCCTCGAAGCCCACCACGTTGGCCGCGCCCTGGGCCGCCAAGGCTTCCATGGCCTCGATGACATAGGGGGAGCCGATGCGGGTGCGGGTGACGCGGGCGAAATGGCCGCACTTCTCCAGGGCAGTGTTGCTGCTTACCGGTGTGGCGACGGCGTCCGCACCGAGGTACTGGGCGCACAGGATGCCGACGATGTCGCCACGCAGCCAGTCTCCTCGCTCGTCGCCCAGCAGGGGACGGTCGGCATCGCCGTCGGTGGAGAGGATGGCATCGAAGCCATGCTCCGCCGCCCAGCGCCGGGCCTGGCGGACATCGGCCTCGCTGACGGCCTCGGTGTCGATGGGGACGAACCGGTCGGTGCGTCCGAGGGAGATCACCTCGGCGCCCAGCGCGTGGAGGATGCGCGTGAGCAGGTCGCGGGCGACGCTGGAATGTTCGTAGAAACCCAGCCGCATGCCGGCCAGCGCGCGGGCGGGGAAGAAACGCAGGTAACGGTCCGCATAGACCCGTTGGGCGGCCTCGCTGACCTCCGGCAACGGCATGCTGGTGGCTTCCGGCAGACTGACCGATGCCTGGCCGATGGCCGCCTCGTCGGCCTTGGTAATCTCGCCCTTGGGACGGTAGAACTTGATGCCGTTACGGTCGAAGGGGATGTGGCTGCCGGTGACCATCAGGGCCGGGATGCCTTGTTCCTGGGCGTAGTAGGCCAGCGCGGGGGTGGGCAGCACGCCGCAATGTTCCGCCCGCAATCCCGCGTGGTGGATGGCCGCACAGCAGGCGGCGGCGATGCGCGGGCTGCTGGGCCGCAGATCCATGCCCAGGGCGACGCGCCCGCCGGGCTTGGCGTCGATGGCTTGCAGAAAGGCCAGGGTGTAGGCGAAGCAGACCGGGTCGGTCATGTCTTCCACCAGCCCGCGGGCGCCGCTGGTGCCGAAACGCACGCCGCTGCGGTCCATGAGTTGCCGGATGGAGTGGGTGTGGGGACTATCTTCCATTGCCTGTCTCATCTATGGATGGCCCGCTCCATTCGGGGGGCGGGCTTGGAATCGGCTCGCTTGATCCGAATTTTCCGGAATCTAGGGGGGCGGCGAGTGCGTGACGACAATACTCGAACACCCCCGGACTCACTGCGCTGCTCCGGGCTGCTCGCTGAATCCCGAGAAAGTCGCTCGCTGAATAACCCGGCCTCTTGGGCCGGGACTGCCTCAGGCGATACCCAGAAAGGAGGACAGGGCCTTGTCGGCCTGCGCCAGGGTGTCCGCATCCAGCTTGCCGGTGACTTCACTGATCGCATCGCGCGGGATGCACTGGGGTTTGTCCGCCATGATCTGGGCGGGTGCCTGAAGGCCGTTATCCGCGTCGGGCTGCACGTTGATCCGGAACAGGGGCGCATCCAGCAGGTCGCTGGTCACGGGCAGCACCACGATGGATTCGTGGCTGGCGAACAGGTCGGATTGCATGACCAGTGCCGGCCGTGTCTGACCGAAGATGCCCTCTAGGGCAACGGTGACGATATCGCCGCGTTTCAAGTCCATCCCCTCGTATCCGCCATCTTGACCAGCCAGTCCAGAGTCTCTTTCTCAGTGGGATCGTAGTGCAGCATAAAGGATTGCCGCTTGCACTCCATAGCCAGATCCCGATCCATTGCAGCGCCGACCTTGGCCGGTTTCACGGCCGGGGCTGCATCCGAAACCGGCGCCGTGGTCTTTTTCCGTGGTGCGGCCGGTGCCCGTGCCGTGGGCTTGGCCGGGGCCGGCCGCGGGGCGCTCCGGGTGTCGGCCTCGGGCCCGGCCACTGCCTGGTCCGTTGAAGATTTGAAGATGAGACCCAGCAAGCTGTCCAAGGCGAACAGGATGAGCAGCGCGACCACGAACAGGAAAATGCCGGCGAAGTCGTGCACGAAGCCCTGTCCCGCCTCGTCGCCGAAGTGGAAGGTGACCAGCACCAGGATCATTACCCGGATGATGTTGGCCAGGAAGGCGATGGGCAGGATGCTGGCGATGAGGATGCCATTGCGCGCCCAGCTCTTGTGGCCCATCAGGTACAGGTAAAGCAGGCCCATGGCGCTGAGGCTGAACATGGAATGCAGGCCCGAGCAGGCATCGGCCACCAGCAGTTGGTAGGGGCCCACCGTGAGGGTGACGCCGCTGCGGGCGATGGGGTAGCCGAGTGCATAGAGGATGTGCTCGGCGATGAACGAGACATGCTGCTTGAGCGGGCCGGTGGCGGCATCCACCAGGAAACCCGGCAGCGGGATCATGAACAGCAGGAAGAACAGCGCAAACCACAGCGCGCGCGCGGCGGTGGCACCCAGGGTGATGAGCAGGACGCCGAGCAGCACGGGGATCTGGGAGCCCACCTCGAACAGCAGGATTTCCTGCGAACGGCCCAGGGCGTAGATCAGCAGCCCGAAGACCAGCAAGGTCCAGCCCAGGCGGGGCCGCCGCCGGCCGGCACGGGGAGCAGCCCAGCGCTCCGGCTCGGGCGCCTCCTCCTCGGGGACTGGAGGCGCCAGGAAGATGGCGCGCGCCTGCCAGATGAGGTACAGGGCCACGGCCAGGACGATGGGGCCATGCGCCTGCTCCTCGCTGTTCCAGATGCCGTTGGCCAGGTCGTAGTAGGTGGGCAGGTAGAGGACGAGCAGGCCCAGGAGCACCGGCCACCAGGGCTTCATGGCGTCCAAGGCACCACCCGGGAAAGACGCGGCCAGCGCTTGCGCCTGGCTCATCTTCCCTGGATTCGCGCTTTTCGATTCAGCATCACCGAACTTGCCAGCAGCCACCGTTATGACCTCCCGTCGCCGATTCGGCGGGGCGTGTCACGCGCCCATCGACCGATTCTCGGCGTCACCCACAATCATTAATGATCGTTGACCACCGCCCCCACCACCTGGGCGCCGGCGGCCTGCACCATGTCCTTGATGCCGGCCACTTCCCGGATACGGGCCTTGTTCTTGCGCACGGCGATCAAGGCACCCTGGGCGCGGGCGGCGACCGTCTGGAAATCGGCTGCCTCTTCGGCGGGCTGGGTGTCCATCAGGATGACGTCGAAATGCTCGCCCAGCTGGGTCAGCAGATCCATCATGTTGCCGCGGGACAGCAGCTCCGCCGGGTTGGGCGCCGGCGTGCCGGCGGGCAGCAGGGTCAAATCCCGGAAGTGGGCGATACGCGCCATGGTACTCAGGTCGGCGCGGCCGGCCAGCACATCGGATAGACCCATGCCGTTGCCCAGCTTGAACAGCTTGTTGAGCTGGGGATTGCGCATGTTGGTGTCGATCAGCAGGGTGCGCTCGCCCAATTGTGAGAACACGATGGCCAGGTTGGCGGCCAGGTAGCTGGCACCGTCGCCGGCATTGGCGCCGACGATGGCCAGCGCCTTGTTGCCGGCCGTGAACCAGCGCAGCATGAGCTGGCTGCGCAGGGCACGCAGGGCCTCCACCTGGGGGCTGAACGGCTGGTAGGCGGCGGCCAGATCGGCGCTGAAATTGCCTTCGCCGGGGGCCAGGTAGGGATAGTCGAACTGCTGCGCCAGCACTTGCTGGATGTCGTCTTCCTTGACCAGGCCGAGGCGGATGGCGGCCTCGCCGAAACGCAGGTTCTGCTCCTTCTGGGCCTTCAGCACACGCTCGGCATCCTGGGCATTGATCTTGCCGCTCTCCAGCAGGAGATGGCCGATGGATTTGCCGCCGCGTCTGGGGGCGGACATGGTTTGCTCGACGATGGACTGTTGTTCCATGGTGTGGCTCCCGGACTCAGGCCCGTGCGGGCATTGGATTGAGCAGGCCGCCCCGGATGAGGCGCCGATTCTTTTTCATGCGCTTGCCCAACTCGCCAAGCACGGGGATATCCAGGCTCGTCACCAGGTCCTCCGAGGAGCGCACGCGGCGATCGAGCATCTCCGTCAGCAGGGCCAGGCCGACCCCCAGCAGGGTGCCGAGGAACACGGCCAGCAGGGTATTGAGCAGCACCTTGGGACTGCTCGGCTCCAGCGGCTGGATGGCGGGATTCAGCACGGCGATGTCGGTCTGCGTGCTCTGCGATTCCAGGCGGGTCTGGCCATAACGTTGCAGGGCCGCGTCATAGAGGCGCTGGGCGTTCTCCAGGTCGCGGATCAGCACGGCGGCTTCGTCACGCTGCTGCTTGAGGGACAGTACTTTGTTCTTCTGGGCGGCCAGGGCGGAGCGAATCTCCCCTTCCCGGCCCTGGGCCACCTTGGCGGTGGTGGAAACGGTGCGGGTGGCGGTCTTGGTTTCCTTGTCCAGTTTGCCGCGCAGGCTGTCAAACTCGGCTTGGGCGCGCAGGTATTGGGGATGGTTCCGGCCCACCTTCTCGGCCAGTTGCAACAGTTGTGACTCGCTACGTGCCACCTCGGCCTTCAGGTTCTGCACCAGGGGGTTCTGTTCCACCTCGGCCAGGGCGTTGCCGCTCTGGGCCTGGCGGGAGGCGGTGTCGTAGGTCTGGGCCTGGGCCGCCACCAGTTGGCTGGACAGTTCGGCCAGGCGAGCAGTCTCCACGTCGATGCGCTCGTCGGAGGCCACCAGGCCCTTGTCGCGCTGATAGGCCGATAGCCGCGCCTGGGCCTTTTCCAGGTCTTCCCGCAGCTGCTTGACCTGGTCCTCGTACCAGGCGGTGGTCAGCCGCGCGGGCTGGACGCGCAGGTCCAGATTGGTGCGGATGTAGGCCTGGGCGAAGGCGTTGGCGACCACCGTGGCGAAGCGCGGGTCGGAGCCCTCGAAGCTGATCTGCATCACGCTGGACTCGCGGGAGGGCTTCACATCCAGCTTCTTCAGCAGCAGGTCGGCCATCCAGTAGCGGATGTCGCCCTGCCCCTTGGTGGCCTTGGAGAAGGCCTCGCGGATGCTGGGGATTTGCGTCAGCTTGAGGCCATCGACCACCCGCAGGGCCACGTTCTGGCTCTGGATGATGTCCACCTGGGTCGCCATGTAACCCGGCAGCAACTGGGCGGGCAGCAGCACCCCGGTGATGGGGTCCTTGGCTTTGGAATCGACCACCAGGGTGGCGGTGGCCGTGTAGTTCTTGGGCAGCAGCAGGCTGATGGCGACCGTGGTGCCCACGGTCACCAGCAGGGCGAGCAGGGCCACCAGCCAACGGGCCTTCAGGATGAGCAGGAATTGGGTGAAGTTCATGGTGGTCCCCGTTGTCAGAACAGGCTTTCCTTGACGTAGATCACGTCATCGGGCATCAGCGTATCGGCCAGGTTCGCGGCCAGTGTCTGCAGCTGGCCGTCGGCGCCGCGCCGCAGGATCTGCATGCCCTTCTGGGTGCCGCGCAACGTCAGGCCGCCGCCCACCGACAGGGCCTGCACCACGGTCATGTTGCGTTCCAGCCGGAAGCTGCCGGGACGCTGCACTTCACCGTAGATGTAGAAGCGCGATTCCTTCGGGATGTACAGGATGTCGTTGTTGGCGATATCGACGTTCAGCGCAGGGCCGCCGCTCTTGAACAACTCCTGCAGGTCGATCTCACGCTGCGTGGATTTACCGTCGCGCTGGCTGATCAGCACCAGGGTATCGGCGCCGATGGAAGTGGAGCCGCCAGCCATGGCCAGCACATCGGTGAGCTTGCTGGCCTTTTGCAGGGGAAAGCGACCCGGACGGTTGACCTGTCCCAGGACCGAGACCTCCTGGCCGCGGAACTCCATGATCACCACGTTCACTTGCGGGTTCTTGATGAACCCCCCCTTCTCCAGGGCCTTGGCGATGCGCGAGGAGGCCTCGGTGGCGGTCACGCCGGATACCGGTATCTCGCCGATGAGGGGGAAGAGGATGGAGCCGTGCTCGGTGACGCGGGTCTCGGTGGTGAGATCCGGCTGGTCATAGACGGTAATCCTGACCAGATCGCCGGTGGTCAGGCCGTAGTCGGCCGCCTGCGCGGAAAGCCCCAGCAGGAACAGACACAGGGCCAGGATTAACTTCATCGGATTTCGCATGGTTTTTTCCACCCTCATGGACTTCGGAATAAATAACATTGCACCGTTTACGGCCGCAAGCGCCGAAACTGTAGGACCCCCGCCCTGCTGTCCCGGTCAATAGGCATGCGCATCCTTGAACACCAGCCAGACAGTCTTAAGGATGATATGCAGATCGAGGGATAGGGACCAGTTGCGGATGTAGTCCAAGTCGTACTGGATGCGCGCCGCCATCTTGTCCAACGATTCAGTCTCGCCCCGCAGGCCGTTGACCTGGGCCCAGCCGGTGATGCCCGGCTTCACCTTGTGGCGCAGCATATAGCCGGAGATGAGCTTACGGTACAGCTCGTTGTGGGCGACGGCATGGGGACGCGGCCCGACGATGCTCATGCGGCCCTGCAACACGTTGACGAACTGGGGCAGTTCATCCAGGGAAGTCTTGCGTAGGAAGCGGCCCAGGCGGGTGGTGCGTTCATCGTCCCGTGTGGCCTGGGGGACATGGTCACCGTCCTCCATGACCCGCATGGAGCGGAACTTATAGACGATGATCTCCTCACCGTTCAGACCGTAGCGCCGCTGGCTGAAGATGACCGGCCCATGCGAACTGAGCTTGACCGCCAAGGCGATGAGCAGCATGACCGGAGAGATGAGCACCAGGATCAGCAGCGACAGGACGATGTCTTCCATGCGCTTGTTTAAGGCATTGATGCTGGTGAAAGGCGTTTCCAGGATGGCGATGACCGGGATGCCGCCCATCTGGTCGATGCGCGCCTGGATCAGGTCGTAGGTGAAGATGTCGGGCACCAGATAGATGGAGGCCGTGGTGTCCTTCAAGGCCATGAGCAACGCGGAGATCCGCTCCCGCTGGGAGATGGGCAGGGTAATGTAGATGATGTCCACCCGCTCCCGCATGGCATATTCGGCCAGGTTGCTGCTGTGGCCCAGATAGTGTTCCCGGACGGCTCCGCTCAGCCGATCCTCGCGGCGGTCGTCGAAAAATCCCAGGCAATCGGTCAACAGGCATTCGTTGTTCTCCAGCCGCCCCCGCAGACGCAACCCCGCCTCGTTGCCGCCGACGATCACTGCGCGACGTGCCTGCCCGTGCAGGTGGATGCGGTGTACATACCAGCGCAGGCACATATGCCCCAGGAACAGGACGAAGGGCGTCGCCATGAACCAGTGCAAAATGGTCTGGCGGTCGAACAGGTAGTCCAGCCGGGTCAGGTAGGCCAGGAACAGCAGGGCGCCGACGGTCAGGCCCCAGGCGATCAGCAGACTTCCGAGGCCGCTCCACAGGTGGCGCGCGCCGCACGGGCGGATGATGGCCAGGTCGTCGAACAGATGGGAGGACAGGAAAAAGGCGATGATGCCCAGGATGACGTAGTAACCGTCGAAGCGTTCGCCATGAAAGAGCATGGACGCCACCAGGACGAGGATGACGCCCACCGGATTGAGGATGCGCCTGAAGAACGCCAGGGTGGATGTCTCGTTGTACATGCGGAAACGGCCTAGAACAGCAGCGAAGCGCCGATGAACAGGCTGGTGGAATGGGTGTTGTCAACCGTGTTGAGGGTGGAATTGCGCTTCTCGCGGCGAATCTGGGCCGTCAGGTTGCCACCGCGCCAGATCTCGTAGCCGGCGTTGACGTTGACACTGTAGATGTCGTCGGTACGGTTGCTGCCGTCATACTCGACGTTCCTGTAACTGACTCCGGCGCCCAAGCGGGTCTTGGGTTTGACCAGCCAGACGGCGTTCACCTCCAGCCCGCTGACCAATTCGTGGCTGGCGCCGGTCACATCGGTATGGTTGATCTCCCGGTTGAGCACGCCGTTGATGAGCGTCTTGCCGGTGGGGGTCCAATCCCCATCGACACGCCATTCCAGACCGGAATGGTCGTGTCCGGCGATATTATGGTTATCTCGGGATACGTAGCCCAGGCGAGCGCGGACGCGGGACTTGCCGGTCACCACCCAGTCCGCCACCCCCCCCAGGAAGCGCTCGTCGAAGGCCGTGGCCAGGCCGCTGCCAACCGTTCTGGCCGGATACTTGCCATCGACCAGGCGTGCTTCGACGCCGATGCGCTGCACCGCCCGTCCGGTGTAATACAGCCCCATGACCACGGTGTCCGTCTCCACGTTGCTGAGCGCCTGGGCCGCCGCGCTGTAGTCGGCGCTGTACTGGCGTAGGCTCAGACCAGCCTGCCAGCGGCTGTGAAAACGGTAGTTGGCATTGAAATAGGTATTGTCCTCGGTACGCACGTTATTCACGGGTACCACGAGCCCCGAGGTGGTCAGGCCCAGGTAGGAACCGAGAGTGCGCTGCCGGTCGTGTCCCAACTGGCCGTTCCACAGATTACCCAGTTGCCAGTCCCAGATCAGGCGAATGTCCTGGCCGTCATAGTCGAGCAGGGAGTAGTTCTTGGCGAAGCGGGTCTTGTTCACCTTCACATTGGCGCGCACCCGCTGCCGGCCGGGCTTCCAATCCAGGTCGAAGCCGATGCCCAGTTGGTGATAACTGTCGCTGCGGCTGAAGGGCGCGGCCGGCGAGGCACCGTCCTGGAAACGGAAGATGTTGTCTTCGTGGCCGTAGTTGGCGAACACCAGCGGCCTGAAGGTATCGCCCTCCAAGGCATGGGCAGATGGCGTCCAGAGGCCGGCGATCATGACCAGCAGGCCGAGCCTGGGGACGAGGCGGCGTCTGTCGGTCATGCCCTCACCAGAACCGCCATTCGCCGCTCTGCACCACGTACACGCCCAGGGCGAGATTGGTGGTGGCATGAGAGACGGTGGGGATCCACAAATTGCCGCCGGCACGGTACAGCCAGGCGTAGGCCAGACCGGCCAGCAGGCCGGCGAACCAGAGAGTGTGCTCCACCGCGAACAGGGCGCTGGAGATCAGCACGGCGCGCAGGCCCACGCGGGCCGGCTCCCAATTGCGGAAATCGTGGTGATCGATCCAGCGCATCAGGAAGGAGCGCCAGAAAAGCTCTTCCATCACCGGCACCACCAGTGCCGCGCCGGCGATGCGCGGCAACACCAGTGCCCAGTCCATGCCGCCGTCGGCGGCGCGCGGATCGAACCCGGGGCCCTCGCCCAAATTCATCCAGCCCCAGTCCAGGTTGATCCACAACACGAACACCAGCAGGCCGACCGGCACCCCCCAGGTCCAGGCGCGGCGGTCCGCCCTGACGGCGAGTTCCGTGTACTCGCGGCGGAAGTAGAGCAGCGTCAGGATGACCGCGACGGTCTTGACGGGATATAGCCAGCGGGGATCGAGTACGTCGCCGGCCCACTGCCGTGCCGCGTCCTCTACCGCCAGGAAACCCATATAGACGGCGAAGGGCGCCACCCGTGCCAGTACCGGTCGGCTGATAAGGGGACGCTTCGCCACCTGGGTCGTCATTACGCGCAGTTCAGTTGAGTCCGCTCAGACCCTTCTCCAAGGCTTTCTGATCCAGGTCCGACGGCTGGGTGGGCGCGGGTTCCGCGGGATGGGCCGGCATCGGCGCGGCGACCGGCGCCGTGGGGGCATGCGGCGCGGCGGCCGGCGCCTGCGCGGTGGGGGCTTCCTTGCCCGCATCCACATAAGCCCCCACGTACTCGACCTTGGCCGCATCCCGCAGCTTCTTGATCTCGCCTTCGGCCATTTCCCGTTTCTTGGCGTTGACCAGGAAGCGCTCGATGACCTCGGTGGCTTTGTCGCGGGCGATGGGCTGGGTCTGGGAGGTGGCCACCACCAGGATGTTCAGGCTGTTGCCGGCCTGCAGGGTCAGGGCCTGGCCGTCCTTCAGTTTGTGCAGCCGCGGCAGCACTTCCAGGGGCAGCTGTTCGGCGGCCTTGACCGATTGCGCGGCCCGCGCCGGGATGTTGTTCTCCTTCAGCCATTGGGCGAATTCACCCAGGTTCTTGCTGGCGCCCAACCGTGCCTTGACCGATCCGACGTTTTCGGGCGTGACCTGCACGCTGACTTCCTGCAGGCGGTAAATGCGCCGCTCGGCGAACAACTCGGGATGCTGGTTGAAATACTCGGTCACTTCGGCCTCGGTGGGCTTGTAATCGGTGCCGGCATGGCGCTGGATGTAGGCCTGGGCGAGGATCTGGCGGCGGTTGGCCTCCAGGGTCTGCAGCACTTCGGGGTCCCGATCCAGCTTTTCATCGATGGCCTTCTGCATCAGCAGGGTCTGATCGACCAGGCCCTTGAGTACCTGGTTGGCCGCTTTCTGGGCCGCGTCCGGATTGATGTTGCCCAACTTGCTCACCTCATGATTGAGCTGATGGACGGTGATCTCGTCACCGTTGACCTTGGCCGCCACCTGGGAGGCCTTGGGTTCCTCGCCACCCTCCGTTTTGTCTCCGCATCCGTAAAGACCCATGGCCAATGCGGCGGCGAGCACGGTCATACCGGCATAACGATTCAGATTCATAACCAACCTCGATTTCGATTAAGGGAGAAAAAAGACATGGAATTGTGAAGAATCCATTTATCGTTAATGTTACGGATGCCCTTGAATTATGCCGCAGTTCCAGGCCCATGCTTAGCCACCGCATTAACTAACGGATGCAAGCATCTAAAATTTAGTTGTATTTATCAGAGAATGCTGGCCGCCTGGTCGGCCAACCTGGAGCGTTCTCCGCGCGCGAGAGTGACATGGCCGCTGTGCGGCCAACCCTTGAAGCGATCGACCACATAGGTGAGGCCGGAACTGCCCTCGGTGAGGTAGGGCGTGTCGATCTGGGCGATGTTGCCCAGGCAGACCACCTTGGTGCCCGGCCCGGCCCGGGTGATGAGGGTCTTCATCTGCTTGGGCGTCAGGTTCTGGGCCTCGTCGATGATCAGGAACTTGTTGATGAAGGTGCGGCCGCGCATGAAGTTGAGGCTCTTGACCTTGATGCGGGAGCGGATCAGGTCCTGGGTGGCGGCCCGACCCCACTCGCCGGCCTCCTCGTCGGTCTTGTTGAGTACGTCCAGGTTGTCCTCCAGGGCGCCCATCCAGGGGGTCATCTTCTCTTCCTCGGTGCCGGGCAGGAAACCGATGTCTTCCCCCACCGGCACCGTCACCCGGGTCATGATGATCTCGCTGTAGAGCTTGTGCTCCAGGGTCTGGGTGAGGCCGGCGGCCAGGGTGAGCAGGGTCTTGCCGGTGCCGGCCTGGCCCAGCAGGGTGACGAAGTCGATCTCCGGGTCCATGAGCATGGACAGGGCGAAATTCTGCTCCCGGTTGCGGGCCATGATGCCCCAGACCGCGCTCTTCTGATGGGTGTAGTCCTTCACCGTAGTGAGGAGGGCGGTGTTGCCCGCGATCTCCCGGACCACACAGTAGATAGGCTGGGCGCCCTCCTGAAAGAGGAATTCGTTCACCAGCAGGGCGGGCACCAGGGGGCCGGTGACCCGGTAATAGCTGCGCCCGTCCTGCTGCCAGGACTCCATGCCCTTGCCGTGGGTGTCCCAGAAATCCGCCGGCAATTCCCGCACGCCGCTGTACAGCAGGTCGGTGTCTTCCAGGACCTTGTCGTTGAAGTAGTCCTCCGCCGGGATGCCCAGGGCACGCGCCTTGATGCGCATGTTGATGTCCTTGGACACCAGGATCACCGGCCGGCTGGGGTGCAGGGTCTTCAGGTGGGCCACCAGGCTGAGGATCTGGTTGTCCACCTTGCTGTCGGACATGAAGATGGGGGCGTTGGCCGGCAGCGGCTGGGTCTGCAGGTAAAGCTTGCCAGTGGCGGCGTTGTGGCTGTGGTCCGACAGGGGCGCGCCGTCGGCGATGTCCAACTCGCAGCGGCTCACGATCTCGTCGATGAAGCGGGTGGCCTGGCGGGCGTTGCGGGCCACCTCGGACATGCCCTTCTTGTTGTGGTCCAGCTCCTCCAGAGTGGCCATGGGCAGCAGGATGTCATGCTCCTGGAAGCGGTACAGGCAGGTGGGGTCGTGCAGCAGGACGTTGGTGTCGAGGACAAACAGCTTGGTCGGAGTCTTGGATTTGCGCGCCATGGGCCGGTGGGATGTGGGTTTCAGGGAGTGGGCAGGGAGCGGACCGCTTCCAGCACCTCATGTACGTGGTCGGGCACCTTCACGCCGCGCCATTCCAGGACCACCCGGCCGTCCCGGCCGATGAGGAAAGTGCTGCGCTCGATACCCCGCACCTTCTTGCCGTACATGTTTTTCATTTTGATGACAGCGAACAATTCGCAGGCCGTCTCGTCGGCGTCCGACAGCAGTTCGAAGGACAGTCCGAGCTTGGCCTTGAAGCCTTCGTGGGACTTGATGCCATCCCGCGAGATGCCGAACACCTCGCAACCCAGCGCCTGGAACTCGGCGTGGCAATCACGGAAATCCTGGCCCTCCACCGTGCATCCCGGCGTGTTGTCCTTGGGATAGAAGTAGAGCACCAAGGCCCGGCCGCGGAAATCCGCGGGGCGGAACGTCAGGCCGCCGGTGCCGGGCAATTCGAAATCGGGAATGGTCTGATTTTCCATGGATTTATTCGCTACGTGGCGTGCCATTATCGGCCAGGCACGGGAACGGGGGCAACGCGGCGCCCCCTTCGGACCCAGCGATACCGCTGCCGGGCCCCTAGGAGCCTGTCGGACTTGAAGAATCGCAGCGCAGTGGGGTTGGCAGGCAAGCCGCATTGCGGCTGCTCGCAAAATTCGGCTGGTCGAGGACAGTTTTTGACGCTCATTGATGTGCAAGCGCCGGGCAATAGTCGAACTATTGCCCAAGAAAGCGGCGAAAAATGGACCGTCCAGACGGATTTGCAGCCGATTTCCCTTTAAGTCCGACAGGCTCCTAGCCTTCGGCAACGGGAAGACCCAGCAATTCGGCCGCGTGACGGCGTGTGGTGGTGGTGAGCCTGACGCCGCCCAGCATGCGCGCCACCTCCTCCACCCGGCTCTCGCCGGTCAAGACCTCCACGCGGCTCAGGGCATGGCCGTTCACGGTGGTCTTGCTGACCCGCCAGTGATGGTCGGCGCAGGCCGCCACCTGGGGCAGGTGGGTGACGCACAGCACCTGCCGTTCCCTGCCCAGCCGGGCCAGCAGGCGGCCGACGATCTCCGCCACGCCGCCGCCGATGCCCGCATCCACCTCGTCGAAGACCAGGGTGGCGGCACCCGAACTGCCCGAGAGGACGGTCTGCAGGGCCAGGCCGAGGCGGGACAACTCGCCCCCGGAGGCCGTCTTGGCCAGGGGCTTCAAGGGCTGGCCGGCATGGGGAGAGACCAGGAACTCCACCGTCTCCAGGCCGCCCGCCTCGGGGGCGCAGGGGATCAGCGCCGCCTGGAAGGCGCCGCCCGGCATGGCCAACTGCTGCATGGCGGCGCCGGCCGCCTTGCCCAGACCCGCGGCCGCCTTGGCGCGCGCCGCGCTGAGCCGGCCAGCCACCTCCTCATAGGCCAGGCGCGTCTGATTCTCCGCCCGTTCCAGGGCATCCAGCTCGGCCCCTGCGTTCAACTCATCCAGCCGCTTCCGGCTCTCCACCAGCAGCCCCGGCAGGTCCTCGGGACGCAAACGGTGTTTGCGGGCCGCCTGGTTGATCTGCTCCATGCGGGCCTCCACCTCGGCCAAGCGCTGGGGGTCCAGGTCCACATGCTCCCCATAGCGGGACAGTTCGCGGGCCGCCTCCTGGGCCTGGATCAGGCTGCCCTCCACCAGGTCGCGCGTCTCCCCCAGGCGCGGGTCGATGCCGGCCAATTCCGCCAGCCGGCCGTGCAGAGCCTTCAGCCTGGAAAGCACGCCCTGTTCCTCGGCCGCCAATTCATGGGCGCCGGCCTGCGCACCCTGGGCCAACTCGACGGCATGGGCCAGGCGCCGCTGCTCATCCTGGATGGCCGGCCAGTCCTGGGGGTCGAAGGCCAGGGTGGTCAGTTCCTCCACCGTCCAGGCGAGCCGCTCCCGCTCGGCGCTGTCCTGCCCGGACTGGCGCAGGGCCTGCTGCCGGCGCTGGGCGGCCTGCTGCCAGGCCCGCCAGGCGGATACGGTCTCCGCGGCCAGTGCCGTCGCGCCGGCGTAGGCATCCAGGATGTCGCGCTGTACCGCCGTCTTGATCAGGGAGTAGTGGGCGTGCTGGCCGTGGATGTCGAGCAGGTACTCGCCGGCCTCCCGAAGCTGCTGCAAGGTGGCCGGGCGACCGTTGATGAAGGCGCGGGAGCGGCCGGCAGCCTCCACCACCCGGCGCAGCAGCAGGCTGTCACCTTCCCCCGCCAGGTCGTTGTCGGCCAGCCATCGGGACAGACCGGGTGCCCGCGTCGGGTCGAATTCGGCACCGATCTCGGCGCGCTGTGCGCCGTCCCGCACCACGCCCACGTCGGCCTTCTCCCCCAGGGCCAGCATCAGGGCGTCCAGCAGGATGGACTTGCCGGCGCCGGTCTCGCCGGTGAGCACGGAGAAGCCGGCGGCGAAATCCAACTCCAGCCTGTCCACCAGGACGAAGTCGGAGATGGTGAGGGAGAGGAGCATGGCTCAGGAGCAAGGAGCAAGGGGCAAGGGGCAAGGAAAGACACGAAGCCATCCGTCGTGGCGATATACGAACCGCCCCTGAAACCGGCGACGTTGGGCCTTGTCCCTTGTCCCTTGTCCCTTGTCCCTCACAACTTCTCCCCCCAATGCAGCTTCTCGCGCAGGGTGTCGTAGTAGTTGTGGCCGACGGGGTGCAGCAGGCGGATGGTGTTGGGTGCCCGCCAGATGATCACCCGGTCGCCCACCCGCATGTCCTGATGGCGCTGGCCATCGAAGTGCACGCGCACGTCGTCGGCGTGGATCAGGTTGATCTCGATCTCGGAGCGGCTGTTCACGGCGATGGGCCGTGCCGACAGGGTGTGCGGGCAGATGGGGGTGAGGACGAAGGCCTCCAGGGTGGGATGCAGGATCGGCCCGCCGGCGGACAGGGCATAGGCGGTGGAGCCGGTGGGTGAGGCCACCACCAAGCCGTCCGCGCGCTGGCTATAGACGAAATGGTTGTCGATATAGACCTCGAACTCGATCAACCGGCCGGTGGTGCTCTTGCTCACCACCACGTCGTTGAAGGCATAGGTGTGCAGGATGAGTTCGTCACCCCGCTCCATGCGGCAGTCCAGCAGGATGCGTTCCTCCGCGATGTAGTCACCGGACAGCATCTCGTCCAGGGTGCTGAACATGGTGTCCAGGGAGACATCCGCCAGGAATCCCAGGCGGCCCTGGTTGACGCCGATCATGGGCACCCGGTGCTCCACCAGGGTGCGAGCGACGTTGAGCATGGTGCCGTCGCCGCCCATGACGATGGCCAGGTCGGCCTGCCGCCCCATTTCCGGCAGGGCCATGGCGGGCACGTCGCACAGGTCACAGGCCTCGACGGTCTCCAGGGTGGCCAGGACCGCGTGGCCGCGCTCCTTGAGCCAGACTGCCAAGCGCCGCAGCGGGCCGACGATGCCCGCGCTGTTGTACTTGCCTACCAGGCCTATCGTCTTGAAATCAGCGTTCATGGCATGAAATTATAGCTACCGTCCCCAAACCGGCAGCGTCCTTAATTCTTCCACCGCCATGATCAACGACCGCGCCCGCATCCTGCTCAAGACCCTGGTGGAACGCTACATCGAGGAAGGCCAGCCGGTGGGCTCGCGCACCCTGTCCAAGCACGCTGGGCTGAACCTGTCGCCGGCTTCCATACGCAACATCATGTCCGACCTGGAGGAAGGCGGCTTCATCGCCAGCCCGCACACCTCGGCGGGCCGGGTGCCGACGCCGCGGGGCTACCGTCTGTTCGTCGATACCCTGCTCACGGTGCGGCCCCTCGCGGCTCCGGAAGTCCAGCGCATCGAGACCAGCCTACTGCCCCAGGACACCCACCGCCTGATCACCATCGCCTCCCAGGTGCTGTCCGAACTGACCCAGTTCGCCGGCGTGGTCCTCTCCCCCAGGCGGCGCATCCAGACCTTCCGGCAGATCGAGTTCATCAGCCTGTCGGACAAGCGCATCCTGCTGATCATCGTCACCTCCGAGGGCGAGGTGGAAAACCGCATCCTGATGACCGAGCGGGCCTTTTCCCAGAGCCAGCTGGTGGAGGCCGCCAATGCCTTCAACCGCCACTACGCCGGCCTGTCCTTCGAGGCGGTGCGGCCGCGCCTGACCGAGGAACTGCGTGGACTGCAATCGGACATCACCCGGCTCATGGCCGCCGCCGTGCAGGCCGGCAGCGAGGCCCTGAGCGACACGGGCGAGGCCTGCGTGATCACCGGCGAGGTGAACCTGATGCGCACCCCGGACCTGACCACCGACATGGCACGACTGCGCGAACTGTTCGGCCTGTTCGAGCGCAAGACCCAGCTGTTGCAACTGCTGGACATGGGGCAACGCTCCAGCGGCGTGCAGATCTTCATCGGCAACGAATCCAACGTCGCACCCCTGGACGAATGCAGCGTCATCGCCGCTCCCTACGAGGTGGACGGCGAGGTGGTGGGCACCCTGGGGGTGATCGGCCCCACCCGCATGGCCTACGAGCGGGTCATCCCCATCGTGGATATCACCGCCCGGCTGCTGTCCAGCGCGCTGTCCTATCACTGAGCGGTCAGCGTTCGGTTTTCAGTTCAATGTTTGGGTTGACGCATCCGCGTCAACCGCTGGATTCTTGCTGACCGCTGACCGCTGATTGCTGACCATGCCCGCCTTCCTGCCCGAACCGCCTTACCGCCACGACCAGCCGAGCCGCATCGGCATCCTGCTCATCAACCTGGGTACACCCGAGGCACCCACCGCAGCCGGCCTGCGTCCCTACCTGGCGGAGTTCCTGTCCGACCGCCGGGTAGTGGAGATCCCGCCGGCCGTCTGGAAACCCATTCTGCATGGCGTGATCCTGCGCACCCGGCCGGCCAAGTCGGCGGAGAAATATGCCTCCATCTGGGGCGCGGAGGGCTCACCCCTGAAGGTGCACACCGAACGCCAGACCGCCCTGCTGCAACAGGAACTGGCCGGGCGCACGCCGGTGCCGCTGGTGGTGGAATACGCCATGCGCTATGGCCGGCCGGCAGTGCGGGATGCCCTCGGCAAACTCCGGCAGCAGGGTTGCGACCGCATCCTGGTGCTGCCCCTCTACCCACAGTACGCCGCCAGCAGTTCCGGCACCGCGCTGGACGCGGTCTGGCGCGTCCTCCTGACCACCCGCAACGTCCCCGATGTGCGCACCATCCGTCATTTCCACGACCACCCCGGCTACCTGGACGCCCTGCGCCAGAGTGTTGACAGCTATTGGGCCGAGCACGGACATCCGGACAAGCTGGTCATGAGCTTCCACGGCATTCCCAAGCGCAGCCTGGACCTGGGCGACCCCTACCACTGCGAATGCCAGAAAACCGGCCGCCTGCTGGCCGAGGCCCTGGGCCTGAGCAAGGATCAGTACCGCATCTGTTTCCAGTCCCGCTTCGGCAAGGCCGAATGGCTCAAGCCCTATACGGCGCAGACCCTGGAAGAACTGGGCCGCGCGGGCACCCGCCGGGTGGACGTGATCTGCCCCGGTTTCGTGGCCGACTGTCTGGAAACGCTGGAAGAGATCGGCATGGAAGGCAAGGCCGGATTCCTCAAGGCGGGCGGTGGCGAATACCACTACATCCCCGCCCTGAACAGCCGCGCCACCTGGATATCCGCGCTGGCCGATCTGGTCATGGAGAATTTGGGGGGCTGGCTGCCGGAAGATTGGAACCCCATCGAAGAAACTGGGGTTTGCGATGCACGCCTCCAGCACGCACGCGCCCTGGGAGCACAAAACTAGCCCGAAACCCGCATGAATATTAGAGTTTGCTTGTTGACTTGGTACAAATATCTCCGCCAAGATAATTGACAGAAATCAATGTCGCGGCCACCCCGATCGGGGCAGCAAGGCATCCACGATTCTGGCTGGCGGACTACCGCTGATTACCACCCCTTCTTGGAGGAGCACATGAAGAAAGGCATCATTCTGGCCCTGCTTGCCGCAGGTGCCCTGGGTGTCATTACGTCTGCCCAGGCAGATTCCCGCACCCGTTTCATGGCCGCCAACTGCGGCTACTGCCATGGTCCCGACGGCAAGAGCCGCGGCGCCATCCCCAGCCTCGCCGGTCTGGACAAGGCCTATTTCGTCCAGCAGATGAAGGATTTCCGTTCCGGTGTCCGCAGCGGCCCGTCCTCCACCGTCATGCACCATCACGCCATGGGCTACACGGACGAGGAATACGAAAAGCTGGGCGAATGGTTCGCCAAGATCAAATAACCCAGCCAGAGGAGACACAACATGACTTTTGATCGTCGCGATTTTCTGAAGGCCTCCGCAGGCGCCGCCGCTCTGGGCACCCTGTCGGCCTGCGCCAGCAACGGCGGCATGGCCAAGTCCGCCCGTCCCAAGGTGGTCATCGTGGGCGCCGGCTTCGGCGGCTCCACCTGTGCCCGCTACCTGAAGCTGTGGGACCCCAATATCGAAGTCACCGTCATCGAGCCCAATGACGTGTTCACGTCCTGCCCCTTCTCCAACACCGTGCTGGCCGGCATCAACCAGATGGCCGACATCACCATGCCCTACGACTACGTCAAGAAGGCCGTGGATCAGTGGGTGCCGGACAAGGTGACCGCCATCGACACCGGCAAGCGCACCGTCACCACCAAAGGCGGCAAGACCTTCGCCTACGACCGCCTGGTGCTGGCCGGCGGCATCGAGCTGATGTACGACAAGGTGCAGGGCTACGACGAAGAGGCGCGCAAGACCATCAAGCACGCCTGGAAGGCCAGCCCGGACCAGACCGGCGTGCTGCGCCAGCAGCTGGAGGCCATGCCCGACGGCGGCGTGTTCGTCATGTCCGTGCCCATGTCCCCCTACCGCTGCCCCCCCGGACCCTACGAGCGCGCCTGCATGGTGGCCAGCTACTTCAAGAAGGCCAAGCCCAAGTCCAAGATCATCATCCTGGACGGCAACCCGGACATCGCCTCCAAGAAGGGCCTGTTCGTGGCCGCCTGGACGAAGCACTTCGGCTACGGCACCGACAAGAGCATGATCGAATTCCGCCCCAACAACATGCCCCGCGCCGTCGATCCCAAGAAGATGATGGTGGGCACCGAGTTCGACGACGTGAAGGGCGACGTGATCAACGTGGTGCCCCCCATGCGCGCCGCGGCGATCTGCGGCATGGCCGGGGTGCGTGACGGCAACAACGGCACCTGGTGCACCATCGACTACCGCAGCTTCGAGTCCAAGGTGGTGCCCAACGTGCACGTCCTGGGCGACTCGGCCCTCACCAACTTCCCCAAGTCCGGCTCGGTGGCCAACAACACCGGCAAGATGTGCGCCGCGGCCCTGGTGGAGATGCTCAACGGCCGTCAGCCCGACCAGGCGCCGGTGGTGACCAACACCTGCTACTCCGGCACCGGCCAGGGCACCGGCTTCCACGTGGCCACCGTGTTCCGCTATGACCCGGCCGGCGACAAGATGGTCGCCCAGAAGGGTGGCGGCGTGTCCAAGGAAGAGAGCGAACTGGAGATGGCCTACATGGAGTCCTGGGCGACCAACGTCTGGGCCGACACCCTGGGCCTGCCGGAGAGCTACAAGTTCACGGCCAAGGGCTGAGAACCGGAAGAAAAAACGCCAGATGGCATCGAGAGGGGCTTCGGCCCCTCTTTTTTTCGGTGCCCGCCTGTGTGGCCCATCCCAGGTTCCCTACGCATCTCCCGGCCTTGGCCGGCAGGCCCGCGGCCCAGGCCGCCAAGCGGAGCATAATTTTCAGGCAACCTCCCGGACCCTGACCCATGGCACTCGTCTTCCCGAACAAATTTCCCGTGCTGAGCACCGACAGACTGGTGTTGCGGCAACTGACCCCCGAGGATCGCGACGCGATGTTCGCGATCTTCTCCGACCGCGAGGTCACCGCCGACTACTTCGACCTGCCCACCCTGACGGACGCCGGACAGGCCGCGCGGCTGATCGGGCGGTTGCGCGAGGGTTTCGCCAAGAAGCAGTCGCTGCGTTGGGGCATCACCCTGAAGCCCGAGAACCGCGTCGTCGGCACCGTCGGCTTCAATTACGTCATGCCCCCCACGCTGCGCGGCGGCGTCGGTTTTGATCTGGCGCATGCATATTGGGGACGCGGCCTCATGCGCGAGGCGCTGCCGGCGGTGATCGAATATGGTTTCCGGACCATGGGGCTGAACCGCATCGAGGCGCTGGTTGTCCCCGCCAATGCCGCCTCGGCCGGCCTGCTGCGCCGGCTGGGGTTTCGCGATGAGGGCACTCTGCGCGACTACGGTTTCTGGAAGGACCGCTTCTGGGACCTGACCTGCTTCTCGCTGCTCAGGACGGATCCGTCCCCCGCCGCGCCCCACCGGTCCGGGCCGGACGGCGGACAGACGGGCTGACGCGCTTCAAAACCGAAAGACCTGCTCCTCGCGCAGGGCTTCGACCTGACGGCCGGGCAGTGCGGCGTGCAGTTCGTCCATGATCAACCGTTCGCTTCCCGGCTTGAGATGGGTGATCCACACCGGAATGTCGGGCCGGAAGGCCGACAAGTCCGCGGCCAGCGCCCGCGGGTGGTAATGCAGGGAGGCCCTGGCCAAATCCTCGAGGGCATTGGGGAAGGAGGTTTCCACGATGAGGTGCCGCAAATCCGGCGTCGAGCCGGCGAGGGTCCAGAGCGCCTCGTGGCTGGCGGTATCCCCCGAAAACAGCAGGCCGCCGCCCTCCCCGCGCAGCAGGTAGCCACAGGCCGGCACCACGTGGTGGGCGGGGATAGGCGTCACGCTGCGGGTGTCCAGCGTCACCGCCTGCCCCGGTTGCAGCGTTTGATAGGCCAGGAACGGGGCATGGGGTGATGGGATGCGGGCGAAATCCGGCCAGATGCGCCAGTTGAAGATGTGGTCCATGAGGATTTGCAGTACTTCCGGCAGGCCGTGCACGGTGACGGGCCGGCCGCGCTCGGCGCCCACGCTGTCGAGCAGCAGGGGCAGGCCGAGGATGTGGTCCATGTGGCTGTGGGTGATGAACACGTGATCCACCCGCGCCAGTTCATCCAGGGTCAGCCGAGTCACCCCCGAGCCCGCGTCGATGAGGATGTCGTCGTCGAGCAGCAACGCGGTGGTGTGCCGGTCGCCGCCGATCCCCCCGGAACAGCCCAGAACCCGTATCTGCATGGCGGCTATTTGGTCGTGTAGGTGAACACCCCGTCCCAGTCCGCCGCCGGCGGGCTGGCGCGGAAGTGGGCGATGCGTTCCAGGTAGATGTCGTACAGCTTGCGCGGACTCCGGTTGCGAAGGGTGCGCAGCTTGTCCTCGGCGGCCTCCCATTGCCGGGCCTGGTAATCGGCCAGCACGGCCTCGAATTCGCGCACCGTCTGCAACTGCTCGGCCGGCAGTTCCACGGTGGGACCCAGGGGCTCGTAGATGGCTACGGGCTTTCCCTTGCCCTTCACGCGCACCCGATCGACCAGCATGAAGCTGAGGTCGGGACAGGCCTCGCGGGTCGCCTCGCCCACCAAGACCCAGACGCTGTACTGGCGGGTAAGCGCTTCCAGGCGTGAAGCCAGGTTCACCGCGTCGGCCATCACCGTGTAGGCCATGCGGAATTCCGAGCCCATGTTGCCGACGCTCATGCGGCCGGTGTTCACACCGACACCGATCCGCACCTCCGGCCAGCCTCGCGCCTTGAGGACCGGGTTCAGCTCGCCGAGCGCGGCCTGCATGGCCAGGGCGGTGAGCACCGCGTCGCGGGCGTGCCGATCGTCGCTCATGGGCGCGCCCCAGAAGGCCATGATGGCGTCGCCGATATACTTGTCGATGGTGCCCTTGTTCTGCTGGATGACGCGGGTCATGTGGGACAGGAAGACGTTGAGCATGTCCGCCAGCTCGGAGGCCTCCAGGCCCTCGGAGATGCTGGTGAAGCCGACGATGTCGGAGAACAGCACGCTCATCTCCCGCGACTCGCCGCGCAGGCTATAGCGGGCCGGGTCCCTGGCCATCTCCTCCACCAGCTCGGGGGGCACGTACTGGCCGAACAGTCGGGTGATCTGTGCCTTGGAACGGGCCTCCACGAAGAAACCGTAGCTCATGTTGAGGATGAACAGGCCGATGACCGTGAGCAGCGGCGCGGCCAGGGGCAGGCTCATGTTCCAGGCATCCCAGGCCTGGAAATTCCCCGCCACCAGCAGGCCGCTCACCAGCGTCACCGCCACCGCCGCCCAGACCGGCGAAACGAGGGGCAGCAGGGCCGCCAGCGTCAGGCCCAGGAGAGTCAGGGCGCCCACCTCCAGGCCGCGCAGGTTGGGCGGCTCCCACTTCACCGTGCCGTCCAGGATGGCGGAGACCAGGTTGGCGTGGATCTCCACGCCGGGAAAGACCTTGGACATGGGCGTCACCCGCAGGTCCATGATGCCCGGCGCCGTGGAACCCAGCAGCACGATGCGTCCCTCCAGGCTGGCGGCGGGGGCCCGCGCGCCGATCACGTCGCTGGCGGAGATGTAGCCATAGGCGGTGGTGGAACGGTACGGCACCAGGGCCATGCCGCGCGCATCCAGGGGCACGTGCAGGCCATCCATGTCCAGGGCGGGCGGCCGCCCGCCGGCGCCTGGCAGCACCCGCACCGCCGCCGCGCCCATGGCTGCGCGCGTGGTCAGCAGGGCCAGGGCGCCATAGCACTTGCCCTCCTGCTCCATGACCATGGGCATGCGCCGCGCGGTGCCGTCGAAATCGGCCTCCATGTTGAAGAAGGCCGCATCCGTGGCCTGGGCCTGTAGGCCGGGCAGATTGGCGTTGTAGCCGGTGGACCGCACCGGCTCGATGCCCTGGGCCTTGAGGGCCTGGCAATCCAGCAACGGCGCGGGCAGTTGGCCGACCCGCTCCGGCGGGCTCGCGAAGTTGAAGTAATAGCCCAGTACCGCCGGCCCGGCGGCCAGGGCCTCGGCCAGGCGGGCATCGTAGTCCAGATCGGGGCGCAGGCGGCCCAGGGTGTCCAGGAAGACTCCCTCACCCGCCAGCGGCCCCTGCGCCAGGCGTTCCAGCACCGGGAGGCCGGAACTCTGGTCCGGCTCGGCGAAGACGATGTCGTAGCCCACGGCGGCCACGCCGTACTGCTCGAACAGGTTGCGGGTGAGCCGGGCGGTGACGTCCCGCGGCCAGGGCCAGCGGCCGATCTCCTGCAGGCTCTTCTCGTCGATATCGACGATGACGATGCGCTCATCGACCCCCTGGGCGTGATACAGGCGCAGGCGCAGATCGTAGAAGGCCGCCTCCAGCCTGGAGACCAGGGCGATCTGGTAAAGACCGCCCACATGGCCCAGCAGGACGAGCAGGAACATCAGGCTCAGTCCGAACTGAACCAGGAACCGCCGGCTGCGCTGGGTCATGGGCGGCAGGGCCATGGGCGGTCAGCGCAGCACGTAGAAGCGCTGGCCGAGGGTCTTGCCCTCCGGCAGGTTATCCAGGCGGTCACCCACCGCCTCAGCCAGCCGGTCGAAGCGGTCGCGCGGGTGGGGATGGGTCTTGAACAGCAGGGCCACCCGGCTGTCCTGATCCGAGACGTGGCCGATATCTTCCAGCACCTTGGGCAGGCTGAAGGCGTCATAGCCGGCACGCGCTGCCAGCACCATGCCGACCCGGTCGGCCTCGAACTCGGATTCCTTGTCCAGGCCGCGGGACATGATCTCGGCGCCGTTGCCGATCAGGTTCTGGATGAGCTGGTTCTCGTCCTTCATCTTCCTGCCCAGCAGGCTGGCCCCCAGGGCGATGAACTGGGACTGCTGCATGACCTTGATGTGGTGCTTGCGGATCACGTGGCCGATCTCGTGGCCCAGCACGCCGGCCAGTTCCGCCTCGTTGCCGAGCCGCCTGTACAGCCCCTTGGTGAGGAAGATATAACCGCCCGGGGAGGCGAAGGCGTTGATGTCATCCGTATCGACCACGCCGAAGTGCCAGGCCAGGTCTGGCCGGTCGCTTTGCAGGGCCACCCAGCGGCCCACCAGGTTCACATAGCGCTGCAGGTTGGCGTCGGGCACCAGCTTGACGGCCCCCAGAAAGTTGCCGGCGATCTTCTCGCCGATGCGGCGCTCTTCCTCCACTGACATGTTGCCGCTCATCAGGGCGCGCAACAGCTGGTCGGCCGGGCGCTCGGGGGGCGCGGCGGGCTGGGGGGCGGGCTGCGGCGCCGGCTGGGGAGGCGGCGCCATGGTCTGCTGCTGTTCGGCGGGTCGCTTGCCCTTCAGCAAGTCCTTGAAGAAGCGGTCGATGTCGCCGGCCTGGGCGGATACGGCCATACAGGCCAGCAATACGGCGATGCGAACTTTCATGGTCAGTAGCCTCCCCAGGGATAGCCGTTGCTTTTCGGGGCATCCCGCTTGGGCGCCGGTAGGTCATTGACCGCCACACCGGCCAGTCCGCCGTCGGCGGCGAATTTGCGCGCCTCGGCGGCACTCACGCCGTATTCCTCCATGCGTCGCAACTCGCCGGCGTTGAACTGGGCGCTGCGCAGCTCTTCCTCGTTGAGTCCGCGCAGTCCGGCCACCGCCACCACCTTGCCCGACTCGCGCTTCCGTGTCAGGGCGACCACGCTGTCCAAATCCTCCTTGCCGGCATCCCCCGCGGTGCTGCGCACGGACAGGAGGCGCACCCAGCCGGTGCGGCCGGCGGCGCGGATCTGAGTCCAGCCACCCTTGCTGGCCAGGATCTCCACCTCACTGCCCTTGGCCGCCTTGCCCACCACGGCCGACGCGGCCGAGGCGGCGGCACGCAGACTGTCGTCCCTGAGCATCAGGCCGCCGGCCGCCCAGGCAGGCGCCGCCAGCCAACCGACCAGCAGCGCGGCAAACCATTGCTTGCATGTCATTCTCGAACCTCCTCGTGAACCGGAATGATACGAAAAACACCCGTCAACCGCATGGCAGTATGATTGCGAGGACTCGGACCGCACGCGAGTTCCATGTGTAACCCGAACGGCAAGATGAACGCACTATTGGGACCCCTCGGAATGTTCACCCGTCCACCACGCCCGGCGCGCGCCGCCGGCCCCGGTGCATGCCCTTCCTGGCCAGCCTGCTGACGCGCCGCGGCGCGGCTACCCTCAACTGGCTGCGCGGCTGGAACGGCCTGACGCGGTTCGGCGCCGGCGCGGTGGTGGAGGCGCTGACCCCGTCCTTCTACAACAGCGCCACCCGTTCGGTGGTGCAGAAGCAGATCTATTTCACCGCCTGGCAGATCCTGCCCGGCTACGGCCTGTTCGCCGCCTTGCTCTCCTTCGTCATCATCCAGATCGTGGTCAGCAAGGCGCGCGATTTCGGCCTCTCGGACTACGCCCTGGAAATGACCATGCGCGTACTGGTGCTGGAGTTGCTGCCGCTGATCACCGCCCTGTTCGTGGCGCTGCGCTCCGGTGCGGCCATCAACACCGAGGTGGCGCTGATGAACATCAACAACGAGATCAAGGCCCTGCGGGAGGCCGGGGTGGACCCCATGCGCTTCGAGTTCGTGCCGCGTGTCATCGGCGGCATGATCTCCGTGGTCTCCCTGATCAGCTTCAGCAGCATCGTCGCCCTGGTGCTGGCCTACCTGGTGGTCTATGGCTGGCAGCTGAGCGGCTTCGCCGACTTCACCCGCGTCATCGCCAAGGTTTTCGTGCCCCTGGCCATGTTCGGCCTGATCCTCAAGGCCCTCGCCTTCGGCCTGGCGGTGACGGTGATCCCCATTTCCGCGGGCCTGAACGCGCCGCAGAAGCTGTTCTTCGCCCCCATTTCGGTGCTGCAGGGCATGGTGCGGCTGTTCTTCGTGCTGATGATCATCGAGGTGGCCTCATTAGCCCTACAGTACATCTGAAGTTGCTGGCCGACGGCGCCGCCCGGCAGCATCTCCTCGACGAACACCCTCAGGCGGCCCAGGTCTCGGTGGGCCTGCCGCTGCGCGCCAACCTGTCGGTGCTGGAAAACATCTGCATCGTGCCCCAATACCGCCAGAACCTGGGCTACGAAGATGCCGCCGACCAGGCCTGGGGCCTGCTCGGCCTGCTCGGCCGCACCGACTGCGCGTTCAAACGCGATCCGGACCTGGACCACGAGGAACGCTTCATCGCCAAGCTGCTGCGGGCGGTGGTCCTGACGCCGCCTATAATTCTCATCGACCGGCCCGGCATGCTGTTGCCGGACACCCATTACCCGCCCTTCCTGGAACGTACCCTGGATAGCCTGGAAGGGCGTTTCGCCCAGTGCTGGATCGTGGACTACCAATGGAACGAGCCCCTGTACGCGCCCCGCTGATCAAGAACCTGGAATTCAAGGTCGGGCTGCTGCTCACCCTGACCCTGCTGGTCATCGTCCTCTTCATCCTGTACACCCTGTACGCCCGCGGTGCCTTCGAACGCGCCCGCGAACTGATCCTGGTGGCGCCCAATGCCGAAGGCGTCAGCGTCGGCATGCCCCTGTCCTTTTCCGGCTTCCCCATCGGCCAGGTGGCGCGCATGGCCCTGACCGAGAACGGCGAGGTGCGCATCGTCGTCGAGGTCAAGGAAAAGGACGCCCGCTGGCTGCGCACCAGCAGCGTGTTCACCCTGGAGAAGGGCTTCATCGGCGGCGCCAAGATCCGCGCCTTCACCACCAACCTGAAAGACCCCCAGTTGCCCGACCGGGCAGAGCGCAAGCTGCTGACCGGCGACGCCACCGAGGAGATCCCGGTGCTCATCGCCAAGGTCAAGGCCATCCTGGAGAACGTGCAGGGCATGACCGCCCCGGATTCCAGCATCAACCAGAGCCTGGACCACGTGCGCACGGTGACCGAACGCATGACCGGCGAGTACGGGGTGATGGAAGGCGTGCTCGGCGGACCGGACAAGGCGCAGCGGCTGGTCACCGCCCTGGACCGGGCCAACAGCCTGCTCACCACCCTCAACGGCGTTTCGCTGAAGGTGGACAGTGTGCTGGCCAAGACCGACCAGCGGGTGTTCGGCACCGACGGCACCCTGGCGCGGGTGGACCAGTCCATCGCCGGCGTGAACGCCATCCTGGGCGACGTGCGCGACAGCCTGAAGAAGGCCGACGCCATCCTGGCCAATGCCCAGCAGGCCACGGCCAACGTGACTGCCATTACCGCCGACGTGAA
This sequence comes from Thiobacillus sp. UBA3361, assembly GCA_002360535.1. Taxonomy (GTDB): domain Bacteria; phylum Pseudomonadota; class Gammaproteobacteria; order Burkholderiales; family Thiobacillaceae; genus UBA3361. The sequence goes on from DEQR01000046.1 coordinate 29,805, forward strand.
GGGCGCCACCGCCGACCTGGCCACCCTGCGCACCGAGGTGGACGACAGCATCCGCAAGGTCAACCACCTGATCAACGAGATCAACAAGAAGTGGCCCTTCGCCCGCGACGTGGAGATCAAGCTGCCATGACAGGGATCGGGAATCGGGGATTGGGGATCGGGGCGCGCCGCCGCCTCGCGGTTCCCGTGTTATGCGCCATGTTGCTGGCCGGCTGCGCCGGCGGCCCCCCGCCGCCGGACTGGAAGCTCAATGCCCACGGCGGGCTGGAAGGCTACGCGCGGGACTATCTCAACGGCGACAGCCGGCTGGCTGAGTTGCAGTTCGCCCGCGCCAAGGCCGAGATCGCCCGCACCGGACGTCTGGACTTGGACGCCCGCGCCGAGTTGTACCGCTGCGGCGTGCGCGCCGCAGCCCTGGATTTTTCCCCTTGCACGGCCTTCGAGGCCCTACGCCCCCATGCCACGCCCGGGGATGGGGTTTATGCCGATTTTCTGGAAGGCCGCCAGTGGACGGAACTGGACGCGAAGGCCCTGCCCGCCGCCTATGCCGGCGTGGCCGGCGCCAAGGACGAGGCCGCCCGGCATACCGCCGTGCAGGCGATCCAGGACCCGGTCTCCAGACTGATCGCCGCCGGCGTCCTGTTCAGACGCGGCGAACTCGGCCCCGCCGGCCTGGCCGAGGCGGCCCGTACCGCCTCCGACCGGGGCTGGCGCAGGCCCCTGCTGGCCTGGCTGAAGGTCCTGCACAGCCGGGCAGAGAGGGCCGGGGACGGCCAGGCCGCGGCCATCTTCGCGCAACGCATCCGTCTGGTGGAAAACTCGCTGAAGGAAAAATGACACTTCCCGAAATGCGGATGAGGACGGTTCGCATATTGAATTATTAACAACTACTAATATAATCGCCGGTCCCTGGAGGAGCGACATGACAGAACTCACCGACTGGCTTTATGCCCCCTGGCCCTGGTACGCGGCCGGCCCCCTCATCGGCCTGATGGTGCCGCTGATGCTGTTCATCGGCAACCGCTCTTTCGGCATCTCCAACAACCTGCGCCACCTCTGCGCCATCACCCAGCCGCAGAAGGTGGACGTGGATTTCTTCAAGTACAACTGGAAGGAACACACCTGGAGCCTGATGTTCGTCATCGGCACCGCCCTGGGGGGGTTCATTGCCGGCGTGGTGTTCGCCAACCCGGAGCCCATCGCCCTGTCGGACGGGGCCAAGGAGATGTTCCTGTCCTGGGGCTTCCTGCTCCCCGGCGCGATGGAATTCGTGCCCGACGAACTGTTTCACGCCAGTGTGCGCAACTACACCTTCCTGTTCGCCAGCGGCGTGATGGTGGGGTTCGGCACCCGCTATGCGGGCGGCTGCACCTCGGGCCACGCCATCACCGGCCTGGCCTCCATGCAGCTGCCCTCCCTGTACGCCGTGCTGGGCATCTTCGGCGGTGGCCTGCTGGCCTCCTGGTTCCTGGTCCCCTACGTCCTGTTCGGGTGAACCCATGATCCGCTACCTGCCCTATCTGCTGGCCGGCGTCGTGTTCGGCATCATCCTCATCAAGGCCGAGGCCGCGTCCTGGTACCGCATCCAGGAGATGTTCCATTTCCAGAGCTTCCATATGTTCGGCATCCTGTTCTCGGCCATCGCCACCGGCTTCCTGAGCATCCAGCTGCTCAAGCACCTAGGCAGCCGCAAATCCCTGGACGGCCAGACCATCGAGATCCCCGCCAAACCGCCGGGCCACAAGAGCTACATCATCGGCGGTCTGATCTTCGGTCTGGGCTGGGGGATCATCGGACTGTGTCCCGGCCCCATCTTCGCCCTGGCGGGCACGGGTTCCTTCGGTGCCCTGGTCGTGCTGGCCGGCGCCCTGCACGGCACCTGGCTGTACGGTGCACTGAAACAGCACCTGCCCCACTGATATCGGCCTTTCGAAAGGGCCAAGTGTCCTAATCCATTACTACTCCAGTTGCTTTGACAGGGAGGGGGCGGGCGGCTACTCTGACGCCGGCTTCATTGCCCTAAGCTATTCACCGGAGGAGTTTCCATCATGCGCATTACACTGATTTCCCTGCTGTCCCTGGCCGGTCTGTCGGCCACCGCGGCCCAGGCCACTCCCCTCATGTCCACCGAATGGATGGCCCAGGCCTGTAACTCCTGGAACAAGAACCCCATCCTGACCGACGAGCTGGCCGAGAAATGGATCAAGAACGACGGCGGCCGCGGCTACAAGATCATCCACATGTACCGCACCGACTGCGGCGAGCCCACCAAGGTGGAGATGGTCATCTCCGCCCAGGGCGGCAAGGCCATGTGCACCTACGGCGGCCCGGTGAAGCACACCGACCTGAAAATGGACATGGACTACATCATGCACGCCGAGACCAAGCGCTGGCGTGAGATGGGCGCCGGCGAATACGGCCCCATGCGCGCCATGATGTTCGGCCGTCTCAAGTTCGAAGGCCCCAAGGTGGAGGCCATGAAGGTCATGGGCCCGTTCGAACAGTTCCTGCTGATGCCCGGCAAGGTGCCCGGCGAAGACGCCTGCCCGGCCAAGTGACACCTCATGCAGCATGAAAAAAGCCCGCTCCGGCGGGCTTTTTTCATGTCCGCTCAGTGCATGGGCGGCGGCCCCTGCTCCAAGGGGAAGCCGGTCTCCACCTCCTGGGCCGTGGCCTCCCGCACCGAGACCACATCCACAACGCAGGTGGCGGTCTGCCCGGCCAGGGGATGATTGCCGTCCAGGGTCACCTGGCCGTCCTTGATCTGCACCACCCGGAAGCTGACCACGTCGCCCGCCTCGTTCTGGAATTCCGCCTCCGCCCCCACGCGGCGGAATTCCGGGGGCACGTTGTCCAAGTCCTCGACGATGGTGAGCTCGGGATCTCGGGGGCCGAAACCTTCCTCGGGTGAGACGCTGATCTCCACCCGCTCACCCACGCAATGCCCTTCCAGCCCCCGCTCGATGGGCGCGAACAGGCCACTGCCCGCCCCCTGCACATAGCCGGTGGGCATGTCCTGCTGGCCCATCACACGGCCGGCTTCGTCCAGCACCGAGTAAGTGATGAACACCACCTTGCCATTGCGGATCACATCTTCATTCATGCCTTCTCCTGATGGGTTCAGAGCCAGACCATCAGGCCGGTCTCGAAGGGATGGGTCAGCAGGTCGTGGTTGGGATAGACCCGCACCCGGTAGATTAGCCTGCCGCACAGGTCCGGCGTGTATTCCAGCTCGAACAGGCTCTCGTAGCCGGAAAAACCGGCCGGCTTGAAAGGAATGGCCGACATCTCGTGGGCCTGCCCATGCTTGGAGGCGCGGCCGATGAGCAGCTCGACGCGCACATCCTCGGGCGACAGGCCGTTGAGGTTGGCGGCCACCTGCAATTTCATATTCTCGTTGTAGGTGAGACGCTTGCGCGGGTCGTCCAGACGCCGCAGGGTGACCCCCGGCCAGGACTGCCGCACCTTGGCCTTCCAGGCGGCCAGCACGTTGGCGGCGGCGAAATTGTTCTCCGAATAACGGCGCCATTGGCGGCTGGCCGGTCCGTAGAACTTGTTGACGTACTCGGTGAGCATGCGCGTGGCGTTGAAGCGCGGCAGCAGGGTGGCGATGGAACGCTTGGCCATGTGCACCCACTGGGGGGAGAAGCCCAGTTCGTTGCGCCGGTAATACATGGGGATGACCTGGTCCTGGAGTAGTTCGTAGAGGGTCTGGCTGTCCTCCCGGTTGCGGCGCAGGTCGTCGTAGTAGTCGGGGGCGGGCTTGATGGCCCAGCCGTTGCTGCCGTCGTAGCCCTCGTCCCACCAGCCGTCGGTGACCGACAGGTTGATGACACCGTTCATGGCCGCCTTCATACCTGAGGTGCCGGAGGCCTCCAGGGGGTAGATGGGGTTGTTGAGCCACACGTCCACCCCGGACACCAGGCGCCGTCCGAGCCCCAGGTCGTAGCCCTCCACCAGTAGCATCTTGCCCTCGAACTCAGGCATGCGGGTGATCTCGTGGATGCGTCGGATGAATTCCTGGCCGGGCTTGTCAGCCGGATGGGCCTTGCCGGCGAAGATGAACAGCACCGGGCGTTTTTCGTCGTCGGTGATCTGGCGCAGCCAGTCCATGTTCTCGAACAGCAGCGTGGCGCGTTTGTAGGTGGCGAAGCGGCGCGCGAAGCCGATGATCAGGACGTTCGGGTCCAGGGGGTTGGCCTGCTTGAGCATGCGCTCCAGGTGGGCCTCGGAGCCGTGGTTACGCAGGTGCTGGATAGTGATGCGGTGACGCACGGTGTGCAGCATCTGAGTCTTCAGCGCCTGGTGCACGGACCAGAAGTGATGGTCTGGGATGCTCTCCACCCGCTGCCAGAACTCCACGTCGGTCAGGCGCCGGCGCCATTCGTAGCCCAGCTTGTTGTCGAACAAATCGACCCACTCCTGGGCCAGGAAGGAAGGCACGTGCACGCCGTTGGTGATGTAGTCCATGGGCGACTCTTCCGGCGTCACCTGGGGCCACATGTCGGCCAGGATGCGGGACGACACGCCGCCGTGGATGCGTGACACGCCGTTGTGGTGGCGCGAGCCGCTCAGCGCCAGGCGGGTCATGTTGAAGTCCTGCCCGTTGCCCGCACCCCCCAGGTGCACGAATTCCTCGCGGCCGACGCCCAGGTCCAGGCAGCAGGAGGCGAAGTACTCCCAGATCATGTCCTCGGCGAAGTGATCATGGCCGGCCGGCACCGGCGTGTGGGTGGTGAACACCGTGTTGGCGGCCACCGCCTCCAGGGCGGCATGGAAGGACAAGCCGCTCTTTTTCACCTTGCGGCGGATGCGCTCCAGCACCATGAAGGCGGCGTGGCCCTCGTTGATGTGATAGACGGTGGGATGCAGGTCCAGCTGTTCCAGCGCGCGCACGCCGCCGATGCCCAGCACCATCTCCTGCTGGATACGGGTGTGCCGGTCGCCGCCGTAGAGCTGGTGAGTGATGTAGCGGTCCTGGGGGGTATTGGCAGGCAGATCGGTGTCCAGCAGGTACTGCCGCACATGGCCGATGCTGGCCTGCCAAACCTTTACCTCCACCCGCCGGCCTGGCATCTCGATGTGCACGTGGATCTCGCTGCCGTCCTCACGCAGGGCCGGCTGCACGGGCAGATCGTCGAATTCCGAGTCGGTGTAGGTGGCGATCTGGTTGCCGTCGTTGTCGATGCGCTGGGAGAAATAGCCCTGCCGGTAGAGCAGGCCCACGGCCACGAAGGGCAGGCGCAGGTCGGAGGCGGACTTGCAGTGGTCGCCTGCCAGGATGCCCAGGCCGCCGGAATAGATGGGAAAACTCTCGTGCACGCCGAACTCGGCGCAAAAATAGGCGATCAGGTCGCTCTGCTTCAGGTCCAGGCTGGCATCGCGGCGCAGCGGCTCGCTCATATAGGTGTCGAAGGCCGACAGCACCCGGTTGTAGCTGCCCAGGAAGATATGGTCGTCGGCCGCCTCCACCAGTCGCTGCTCGTCCACCCGCTTCAGGAAGGCCTTGGGGTTGTGGCCCACCGCGTCCCACAGGCCCGGATGCAGGCGCGCGAACAGGGTGCGTGTGGGCCGGTCCCAGCAGTACCACAGGTTGTCAGCCAACTCATGCAGCCTTTTCAGGCGCTGCGGCATGCGCGGGTTGACTTCGACGAGGTAGGAAGTGCCAGGTTGCATGGTCTTGTTTCCCGAGGTGGTTATTGGGCTAAGCCGCGTGGGTCGCCGGCAGGGCGTCGATCCGCCGGGGTTCTCAGTCCTCGCGCACGAAGTGTTGCCGATAGTACCTGAGCTCAGCGATGGATTCGTAGATGTCGGACAGGGCGGTGTGCTTGTTCTCTTTCTTGAAGCCGTCCATGATGCCCGGCTTCCAGCGCCGCGCGAGCTCCTTGAAGGTGGAGACGTCCAGGTTGCGGTAATGGAACCAGGCCTCCAGCTTGGGCATGTAGCGGGCCATGAAGCGCCGGTCCTGGCAGATGGAGTTGCCGCACATGGGCGAGGCGCGGTTGGACACGTGCCGCTGCATGAAGGCCAGCATCTGCATCTCCACGTCGGCCTCGTCCAGGGTGGATGCCTTCACCCGCTCGATGAGGCCGGACTTGCCGTGAGTGCCTCTGTTCCAGCTGTCCATGGCGTCCAGCACGCTGTCGGGCTGATGCACCACCAGCACCGGCCCCTCATCGACGGTATTCAGGTCCTTGTCGGTGACCACCATGGCGATCTCCAGGATGCGGTCGGTGTCGGGATCGAGGCCGGACATTTCCATGTCCAGCCAGACCAGATGGGTATCGTTCTGCGCCATGCGGAGGCCTCGCGGTCAGGGCAGGCAATTGTGGCATAATCGTTCGGGACAGTCAGCCGACCACACCTAATGCCTTCATTTACAAGCGTTTTCATGGCAGTTTTTATCCTCACCTTCGGCCTCAGGCTGTGGCTGGCACTGCGCCAGATGCGCCACGTCTGGCTGCACCGCGACCGGCCGCCCGAGGCCTTCGCCGCCGACTACCCTCCCGAAGCCCACCGCAAAGCCGCCGACTACACCCTGGCCAAGACCCGCGTCGGCCTGCTGAATATGGCCCTGGACGGCGGCCTGCTGCTGGTTTTTACCCTGGGCGGCGGCCTGCAATGGCTGCATGACGGCCTCTCAACCCTGGTGGACGGCCCACTTCTGCAAGGCACCGCGCTGCTGCTCGCCCTGTTCGGCCTGCTGGCCCTGGCGGAGCTGCCCCTGAGCTTCTACCGCCAGTTCGTCACCGAGGCCCGTTTCGGTTTCAACCGCCAGAGCGTGGGCGGTTTTTTCATGGACCATGCGAAGCAGGCCCTGTTGGGGCTGCTGATCATGGGGCCCCTGGTCATGCTGGTGCTGTGGCTCATGGGCGCCATGGGCGAACGCTGGTGGCTGTGGGTATGGCTGGCGTGGAGCGGTTTCAATCTGCTCATCCTGGCTGTCTATCCCACTCTCATCGCCCCCCTATTCAACAAGTTCTCGCCTCTGAACGATAAACCCCTGCTGTCGCGCATCGAGGCCCTGCTGGAGCGCACCGGTTTCCGTTCCAATGGTGTGTTCGTCATGGACGGCTCGCGCCGCACCAGCCACGGCAACGCCTACTTCACCGGCCTGGGCAATTACAAGCGCATCGTCTTCTTCGACAACCTCCTGCAACAGCTCAGCCCCGAGCAGACCGAGGCCGTGCTGGCCCACGAACTGGGCCATTACAAGCGTCACCACATCCGCAAGCGCATCCTGCTGATGTTCGGCCTGAGCCTCGCCCTGCTCATCGTGCTCGCCTGGCTTAAAGAGGCGGACTGGTTCTACGCCGGCCTGCATGTGGCCGCCCGCGGCGATGCGCTGGCCCTGGCGCTGTTCTTCCTGGTGCTGCCGATCTTTCTGTTTCCCCTCACGCCGCTGATGAGCCTGTATTCCCGCAAGCACGAGTTCGAGGCTGACGCCTTCGCCGCCCGCCACGCCCAGCCGGCGCATCTGATCACCGCCTTGGTCAGGCTGTATAAGGACAACGCCAGCACCATGACGCCCGACCCCCTGTATTCCCTGTTCTATGACAGCCACCCCAAGGCGATGGAACGCATCGCCCGCCTGCAGACTCATATCACCACCGTGCAGCCCCTGCGCGCCTGAGAGGAGACCCGCCATGAAACGCACCCTGTCAATCCTGCTGTGCACCCTGCCCCTGGCCGCCCAGGCCGCACCCTTCTCCGGCGGCAACGCCGCGGCGGGCGCCAAGATCCACGCCGAGCAGTGCAATGCCTGCCACGCGGCGCGCTTTCAGGATGATGGCAGCAAGATCTACACCCGCGCCGACAGGCGGGCGAAGAACGCCGCCTCTCTGGCCGGCTGGATCACCACCTGCAACGCCAATCTGGGCAACAAGCTGTTCCCGGAGGAAGAGGCCAACCTGGGCGCCTTCCTCAACCAGAAGTTCTACAAGTTCAAGTGAGTGAAGCGGTCAGCACTCAGCAGTCAGCGGTCAGCCTTTCTCGGCGTCCAGAGGCCGCCCCATGCCCAAAGCTGATCGCTGACAGCTGATGGCCGAAAGCGACTAGGAGCCTCCATGAGTGACATCTTCTGCGACCTGTCCAAAGGCAAGTGCAAGCCCTGCGAGGGCGGCGTGCCGCCCCTATCCGAAAGCGAAATCGCCGGCCTGATGCCCCAGGTGCCCGACTGGCGGGTGGCGGATGGCAAGCTGCGGCGGGACTTCAAGTTCCCGGACCACTACGTGACCATGACCTTCGTCAACGCCATCGCCTGGATCTCCCACCGGCAGGGCCATCACCCCGACCTGGCGGTGGGCTACAACAGCTGCCGGGTGGAATACATCACCCACGCCATCAACGGCCTGTCGGAAAGCGACTTCATCTGCGCCGCCAAGATCAACGCCCTGTTCGACCTCTGACGGGTCCGGACGGGTGAGTGCCTCCCTGCAGGGCCGGGTCGTCGCGGTGCACGGACAGCACCTGCACGTGCTGTCGGGAGGCGAGGTCCACGAATGTGTCACCCGCGGCAAGAAGGGCGGCGTGGCCTGCAACGACCAGGTGATTTTCAAGCCCACCGGGCCAGGGACGGGGGTCATAGAAAAGGTGCTGCAGCGCCGCAACCTGCTCTACCGCTCCATCGCCCACCGGACCAAACTGCTGGCCGCCAACGTGGATCAGGTGGTGGTGGTCACCGCGGCGGTGCCCGCCCCGCGCGACGAACTGCTCATCCGCACCCTGGTCGCCAGCGCGGCCGCCGGCATCCCGGCGCATATCGTCCTCAACAAGGCGGACCTGCCCGAAACCGCCTGGCTCTATACCCGCCTGAGGCCCTACCGGGAACTCGGTTACGACCTCACCACCCTCACCGCCAAAGCCGACATCGCGCCCCTGCGTGCCCTGCTGGCAGGCAAGACCAGCGTCCTGGTGGGCGCCTCCGGGGTGGGCAAGAGCACCCTCATCAACGCCCTGGTGCCCGGCGCCAATGCCGGCACCGGCGACATCTCCTCCGCCCTCAACGCCGGCCGGCACACCACCACCCACACACGCGCCTTTCCGCTGCCCGGCGGCGGCGAGATCATCGACTCGCCCGGCATGCAGGAATTCGGTCTGTACCACCTGGGGACGGAGGATCTGATGAATGCCTTTCCCGAGTTCCGCGAACTGAGCGGCCGCTGCCGATTCCACAATTGCCGCCACCTCAAGGAACCGGATTGCGCGGTCTTGGAGGCCCTGCGCGCGGGCCGTATCCTGGAAGAGCGCTGGCGCGTCTATCGCGGCCTGGTGCGTGAACTGGAGTCGGCCGCCGCCTACTGAGCCGCCGCGGACCGCTATATTGACAGGACCGCATTGCCGGAGACCGCCATGACCCGCATCCTGATCCTGCTGCTGCTCCTGTGGCCCGTCCTGGCACGGGGCGAGGCGCAACTACTCCGTCCCCCCTACGCTCCGCCCAAGGTGGTGCTGGACATCTATCTGGACGACCCGGCGAAGATGGGCGCCGCCCTCTACTGGCTGCGGGCCATCATCCTGCCCCTGTCCGAGCCGCCCTATGAATACGATCCGACCACCATCAAGGTGGTGATCCACGGCACGGAACTGGTCACCGTGGCCAAGAAGAACGAACCGAAGTACAAGGAAGCCGTCGAGCGCATGCGCTACTACGCCGACCTGGGCGTGGAGTTCAAGGTTTGCCAGCTGGCCATGCAGGACTATGGCTACTCACTGGGCGACATGCAGGATTTCGTCCAGGCCGTGCCTTCGGCCATGGTCGATCTGGCACACTGGCAGAACCAGGGCTACGCCCTGATCACGCCCCAGGTGCTGGACAAGAAGTTCGGTATCGAACAGATACGCTGAACGCCCGCGGGCCGGGTAAAGGCAAAGCCCTCCCGGCATGCGGGCGGCCCGTCAATGCGCGCCGCCCACGCACAGCAGCGTGGTATCCGCCGCGCCGCGCGCGGCCATGACTTCCAGGTTGCGCAGGACCTCCATGCTGGCCGCTTCCATGCGGCCCAGCGATTCCAGGGCGGCGTCGGTGTCGCCGTCGAGGTATTGGCGCACGGCCTCCACCCCCTGCTTGTGCACCTGGATGTGCGGCGCCTCCACCTCCCGATAGCCGGGCAGCCTGGAGAAGCATTCCCGCCCGTCGCCTTCGTAATACCACTTGCCCAGGCGGCAGTGGGTGTGGCTGCTGAAGTCCTCGGGCCGCTTCGTGGACTGGCCCAGGAACACCTTGTAGATCTCCATCTTGTAAACCAGGTGGTCCACCTTGGCTGTCTCCACGAAACTGCGCAGGGCGCTGGCGGCGATGGTGCCGATCATCTGCTTGGTCGTGCCCAGCAGCCCCTCCATCCCCTGGTGGGCACGTTGGCCGTCTTGGGCGAAAGCGGCCGTTTCCTCGGGATTGACCTGCACCCGGTCACGCACCGAGGAGGACTCCCGTTGCACCGTCTGCACCAGTACGGAGATGTCGTTGGTGGCGGTACGAGTGCGTTCGGCCAGCTTGCGCACCTCGTCGGCCACCACCGCGAAACCGCGGCCGTATTCCCCGGCGCGGGCCGCCTCGATGGCCGCGTTGAGGGCCAGCAGGTTGGTCTGTTCGGCGATTTCATCGATCAAGCGCACGATGCTGTCGATCTCGCTGGTGCGGTCGTGCAACTGCTCCACCGCCACCGAAGTGCCGTTGAGGCGCTCGGCGAAGCCGTGCAGGTTGCCGGACATGCGCTCGATCACCGACAGGTTGTCGCCCATGGCCGAGCAGGTCGTGCCCACCATTCGGGTTTCGTTGCGCATGGTCATGGCCAGCGAGGCCAGGGAGTCCTGACACAGTTTCAGGGAGTCGTTGAAGGCCAGCAGATGCCCCCCCAATCCACGGGAAAGCAAGGTCTCCCGATCGGCGGAGGCATGCGCCTCGCAGGCCTGGTGCGTGCTTGCCCGTGCTTCCTCCAACTCAGCGCGCAAGCGGGCATTTTCCGCCGCGGCCTCGGCCAGTTGTCCCTGCAACGCACTGACTGCCTTATTCGTCCTGTCGAATAGCATCATGACCTCTGAGTCTCCGGGTTGTTGTTCTTCAGAGGCCTATAACGTCCGCTCCGGACATTACTTTAGTCAGAGTTCGGGTTCCCGCGCGGCGCACCGGGTCGCCGGCCGTCGAGATCCGCCGGCTCAGGCGCGAACCAGACCGGCTTCCACCTGATTGCGCTTGTCCCGATCCACCAGCAGCTCGATGAGTTGCAGGGCGAAATCCATGGCCGTACCGGGGCCGCGCGAGGTGACCACCTTGCCGTCCACCACCACCGGCTGTGCCACATAGGTGGTGCCGGGCAATTGCATGCGGTCCACCACGCCCGGATAGCTGGTGGCCCGCCGGCCGTCCAGCAGGCCCGCCTGGGCCAAGGCCATGGGCGCGGCGCAGATGGCGGCGGTCCACTTGCCCTCCCCCGCCATGCGTTTGAGCAGGTCCTGGATGCGCGGGTCGTTCTTCAGGTGCTCCGAACCGGGCAGGCCGCCGGGCAGGGCAATCATGTCGAAATCGTGCCGCATGACGTCGTCCAGCAGTGCATCCGGCTGCACACGCATGCCGCGGCTGCCCAGGACCAGGCCAGGTGCCAGGCCGGCGGTGACCACATCGACATCGGCGCGGCGCAGGAGATCGACGATGGTGGTGGCCTCCAGGTCTTCGAATCCGGGGGCCAGGGGGACGAGTACGCTGGGCATGGTGTTCGCTTCCTCAGGTGCTGATCAGCCGCGCGGCCTCCCGCGCGGCCCGGTCGGCGCAGTCGCCGATGGACAGGCCGTTGAAATAGTTGCCGGCCAGGGCCAGGCGGCCGCCCGCCAGACGGCGGTCCAGGGCCTCGGCCAGGGGGGGATGGCGCGTGTCCAGGGCCGGCAGGCGGTTGGCCGCTTCGGCCACGTGCAGAAAATCGCCCTCCTCCGCCCCCAGCACGCGCGCCGCGCAGGCCAGCTTGCCGGCCCGATCCAGGCGGCCGGGGCGAAAATGGAAGGTGAAACCGCGCAGCGTCGGGTGGGACACCGGATCGCGGCTGACCATGGAATAAAACGGTTCATCGACGCCGATCAGGCCGGCCAGCGGCTTCAGGCGCGCGCGCGCGGCGGGCAGCACCACGGCCAGGGACTCGATGTCAGCCATGGGGATACCGGCCAACATGCCGGTCGTTTCGCCGTCCAGGCCCGACAGCAGACGCGCGGCCTCGTCCGGCGGCGTGGCCAGGGCCAGCCGGGCGGCGGCCAGGGACTCTTCGCCGATCCGGACCAGATAGCCGGCACGGTCCCGTGCCAGACCCGTGACCTCCGCGCCGCGCCGGACACGGAACGGTGCCCCTTCTGCCAATGCCTCGGCCACGCCCTGTAGGCCGCCGGGCCAGGTGTATTTGCGCGGCGCCGCCTTCAGGCGCGCCTTGCGGCGGAACAGCCAGGCGGCCGGAAAGGCGTCGGCCGGCTGGGAGAGGACGGCGGCAAAGGCCGGCGACAGCATGCGCGCATAGTTGCCCTTGCCGAACAGCGCCCCGTAGTACTCGGCCAGACTGGCGCCAGCCTGCTTGCGCCCCAGGGCCAGGGGCAGGTGGGCGAACAGTTCAAGGAAGTTCAGGCGCGCCAGGGGGGATTGCACCCGCCCCCCTTCCAGGAAGTGGTAGCCCATCCCGGCACGCGGCGCCAAGTCACCCAGCCGGCCCTGCGCCTGCAACACCTCCAGCAGGCTCTTGTAGGAGTTGTAGGCGGTATGGGCACCCAGCTCCAGCCAGAAGTCTCCGCCACCGTGCCAACTGCGCAGACAGCCGCCCAGCCGCTCCTCCCGCTCCAGCACCAGGGTTGACAGCCCGCCCGCGGCCGCCCGCGAGGCCAGGACCAGGCCGCTGACGCCGCCGCCGATGATGATCAGGTCATGGGTTTGCATGGCGAAATCCTTCTCCCGTTGTGTCCGCTCACGCCAGGGCGGCATCCGGACGGGTGGGTAGCAGCAGATGGAAACGGCTGCCCAGCTCGGGCTGGCTCACCGCCCAGATACGGCCACCCATCAGGTCCACAAGGCGCGTGGCCAGGTTGAGCCCCAGACCGGTGCCGCCGTGGCGGCGGGTGCTGCTGCCGTCCGCCTGGGTAAACAGCTCGAAGATGGATTCCAGCCGGTCCGGGGCGATGCCGATGCCGGTATCCGACACGCAGAAATGCACCGCATCCTCGATCGGTCCGCAGTGCTCCCGGTCGGCCCGCAGCACGATCCGGCCCCTTTCGGTGAATTTGACGGCATTATCCAGGAGGTTGTCCAGCACCCTGGCCACGGCATCCGGGTCCATCACCACCGGGTCGGCCAAATCCGCCGCCATCTCGAAATCCATGAACAGCCCCTTCGACTCGGCCGGCGCGCGCTTGTGCGCGACGGCGCCGCGCAGGATGCCGTGCAGGCTGGTCTCGCGGGGAATCAAGCGCAGTCGCCCGGTGTCCAGCCGGGCAGTATCCAGCAGGTCGTTGAGCAGGCGCAGCAGATTGTGGGCCGATTCCTGGCTGAGTTTCAGGTAATCCTGCTGTTCCTCGTTCAGCTCCGTGGCCAGGGCCAGCTCGGTCATGCCGATGATGCCGTTCATGGGCGTGCGCAACTCATGGCTCATGTTGGCCAGGAATTCGCTCTTCGCCCGGTTGGCGGCCTCCGCCGCCTCCTTGGCCCCGCGCAGGTCCGCCTCGGCCTTCACGCGCTGGCCCATCTCCGCGGTCAGGCGCTGGTTCACCTCGCGCAACTGGTCATAGGCCCGCTCCGTAGCGGCATGGGCGGCCTCCCGCGAGAAGCGCTCGCGCAGGGTATTTTCCAGGGTCTGGCTGATGGTCTTGGCGCTGCGCCCGAGAAAGAACATGAACAGCACACCGGCCAGTGCGATATAGGCGTACGTGACGGTCTGCTGCGCGAGCAAGGTCAGCACCAGCGGCAACAGGATGAGTCCGGCATAGACCAGATAGACCCGCAGCACGGCGGACAGTACCGGCAGGGCACCGACGGCCACGCCGACCAGGATCAGGGTGGCGAAGAAACGCAACTCCTGGGTGACACCGGGAATGAACAGGGGTGAAGCCACAGCCCAGCCCAGCCCGACCAGCCAGGCCCCGATGCCGAAACGCCGCAACCAGGCCGGCGCCGCCTCGGTGGCCGGGGCCTGCCGCCGATAGCGCCGATCCAGCCAAAGCCGGTACGCCGCCGCCGACAGCATGAATGCCAGCCAGGCCAGGATCAGGGGGAGGTTGTCGTCTGTTCGCAGCAAAAACGCCAACAGGACCGACAGGCTGATGACCATGACCTGCGCGAGAAAGGTATTCTCGAACAGCAGACGGACCTGCTCGGCGAGGATGCGCATGTCCTGCCCGTCGGCCGGCTGCGGGACCACACCCGACGGCGCCTGGGGGGAAATGCTGCTGGCTTCGCTCATGTCCGGATGATAGGGCGTCTCGGTCATTTTTTCTTCCCCCGCGATGCACCCTTACCGGGAAATCAGGGCTCGCCGGTGAAGCGCCGGATCAACCGGCCCGCCTTCTTCGTCGGCCGTCCGCGCAGGTCGGCGGCGGGGTTCGTGAGCAGGCGCCGTGCGGCCGACTGCTCCGCTCGCCGCAGCCGGCTTGTCTCGCTTTCCTCGTAAAGCGTGCGGGCCACGCTCGCCGGACCGCGCCGGTCGGTCAGCGTCAGCACGGCCAGGTCCCACTCATACTCGCCGATGTGCACCTGCACACGGTCGCCGACGCGTATATCCCGGCTCGGCTTGACCCGCTCGCCGGCAAGCCGGACACGCCCGCCCTCCACCGCCTGAGTGGCCAGGCTGCGGGTCTTGAAGAAGCGCGCGGCCCAGAGCCATTTATCAATGCGCAGCTTGTCAAGGGTGGGATGCGTCATACCGACGAACGACCGGGTGAATATCCGTCCAAGCATCGCACGGATGGAGGTCGTGGACCTAGCCCGGGATGCCATCCGATGGCGGGTACGCAGCAAGGGGCGCGCGACGGCACGGGCGTACCAGATGCCCTGGTAACAATTGCTCACATAAGGTAACCCACGGCAACCGTCCGCACATGTCCCGCTTACAGGCGGCGCCCAGAATGGTCCTCACCCGGCGCAATCCCGCCTCGGGACCAATCAAGGAGCCATACCATGCGTACCCAAACCACAGCCCGAGGTATCCTCGCCGTCGCCCTGCTGGGCCTCGCCCCCCTCACCGCCCAGGCCGCCTTTTGCCCCCTGGGCATGCTGCTACCCGGCAACCCCGGCTGTGAACGCCAGGACAGCTGCCCCACCCAGGGGGAAACGGACGGGGACCGGGGACCCTTCCGCAAGCTGCTGGGCCAGATCGAGACCCGCCAGGCCGAGCAGATGGCCCGCATCCAGCGGGGCGTGGACGACGGGCTGCTCAGCGCCCGCGACACCCAGCGGCTGATGCGCGAGCAGTGCGACATCGAACGCCAGCAGCGCCGCGCCATGGCCGACGGATTTCTCTCTCCCTACGAGTGGGCCGATCTGGAAAACGCCCAGGAGCGGGCCGGCGCGAGCATCCACGAGGAACTTGCCCGCAAGGCTCCGCGCGGTTGACAGCGTGAAGGCATAAACGAAGAGGGCGGCCCGGCCGCCCTCCCGACTTCAGCGAACCGCCGAATGGCGGCGACTTTGAGTTCAGTCCTTGTCGCCCTGCACAGCCATACCCGGCCACAACAGGATGGGCTGCTTGAGGGACTGGTAATAGGCGGAGATGTTCTCCACGTCCTGGTCGGTCAGGCCGAGCACCGACAGGTTCATGATCGGATGCAGGATCTTGCCCGAGCGGTACTTGTTGGTCTTCACCGTCAGCTTGTCGGCGTTGCGGCCGGCCAGCTGCAGGGTATAGAAAATGCCCGGATAGCCCGTGGCGCCGTGGCAGATGACACAGGCACCGGCCTTGAGCTGACCGGCGGCCGGATCGCCGGCGGCGGTGGCGTTGAGGGAACAAACGGCGAGTGCCAGGGCACTGGCAAGGCGCAGAATTTTCATGAGACCTCCTGGGTTGACGAAGCGGGATAACAGTATTTTTTATAAGCGAAGGCCAAGTGCACAGGCAAGCACCGCACCTTTTTTCCGGGGAGCTGTCTCAGAGTTGTTGCCCGTTGCCACACCCGGAGGGTTCCCATGAAGCTTGCCCGAATCTGCCTGGCCCTGATATGCGCCTCCGGGATCGTCGCCGCCGCTGACCATGGCCCGGACTCCCCCTATTACCGCTACCCGGCCGGCCTGACCCTGACCCTGCTGCAACCCCTGACGATCCCCCCCGATGCGGCCACCGTTCGCCTGCAGTCCGGCCGCGTCGTGCCCCGCAACGGCGTACAGGAAGTGGAGCCGCACTGCATCTTCGAACTGGATACGGTGAGTGACAGGGATCAACTCGTCCTGCCGCAGAAGATGCGGGTCACGGACGTGCGGCGCAGCGTCAGCACCTTCTCCGGCATACCCGTATGGCCGTATTTCCGGTCCCCCTTCCGGCACGTGGGTTTCCAGGAAGACGGCGGCCCCAGCCACGTCTTCTACAAGACCGAGTTCCGGCTGCGCTCGGAGCAACAGCCCGAAGTACGCGCGCTCACCTGCCAGAGCAACCAGATGGCGCCGGGCATCGCCATCATGCGCCACCTGACCCTGGCGGAGATTCGCTCCGCGCTGGGTGGCTATTTCAGCCTGGACCTGCCCTGACGGTCCCGCTCAGCGGGCCGCGTCCAGGCGCTGGATCACCTGGCGGGTCAGGTCTGCCCCCGCGTCCGAATAGAGCAGGCCCGACTCGTCCTTGCGGAAGACCATGGTCATCCCCTGCTCGCGCCCCAGTGTCTGGATGAGGGGCATGACCAGACGGTTGAAGGCGCTCAGGACCTCCACCCGCTTCCTGCCAATGTCCTGATTGGCCTCGTCCTTGAAACGCCGCATGTCGGAGGTCTTGTCGTTGAACTTGCGCTGCAGGTCGGCCAATTGCCGCTCGTCGCCGGCCTTGGCCAACTCCACGGCCTGGGCGCGGATATCCCGCGCCTCCTGGTCCATCGCCGCCATGGCTTCGCGCTTCTGCTTGACCAGGGTTTCCAACTCGGCTAGCAGACCGCGACCGGCCTGGGAACCGCGCATCGCCTCTTCCATGTCCACCACGGCCAGGCGCGGCGTGGACTGGACGGGCGGCGCGGCGCTGCCCGGCTCTTCCGCGGGCGTGGCGGCGGAAAAGGCCAGCAGCCAGGCGGCCAGCGCCAGGGCGCCGGCGCGGGATTGCGCGGGTCTGCTCATGGGTGTCATCGGCTTCTCCTCCAGGGAGTACGGCAGTCAGGGAACGGCGACCCCGGGGACGGCGCCGCTCGGGAGGACCGTGGCTCGGGGCAAGGATAACAGCTCAGAGTTCGTGCGCCGAACCCGGCTCCGGCACCTCCACGGCCCAGCCCATGCCTTCCCGCACCAGGGCACCGAAACCATTGGCGGTCTCCTCCTCCCCATGGACTACGAAGGTACGCCGTGGCGGCTTGCCGAAGTGGGACAGCCAGGCCACCAGGGCGTCCCGGTCGGCGTGGGCGGACAGGCCGCCCAGGGTGTAGAGGTCGGCCCGCACCGACACCGTCTCGCGAAAGATGCGCACCCACTTCGCTCCGTCCACCAGCCGCCGGCCCAGGGTGCCGCGGGCCTGGAAGCCGGCGATGATCACCGTGCATTCCGGCCGCGGCAGGTTGAATTTCAGGTGGTGCTTGATGCGCCCCGCGTCGCACATGCCCGACGCGGAGATGATGATGGCCCCCTGGCGGATGCGGTTCAGGGCCATGGAGTCTTCCACGTCCTCGGTGATGCGCAGGTAGGGGGCGTCCGGGCTGCTGCGCGACCAGTCCAGTAGGGCTCGGGTTTCCGCGTCCAGCAGATTGCGGTGGCGCAGGGTGATCTCGGTGGCGGCGCCGGCCATGGGCGAATCGACGAAGATGGCCAGATTGCGCGGCAGCCGTCCCTGGCGCACCAAGTCCATGAGCAGGTAGATCAGTTCCTGGGTGCGCCCCACGGCGAAGGCGGGCACGATGACGTTGCCCTTTTTGCGCAGCAGGGTGTCGTTCACGGCATGGGCCAGTTCTTCCACGGTCTCTGCCATGCCCTTGTGCAGCCGGTTGCCATAGGTGGATTCCATGCACAGGTAATCGGCCTCGCCGATGGGCGTCGGGTCTTTCACCAGGGGCCGGCCCGGCATGCCCAGATCGCCGGAGAGCACCAGCTTGCGGTTCTTGCTCTTGCCCTCGCCGCCCGCCTCCACCCATACCTCGATGCTGGCCGAGCCCAGGATGTGGCCGGCGTCGCGGAAACAGGCGCGCACCCGCTCGTGGGGCCGCACCTCCTGGTCGTAGCCCACGGTGCGCAGGCGCTTGAGGGCCGCCTGCGCCTGCGTGACGGTGTACAGGGGCGCGATCTCCCGTTTCAGCTCACCCCGCTTGCGGCGCTTCTCCAGGTTGGCCCACTCCGCCTCCTTCTCCTGGATGTGGGCCGAATCCGGCAGCAGCACCCCCAGCAGGTCGGCGGTGGCGGGGGTGCACCAGATGGGGCCGCGAAAGCCCAGGTTCACCAGCCGCGGCAGCAGGCCGGAATGGTCGATGTGGGCATGGGTAAGCAAAACGAAATCCAGCGCCTCGGGGTCGAAAGCGGGAAAGGCCCGGTTGGCGGCGTCGGCCTCCCGCCCACCCTGGTGCAGACCGCAGTCGATCAGAAAACGCAGGCCGTCAGCCTCGACCAAAAAGCAGGAACCGGTGACCTCGCGCGCTGCGCCGTGGAAAGTGATACGCATACTGTTGGTCCTCCGTGTCATCCCGGCCATTGTAGGCCGCATTCCGGACCGTGGCGGCTCAGGGCCGGGACACGCGGGTGGCGGTGAACTCCACAGGGGGGTGGGCGCTGTAGCCGCCGCCGCTTTCCAGGGTGAACCTGATGCCCTCGGACGTGACCTGGCCGGTATAGCGATGGGTGACCTCTTTCCAGGGAGTGTCGCTGCCCAGCATCTCCTGGCTGCGGGTGACGAAGCCGAGCCACTCGCCCTCCAGCTTCGCCTGTTCAATGGCCAGCCGCCCGGTGAGATAGGTGGCGGTGCCGCGCAGATCCCGGCCCAGATACTTGAACTCGAACACCTCCTCGTGTTCGTCCCCCCAGTCGTACTTCACCCGCGCCGTCCAGCGCCCGCTGATGTCCGCTGCGGGTTGGGAGGACATGGTGGCCGCCGGCGGCGGCAGGCGCCAGACCTGGATCATCCAGACCATGAGTGTCAACGCGAGGCCTCCGCCGGCCAGCCCGAGCACCCAGCGACGCCAATTGGGCGCGAATGCCACGCCTTCCGTCTGCAATGACGGCAGGACGGATGACAGGGAAGACACCAGCCGCGCCACATCGTCCCGCCAGCCGTCATCCCTCAGTGCCACCGCCTGGTGGCGCGCCAGACCGGCGATGGCCGCCGGCAACTCGGCCTGGGCCGGCATGGTGGCGCCACCCACCAGCACGGGGATGACGGGCTTTCCCGATGCCAACGCGGCCTGGATTTCACGGCGCAGGAAATCGTCCGCATCGTCCAGGCGCCGGCCGCCGCCGGCGGCGGCCGTCAGCCAGCGCGGGCCGATCATCACCAGCACTGCATCCACGCCGCGCAACTGGGACTGGATGGCGTGCGCGAAATCCTCGCCGGGACGGATGTCGTCCACGTCCCGGAACACGCCGCCCCCGCCGAAGGCCGCCTCCAGGTCATCCGCCAGCCGGCCCGCGAATCCGGCGGCGTCGTCGCGGCGATAGGAAAGAAAGACGCGCGGCACCGGTTCAGAAGCCCGCGAAATGCTCGGCCCGCACCTTGATCTCGCCCACCGCCCGGCCCACCTTCTGAATCTCGTCGATGTACCGGGTGGAATCCATGAGCTGCACATGGCCCGGATCCACCTCCGGCAGGTTCAGGGCGGTGAGCCCCGCGCGGCTCACGTCGGCGTCGTAGCGCAGATAGGTGAACAGCTTGGGCGAGACCGGCCCTGCGCTGCCGATCAGGTCGCCCAGTTCCCGATCCAGCGGGTCGCCCACCAGGCACCTGCCGAACATGCGGCAGAGCAGGTCCTGCTGGTTCTGGGCGGCGAACATGAGGGCCGAGGGAATGTTGCCGGCCTGGTAGAGCAGGTGCATCTGGCCCGGCGCCAGATCCGGGTCGGCCTTGGCGGCGTTGCCGGTGCCGATGGACACCACCAGAATTTGGTCCTCGCCCGCATTCCAGTTCACCGCATAGCGGTCCAGGGTGGCCATGGTGAAGGCCAGGAAGGCCGGATTGTTGTAGGTGGTCACGCCGCCATCGACGAACACGAAGGTCTCGCCTCCCACCCGGATCACCTCCGGCGGGAAGTAGGTGGGCGCCGCCGTGCTGGCTCGCACCAGTTGCCACAGAGGCAAGTCCAGGTTGCAGTTCTCGCGCGGCGTGCCGTCCTCCCGAGTGCGCTGGTTGTACAGGGCTCCGGGGTTGTTGGACAGGGGCCAGGGCGAATCGGTGGTGGCATTGCGCATGACGATGGTCAGCAGGCTGCGCAGCCGGTCCGAGCCCAGGGTGGTCTTCTCGCCGATCTCCTGCTTGAGCTTCAGCGACAGTCTGTCGTCGTCGTACTTGTAGTGCAGCCGTTCCAGCAGGCCGGCCTTGTCGAACATCTCACGCCCGCTGTCGATGTAGAAGCGGCGCACCTTGTCAACTGACATGCCCAGGGCCAGACAGGCGGCGATGACCGCTCCGGTGCTGGTGCCGGCGAAGCCGTCGAAGTAGTCGGCCAGGACGAAGTCCTTGCGCCGGTCCGGCGGCAGCCGATCGCGCAGCACGGCCTCGATGCGCGCCAGCACCTCCACGCTGATCAGTCCCAGGATGCCGCCGCCGTCGCAGGCGAGGATCTTCTTGGGGCCGGGGGAACGGATACGGTCGAGCAGATGCGTGTTCATGGTGCCTCCTGGGAGTTTCCGATCTGACGGCGCGCCCATCGCCGGGAATGCGCCAGCACACACGTCAGGATAAATCCCAGCGCAGCAAATACCAGGGCGAACTTGATGCCGGCGGAGATCGCTGCCGCGCGCGCCAGGCCTTCACTCACCCCATGGTCCAGCATGGCGAGCAGCGCAAGGTTTTCCCCGGCATCCAGCGGGGCGCAGGCCAGCACCGCCCAGCGGAACCCGCGGCCCAGGCCGCGCAGATCGTCCCCCAGGGGGGCGGACAGCAAGCCGCACGAGAAGGAAAGGCTGATCGGATAGACCAGCAGGAAGGTGAAATCCAGCCTCAGACTGTCGCGGGCGGCATCCAGCACGCCGGCCCGCGCCCATTCCTCGATCATCGCCCCCGCGGCCATTGCCGAGCCGGCGAACTCGTAGCTCAGGATGCCCATGGGCGCGGCGCGGTTGAGCAGCGAAACATTGGCTTCGCCCAGCCTGTCGAGAAGCACCAGTGCCGCCAAGGTACTCATCACCCAAACGAACGGGAGAAATTCACGCCGCCAGCCATTCATGACTATGACCTCCCTGGGCACCCCGGTTCGCTACCGATTCTGCCGGATTGGCCCAGCATTAAAAGGGATACACGGCCTTACACGCTCGGGTTTGCGCCGGTGGCGTCAGGGGTTCTTCATCAGGGTCTGGACAGCGGGACATGCCGTATTGTTGACTGCGGTCATAGTCAGTCATGGCATTCCGGCTAATATCAAAACCATACTTGGAAACGGGGTTAAGAGGCTTCCCAGTGTCGGGGCAAGCCAGGGCACATACCGTTCCGGGCGACGCTGATGTGAGGAGGATATCCATGAACAATCGATCGATGCGCACATCGATGCCGGAGGATTCGCGGCCGATGGTCGTCGGGCCCGGTGTCCGATGACATCTCCGCGCCTGGCATTCGGGCTGCTCCCTCTGATTGGCCTCTGCGTCTCCCCCGCCATGGCCGGCAAGACCCTGCTGGCGGACAACGCCCAAGTCCTGTCCGTCTTCGGCCAGGCCACCGGCACGGCGCCGCCGGCGCTGGTCACCCAGGACGATGGCGGCACGCGCATCGAATGGCAGGGTGGAGTCGGCGTCGATCTGTACGACAACCGGGTGACCGTCCCAGCCGCCACCGGCAACCTGACCAGCCCCCATGGGGACGGCGGTTTCCACCGCATCCAACTGACCGGCGACCTGCGCCGCCATGCGCCCGAGGAACGCCTGGCCTACCTGCAGTTCATGGCCACCCAGAGCAATGACCCGGCCGTGCAGCGCCATCAGGTGCTGGTCAACAGTTTCCAGGCCGGCCACGCCACACCCTCCACCCAATTCGCCTTCGGCGACGTCAACGCCGACTTCACCGCCCTGGGCACCAGCCTGGGGGTGCGCGGGCTGCTGGCGGCGGCGCGGGTGGGGGAGTCCACCGTCAGCGCCGTGGCCGGCACCCTGGCGCCCACCTGGAACGCCGTCATGGACGAGGGGGTTCGCACCGAGTACCTGCGCAACGTGATCTCGGCCAAGATCGACACCCCTCTGACCGGCACCACCCGCGCCTTTGTCAGCCTGCAGGGCTATGCCGACGATGCCGCCACCCTGTCCCTGGACCAACAGGCGCTGCTGCCCGCCTCGGGCCGCGCCGCCACCCTGGGCTTCAACCATCAGGCAGGCGCCTTCGCGCTGGGCGGCGAGCTGGGCTACTCGCGCTGGTCGCCCGAGGGTCAGTCGGCCCACACCGACCATGCCCTGGTCATCGACGGCAGCTGGACGGCGGCGGCCTACAGCCTGCGCGCCGGCCATCACGACCTCGGCGGCTACTACACTTCCCTGTCGGCCCAGGCGCAGCCGGGCATCCGCGAGACCTATCTGGCGGGCACCTGGCAGGCCGCGCCCTGGCTCGGGCTGCAAGGCGATCTGCGGCGTTCCGAAAACCTGGCCGCCAACACGGCGGGCGGGGCCGCCGCCGTGCGCACCGATGGCGCATCGTTCACCGAAAACATCGGCTTCGGCGCGAATTGGCCGGGCCTCGGCCTGACCCTGCTGCAGGCCGTCTCGAACGGGGAAAACCCCGACGGCAGCGACAACCGGCAATGGGGCTACGGCGCCAACCTGGGTTATGCGACCCAAATGTGGAACGGCGCCCTCGGCTACAACCGGCGCACCCTGAAAAACGAAGCGCCAGCCGGCGGCGCCGGCAACGGCACAACAGAGGTTTGGAGCGCGCAGTTGGGCCGCAATCTGATGGACGACCCCGCCAACCCCACCTGGGTGGTGAACCTGGGCGCCAACGCCTCCTGGCAGGACCAGTCGCTGGACGCGGGCGGCAACACGAAAACGACCCAGGTGGGTGTCAACGTCAGCGCCACGCGCCAGGGCCTGGGCACCCTCGGCGCCGGCATCACCCTGGGCTGGGTGGAGCCCAACCCCGCCGGCAACGAGCTGAAGAACCTGGCCTACACCCTGGAGGCGACCCACCCGTTCAAGGGCGACCGGGGCAGCGTCAAGCTCTACGCCCGGGACACCCGCAATCACTCGGGCAACGCGGCGCTGAAAAACACCGCCCGCACCCTGGGCATCCAGCTGGCCCTGGCCTTCTGAGGAGCACGCCATGAAGCACAGGCACGCCATCCCGCTCGCCGTCCTGTTGGCCCTGCCCGCGCGGGCCGCCGACAACCTGGCCGACCCGGGCGCACGGGTCGGCGCCCCCCCGCCCGCGGCGCCCGCCGCCACCGTCCCCGCGCCCGTCGCCGACCTGGCCGAGGCGCAGCAGGCCCGCGCCGCGCTGGAGGAGCTGCTGCGCGCCTATGAAACCGGCAATCTCGCCGTCATCCAGTCGCGCCTGTCGCCCTCCATGATCGGCTACCAGCGGTTCATCGACGGCCTGGGCCGGGACAGCCACCTCATGAAGCAGATCCGGGTCCACCTCCACGACACTCAGGTCATGGCGGGGCCGGACGTGGCGGTTATCCAGACCGGCTGGGAGAAGCGCTACCTGCCGCTGACCGCCATGGCCACGCCCCAGTTGCTCAGCGGGCGCGGCATGTTCCTGCTGCATCGCGACCAGGGAAACTGGCGCATCGCCGCCATGGCGGGGGACAACCCCTTCGCCAGCCTGTCCGGGGTGATGGGGCAGATCAGCCTGAGCCAGGCCTCCATTCCCGGTCCCTGCCCCGTCTGCAACCCGGTTCTCACTGTCACCCTGGTCGATCCGGACATCGCCGGCCAGGGCAGTGCCACGGTGGAGGTGGTTTCCAGCCAGGGCGAACGCGAAACCTTCACCCTCACCGAGACTACGCCGGGCCGCTTCATCAACGCGGCGGTGCCCTTCGACATCGCCGGCGGCTTCGTGCCGGGCAATGGCGTGGTGGAGGGCACGGCCGGCAGCCTCATCCTGTTCACCTTCCGTTACCTGGACCGCACCCCGGGCGGCAACCGCCCCCCCAGCCTGGTGGTCAAGCAGCTGCGCGCCGGACCCTGACCCCCCATTCGAAGGAGGTTCCCATGGCATTTCCGTCCATCCTGCTGACCCCGTTCCTCGCGATGCCTGACAACAGTGGCTTTTGCCTGCCTTTCTGTCAGGCCAAGCTGTTTCCCTGAAGCCACGCGCGGACAGCCATGCCCGCCCAAGCGAGCAAACCCGCGGCAGAGGCCCTGGTCCCGCCCCTGGCGTCCTTCTGGCTGTTGCACGTGCTGCTGCCCGGCCTGGCCCTGGCCGGCATCCTGGGCGGCTTCCACCTGGACTTACCGTACCTGACGGCCGCCGGCGTGGGCATGCTGGGTGCGCGTTTCATGCTGGCGGGCTGGCTGGCCCTGCGGGAGCGGCAGGTCATCGTATGGAATGCCAACTACCGCCGCTTCACCGACGCCGTGCGCGCATACCACGGCCCCGCCGCCGTGCCCATGGGACTGGCCGGTCTGCTGGGTGGCGGCGTCCTGACCGCCCTGGCCCTGGCCCATCTGGCCGGCATCTCCCTGGATGCGATGCGCCAGGCCGTCCTCGCCCAACCCGCCCTGGCCCTGGTGCCGACCGGGCTGGCGCTGGGGTTCTACGGTATGGGCTTTCTCATGGGCTTTCGCGACGACGGCGACACCCCGACCGGGCCGGCGGCGTGGAATGCCCTGCTGGGCATGCCCGGACGACTGGGCGGGCTCATTCTGTGTGCCCTGGGCACCGCCTTGCTCGGGGCTGGCGTGTGGGAGGGCGTCCACCCCGGCTCCCTACCGGGTCTTCTCGCCACCGGTCTTTCCATGTTGGCGGGGACCTGAAGGCGATACACCGCGCCCAAAGGTGATTTCCCCGAACATCCCCGGCCCCTCATCATCCCCACTCCCTGGAGATCGCCATGAACAACGTGATGGTTTCGTCCCTACCACTGGCCTGCCTGATGGCGTGGGGATGCGCGGGTGCCCCGGCGACCGCCGCCGATACACCGATGCGATCCAACGCTCCTGTGGAAGCGACTCTGCCCGCCGCGGCGCCGGTGCGATCCGGCTCACCCACACAGGCAACGTTTCCGGCAACGCCGCCGCCTGCCATGCCGGGCAGAGCCCCACAAACCGTCGCGCCCTTTCCGTCCGTGTTGAAGCCGGCCACCCCGGCTGTTCAGATGCCTGTCGCCACACCCCTTGCCCCACCGCCCATGATCAAGGTCACGGGGGTAGGCGTCCAGATCACGCAGAACTGCCAATCTCCGCTGCCGGCGTTTTCCGCAAAGGTCACCCTGACCAACGCCGGCGCGACCGCGATGGCCGCCAAGTCGGGCAGCTATACGCTGAAGTACAACCTGTTCCTCAAGGAGGTGGGCGGCATCTCCCAGCTGGGCGGACCCCCGGTGGCGATCCCGCTGCTCGCGCCGGGCCAGTCGGTCACATTGGACGCCATCGGGCGAACGCTGATGCCCTACACAAAGCTGGGCGGCAGCCACCAGATCGGCGTGTACCTGACCATTCCGGTCTGGCAGGCCGATCACTGGGGATTCCTGGATAACAGTCTGCCCGCCCACACCTTCCAGGTCGTATATCCGCCGAATCACTGCGGCTGACATGATGCGCATCCCGCTCTTCTCCCGACTGCCCGGCATCCTGCTGGCACTCATGGCCTGCTTCGACAGCGCCCCGGCGCAGGCCGTCAACATTCAGTCCCTGTTCGGCGACCTGTGCGACTACTACGTGCTGGACAGCGACACCTGCGCCGCCAAGACGCTCATCGACTGCCTGGTCAAGACCGGCGGCAACTCCGATGCCATGCTGAAATGCGCCGGTGACTACGACCCCAAGTCGAAGAAGTTCATCGACATCTATTTCGCCGCCAAGAAGCCCGACTATGTGAAGTTCATCGAACTGGCGGGGCCGGTGGTCGCCTGTCAGGGGGCCAGCGCGTTCCTGCCGCCGGGGCCGCCCAAGGACATCCTGTGCGGCGAACTCATGCAGCCCATCGCCAAGCTCGGCTTCACCACGGCGGCCCAGTTCTACCAGGCTGCCGTGGACAATAACTGGGCGAAGCTCCTGTACCTCGCCGGACCGGGCCTGGGCTGCAAGGCCCTCGACCTGCTCGGCGGTGTGCCCGGACAGGAACTGCTGTGCGGCACCGTGGCGAAAATCATCGAGGAAGGCGTCGATCTGGCCAAGAAGGGCCTGAGCACCGGCAAGGATCTGTTGGAAGGCGGCGCCGAAGTGCTCTCTGAAGGCGCCGAGGCGCTGGGCGACCTGGTGGGCCTCGGCGGCGGCTCGGGCAAACCGCCCATGTCCGAACAGGCGTACTACGAAAAGATCGTGCATCCATGGCTGCACGAGCGCGTGCTCAACCGCCTGGCCCACGGCCAGCAGGCGTTGGGGCTGAGCCAGGCGCAGATGCAGAAATGCCTGGCCTATTACCCCGAGCTTATCTACCAGGGCCGCTGCGAGAGCCTGAGCAAACGTTTGCACACCGACGCCGACGCCTTCGCCCAAGTGGTCGCGACGGCGCCGGCCGCGCACTTCGCCACCCGGCTCAAGCCCCTGGTGGCCGATCTCGGCGCCGAGCAGTACTGGGGCGGTGTCGAGGCCTACAAGCAGTTCGTGGATGTGTTACCGCCCAAGGACTGGCATCCCGGCAGCTTCTGGGTGGGTGCCAACAAGGGCATCGCCACCCTGATGCTGGACTGCCAGAAGGAGATGAAGGACAAGTTCCCCGTCCCCCTCGCGCCGGGCGTGACCGGTGCGCTGACGCCGCCGAGCTTCTGGAACTGGGTCTGTTATCAGTCGGCCGGCAAGCAGCTTGGCGCTGCCTTGGTCGCGGAAAAGCAGCGCCTCGATCAGCAGGTGAAACCCAAGGTGGCGGCCGCCGGCTGCCAGGCGCAGAAGGCCGCCTCGGCGTCGCTGTATTTCAAGTGCGGCGCCTACCCGGCATACGACAGCTGCCAACAGGCCTTCAACGGCTACCGCTACAGCCACTGCGGCGTGGACAAGGAGTCCGCGGAGAAGGGCCTGGCGCAGAAGATCGCCCAGCTGCTGGGCGCGAAGCGCTGTGCCTACGTCGAGAAAACGGGCCTCGGCCTCTCACCCGCCGTGCGCTGCACCCGCCCCTACAAGCAGGAGGCCTGCAAGCTCATGGTGGCCCAGCACAAAAGCGCCAGCGCGGGTGCCGTCGGCACCCATGTGCAATGCACGCTGCAGGAGGACGAGGCCTTCCTGAACAGCCTGAAGAAGGCCAAGGCCATGGTGGCCAAGCTCAATGGCGGCGCCACGGTCTCGGGGGTCATCGGGACGAAGGAAGGACTGGGCGACGCGAAGGCAAAATCGTCCTCCGCCGGGTCGTGCAAGCAGACCTGGGACCCGCTCTCCATTACCTGCACCAGTCAGCAAATCCTGTCCCTGCACCCCGAAATCAATCTGCCCGGCTGCCAGCCCGACCCCAACCGGGACGGCGCCGACGCGCCCTGCTACAGCGGGCCCCTGTCGGCCAAGATGGCGCAGGAAGCCGTGGGGCAGACGGTGGTCAAGGGTGGTCCGGCGGAATCCCCCCTCGCTTCATCACCGGCCATGCGGGCCGGTCCGCCGGACGCGCCACCACGGTCCGGCCGTTCCGCCCTGGAGCCGGCGCGCGAAGTGGCCGTCGAGGCGGGATTGCGCCAGGCACAACCCGCCGCCCAGCCCGATCTGGCCCTCGGTCTGCCGGTGCTCATCGGCGGCCGCTTGGTCATTCCCGGCGGCAGCATCGGCTTCGAAGGCCGTGAACTCACCGCGGCACGCGCCGGCGGTTGCGAAGTCACGGCGGAGATCACGGTCGTGAATCGGGGTGGCGGCGCGAGCGAAGCGTTCGAGAACGCGTGGAAGGTCGGCGGCATGCGTGCCGCGGCGAGCGCGTCGGCGGGCATCGCCCCCGGCGGCAGGGACATCCAGCGCGTATCCCTCTCCGTGCGTCCCGGCATGAACCTGCTGGAACTGGCCATCGATTCGAGCGACCGCGTGCGGGAAGCCGACGAGGCCAACAACCAGTCCCGTTTCATGCTCAACATCACGGGCGACTGCGCCGCCGCCACTTCCGGACGCGGCATGCGGGCCATGCCCGCCGCGCCCGTCATGGCACCGGCACCGGTCACGCCCGCCGCCGTTCCGGCGCCCGCGACCCTGCCCGCACTGCCGGGAGGCTTGGCTGTACCGATGCCGTCGAACACGCGCACGCCGCCCGCTCCAATCCAACCGGCGGGCACCCCCCGCGTGGCGCCCGCGCGCTGAGACGGGGTACATCCGCCGGGATATCCGGGCAGCCGTTTGTCGGAATCGTTTACACCCGATCGCAGGGTGTTTTGTCATGACCTTAACAATCAGGTGGTTATTGGGCTGGCCCGGCGTTTGCTTGAGTTCACAACTGGCCCGCGATTCCCGAGCCGTTTGACGCGGATCAATATTTTTATGTAATGGCATATGAAACACCAACCGGTGTCCGGTAAGTCGCCATTGACGCGGTATGGGTATTTCCAGCGGAGGAACAAATGCACCAGTCCGGCAAGCACTACAAGATCAAACACGGCGGGCACGGCGATGACCAGCTTCAGGGCGGTGCCGGAAACGACCTGATCATCGGCGGCAAAGGCAATGATGACCTGCGCGGCGGCGCCGGCAACGACATCCTGATCGGCGATACCGTCGGCGACATGCACGGTGCCTGGGCCTTCGGCGCCTGGGGCAAGAAGGACGGCTATTCGGACTACCTGGACGGCGGCGCGGGCAGCGATTTCGTCTTCGGCGGCCGTGGCAACGACACCGCCAACCACACCTGGTCGGAAAACCTGGGGCCGGGTTTCGCCAATATCGGCACCCGGGATTTCTACGACGGCGGTTCCGGCTATGACACCCTCAGGCTCACCCTCACTCACGGCGAATACGCCCAGGCCGCCGTGCAGCAGGAGATCGCCGACTACCAGGCCTTCCTGGCCAGCCACGCCCATCCCCTGGCGCCCTTCAACCCGGCCTTCCATTTCCAGAGCCTGGGGCTTAGGGTGGTGAACTTCGAGGCACTCGAGATCAAGCTCGTCAACACCGACCCCACCGCCCGCGACGACACGGCCGGCACCGACGAGGACACACCCCTGGCCGTGGACGCGGCGCACGGGCTGCTGGCCAACGACAGCGATGCCGACCACCTGGACGTGCTCGCCGTCAGCGCATCCGACATGGTGAGCGCCCTGGGCGCCGCAGTGGCGGTGAATGTCGACGGCGGCTATGCCTACGACCCCAGTGGGGTGCTCGCCCTGCAGCAGCTCAAGGCCGGCGAGAGCCTCACCGACAGCTTCCACTACACGGTCAGCGATCTGGCCGGCGCCACCTCCACCGCCAAGGTCAGCATCACCGTCACCGGCCTCAATGATGCCCCGGTGGCGAATGGCGACGCTTTTTCGGCCCAGGAGGACGGAGTCCTGAACGTGGCGGCCACCGGCGTGCTGGGCAACGACAACGATGTTGAAGGCGACCCCCTGAGCACCGTGCTGGTGCAGGGACCGGCCCACGGCAGCCTGGCCCTGAACGCCGACGGCTCGTTCAGCTACACCCCCGATGCCGACTTCAACGGAAGTGACAGCTTCAGCTACCGGGCCAGCGACGGCGACCTCAGTTCCGCCGTGACCCTGGTGCAACTCACCGTCAGCGAGGTCAACGACGCCCCGGTGGCGGCACCCGACAGCGCCAGCGTGGCCGAGGACAGCCTGGACAACCTCATCGACGTGCTGGGCAATGACAGCGCCGGCCCGGCCAACGAGGCCGGCCAGACCCTCAAGGTGACCGTCGCCTCCGCCCTGCACGGCACGGTGGCCATCAATGACGACGGCACCCTGAGCTACACCCCCGAGGCCGACTTCCACGGCGCGGACACCATCAGCTACAGCATTGTCGATGACGGCACCACGGGAGGGTCGGCCGACCCGCGCACCGCCAACGGCAGCGTCGCCGTGACCGTCACGCCGGTCAACGACCCGCCCGTGGCGGCCGACGACAACGCCGCCACCAACGAGGACACCCCCATCACCGGCAACGTGCTCGACGGCACCAACGGCGGCCTGGACACGGACCCGGACGGGGATGCCCTGAGCGTCACCACCACCGGCAGCTTCACCAGCGCCCTCGGCGCCACGGTCACCCTGGCCGCCAACGGCAACTTCAGCTACGACCCCACCGCCTCGGCCACCCTGCAAGCCCTGGCCACCGGGGCGAGCACGGTCGACAGCTTTGGCTACGCCATCAGCGACGGCCACGGCGGCAGCGATACCGCCACCGTGTCCATCAGCGTGGACGGCCTGGCGGAACCGGCCGCCGGCGGCGCCAAGATTCTCCCCGCCGTCGATCCCGACACGGAGCTGGACTACTACATCCGCTTCGCCGGGGTGGGCGACTCGGAGTGGCTGCAACTGGGCGGCTTCAGTCTGGGCTTCGACCATGAAACCGGCACCATCGGTAGCGGCGGCGCCAGCAGCAGCCACGCCACGGCCCAGGACGTCACCTCCCTGCTGGGCTCCAGCGCCACCAGCACCCTGCTGACCCAGCTGGCCTTCTCCGGCAAGATCCTCGCCGACGTGGAGATCGAGGCCTACCGCCCGGGCGCCGAGGGCAAGGACCAGCTGGTGGACGAGTTCAAGTTCACCGAGGTGGTCATCACCGGCGTGGACACGGACGCCGGCGGTGGCGCCATCGCCAACAACGTCAGCTTCGCCTTCACCAAGTTCGGCCACGGCCACCTCGATTATGACGACGCCACCGGCAAGGCCCTGCCCGCCGACCTGACCGGCTGGGACTTCGAGGCCAACAAGCTGGCCTCCGCCGGCTCGCCGAGCGCCACGGCCCAGGGCACCCTGCCCGAGGACCAGGTCTTCGACGGGTCCCTGGACTACTACGTGCGCTTCGAGGGGGTGGGTGAGGCGGGCTGGCTGCGGCTGGATTCCTTCAGCATGGGGGTGAGTTCCACGGCCACCACCATCGGCTCCGGCGGCGGCGGCGCCGGCCGGGCCAGCGCCGAGTCGGTGAGCCTAGGCCTGGGCTCCAGCGGCACCCTGGTGGACCTGACCGGGGCACTGTTCCAGGGCAAATACCTGGAGCGGGTCGAGGTGGAGGTCTATCGCCCCGGCGGCGAGGGCAAGGACCAGCTGGTGGACGAGTTCGTGTTCGAGGACGTGGTGCTCAACGGCCTGGACACCCACAACGCGGTCAACAACCTGCTCAGCCTGGACTTCACCCGCTTCAGCCACGGCCATGTCAACTTCGACGACAAGACCGGCGCCGTCGAGGACGCCACCGTCGCCGGATGGGATGTGGAGGCCAACAAGGCCTGGTCCGGGCCCGATCCGGACGCGGACGTCATCTTCTAGCACAATAGCCAGCCGGGACGCGCGTCGGCGAATGGCCGGCGGCGCGCCCGGCCCCCCCCACCCACAGGATTGCCCCATGCCCGAACCCGCCTGGGCCGAGGGTTACGTGGTCGATATCGGCTACACCCACGGCTATTACCGCGAACTCGCCCCCTCGGCGCTGCGCTTCGTCACCCTGCTGGGCGGCGTGCGCTCGCCCGACCCCGCCGCGCCCTTCGTCTATTACGAACTGGGCTGCGGCAACGGCCACTCCACCGCCCTGCACGCGGCCGCCAATCCCTCGGGCAACTTCTACGGCGTGGACTTCAACCCCATGCACATCCACCACGCCCGGCGGCTGGCCCAGTATGGCGGGATCGGCAACGCGCACTTCCTGGAGACGAGCTTCGCCGAGCTGGTCGAGGCCGACCTGCCCGAGGCCGACATGGTGGTGATGCACGGCGTGCATTCCTGGATCAGCCGGGAGAACCGGGCGCATATCGTCGAATTCCTACGGCGCCGCCTGAAGCCCGGCGGCCTGGTGCATGTCAGCTACAACTGCCTGCCCGGCCTCGCCCAGGTGGCGCCCCTGCAGCGCCTCCTGATGGAACACGCCCATCTGTCGGGCGGCGCACTGCCGGAGCGGGTACGCGGCGCGCTGGATTTCGCGCGCCGCTTCGAGCAGACCGGCGCCCACTATTTCGCCGCGAATCCCCTGGCCAAGGCGCGCCTGGCGCACCTGGGCGGGCAGGATCCGACCTATCTCGCCCACGAGTATTTCAACGCCAACTGGTCGCCGTCCTATCACGCCGACGTGGCCCGCGAACTGGCCGCCGCCAAGCTGTCCTACGTGGGCTCGGCGGTGATCATGGACAACTTCGATCAGTTCGTGCTGAAACCCGAGGTGACGGAAATGCTGGCTGGCATCGGCGACCGCACCCTGGCGGAGACCCTCAGGGACTATGCCCGCAACCAGGTCTTCCGCCGCGACGTGTTCGCCCGCGGCGCCCCGCGGGCAGACGCGGCGGAACTGGAGGCGACCCTCTCCGGCACGTGCTTCGCCCTGCTCAGGCCGCGCCCGCTGTGCCGTCTCACGGGCAAGACCCCGCTCGGCGAGGTGACCCTGCGCACGGAGGCCTATGCCCCGGTGCTGGACGCCCTGGCGCGCGCGCCCATGACCCTGGCCGAGCTGCTCTCGGCCCCCGAGACCGCCGCCCTGGACCGCGTCCATACGCGCCAGGCGGTGTTCGGGCTGGCCGCCCTGGGCAACCTGGCGGTGGCCCTGCCCGCCGCCGGAGAGGCGGAGCGCCGCGCCGCCACCGACCGCTATAACGCCGCCATCCTGGCCCGTCCCGCCGCCCATCCGGGCGGCACCATGCTGGCCTCGCCGGTACTCGGTTGCGGCGTGCCGGCGAGCCTGATCGACCTGCTGCTGCTGGCCGACACGGGCGGTGAAGACGGTGCCGCGGAGCGGGTCATGGACGCGCTGGCGGCGGGCGGGCACAAGCTCCAGAAGGACGGCAAGGCGCTGGAAGACCGGGACGAGCTGCGCATCCTGGTGGAGGCGCGCACGCGCTCCTTCCACGCCGCCCAGCTGCCCTTCCTGCGTCTGGCGGGCGTCACCGGATAGGGTCGCGCCGCGGGTCTTCAGGCCAACGGCGCCAGGAAGGGCAGATCGAAGCCGCCCTTGCGTCCCTCCAACTGCGGCACCTGGTCGAAGCCGCCGGACTTGAGCCGCTCCACCGTGTCCGCATGCAGCTCGCGGTAGCTGATCCGGCCCCGACTGGCCTTAATGGCCGCCACCAGGTTGTAGGTCAGGGCGCCGTTGTAGCTCTTGCCGATGTAGGCGTCGGCCGAGGTCTGGGTATCGCGGCAGCCGGTGATCAGCAATTCGGGGATGTTGACATCGACGATGTCGCTCTTCTTGCGCCTGGCGGGGGTTGACAGGCGCAGCGTGGAGCGCGTCTTGCCACGCAGTTTCCGACCCGATTCCACGGCCAGCAGGTCCAGGGGGTTGGGCAGGTAGCGCGGCATGGACGGCGCGTCCGGCGACAGCAGCTGGCGGGTGTTGGAGCCGGAGTGGCAACAGTCCATGACCACCGTCAGGTTGACCCCCGCGGGCACCTGGTCGAAGTGCTTGCGCAGCCAGTCATCCAGCAGCGGGTCGTACCAGTCCAGGTCGGCCGGGCAGAGGATTTCGTCACGGTGGTCCGCCTCGTCACCGTTCTTGTCCGGCACGTTGGCGCCGTGGCCGGAGTAGTGCAGCAGCAGCACGTCGCCCTTCTTCGCCCCCTTGAGCAGCTTGACGATGCCCGCCTGCATGGCCTTCTTGGTGGCGTCCAAGTCGATCAGGGTTGCGATGTCACCGGCGGCGAAGCCATAGTACTTGGCCAGGGTGCCACTCATGTTCTTGACGTCGTTGACACAGCCACGCAGGTCGGCGCCGGGGATCTTGTAGCGGTTGATGCCGATCAGCAGTGCCTTCTTGTTTGCCATGTCTGTCTCCTTGCGTGGTGGTGTGGGTGTGATGCGGCGCCTGTCCGGAATCAGCGTCCGCGCCGGCGGGGTGACCGGGTACCCCCGCCGCCCGGCAGCACCGCCTTGAGCATCAGGGCGGCGCCGCATTGCTTGCTGACGGCGTTGGGATCGTAGCTGCCGTCGGCGACGTACTTGCCCTTGCCTTACAGGTTGGAAAAACTCCAGAGATAGGGACTGGCCACCCGGCGCATGCGGTAGCCCATGCCGTTGTAGCGTTCCAGTAAGTAGAGGATGCGGGGGACGCTCCAGTCGCCAACCTGATGGAAACCCTTCATGGTCATCGCGTCGCGGGCGCTTTGCCGCCAGGTGAACGGCGGCGTACCGACCTGCGGCCGGCCGGCGGGGACGTGGGTGGTGCGGGCATTGAGCGGATCGCCGTTGTGTAGGTGGCCGTTGAAGTTGAAGCCGCATTCCATGCCGTGGATGATGCCGATGAAGTACCAGGGGATACCGTTCAGATCGTCGCCCACCTGCCGGTAAACCGGCTCGCCGCCCTTGAGCTTCTTCACGTAATACCCGATCACGCCCTGCTGGCTGGCGCGTGGCTGGCAGGCATCGAACCAGGCCTGGTATTCGTTCTTGATGTCTTCATAGACCTTGCTGTTCAGCGGCGCGTGCAGGCCGGGCACCGGACCGCGCGCGCGGCTCAGGCCGCGGGCGGTGGCGGCGCCCTCCCCTTCGCCGGCTTCCTCGTCCGGCGCTGGCGGCAGGGCTTCGAAGGCGTTCATCTCGCCGGACAGGCTGTAGAGCCGGTTCAGATGCGCCTCGATGGCCGCCAGATAACCGTCGAACGGCCCCATACGGGCGGCCCCGATGACCCCGGTGACCACCTGGGTGGCATCGGCCAGCTGCTCGGCGGCTTGCAGGAGGCTGGCCTGATTGAGGATGGACAGCTTGCCGTTCAGGTCGGCGATGCTCTCCAAGATGGCCCTGCGCTCCGCCTCGTCGGCGGTGTTGGCGTAGCGTAGCCGCAGGGTGTTGATGGTGCGGCTGATCTCGAAACGCAGTTCTTCGTTGAGGTTCATCTGGGGTCTCCCGTGTTGTCCGCCATGTTGTCCGTTTCTCCGAGTGGGCGCGCGCGTTCGCGCCACGCTCAATGCATGCCCGCCCGCAAGCCGGCCAACTGGCCCATGGCCGCGTCCATGTTCTGGTCCTCGGCCAGACTCGTCGGCAACCGGCAGTAGTCGCCCGTGGCCACCAGGGCCTGGCTGAAGGCGCGGGTGGCGCGCGGATCGGCGATCTCTGGCAAGAGAGGCCTCACTTCATACCGGAACATTTTTTCAGTTCCTCGCCCAGCGCTTGCAGGTCTTGTTTCAGTTGTTTCTCCATGCCGCCCGAGGGAAGCATGTCCGCCACGAAGCTCAACTGGTTGATCACCGAGTCG
Source organism: Thiobacillus sp. UBA3361 (assembly GCA_002360535.1). Lineage (GTDB taxonomy): Bacteria > Pseudomonadota > Gammaproteobacteria > Burkholderiales > Thiobacillaceae > UBA3361. The sequence continues at coordinate 65,506 of DEQR01000046.1, forward strand.
TGATCGCCGGCGCAGCCCATGCGTCTCAGCAAATCGCAATAGCGATCCCGCAGCCGCGCGCTCACCTCGGGCCGCGTCAGGCAGGCTTGGTCGCGGCCGTCGTAACAGGCCCAGAGCGCGTCGATGCGCGCCACGTCCAGTTCTGCCAGGGCGTGGAAATAGAGGCGCTCGTCCCTGTAGCGGCGTTGGGCGTTCTCGGCGCCTGCCTGCAACAGGCCGGCCAGTTGCCCTGCCCGTGCGTCGAAGCTGCCTCGTTCGCCCCTGGCGGCACTCAACACCGCGCCTTCCAGGGCGTTCAGTAACGGGTAATAGTCCCACTCGCCGGTGGCGGCGCGGGCATGCTCGGCCGCCCGCCAATAGGCGTCCTGCATCTCCACCAGGCACGCCTTGATGCCCCTGCGGTTGCGGCGGGCGGCATGCGCCTGGGCACGGTGTTTCCAATGGGATGCGAGCAGGGCATGGCGCTCCATGGTCGGGCCGATGCTCACCAGCAGCTTCAGGCGCTGCAGGCCCGTATCCATGAGCCCGATGCCCAGTTTGTGCTTGGCGTCGTCGCTGACGGCGACGAGCTTGGCGCCATGGCGGATTTCCAGGTTGGCGAGCTGCTCCAGCGCCTTCAGGCTGGCGCCGGCGTCCTCCATGCCCAGCGCGTCGCGGTAATGGGCGATGGCGCGATCCATATCGCCGAGTTTGGCCCAGGCGTCGGCCAGTTTTTCGCGCACGCCGGCCTGCTGAAAGTCGGGGCCGCGCGCGGCGCGCTCGATGTCCGCGATTCGCCTGCTGTAATAGCCTTGCTTTTCGTCGCCGGTGGCGCCCTGAAGACGGGCGCAGAGCATATCCAGATCGGCGATCAACTGGCTGGCATGCGCGTAGCCGGCGTGGTCATCGTCCATGGCCCGTGTGTCGGGGAAGCGATAACGCTCGTCTCCGTAGGCCTGGAAGGCACCCCAGGTATTGGTCTGCGGACAGCTCTCGTAAGTCTCTCGGCGCGCCGCGAGCACCGCCTCGCCGAAGCGTTTGCCACTGAGCATGGCGTCGTAGAAGGCGCGCGCGAAGATGCCCGCGGCCAGGTCGTCCACCGCCCAGCCGGCGGCAATGACCGCCTTGCAGCCCATCTCGATGAACTGCGTCGCCAGATTGGCGGCGAGTTCGCCCCAGCGCGGCTGGGCGTCGTCCTTCATGGCGCCCAGGTGGCAGCAGTTGATGAATACGAATTCAGGCACGTGCCGCAGCTTGTCCACCTGCGCGGCGGTGAGAAAGGTCTTCGGTCCCAGGACCATGCCGGTGAGGCCGCTCTCCCGGTCCTTGACCACGCCGTGGCCGGCCAGGTGGATGAAGCGGTAGCGGCTGTGGAACAGGGCCTCGAAAACATCCTGCGCGTTCGCCGAAATGAGCGTCCTGACCTCGTAGTCCTTGCCGGCGAAGGCCCGCGCAACGGCCCTGGCCTCGGCCTGGGCGCCGGGCAGTTCGAGCATGCCGGATTCGGTGTCGCCGACGATGAACACATTCTTCTCGGCGACCGTGGGCACCCGGCCGCGCCCGTGCGGCGAGGCCAGCTGGCGCACAAGCTCGACGCGCGCCGCCAGCGGTGCCTCGTCCGGCCGCTCGCTGTCGCGCATCAATTCCCAGGGATACGCGGCGGCGGCGGGGTCGAGCGACATCATCAGGGTGCGCACCTCGGCCACCGCGCCCTTCATGCCATTCGGCACCAGCAGTTCGAACAGGGCGCGCGAAAGACCGGGTTGCTCGCGGGTGGCGTGGGTGATGGAAGCGATCAAGCCATCCACGGCCTGGCGCTGGTCGGCCTCGGCGGCCACCTCGTTGCGCGCCCGGTCGGTAATCACCGTGAACCGCAGCCGGTTCTCGGTCTCGACGATCAACACCCGATACGCGCCCGGCTCGCCACCGCTGGCGACGCACCGGCCCCGGTAGCCGCCGGCGCCGATACGCAGGCGGCCGTCGAAACGGACGGCATCGGCGAACTGCGCGTCGCCCACCAGATCGCGCAGGGTGCCCGTGGCGGCGAGGGCCCGATCTTCCAGTTCCTCGTAGAGGATCAGGCGGGCGATGCGCGCCGTCGCCCCGGCGGCGGCGAGCATCAAGTTGGCGCGGCGCACGGCATCGAGCAGGCAGCGGGCGCCGACCTCGACAGTGAGGCCGGTGAAACCGGTGCCGACCAGCAGGGCGGAAACCTCCAGGCCATCGGGCGGGGGGGCATCACCCCGCCGGCAGGTGTCTTGGTTCCGGGCGTATTCGAGCAGGCCGTTGCACATGGCCTCGGTCAGCTTGCCGGGCATCAGTTCGCCCAACGCACCCAGGCCGACGACGATGGCGCCGCGCGGCTTGCTATCCGGCGCCGGATTCAGAAAAACCATGGCGTCGTCCGGCTGGGCAGGATAGCGCCCCAGATCGTGGGTGCGCTTCAGTTGTCCGCCCAGGTGGCCATCCAGGAACTTGGCGCTGCCGCGCAGGCTGTCGTTGGCATAGGCCCCGATCAGCACCGGCGATTCGGCGCTGGCCAGGCTGCCGTGGACGACTTCGACGATGGCCCGCGTATCGGCTTTCGCCTTGCGGCGGCGGCCTGGGCGCGCGCCCCCGGTGGCGGCGGCGAGCACCTCATCGACGCTCGGATACAGGGCGTTCGAGTCCAGGCCGCGCGGCCGGAAAACGGGCACCGATTCGCCCCGCCCGCCGGGTGGCACCCGCGACAGGGCACCGTCGCGTGTGTCGCCGGTCTCGATGAGCTCCTGATAAGCCGCGTAGGCCCTGGTGTGGTTGGCCAGGTCGCCATGCGCCGCGTCGGTGTACCAGACCGGCACGCCGGGCGGGATGCCGGTCTTCCAGGGCACCCGGCCGTCGCCCTCCTCGACCCAGCCGATCTCCACCCGGCCGTCGGCGACACGCACCGCGATGGGCGTCGGCGCGCGGCCGGCGACGTAAAGGGTGCAGGCGGGGTCCAGCTCGGCACCGCGCAGGGCCTCGATGGCCTCGCGCGCGTGCTTGAGCGGATCGGGGCGCGGCGGCAGCCAGGACTTGTCCTTCTTGCCGTCCCGATCCTGGTCGTACCAGCCCTGCCAGACGCCGGGATCGAAGTAATCGACCCCGTCCACCGCCCGGCCGTTGTCGTCCGGCCAGGGCAGCAGTTCGAGCACACCTGGGAAATCGCGCACGATCTCCAGAAACGCCTTCATGTCGTGTCGCCAGTCAAACCAGCGCTCGATGATCTGCACGAAGTCGTCGCGCGCCATGAGCACGGCGGCGATGGAATGGGAGCCATTGTTGGGCGTGCCCAATTGCAGCAGGCGGCTGCCCGGCATGGATTTGAAGGCGGCCCAGCGATCCTTCAGGGCCAGCCGTGCCACCAGGCCGCCCATGGAGTGGGCGACGATGCGCAAGGGTTTGCCGCGCGTCTTGGCGTCCCGCATCCCCTGGTCGAGTACCTTGCCGAAGCGTTCCGCAGCCGCGACGATGGACAGCCGCCAGTCGTAAGCGAAGGGGCGCACCTCGTGGGTATCGGCCAGATGGCGCGCCAGCATTTCGTAGTTGCGGTCCATCCAGCCGTCCGGGCAGACCTCGGGACTGATGCTGGCACCATCGGCATCAACGCCGAGCCTGGCCATCTCGCCGGCGATCATGCTGAAGGGCTCGAACCAGATGCGGTCGCGGCCGAGCTGGATGTGGCTGCCCATGATGCCCGGCAGGAGGAAGACAATGGGCGCGTCGGCCTTGGGCTTGGTGTGGCGCCCCCCCCGGCTGATGTAAGCCTGCGACGGCCCGGCGAGGGGCTCGAATCCGCTGTCGTCGCCTTTCAGCGCGCCGAGCAGCGCCAGCGCGCTTTCGTCGCGCTGGAAATAGCTGAAGTGGGTGACCTCGGGGCCGCTCACGGGCTTCTGGAATATGCCCCGCTCGCGCGCCGCGCCGCCGGTCATGGATGGCGTATTGACCACCAGGTCGGTCTCGCCGCCGTAGAACACCTCGGACACGCAATCGCCCAGCCAGGGCAGGAATCCATCGCCCTGGAAGTCGCCGGCCAGGACGTGCAGCGGATGTTCGATCTCGGTGTCCGGGGCGTTGAGCAGGCCGACCAGCGGCGAGTCGGGCATCATCGCCTCCAGGCCGGGCAGGATGCGGGCGTCGGTGCGGGCCTTGACCACCGCCAGCAGGAAACGCTTGAGCAGGTGATAGCCCTTGGCCACCGGCACCATGCCGGGGATGACGTTGCCCGCCGAGTCGAAGCCCTTGCCCAGCAGGTTGAGCATGACGCTGGCCCAGCGGTCCAGCCTGCCCGAGGCCAGGGTGGTGCCCCGCGCCGGGCAGGCGACACGCACGAAACGTTCCACCCGGATGCCGCGCTTCACAAGTTCGCGGCTGAGCTCGCGCAGGCGCTTGGCGTCGGCGTCGAACCCCTTGCGATCGAGGCGCTCGGCCTGTTTCAGGAAGCGCCCGATCTCGGCCTCGGTGAAAGGCTCCAGCGTCTTGCGGTTGGCGCGCGCCAGCAGTTCGCCCACCATGCCGCCGCGCGAGTGGCTGACCAGGTGCAACCGCGCGTCCTTGGGCAACTTCCTGGCCAGGGCGAGGGCATTGGCGACCGGACTCTCGGTGAGACTGCGGTGTTCGAAGGCGTAGATCCGGGCGCCGTAGGTCTCCACCAGCTTCTCGCGGTATTTGTCGATGACCCACAAATCCCTGAAGCTGCCCTCGGTGGACGAGGCCGTGCCATGGATGAAGACCAGCGCCGGCTCGGACGAGGCCGGCAGGGCATCGACCTTGCTCAGGCCGAACCGATCGCCGGCACAGCGGTAGAGGCCGTCATGATCGTCCAGTTGCGCATCCTGGAAGGTGCCGGCGGCGGTGACCGCCGCCATCGCGGCGGGGCCCTGTCTATAGACCTTCAGGCCCTTGAGCAGCCAGGCCCCAAAACCGTCGCGCGAGACGCCGGCCGGCGAATGCGTCCCCGCCAGGCGCAACATCGGCCCGACACTGATCTCGCCGCCCTTGCCCTCGCCGCGGCCGACCGCCGCGCCCAGGTAACGCTCGGCGTCCTCGGCCGCGACCAATACACGGGTGCCGTTGGCCAGTTCCAGTTCCAGGACGGCATCGGGCTCGAGTTCCTGCTCGGGCGGTTCGCGACCGGTACCGCGCGCCCCGCCGTCAATCCGGTAAGAGACCGCCTCCCAACCATCCAGCCTTTCCAACTCCTCGGTGGGATTGCCGTCGATTTTCAGTTTGATCGTGCTCATGGCCCTTCCCTTCCTGTTCTATCCGGCTCGCGACGAACCCGCGCGACGGGCGATAGCCGTTCGAATCGTGTTCACACTTCCGGACACTCTGTTGACCTTGCCCGGCCTTCACGAAGGGCAATTTGCCTTCATCATAGTCATCCTCATGCCCCCTCCCCCGACAGCACCGGGGCCGGCGATTCTTTCTCCCCTGGAGAACGCGCGCGGCTCAGATGCCGAACAACTCCCCGGTATCGAGGATGCTCACCCGTCCCGCATGCCGCCGCACCGTCTCCACCATGTGCTGGGTGCCGCCGGGGCCGGTTCCTCCTCCGCCGTTCCACAGGGCGACGAAACGCACCTTGTCCGGCCCGTGGGCCAGGGCGGTATAGAGCTGCCACAGGTTGTTGCGCTCGTAGGGGTTGCCGCCTACGGGCAGGGGCCCCAGGTCGTCGGTCTGGATGCGCAGCCGGGTCAGGGGGTGATCCTTGATGGCGTAGTAGCGCCCCACCCAGGCCCCGCCGGCGAAGGCCACCGAGGCCTGCAAGAACTCCGCTTCCGGAAACTGCGCGCACAGCCAGACCCGGCAACCGCGCGCCAGGGCCGCCTCGGCGAACAGGGTATCGCCGCCACAGGCGCCACCGCAGATGGCCAGGTCATCGGCGCCCATGCCCAGTTCGTCCAGCTTGGCGGCGATGGCCTGGGTAGCGACGGCTTCCTTGTCGGCCGGAAAACGGGGCTGGGCACGTCCGGGCGCGTCGATCATGTGCCCGGAGAACAGGAACACCCGGCGCGGTTGCCAGGGCGGTTGCAGGCGGGCGATCTCGGTGTCCAGCACGGCCAGCGCGCCGGCCACGGCCTCGGGCCTGAAGCCCAGGTCGCGGAGGATCAATAACTGCTGGCGGCTGGAATCAAGGGCGAACCAGTCCTTGTCGGCCTCTGCCACCGCCTCGCGCCACGCCGACTCCGCCCGCTCGGGGCTGCCGAGCAGCAGTTCCAGTTCCGCCCAGGTGGCACGCGCCCAATAATCGTGGGGCTCGCGCTCCATGGCCGCCAGGCAGGCCCAGATCACCCCGCCTTCGAGATTGGGCAGGCTGGCGGGATTCTTCAGCTCCCCGCCCAGGTGGCCTTGCAGGTGGCGCAGGGTGCAGGCATTGATGCCGGAATAGAAATGCGCCGGGTCTTGGACGAAGGCATTCATGTAGGACTCGACGGCCTGCAGCAGGGAGGGCGTTTCACCGGCCGCCAGGGCGCGCCTGCGCTCACCGTCGGCATCCGGCTCGCGCCAGCGGGCGATCCATTCCTCCTTTTCGAGGCGGCCGAGCAGGCACCAGGATTCCGGGTCGTGCGGGACCTCCGCAAGGATGGCCCGCATCCACTCGCGGGCGGCATCGTGCCTGCCCAGGCGGCCGAGCAGCAGGCCCTTCTGCTGGCGGGCGTCCAGGTCACCGGCGTCCTGCTCCAGGATGGCTTCGTACTGTTCCAGGGCGAGCCGGTATTGCTTCAGCTTGAGCAGAGCCTTGCCGGCCAGGCGCCGGCCTTCCCGGCGCAGTGCCCAGGTGGGCGCCTCTTCGGCGAGCAACATGACGTCGCCGGGCAGGTTGCCCTTGCGGGCCACCTCGATGTGCCGCCGCCAGACCTCGTAGCCGGCGCGGAATTCGTTGTCGCCGGTCAACAGCAGTGATCGCCAGTCCGGCTCCTCCAGACCGTCGAGCAGGCTGAACACCGGGCTGATCTTGCGTCCGTGCCAGGCCGACAGGGTCGCCCGCGCCATCTCCGACAGTGCGCGGCGGTCGGCCTCCAGCCGCTCCGGGTCGGGGCGGCCGTCCTTCAAGTGATAGCGCAGCTTGCGGTCGGTGTAGATGTCGAACGGCTGATAGGGCCGCTCGCTCTGCACCAGCAGCACGCCGCGGGCGCGCAGGGCATGGCGCACCCCCAGTTCGTACCAGACGTTGGGGTTGTCGATGCTCAGATCCACCACCACCAAGTCGGCCAACAGCAATTCCTGAAACATGTCGGTGCGGATGTCGCCGGCCCGCGGCTCCTCGTCGGCGCGGAATACCTGGAAACCGGCCGATTCCAGGGTGGGGCGCAGGTAGTCGGCATAGACGGCGTCGAAATCGATGTCCTGTTTGCGGCCGTAGGGCATGGCGACGAACACATGCAAGGACATGGAGGCTCCCGTTTTTCTCAGCAGCTTCCATACTAGAACGCCGCCGGCCTCCTGGACATGAAATCGCCGGCCGCCGGGCGACTGCTGCCCGATTCGGACGCCACCCGAATGCTGACATACGCCCGGACTGTCAGACCCATCTCGGTTGACCGGAGTTGACCCGGACCTGCCCGACGTAGGCGGCATCACCAAGGGCAGCAATAGAGGCGTTAGGGGGGCGTGTACTCCCGTTCAACATTGGCATCCGAGAGTGGATGGCCAGCTGAGCCCCCCAACGGAACACTTCATTCAGGATATCCAACAAAACAACAGGGACCCTGATCGGGTCCCCGCTCCTTGTGATTGTGATGCGATCATCTTTCTTCCTCGGCGGGCGCCGGGGCTTCCTTGCCTTGCAACTTCACACCCTCGAACTCATACCGCACCTTACCTTCGCGTTCAGCCTTCTGGGTGCCGAAGACCGTACTGGCCAGGGTGGGTTGTTGAGCATCCGTGGCGCCCTCGATCGCCATGACGGCACCCCCGGTGGCGACAATGGCGAGCAGACCCAGTGGCAGTAAGGCTGCCCATCCACCTTGTCTTTTCAACATCGCGCACCTCCTTTCGGATCGTTGCACGTTTTACTCTCCCCCTTGTTGTTGTGAGCCTTCGTCGAATTAACATACCTCCCGATTCATTAATAGGTCCCGCCATCCCACGGATCGCTAACGGATCGCGAGGTCTTGAGGCAACAGCGGGCAACGGCGGGGGGCGGGCATGCTACTCGGAACGGCGGTCCGGCAACCGCTTGAACAGGGCCAGCGTGGCGGGGCTGGGCAGCACCCCCAGCACCCGGGCGAACATCTCCCGACAGCGTCCATAAAGGCTCTTGGCCTGGGAAAACTCGCCCCGGTCGATGTGGTTGCGCAGCAGGCGGCGGCAGAGCTCCTCGTCCATGGGGAAGGCCTCCCGCGCCCTTTCGTACAGGCGGGCGGCCTCGGCCCGGTTGCCGGAATCTTCCAGGGACTGTCCATTGCGTTGGATGGCGCGCAGCAGCCGCGACCGGAAGCGCTCCTGGGCGAGCACCGCCCAGCCGGCTTCCTCGCCGGGCAGGAATCCGCCCTGGTACATGTCCAACGCCCGTTCCAACAAGGCCAGGCGGCAGGCCGCATCGGCCTCGGCCTCGGCCTCGCCCAGCAGGCGTTCCCAGGCCAGGATATCCGCCCAACACAGGTGCTCGTTGAGGGATAGCCGGCCGGCGCTCAGCAGCAGCGCATCGGGCATGGTCAGGAGATGCCGCAGGCGGCTCAGGCCCATGTCGAAGGCGCCGCGCGCATCCCCATCCTCCGGACGGTCCCAGAGAGCGTGAAGCACGCGGCTCACCGGGACCTGGCGGCCACCGCAGGACACCAGGTAATGCAGGATCTCCAGCGGCCGTTTCTGGGCCTTGCCGGTGAACTGGACGGCCTGTCCACGCACCACCAGCGCCGGCCGTCCGAGCACGTGGATGCGCACCGGGTAAGGCCAGCGGGTCCACCTGGGTGAAGGTGCCCGCAGGTGGGCATGGCGGATCAAGCGCTGCGCATAGTCCACCTCGATGCCGGCCTCCAGGGCCTCGGCACACAAGCGGGCCAGCACGTCCGGGGCCTGGCATAGCACGCAGTCCAGCACCCCTTGGCTCCGACCCAGGTCCATCCCCCGGCGAAGCGTCTCGATGCCCTGCTCGCGCCGTCCGCCCCGCAGCTCCGCATAGGCGCGCAGCAGCATGGCCTGGAGTTGTGTCCCCACATCGTGCGTCCCTACGTCGGCGGCGATCGGTGGGGATATTTGCAGGCCCCTGATCGCCGCCGCGGCCGCCTCATGGCGACCCTCCCGCACCAGGGCCAAGGCGCCGGCCAAGGGCTCATTCAGGGCGCGGCAAGCCTTACTCTTTACTTCCTGGGATTCCGTCCCCACGCCGATTTCGATGAGCGGAACCAGCATGTTTTTCCACGAGGTCATATGTGCCCCTTGCCTTGCACATGCTCCTCATCCGTCTGCCTTATGGATTTCCCCGCTCGGAGATAACCGCGGGGTGGTTTTTCTTGTTTTAAGGATAGACGTACCCGCACGGCCCGTGACCTGAGAAACCATCGGCCTGAAGGCCGCGCGCCCGGCAGTCGGCAAGCCTGTCCCCTACCCCGTCCAACTATAACAAAAGCATAACAATTGCCGCCCTGTCACTCAGGGCGGGGAATTTGCATGGAAAACTGCCGGTCCATTGCGTGACGACTGGCGAAACATTCATCCGGCCCCCTTAGCGAGCAAATCCATGATCAACATCCGCATGCTGCAATCCCTCCTTCTCACCCTCGGCCTGGGCCTGCTGCTCACCGCCTGCGCACGGGACGGCACCTCCGGTGCTGGCGCCTCCGGCCAGGCCCTGGCCGACCCCAACACCCAGTTGGATTCCATCGTCCTCGGCATGGGCTGTTTCTGGGGCGCTGAAAAGCGCATGTCGGAACTGCCCGGCGTGGTGGATGTGGAAAGCGGCTACGCCAACGGCGAGATCGCCGGCAGCTACGACGCCGTGCTGGCCCAGGAGCGCGCCCTGAGCTTCGGCATGAGCCGCAAGCGCAACCACGCCGAAGTGGTGAAAGTGACCTACGACCCCGCCCAGACCAGCCTGGAGGCCGTACTGGCCAAGTTCTGGGAAAGCCACGACCCTACGCAGGGCAACCGCCAGGGCAACGACGTCGGCAGCAACTACCGCAGCGCCGTCTATACCCACAGCGACGCGCAGCGTGAAATCGCCCTCAAGACCCGCGCCGCCTACCAGGAAGCGCTGAAGCAGGCCGGGCGCGGCGCCATCACCACCGAGATCGCCCCGCTGGCGGCCTACCATCCCGCCGAGGAGTACCACCAGGACTACCTGAAGAAAAACCCCAGCGGCTACTGCGGCCTGGGCGGCACGGGGGTGAAATATCCCGGCGCGAATCCCGCCTCCGCGGCCCTGTCCGCGCCCGGCGGCAAGACCTGGCCGCGGTTGGACGCCAAGGCCTTGCATCCGGCTCGGCAACTGGTGGTGTTTGAAGCCGAAGACTGCGCCTTCTGCAAGCAGTTCAAGTCCGAGGTGCTGGACCACTGGAAATCTCCGGTGCCCATCGCGCGCACCCTCAACCCCAACCCGCCCGAGGGATGGAAACTGGAAAAGGCCCTGTTCGCCACACCGACCATCGTCCTGTTCGAGCATGGCAAGGAAGTCTCCCGCTACACCGGTTACAACGGCGACCAGGCCCGGTTCTGGAAATGGCTGGGCTTCCGCCTGCTCACCCCCGAGCAGCGGCAGATCGCCTTCGAGCAGGGCACCGAGCGCGCCTTCACCGGCTCGCACCTGGACGAAAAGCGCCCGGGCTGGTTCGTCGATCCCATCACCGGTGCCCACCTGTTTCGCAGCGACACCAAGTTCGACAGCGGCACCGGCTGGCCCAGCTTCTTCAACCCGGCGGAAGGCGCCATCACCCTGCATGAGGACGTCAGCCACGGCATGCGCCGGGTGGAGGTGCGGAGCGGCAGCTCCGGCATCCACCTCGGCCACGTCTTCGACGATGGCCCGCCGCCCACCGGCAAGCGGTACTGCATCAACGGCAATGTGCTGAAGTTCGTACCGGACGAGGGACAGTAGGCAGGGCCCCGACTATCGAAGGAACCCGGAGACGCTGAGATTCGGAACGGGAGCGGCCTTCAGCCCGCGCCGGCGGGCGGGATCACGCCACCGAGGATTGGGCGGGCAGCAGCTACCCGAGGCCCGCTGATGCGGATTGTTGGCTTGCTCCGGCCGCCCGGAAAGGGGCGGAATTGTGTCCGCTAAGGCCGTGCCGCTTTGCCGGCGAAGGACTGCACGAAGGTCACCTGAAAATACCCGCCCAGGATCGTTTCGCGGCGCACCCCCCAACGCTGCGTGTCCAACTCCACGGTGGGGTCCCAGGTCCACATCTCACGGGCGTAGGGTTCGAACACGGTAAAGATGAAACGCGCCCAGAAGCGGCCCAGACGGGTCTCCGGACGGTGGAATTCACCGTACATGAGGGTGCCGCCCGGCTTCAGCACCCGCAGGCATTCGTAGAACACCTGGTGCTTCTTGGCCGGCGGCAGTTCGTGGAACAGAAAGAAGCTGACCACGTAGTCGAAGCTGTGGTCCGGCAGGGGCATGGCCACCGCGTCGCCCTGGAAAAAGGCGCAACCGTCCGCAGGCATGATGTGGGCCAGCTTGCGGCTGGCGTTTTGCACCTCGTGGTGCACCAAGTCGAAGATGAACACCTCCCCCAGGCGATGGCAGCAGCGGGCCAGCTTGCGGGTGAAGTCGCCGAAGGCGCAGGACACCTGCAATACCTTCTTGCCCTTGCAGACGTCGCAGGCCGGGCCCAGCACCCGCTTGACCAGGCGGCGGTACTGGAACAGCAGGACGATGTCGGAGACGAACTGCCGGTCCACCAGCCAGATCAGGAAAGGGTGGCGGTACAGCCAATAAACATGCTGGTCGCGCGCGTGCCCCAGGCCGAATCGCCGGGAGACATACATGGACAGGCGCGTGGTGAGGAAGAAAAAGCCGGCGATGCCCAGCGCCAGGGCCAATATGACCGTGAGGGTGAGTTGCATGTTGGCCGTCCGAGCGGCGATACGTTTGGTTTTATCGTCCCAGGCGCCCGCGCCTGGGTAATCCGACCCGGATTATCGCAGGCTATCGGCCGCGCAGGTTGCGCAAATGATCGTGATAGCGGGCGCGGTACAGCAGACGCCGGTGGTCCGGCCGATCGCTGAAACCGGCGCGGGTGTGCAGGACATTCTCGCAGATCAGCCCCATGCCGGGTTGCAGCTTGAGGGTATGGGCGCCGAAGGGATGGCTGGCCAAGAGGTCTTCGAGCGCCCGCAGAGCGGCCTGGGTGGCCGCGTCCGCTTTCCAGCGGATGCTCTTGGTGCGGGCGGTGTAGCGCAGGTGCAGGCGGCCATCGTCCACCAGCAGGGCGGGGCCGGTCTCGTCGGGGCGTGCCTGGCCGGACTCATCGACCCGCGCGGGGATGGTCATGGCGTCCTCGGCCATCAGGGCGCGGATGTGATCGGGGTTGGCATCGCGCAGGGCGATGTAGGCCAGCTCGTGGTCGTAGAGGTCATTCTCGCCGCCCGCGTCCGCCTGACGCACGCAATGCAGGGTCATGGCAAAGATGCGCCGCTCGGGCGGGTTGTAGTAGCCGTCGGTATGCCAACGGATGCGGTGGTGGGTGTAGGGGATGTAGTCGCCGCGCCTGCCGGGATCGACACCCGGCGTCCGCTCGGCCGGGTCGCTGACGTCATCGTCCTTGGGGGTGAGGCTGGAGATGCCATCCTCGTCCGCCAGCCAATTGGCATCCAGGTGTTCCAAGCCGAACTGGGCGGCGATGGCGCGCGGGCCGGCCTTGTCCTCCGCCTCACCCGTGTCCAGGGCATAGATAGCCATATTGGTCTTGGTGATCAAACGCCAGATGGCGTCGTATTCGGCGTCGGTCAGCCGGGCCGGGTCGCGCACCGGGACGATCAGGTCCTCGCCACGCACGGGATAGTCGGCCAGCTTGGCGGCACGCCAAGCCTGGTAAGCGGACTCGTTATCCGGATGGAAGTGGCTGTCGATGGGGATCACGATTCCGCTGCCCTCTCGGGATAGAAGCCGTCCACGTTCTTCTTCAGTGTGCCCATCATCTCGGGCACCTCGATGTCCATGAGCTGGTCCTGTATCCAGCTCTGGTCGGTGCTTTCCATCACCTCGCGGATCATCAGGCTGAGGAAGCGCAGGGCCGGGAAACTGGCCTTGTCGGCGGGGAATTCGAACTCCGAGTAATCCGCCATGCGCCGGTTCATCAGGTCGATGAAGCCCGCCTGATAGTCGTAGTCCGGATCCTTGGCGCCACCGGTGAAGTCGAGGATGTTGTCCTCCATGATCTCGGCCACGCGCAGGCCGGTGGCGCTGACGATCTCCGCGCGGCGCACCTCGTCCACCCGCCCGAACACCAGCCGGTCCACGTAGTGCACCAAGAAGCAGGCCAGTTCGGCAATGATCCTGAAACCGCGTTGCGGGGTGACGATGTCGTAGTCGGCCTTGGACAGGTTATCGACGGCCTTGTCGCACAGGCGCCAGATGGTGGCGGTCAGCACGCTGGCCAATTCGCTCGCCGGCCGCTCGTCTTCCTTCTTGAACCAGACGGTGCGCACGCGCACGGGTTTAACCATGTTGCTTCCTTGTCCCGTCGCTTCAGCGACGCCTGACGCTCCCCTCTCCCGCAGGCGGGAGAGGGGTTGGGGGTGAGGGAACGGGCAGCATGCCCGCTATTCGCCGGTGGCCACGGGACGCGACGGGTCGGTGATCCACTCGCTCCAGGAACCGGGGTAGAGTCGCGAGCCTGGCAGACCGGCAATCTCCATGGCCAGCAGGTTGTGGCAGGCGGTGACGCCTGAGCCGCACATGTGGATGACCTGCCAGGGCGCGCGGCCCTTGAGCAGGGCCTGGTAGTTTTCCCGCAAGGCCTCGGGCGGCAGGAAGGTACCGTCGATGTCCAGGTTTTCGTCGAAGGGCCAGTTGATGGCGCCGGGCACGTGGCCGGCCACCGGATCCAGCGGCTCGAATTCGCCTGTAAAGCGGCGATCGGGGCGGGCATCGATGATCATCGCGTTACCGATCTCTGAAGCCCGCAGCACGGCGGCGGAGGATTCCACCAGCGTCGGCTCTGGCAGGCAGGCGCAGTTGCCCTTGCGGGGCTGAGGAGGATCGGCGGTCACCGGTCGCATCTGTTTCACCCAGCGCGGATAACCGCCGTCGAGCAAGGCCACCGCCGGATGGCCCAGCCAGCGGAGCAGCCACCACATGCGCACGGCCATGGCGCCGAAACTGTCGTCGTAAACCACCACCTGTTTGTTGACCCCCACCCCCCAGGCGCACAGCTTGGCGGCCAGTGTCTTGGCGTCGGGCAGGGGATGGCGACCGGTTTGTCCCTCCACGACCGGGGCCGAGAGGTCCTCGTCCAGGTGGGCGTAACGGGCGCCGGGAATATGGCCCTTGAGATAGGCCTGCCGCCCGGCTTCCGGGTCGGTCAGGGTGAAGCGGCAGTCGAAGACGATCCAGTTGGGGTCGTCGAGATGCGCCGCCAGGTCCTCGGTGGAAACGATGGTGTTGATGTACATGAGCCGTCAGCTTTCAGCAATCAGCTGTCAGCGCGAACCGATTCGGCTGATCGCTGACCGCTGATCGCTGATCGCAATTAATAACCGCCCTTACCGAACGGCTTGGGCAGCCCGGCCACCTTGGAGGACTGGCGGTTGGGTTGCAGGGGGAACAGTTCGTACAGGCGCTTCTTCCAGTCGGTGCCGGGGTGCTCTTCGTCCATGCCGGCAACCATGTTGCGGAAATTGGGGGTGTGGCCGTCTTCCTGAAAGCGCTCGCGCATGAAACGGATCACCGTCCAGTGGTCGTCGGTCAGGGTGATGCCCTCGGACTCGGCGATGACGGGGGGAACGTCGTCGCTGTAATTGGCTTCGGTCAGAAAGCCTTCTTCATCCACTTCCAGTTCTTCGCCGTTAACCATATAGCCCATGGTTTCCTCTCCTTCGTTACGAGTTGCAGAAAAAATGACGACCGGGTCGGTCAGTCGATGGAAACTTCCTTGATCGATTTGTGGGGTACGAATATCCCGCAGCCGTATTGCCGGTACTTGCCCAAACCCACTTCCTGGACGGCCAGAGATTGGAGCAGGTCCACGTCGTGAAGCATCAAGCTGAAACCTGATACTTCGCCCTCGGGAAGCCGCATTTTACGTTGCCTGCCGCAGATCATGCCCGCCTTGATACCCATCTTTTCCAACTCCGCGGCCGCCTCGGCGAAGAACACGGCCTCATCGGCTGAGCCGGTGACCACGAAGGGGCTGTACAGGGTGGCATATGGTGTCAGCGGTCTCTCTTTCAACTTGCCCACCACGACCTCATCGGCGGAGGTGCGCAGGGTCCTGCCCTCCAGGGCGGCGGCGTCCGCCAGGCGCTCCACGGGCAGCCGCAGAACCAGCTTGACCCGTTTGTTGATCACCAGGTTGTCGTTGCGGCCGGTGGGCGCACCATGCACCGGATGCACGCCGAAACCGGGAATTTCGGCCAGCCAGGGCAGGTGCCGGGTCAGCTCCCGGAAAAGCTCGTAGCCGTGATCGGCCGGAATCTCGCCGGCGGACAAATCGAAGGCCAGGTCCTTGACCTTGGGCGCATAGTCAAAGGCCTTGATCCGCTCCCATTCAGGGTTGTACATCCTCATTCATCACCCCCCGCGGTGTGCGGCCCGGCCTCGGCCGCCAAGGGCACGGCCCATTTCAGCATCTCCTCGGCCCAGAACTTCGCGGTCACCGGATCGACATCGAAGATCGTGAACCGCGCCCCCCGCTCGCGGATGCGCAATCGCATCATGGGCGTGCCCCCCGCTTCGAAGCGCACTTCCTGGAGCTCAATCTCCTGGTTGCCGTAGGGATTGCGAAAGCGGGTCAGGGATGTGATCTGGTCCATTAGGGATTAGAATAATATGAGTTGCTCATATTCTCCGCCATGACCCTTAGGAGATTCGAGTGCCTGCTTGAGATAGTCTCTACCTACCCGATCGGGTAGGTGGTAGCTACTCCTGCGAATACCCTGGTTACCCCATCGGAATGATGGCCTGCTCAATCAGGCCTCACTAATATGCCGACACATGACTCGTACAGGCAGGACGCCGGCGGGTAGTGCGGTAGCAAGTTGCGAGACTCGTTGATCCATACCTCAACAAGGAGAGAACAGATGGCCAAGCAGATGTACGACACCCCCAATCTGGACGAACTGGAAAAAGGCCCGTGGCCTTCTTTCGTCACCGGCCTCAAACGTCTGGCCCAGGATAACGACATGATGGTCGATCTGCTCGGCCAGTTGGAAACCTCCTACAACACCCGCTTCGGCTACTGGAAAGGTGGCACCGTGGGCGTGGTGGGTTATGGTGGTGGCGTGATCCCCCGTTTCACCGAATTGAAGAATGCCGACGGCACTCCCAAATTCCCCGAAGCCGCCGAGTTCCACACCCTGCGCATCCAGCCCCCCGCCGGCATGCACTACACCTCCGACCTGTTGCGCCAGCTGTGCGATGCTTGGCTGGAAACGGGTGGCTCGGGCCTGATCGCCCTGCATGGCCAGTCCGGCGACATCATGTTCCAGGGCATCAAGACAGCCGATGTGCAGCGCTCCTTCGACAAGATGAACGAGATGGGCTTCGATCTGGGTGGCGCCGGCCCCGCCCTGCGCACCTCCATGTCCTGCGTGGGTGCCGCCCGTTGCGAAATGTCCTGCTTCGACGAGGCCCGCGCCCTGCGCACCGTCATCAACAACAACATTGATGACATGCACCGCCCCTCGCTGCCCTACAAATTCAAATTCAAGTTCTCCGGCTGCCCGAACGACTGCGTGAACTCCATTCAGCGTTCCGACATGGCCACCATCGGCACCTGGCGCGACAGCATCCGCGCCGACGAAAGGCTGGCCCGCGAGTGGATGGCCGGCCACAGCATGGAAGACCTGATCAACATGGTCGTCAACATGTGTCCCACCCGTGCCATCCAGCTGACCAAGAACGACGGCGCCGCCACCAAGGAAGGCGTCACTAAGGTGGCCGTGTCCGATGCCAACTGCATCGAGATCGACAACCACAACTGCGTGCGCTGCATGCACTGCCTGAACGTCATGCCCGGCGCCCTGCTGCCCGGCAGCGACAAAGGCGTCACCATCCTGGTGGGCGGCAAGAGCGTGCTGAAGATCGGCGCCACCATGGGCACCGTGGTGATCCCGTTCATGAAGCTGGAATCCGACGAGGACTTCGAGAAGCTGAACGACCTATCCCGCAACATCCTGGACTTCTTCGCCGAGAACGCCCTGGAGCACGAGCGCACCGGCGAGATGATCGAGCGCATCGGCTTGGTTAACTTCCTGGATGGGCTGGATCTGGAGGTGGATCCGAACATGATCCTCCATCCCCGCACCAACCCCTACGTGCGCACCGACGGCTGGGACGAAGAGGCCGAGAAGTGGTTCGAGCGTAAGCAGGCCGCCGCCTGAACAACCCCTGGTAGGGAGGCCACCGTCATCGGCGGCTTCCCGAAAAGCGAATATTGGTATCCTGATCTCACTTAGTTGGAGACAAGCATGGCTGAAAGGACTCACGAGACCATCGAATCCGGCGCGCCGGACCCGATGCCCTACATGCACCCGGTGATGAAGAACAACTACGGCAAGTGGGTGTTCCATTCCCATCCCAAGCCGGGCGTGCTGTATCACCGCGCCGAGAACGGCGAGGAAATCTGGACCGTCAAGGCCGGCACCCAGCGCCAGATGGACCATTACACCGTACGCAAACTGGCCGACATCGCCGACCAGTTCGGTGACGGCTATGTGCGCTTCACCACCCGTTCCAACATCGAGTACATGGTCAGTGACAAGGCCAAGGTGGAGCCCTTGATCAAGGCCCTGACCGAAAACGGTTTCCCCATCGGCGGCACCGCTAATTCGGTGTCCATGATCGCCCACACCCAGGGCTGGCTGCACTGTGACATCCCCGGCACCGACGCCTCGGGCGCGGTCAAGGCCCTGATGGACGAGCTGTATCACGATTTCGTGAACTGCGAGATGCCCAATCGGGTCAAGCTGTCCACCTCCTGCTGCGAGATCAACTGCGGCGGCCAGGCCGACATCGCCATCGTCATCCAACACACCAAGCCGCCCAAGATCAACCACGATCTGGTGGCCAACGTCTGCGAGCGTCCTTCCGTCGTCGCCCGCTGCCCGGTCGCGGCCATCCGTCCCGCCCTGGTGAACGGCAAGCCCTCCCTGGAAGTCGATGAGAAGAAGTGCATCTGCTGCGGTGCTTGCTTCCCCCCCTGCCCGCCCATGCAGATCAACGATCCAGAGCATTCCAAGCTGGCCATCTGGGTTGGCGGCAAGAATTCCAACGCCCGTTCGCGCCCGACCTTCCACAAGCTGGTCGCTTCCGGCCTGCCCAACAACGCCCCCCGTTGGCCCGAGGTCAGCGCCGTGGTCAAGAAGATCCTGGCCACCTACAAGGCCGATGGCCGTCCGTGGGAGCGTATGAACGACTGGATCGACCGTATCGGTTGGCCCGCGTTCTTCGAGAAGACCGGTCTGCCGTTCACCAAGTACCACATCGACAACTGGCGTGGTGCCCGGAACAGCCTGAACGCTTCCGCTCACATCCGCTTCTGATCCTCGCGTCGCCCCGGGCCATGCCCGGGGTAGTGGACAATCAGTTAATCGGAGTTAGGGATACATAAATGAAGATCGGTATTTTGGTAAACGAAGGGCCTTACCAGCATCAGGCGTCCGATTCCGCCTATATGTTCGCCAAGGCCGCCATCGCCAAGGGCCACGAGATTTTTCGCGTGTTCTTCTACCACGACGGCGTCAACAACGCCTCGCGCCTGACCGCGCCGCCCACCGACGACCGCAACGTCGTCAACCGCTGGAGCCAGCTCGCCCAGGACCACAACATCGACATGGTGGTGTGCATCGCCGCCGCGCAGCGCCGCGGCATGATGGACGACAACGAGGCCAAGCGTCAGGGCAAGGACGCCAGCAACATCGCCCCGGCCTTCCGCATCTCCGGCCTGGGTCAATTGGTCGAGGCCGGCATCCAGTGCGATCGCCTGGTGACTTTCGGTGATTAAGGGGATTTGAGATGACCGACGAAATGGATATGGAAGAAGGCGGCGTCGTCAAAAAGTTCATGTTCGTGAACCGCAAGGCCCCCTACGGCACCATCTACGCGCTGGAAAGCCTGGAGGTGGTGCTGATCAGCGCCGCGTTCGAACAGGACGTGAGCCTGGCCTTCGTGGATGACGGCGTCTATCAGCTGATGAAGAACGTCAACACCGACGGCATCGAGATGAAGAGCTTCTCCAAGACCTACCGGGCACTGGAAGGCTACGACATCGAGAAGCTGTACGTGGAGAAGGAGTCCATGGAGGCCCGCGGCCTAACCGAGGACGACCTGATCGTGGACGTGCAAGTCATCAGCCAGTCCGAAATGGGCGACCTGATGAACGAGCAGGACGTGGTCCTGAGCTTCTGACCGGAGGACAAGCTAAATGCTGCACATCGTTAACAAGTCCCCCAGCGATCGCAACAGCGTCGATACCTGCCTGGGTCATGTGAAGCCCGGCTCCGCCGTGCTGTTCATCGAAGACGCGGTCTATGCCGCAACCAAGGGTACCGTCGCCGAGGCCAAGGTCAAGGCTGTCATGCCAGGCGTGGCGGTGTATGTGCTGGAACCCGACCTAAATGCCCGCGGCATGCAAGGCCGTGTGCTGGATGGGGTGAAATTGGTGGATTACGGCGGTTTTGTGGATCTGGTCACGGAACACAGCACCTGTCAGTCCTGGTTGTAACCTGTAAACAAAGGAGTTAACGCTATGCCTATGGTAGAAGTTGCCGGCAAATCTTTCGAAGTCGACGAGGAAGGCTACCTGACCAACCTGGCTGATTGGGACGAGAACATCGCCAAGTATCTGGCCCAGGAAGAAAAGGTCGAGATGGGTGATGACCATTGGGAAATCATCAACTTCCTGCGCGAGTACTACAACGAGTACCAGATCGCCCCCGCGATCCGCGTGCTGACCAAGGCCGTAGCCAAGAAGCTGGGGCCGGACAAGGGCAACAACAAGTACCTGTACGAACTGTTCCCCTACGGTCCCGCCAAGCAGGCCTG
Organism: Thiobacillus sp. UBA3361; assembly: GCA_002360535.1. Classification (GTDB taxonomy): domain Bacteria; phylum Pseudomonadota; class Gammaproteobacteria; order Burkholderiales; family Thiobacillaceae; genus UBA3361. Next base: position 85,655 of record DEQR01000046.1, read on the forward strand.
CAAGATCGCCGGCCTGCCCAAGCCGACCGGCTGCATCTAAACCGCGCTCGCCCCGAGGGAGCACGCCTCTTTCGGGAACGGCCGGCCCGGCTGGAAACAGCCGGGAGTCGAGAGTTGACAGGGCCAACGTGGCTTGTCATGGGCTGTTGTCGCCTCTCGACTCTCACACCCTACAGCGCGTAAGAGGAACGGATGACCACCCTGACGGTTTTCTACATCGGTTTGTTCTACATAGCGGCGATCATCTTCTTCGGTGGCCTGGCTTACCGTATCTATGAGTACAGCCGCACCCCGGCCCCGCTGAACATTCCCACCACCCCGGCCCCCACCACCGCCGGCGGCGTCGTGGTGCGCATGGCACGAGAGGTGGTGTTGTTCGAGAGCCTGTTCAAGTCCAACAAGTGGATCTGGGTGTTCGGTTGGCTTTTCCATGTGGGCATGGCCGTCGTGCTATTGCGGCATTTCCGTTACTTCCAGGAGCCGGTCTGGTTCTGGGTCGAATTCATCCAGCCCTACGGCAAGTACGCCAGTTTTGCCATGGTGGCCGGCCTGGCCGGGTTGTGGGCGCGCCGTTTCATGGTGGATCGGGTGCGCTACATTTCCACCCCTTCCGACCATCTCATGCTGGCCCTGCTGCTGGGCATCGCCCTGTCCGGGATGATGATGACCTTCGTCGCCCACACCGACATCGTCGCCCTCAAGGCCTTTGCCCTGGGCCTGCTGACCTTCGACTGGCACCCGCTTCCCGCCGACCCGGTCCTGCTCGCGCACCTGACCCTGGTGGCCGTGCTGATGATCATCTTTCCGGTCAGCAAGCTGCTGCACGCCCCCGGTATCTTCTTCAGCCCCAGCCGCAACCAGGTGGATAACCCGCGTGACCGACGCCACATCGCACCCTGGGCTCAGGCCTTGGAACGCGACAACGCGTAATCCGACTCCGGCGAAGCAACGAACAGAGATTAGGAGCAAGCGTGGCCAAGATCGAATTTGAAGTCCCCGCCCTGGCGGAAGACTCCTATACCGAAGTCCCCGCCATCAAGCCGGGCGCGATGTCGCACCTGAAATCCTTCATCGCCCCCCAGGCGCCGCAGGAGTTCCTGGGCTACCCCTGGGATCTGGCCCCCGACTGGAAGGAACGCGCCATCGGCCGGATGGGCGAGCATCTGAAGAAATATCGCGGCCTGCGTGTGTTCATGGACGCCTGCGTGCACTGCGGCGCCTGCACCGACAAGTGCCATTACTACCTGGGCACATCGGACCCCAACAACATGCCGGTGGCGCGCCAGGAATTGATGCGCAAGGTCTATCGCCGCTACTTCACTCTGGGCGGCAAGATCGCCCCCTGGCTGGTAGGCGCCGAGGACCTGACCAAGGAGACCCTGGACAAGTGGTACAGCTACTACCACCAGTGTTCCGAGTGCCGGCGCTGCTCCGTGTTCTGCCCCTACGGCATCGACACCGCCGAGATCACCATGGCCGGCCGGGAGATCCTCAACTACGTGGGCATGGGCCAGAAGTACTCCAGCGAGATCCTGGGCAAGGTGCAGAAGATCGGTAACAACCTCGGTCTGCCCGGCCCCGCGCTGGAAGACACCCTACTGGGTATGGAAGAGGACATGGAGGATGAGACCGGCGTGCCGGTGAAGATTCCGCTCGACGTGAAGGGCGCCGAAGTCTTGCTGGTCACCCCTTCGGCCGACTTCTTCTCCGAACCCCACGTGGAGTCCCTGATCGGCTACGCCAAGGTCTTCCATTCCCTCGGCGTGTCCTGGACCCTGTCCAGCCATGCCTCCGAGGCAGGCAATTTCGGCCTGTTCAACGGCAACTACGAGACCATGCGCAAGGTCGCCATGCGCATCCGCGACGCCGCCCTGGAACTGGGCGTCAAGCGCATCATCGTCGGCGAGTGCGGCCATGCCTGGCGGGTGGCCTATGCCTTCTGGAACACCCTGACCGGCATCGGCTACGGCGGCGACGACAAGTTCTCCCAGATGCTGCAAAAGCAGTTGGACGACCGCTATCCCCAGCCCAGCCACATCTGCGAATTCACCTGGGAACACATCCAGAACGGCGCCCTGAAGTTCGACAAGGAAGCCAACGACCACCGCATCATCACCTACCACGACTCCTGCAACGTGGCGCGCGCCTCGCGCATGGGCAACATGCCCGGCGGGCAGTTCATCATCCCGCGCAGCATCATCAAGGCAGTGGCCAACAACTTTTACGACATGGCGCCGGACACCGTCTTCGAGAGCACCTTCTGCTGCGGCGGCGGTGGCGGCATGCTGACCGACGACCTGATCGAGGCGCGAGTCAAGGGCGCCCTGCCGCGCATGAATGCGCTCAACGACGTGGTGCAGAAGCACGACGTGAACTTCATGGCCACAATCTGCGCCATCTGCAAGGCGCAGTTCACCAAGGTGCTGCCGTTCTACAAATTTGACATGAGCATGGTCGGCGGCGTGCATCAACTCGTCGGCACGGCCATTAAACTGGGTTGAGGCGGGTAACCGCGCAATCGTGAAAGCGCGGGCAACCGCACGAATTTGACGATAGGAGAGCGAAGATGTCGGTCACATCCAAAGACGTAAAGAAAACTGAAGGCAAGACTTGGCGCCGTTACAAGGATGGCGAGTCCGAGAAGGATTGGCGCGACAACCAGAAGATCATTTTTCAGGCCAGTTGGACCCACAAGTGTCCCGAGTACGTGCTCTCCACCCCGCCCTGCCAGGGTTCCTGCCCCGCCGGCGAGGACATCCGCTCCTATCTGAACATCGTGCGCGGCATGGAAAAGCCCCCGGTCGGCGCCGATGGCAAGCCCACCATGAGCTGGCAGGAATACGCTTGGCGCCGCCTCACCGAGGCCAACCCCTTCCCCGCCGTCATGGGCCGCGTCTGCCCCGCCCCCTGCGAGTCCGGTTGCAACCGTAACCAGGTGGAAGAGAACGTCGGCATCAACTCCGTCGAGCACTATCTGGGCAACTGGGCCATCGAGAACAAACTGGCCTTCAACAAACCCGCGGTTGCCGCCTCCGGCAAGAAGGTCGCCATCATCGGCGGCGGTCCCGCCGGCCTGGCCGCCGCCTACCAGCTGGCCCTGAAGGGCCATGCCTGCACCATCTTCGACGACCACGCCGAACTGGGCGGCATGATGCGCTACGGCATCCCCGGCTTCCGCACCCCGCGTGAAGTCCTGGACGCCGAAATCCAGCGCATCCTGGACCTGGGCGTCGAGACCCGCCTCAACTGCCGCGTCGGCACCGACGTCTCCATGGAGCAGATCGAGAAGGACTATGACGCCGTGCTGTTCGGCCTGGGCGCCCAGGCCGGCCGCGCCCTGCCCGTCGATGGCGCCGACGCCCCCAACTGCGTGACAGCCATGGCCTTCCTGCGCGCCTTCAACGAAGGCCGTCTGCAGCACGTGGGCAAGAAGGTGGTGGTCATCGGCGGTGGCGACACCTCCATCGACGTGGCCACCGTTGCCCGCCGTCTGGGCCACGTGACCAACGCCTCCACCACCGACCTGCCGGAAATGGTGCTGGCCGGCCACACCGCCCATGACGTGGCCTCCATCGCCGCCCGCCAGGGCGTCGAAGTGGTGCTGATCTCCCGCGCCACCATCGACAAGATGGCCGCCAACAAGGTGGAAATCGAGCACGCCCAGGCCGAGGGCATCGAGATCGTCGGCGGCGTCACCCCGGTGGGCGTGGTCAAGGGCCCCGACGGCCGCGCCACCGCCCTGCGCGTGGCCCAGTTCGAGATGGTCGGCAAGGACACCAAGATCATCGAGGGCACCGAGCACGACATCACCGGCGACCTGATCGTGTCCGCCATCGGCCAGGCCGTGGATTTCACCGGCCTGGAGGTGTTCAACAACAACAACGGCCTGATCAAGACTGACAAGAACTACCGCTTCCCCAACAAGCCCAATGTGTTCGTGGCCGGCGACGTGATCCGCCCCCACCTGCTGACCACCGCCATCGGCCACGCCCGCATCTGCGCCGACGGCATCGACGCCTACCTGAAAGGCCAGGAACTGGACAAGCGGCCCAAGGTGGACGTGGACCACTGGGACATGGTGCGCCGCTGGATCGAGACCGGCCACGAGTACAACGAGCACCACGGCCAGGAGTGTGGCACTTCCGAGTGGAAGGATACCCTGCACAACTTCGAGGACCGCTCGCAGCGCTACATCATCCCGTCCACCGAGTTGTTCCTGGGCCACTTCGCCAACACCCCGCGCCTCAAGCGCGAGATCGTCCACTTGGACAAGGAAAGCGCCCTGGGCAACTTCCAGGACCGCCTGGGCCAGCTGGACGACAAGCAGGTAGTGGCCGAGGCCAAACGCTGCATGTCCTGCGGGCTGTGCTTCGAATGCGACAACTGCGTCATCTACTGCCCGCAGACCGCCGTGTTCAAGGTGCGTAAGAAGGACAACCCCACCACCGGCCGCTACGTGGACACCGACTACAGCAAGTGCATCGGCTGCCACATCTGCGCCGACGTGTGCCCGACCGGCTACATCCAGATGGGCATGGGCGACTAGGCATCAGAGGTCAGGTATCAGGGATCAGTACGGAAGGATTGACCGAATGGCGAGCATACTCGACAGGTTGCGGACGCTAGCCCTCGCGGGCGCCATGGCCGGCATGGCCATGGCCGCCGGCGGGCTGCAGGCCGGTGTCGACCTGCCCAAGCTGGAGCGCGGCAAGGGTGACAAGTGCGTGGAAGAGACGCAATTCATGCGACGCAACCACATGGAACTGCTCAAGCATCATCGCGACGAGACGATGCACAAGGGCATTCGCACGCCCAAGCACAGCCTCAAGGGTTGCGTCGAGTGCCATGCCGGCGCCAAGACCGGCAGCGTGGCGGCAAGCAAGGAGGACTTCTGCTCCGCCTGCCACGCCTACGCCAGCGTCAAGCTGGATTGCTGGGACTGTCACGCCACCAAGCCCGGCAAGCGGCCGATCCATTCCATCCCGTCCACCGCCGGCGCCGCGATGCCACCCATGGATTCCGGCATGGCAGGAGGTCACCGATGAGCGAACAGATGAACCACCCGCAAAGCGATCAGGACCAGGCCGACCGCCGTAACTTTTTGAAGGCTTCGGCGGCCGCGGCGGGGCTCACCGTGGCCCCCGGCGTTTTGCTCTACGGCATCGCCCACAGCCGTCCCGAAGACCAGGCGGTAAGCGACAAGGTGCGCTGGGGCATGCTCATCGACACCACCAAGTGCGCCGCCGACTGCAACGCCTGCGTCACCGCCTGCAACACCGAGAACGCCCTGGAAGGCCGGACCGGCCCCCAGGATTCCCAGTGGATCCGCAAGGTCAGCATCAAGAACCTGCAAACCGGCGCCGAGCACCACCTACCCATGCCCTGCCAGCATTGCGAGCATCCCCCCTGCGTGGATGTCTGCCCCACCGGCGCCTCCTTCAAGCGCGCCGACGGCATCGTGCTGGTGGATCGCCACATCTGTATCGGCTGCCGCTATTGCATGATGGCCTGCCCCTACAAGGCGCGCTCCTTCGTGCACGAGCCGCTGACCGAGCAGAACCCCGAAGTCCCGCGCGGCAAGGGCTGCGTGGAGTCGTGCACCTTCTGCGTGCAACGGGTCGATCGCGACGAGACCCCGGCCTGCGTCGAGGCCTGCACCGCCGATGGCCACATGGCCATGCTGTTCGGCGACCTGAACGACCCGGAAAGCGAAATCGCCAAGGCCCTGAAGGGCCAGCGCACCACCGAGATCCGGGCCGACCTGCGCCTGAACACCGGCGTGCGTTACCAAGGCATCTGAGGAATAGACAATGGCCAAGCAAGAAGTCTGCGTCACCCCGGAAGAGTGCAAATCCAGCCAGTTCTGGATGCTGCTGGGCCTGGGCGGCCTGGTTGTCCTGGCCGGCCTGTATGCCTTTTTCACCCTGGAGCATCACGGCCACGTCCTCACCGGCATGAACAACCAGGTGGTCTGGGGCCTGCCCCACGTTTTCGCCGTGTTCCTGATCGTCGCTGCCTCCGGCGTGCTCAACGTGGCCTCCATCGGCTCGGTGTTCGGCAAGCAGATCTACAAGGCGCGTGCGCCCCTCTCCGGCCTGCTGGCCATCGCCATGATGGTGGGCGGTCTGGCCATCCTGGTGCTCGATCTCGGACGCCCGGAACGTCTGATCGTGGCTATGACCCACTACAACTTCAAGTCCATCTTTGCCTGGAACATGATCTTCTACAACGGCTTCTTCGCCATTGTGGGCCTGTACCTGATCACCCTGCTCTACCGGAAGTGGAAGCCGATGTCCAAGCCCATGGGCTTCCTGGCCTTCTTCTGGCGTCTGGCCCTGACCACCGCCACGGGCTCCATCTTCGGCTTCCTCACCGCCCGTTCCGGCTACAACTCCGCGCTGATGGCGCCCATGTTCATCATCAACTCTTTCGCCTATGGCTTGGCAGTGTTCATGGTGGTGCAGTCTTCCATGTACCGCTGGAACAATCTGCGTCTGGACGAGGGCATCCGCCGCCGCATGAAAAACCTGCTGGCGGTGTTCGTGGGCGCCTCCCTCTACTTCACCCTGGTATTCCACATCACCAACCTCTACTGGGCCAAGCAGTGGGACTTCGAGCGCTTCATCCTGGTGGATGGCGGCATCTATACCCTGATCTTCTGGGTCGGCCAGGTGGTCCTGGGCGGCATCATCCCGGTGATCCTGCTGTTCATGCCCCGCTCCCAGGAAGGCCAGCGCATCTGCTTCTGCTTCGCCGCGCCCCTGCTGGTCATCCTCGGCGGCCTCGCCTTCATGTATGTCACCATCGTCGGCGGCCAGGTGTTCCCGATGGACATGTTCCCCGGCTATGCCGTGTCGAGCACCTTTCAGGACGGCGTGATTGCCTCCTACAACCCCAGCATCTGGGAACTGATGCTGGGCCTGGGCGGCATCGGCATCGCCTTCGTCGCCACGGTGGTCGCCGTGCGGGTGCTGAAGTTCATGCCCCAGGACGACTTCACCACCATGTACATGCGCCGCAGCACGGACTGAGCAGACGGCACTCCAGCGCAAAAGGCCGACTAATTTTGTCGGCTTTTTGTTTTACAATACCGCCATGTCTTCCCTGTACCTCTCCGCCGCCCATAAGTCTTCCGGCAAGACCACGCTGACCCTGGGTCTGGCGCGGGCCTTACGCGACCGCGGCCTGAAGGTGCAGGCCTTCAAGAAAGGGCCGGACTACATCGACCCCATCTGGCACGGCCAGGCCAGCGGACGCCCCAGTTACAACCTCGACTTTCACATGATGGGGACCGGCGAGATCGACAGCCTGTACCGGCGCCATGCCGCTCCGGCGGACATCAGCCTCATCGAGGGCAACAAGGGCCTATACGACGGCATGGACCTGGAAGGCGGCAACAGCAACGCCGCCCTGGCCAAGCAACTGGGGGTGCCGGTGGTGCTGGTGCTGGACACGGTGGGCATGACCCGCGGCATCGCCCCCCTGCTGCTGGGCTACCAGGCCTTCGACCCGGCGGTGCGCATCGCCGGAGTGATCCTCAACAAGGTGGGCGGCCCCCGCCACGAGGAGAAGCTTCGGGCGGTGCTGCAACGCTACACGAACCTGCCCTGCCTGGGCGCCGTGCATCGCGACAGCCGACTGGACATCCAGGAACGGCACCTGGGCCTGATCCCCGGCAACGAGGTGGAGGCCGCCGAGGCCCGCATCACCGCCATCGCCCAGGTGGTGGCGGAACGCATAGATCTGGACGCCCTGCTGGCCCTCGCCGGCCAGGCCCGGCCGCTGCCGGCCAGCTCCCCCTCCCCCGATATGCCACCGGACGGCCATGGCCTGCGCATCGCCTATGCCCGCGACCGGGCCTTCGGCTTCTACTATCAGGAAGACCTGGATACCCTGCGCGCCGCGGGAGTGCAACTCGTTCCCCTGGACACCCTGTCCGACACCCGCCTACCCGAGGTGCATGCGCTGATCCTGGGAGGCGGCTTCCCGGAGATGTTCATCCCCCAACTGGCCGCCAACCACCCCCTGCGCCAGAACATCCGCGCCGCCATCGACAACGGCCTGCCGACCTACGCCGAGTGCGGGGGCCTCATGTACCTGGCCCGCTCGATCCGCTGGGACGCACAGGCGGGCGACATGGTGGGCGTCGTGCCCGGCGACGTGATCATGGGCGACCGGCCGGTGGGCAGGGGCTACGCGATTCTGCGCGAAGCCGGGGCGGGCCCGTTCTCCTCCGCGCCGGATCAGGACATCCCGGCCCACGAATTCCACTACTCCCGCATCGTCAACCTGCCCGCGGACACCGACTTCGCCTACCGGGTGGTGCGCGGCCAGGGCCTGGACGGCCGCAACGACGGCTTCCGCCACCGCAACCTGCTGGCCTCCTATTGCCATCGCCGAGGCAGCGGCGGCGGGTGGATCGCCCCGCTGCTCCGGCAGGCCGCACAGTACGCTCGACGGGGCGTCGCCGCGCGCATTGCCGCCTGAACAGACACATCTTTATCCATCACATCTCGAGGAGGTGACATGATCAACCTGACCAAGAATGCCGCGGAGCAGATTCGCGCCGCGGCCCAGCAGGCCGATGCCGGCAACCTGGGCCTGCGCATCGCCGCCAAGGTGAACGACGCCGGCATGCTGGAATTCGGCATGGGCTTCGACGAGGAGCGGGACAAGGACGCCATCCAGGAATCCTGGGGCATCACCCTGCTGGTCTCGCCCCACAGCGCCCCCCTGCTGGACGACGTCACCATCGACTTCGCCGAGGTCAACCCCGGCGAGCCCCGCTTCGTGTTCATGAAGGGTGACTCCGCGCCCCCCGCCGGCGGCGGTTGCGGCAGCGGCGGTTGTGGCAGCGGGGGTACAAAGACCGCCGGCGGTTGCGGCAGCGGCGGCTGCGGCACTTGAGGGACAAGGCACAAGGGGCAAGGGGCAAGGAACTGCGTTGCCCGGCCCATTGCCCGTGCCTTCTCGACTCCCCTTGCATCTTGCTCCTTGAACCTTGTCACTGATTCTCATGGACTACCTACCCATATTCCTGGACCTGCGCGGCAAGAACGGCCTGGTGGTGGGCGGTGGCGACACGGCGGCGCGCAAGGCCTCGCTGCTGCTCAACGCTGGCGCCTGGGTGACCGTGGTGTCGCCCGAACCCCTGTCCGCCGCCTTCGGTGAACTGTCCGGCACCGACCGTATCATTCATCGTTCGGAGACCTTCGATCCCCGCCATATGGACGGCATGGAGCTGGTGTTCGCCGCCAGTGGAGACGAAATCCTGGACCGGACCGTCTATGAGGCGGCCCGCGAGCGCCGCCTACCGGTGAACGTGGTCGATAAGCCCCAGGTGTGCAGCTTCATCATGCCCTCCATCATCGACCGCTCGCCGGTGGTGGTGGCGGTGTCCAGCGGCGGCGAGGCGCCGGTGCTGTCGCGCCTGCTACGCGCCCGCCTGGAGACCCTGATCCCCGCCGCCTACGGACGCCTGGCCGCTCTGGCCGGACGCTTCAAGGCGCGGGTGCGGCAACGTTTCACCACCACGGAAAAGCGCCGCAAGTTCTGGGAGGACGCCCTGCTCTCGCCCATCGCCGAGATGGTCTTCTCCGGCCGCGAACAGGAGGCCGAGGCCGCCCTCGCCCGCATGCTGGAGCAGTCCGCCACCGCCCCGGACAACGGCGAGGTCTATCTGGTGGGCGCCGGGCCGGGCAACCCTGACCTGCTCACCTTCCGCGCCCTGCGCCTGATGCAGCAGGCCGACGTGGTGGTCTATGATCGTCTAGTCTCCCCGCCCATCCTGGACATGTGCCGGCGCGACGCGGATCGCATCTATGTGGGCAAGGAGCGCGACAACCATGCCCTGCCCCAGGAAGACATCAACCTGCTGCTGGTGCGCCTGGCCAAGGAGGGCAAGCGGGTGCTGCGCCTGAAGGGCGGCGATCCGTTCATCTTCGGCCGCGGCGGCGAGGAGATCGACACCCTGCGCGAGCACGGCGTGCCCTTCCAGGTGGTCCCGGCCATCACCGCCGCCGCCGGGGTGGCTTCCTACGCAGGCATCCCCCTCACCCACCGCGACCACGCCCAGGCCCTGATCCTTGTCACCGGCCACCTCAAGGACGGCACCATGGACCTGGACTGGGACATGTTGTGCCGCCCGCATCAGACCATCGTCATTTACATGGGCCTGAAGGGACTGATCACCCTGTGCGACGAGATGAAGAAGCACGGCCTGCCGGGCGACACGCCGGCGGCCATCGTGCAGCAGGGCACCACTTTGAACCAGAAGGTGGTCATCGGCACCCTAGACAACCTGCCCGCCAAGGCCGCGCAGGCGGAACTCAAGCCGCCCACCCTGATCATCGTCGGCAGCGTGGTCAGCCTGCACGAGAAGCTCAATTGGTTCCATCCGGAGCCGGCAGCCGACGACCACTGGCATACGCCCCTGGACCGCCCGAGCTCGCTGGAGATGTAACGGCGCTTGGCGCGCTCCCTGCGCGGGACGGGCATGGCGCCCGTCCCCGTGCGTCACTGATCCCCGAAACTCGTCCCCACGCCCCGGGCACTCTCCACCCAGGGGTGGTCGGGCGGCACGGTCTTCACCTGGCCGGCCACCTCCTCCAGCAGCACCGGCACCGTCGATTCGCCCCGCGCGGCGACCATCACGCCGTACTGCCGGCGCTGCACCAGGTCGGCGGCGGCGGTGCCCAGGCGGGTGGCCAGCACGCGGTCGGCCGCCGAGGGCGTGCCGCCGCGCTGCAGGTGTCCGAGGATGGTGACCCGCGCCTCGAGGCCTGTGGATTGCTCCAGTTCATGGGCCAGACGCAGGGTGCGTTCGGCGTAAACCAGTTCCGGCTCGGCGGTCACCACCTTGGCCTTCTTGTCCTTTTTCTTCCCGCCGGCCTGCTGGGAGGCGAATTCCTGTTTCGAGATTGCCCCTTCGGCGACGGCAACGATGCTGAAGGTCTTGCCTTTCTCCTTGCGCGTCTTGATGGCCTCGGAGACAACGGCCACGTCGTAGGGAATCTCCGGGATCAGGATCACGTCCGCCCCGCCGGCGATGCCTGCGCCCAAGGCCAGCCAGCCTGCGCGGTGGCCCATGATCTCGACCACGATGATGCGGTGGTGGCTGTGGGCGGTGCTGTGCAGGCGGTCGATGGCGTCGGTGGCGATGCCGAGCGCCGTGTCGAAGCCGAAGGTAATGTCGGTCAGCGCCACGTCGTTGTCGATGGTCTTCGGCAGGGTGACCACGTTGAGACCGGCCTGTTTGAGGCGCAAGGCATTCTTCTGCGTGCCACCGCCGCCCAGGCAGACCAGGCAGTCGAGCTTGTTGGCGTGGTAGTTGGCCACGAGGGTCTCGGTCATGTCCTGGAGCTTGCCGTCCACCGTCATCTTGTGCGGCTTCTCGCGACTGGTGCCGAGGATGGTGCCGCCCAGGGTGAGGATGCCGGACAGGGTGTCGCCTTCCAGCGGCATGGTGCGGTTTTCCATCAGGCCGCGGAAGCCGTCGCGGATGCCGATGATGCGCATGCCATAGTGGGATTGGCAGGCCTTGCCGACGCCGCGGATGGCCGCGTTGAGGCCGGGGCTGTCACCCCCGGAGGTGAGGATGCCGATGGTCTGGGTCATGGTGGTGTTCGCTTGTGTTGCGGATACCACCGGATTGTCTTGCGGGATGGCCCGGAACACCAGCCAAATTCAGGATGGCGATGTCCGGGTTCCAAAAACCCTACCGCGGTGGGCGTCTTGGTGCCGGTGCGGTGCCAATCCCAACGGCGGTCCGGCCAGGGCTCGGCACATGCTACCGACAGGCTCCTAGGCGACCCGGAAGCGGGAAATTAGCTCCTGAATCGAACGCGCCAGGACTTCCAGTTCACGAGCCGAGTCGGCGGCGGCGGCAACGTTGGCGGTATTGACTTCGACGCCCTGAGCCACCTGTTCGACCCGGCGAGCGATGTCCCGGGTGGCTGACGCCTGTTCCTGCAACGCATGGGTGATGTCGCCGACCGCGCGGGTGACTTGGTCGGCACTCCCGCGAATGGCGGTAATGGAATCTCCGGCCCGGCTGGCCAGACGGACACCCTCATTGACTCGCTGCAATCCGGCGTCCATCTCCTGCACGGCCCGCTGGGTGCCCTGCTGAATCTTGCCGATCATGCTCGATATCTCCTGGGTGGACAGGGTTGTGCGCTCGGCCAGCTTGCGCACCTCGTCGGCCACCACGGCGAAACCCCTGCCCTGCTCGCCGGCCCGGGCCGCTTCGATGGCGGCGTTCAGGGCCAAGAGGTTGGTCTGGTCAGCGATGTCGGTAATCACATTGATGATGCTGGATATCTGCGCGGAGTAGTTCTCCAGGTCCTTGATGGTGACCGCGTTGGCGTTGACCACTTCGGCGATGTGGGTCATCTCGCCTGCGGCTTCCTGGATGATCCGGCCCCCGTCCAGCGACTGGGCGTCAGACCGCTCCGTCACCTCCCGTGCGGCGCGCGCGTTCTCGCCCACCTGATCAATGGAGACGGATAACTCCTCGACCGATGCGGCCATGCTGGCCGCGGCTTCGGATTGCGTGTTGCTGGCCCTGACGCTGGTGTCCGCGGCCTGGGCCAAGGCAGCTGCGGACTGATTGAGCGTGTTCACGTCGCCGCGCAAGGTACCAATGATCCTGGCCAGGCCGATGCGCATTTCCTCCAGGGCGGCGACCAATCGGGCAATCTCGTCCTTGCCCTCCGGAACGAAGCTGGCCGTCAGGTCGCCCGCAGCGATACTGACGGACTTGCGCACGCATTCGTCCAGGGGCCGCGTGATCGAGCGGGTGATGAACCAACCGAGTGCCAAACCCGTCACCATGGCGGCGGCGACGATGACGGACATGTGGACGCGGGATTCGCCCACGGTGTCGCGCAAGTTCGCCAGGGAGCCCTTGATATCCTCCTGGATCGTGGATTCCAGTTTGTCCACCTCATGGATGTAGGCGTCGAACTGGGCATCGAACTCCGCGTCGAGATGGTGGAACTCCCCCGCCGGCAGGTCTTGGCCGCGGGTCGCGTAGCGCTTGTTCAAGGTACTCTGGAAGCTGTCGAATAGCCCCATGGCCGCGGGAACCATGGCAACCGTGGACGGGTTGGTGGCCGGAAGATATCGCCCCTCGTCGTTCTCGCCGCCCTGGGCGATGACATTGAGATACCAACGCGCCTGGCTCAGCAAGGCATGTACGTTATCGATCGATTCCGCGTCGTCGCCCCCCATGATTTCCTCGAACACCAGGTGGGCCTCGGTGGTCAGCAGCTTGGACTCCATGACCGCATCCACCAAGGGCGCCGCGGATTCCCCGACATAAATGCCGTTGTCGCCCACCCGTTGCGTGAAGTAGATGGCCAGAACCCCGGTGGCCAGGGTGATCAGGGCCGCGCCCAGGAAGGCCCCGTATAGACGCTGACCGATACTGAAATTGTTGAGTAGCTGCATTGAACGCCCCGCTTCGGAATGGGTGAGTAGGGCGGGGCACCCCCGAATGTCCCGATATCGTCACTCACGGGGAAAGGTTTAGGGGTAAAACCTCAATGCGCGCAACTCAGAAGAAGGCCGACTCCGCAGCCTCGGGAAGCTTTACGCCCGTGACCCGCGCCTTTTGCAGCAATTCCCAGTAGTAGCGGTAGGTGGCCCGGTCGTGCAGCTCTCCGGCATGCTGGATAGGACCCCAGTCCGCCCGCTGGGCGGCCAGCAGGATGGCGGCGCCGCTTTCCACCTCGGAATGGTCGGGCTTCATGGCGTCGACGATGGGCTGGATTTGCGTCGGGTAGATGCTCCACTGGCGCAGGAAGCCGAACTCCATGTGCGCCCGCCGCGCGTCGGCGTAAGCGGCGTAGGGGTTCTTCAGGTCCAGGGTGACGTTGTGGGCGGGGATCAGGCCGTTGGCCAGGGCCGCCGCCACCACCTCGGTCTTGGCGCGGGCGATGAGCCGGTGCTCGAACTGGCCGGGGCTGCGCATGGCGCTGGCGGGGATGGCGCCGTGATGGCCGGAGACGAAATCCATCAGGCCGAAGTCCAGCACCTGCAGCCAGGGCAGTTGGGCGATGCGGTGCACATCGCGCAGGGCTCCATGGGTCTCGATCAGCACGTGGATGGGGAGCTCCCGCCGGATGCCATGCTGGGCGGCCACCGCCTGGATGTAGGCGATTTGCTCGGCGGTGTGGTCTGCGCAGGTGGTCTTGGGCAGGGTGATATAGGCGACGATCTCCCCGAGGGAGGGCACCAGGATGTCCACGTCCTGCTTCCAGGCCACGTGGCTGTAGTCGTGGATGCGCGCGCCGGCCATGCGGTGCTTGTTGGCCTCGGAATTCAGCGCACGGACGATCATCTCGGCATGCTCCCGCTCCCGGCCGGCGGGGGCGCCGTCCTCGCAGTCGCAGGTGATGTCGAAAATAGGACCCAGCCTGTCCTGCAACTCCAGGGCCTTGAGGATCAGCTTTTCGCTGCCGGCGAAGTGCTCGCAGGCGGGCAGGATAGGGAAGGGCTTCTCGCCGGCGAACAGGGCGGCGCTGGGGTGGACGGCTTCGGTCAATGGGGTCTCCTGGAAATGGAGGGAGTGGTTTGTGGCGTCCGGCGGTTAAATCCCCCCTGCCCCCCTTTGGAAAAGGGGGGCGCTGGCACGCGGGCGGCATTACGCAACTGTCCCCCCCTTTGGAAAAGGGGGGCCAGGGGGGATTCGAGACGCTCGCGAATGGAATAGACCGCTTTACTCCCCCTCAATCCCCTGTTGATAAAGGGGGAGGCTGGTCCGTGGGAAGGCGCGCGTGGGGACTTCATGGCGTACACCGCCTCGGCATCAGCACGGTGTAATCCAAATCCAGCACCACATTCGGGTGGTACTTGCGCTTGCCCTCCGTCTCGACGATGGGCTCGGCCAGTTCCCCCGGGGTCAGGTTCCTCAGCCCCACCAGACGCAACCGCAGGGCACCGATGTCGTTCCGGCCGGGCAGTTCCCAGCTCGCCTTCACCTGGGTGAACGCGTACAGGGTGTCTCCCGCCAGGGTGGGGTTGGCGTGCGCGCCGCCGTTGATGGCGGCGATGGCCAGCACGTTCTCCAGGCCCTCGAAGCTCAGGGCGCGGCACACCGAAATGACGTGCCCGCCATAGACCAGGCGCCGGCCGAACTGGGAGCCGGCCATCAGGGCGGCGTCGAAGTGCAGGCGGGCGTTGTTCTGGTAAAGGCGCGTGGCCAGGGTGTGGTCGGTCTCGTCCAGGGTCATGCCGGCCGGGTGGTCGATGCGCTCGCCGAGGGCGTAGTCTTCCCACAGCCAGGGGCCGCCGGTGAGTTGCGTTTCAAAACCGTGGGCGTCGAGGCATGCCGGGATGGGCAGGCGCTCCAGGGTGACGTAGGCCGGCGGCTCGGGGACGATGGGCTGCGGGGCGGGCCGGGCGCGGTCCCGCTTGTGTACCATCACCCAGCGAATCCAGGTCATCACCTCCTCGTCGTTCTGGTTCACCGCCGTGGAGCGCACCCAGACGATACCGCTCTCTCCGTTGCTGTTCTGGCGCAGGCCGATGACGGTGGATTCCGCCTTCAGGGTGTCGCCTGGGAACACCGGGCGCAGGAAGCGCACGTCGGCGTAGCCCAGGTTGGCCACCGCGTTCAGGGAGATATCGTTCACCGTCTTGCCGAAGGCCAGATGGAAGGCCAGCAGGTCGTCCAGGGGGCGATCCGGATACCCCATGGCGTGGGCCACCGGCCGCGCGGAATGCAGGATGTGCCGTGCCCCGGTCAGCGCGATGTACAGGGACTGGTCGGCCTCGCTCACCGTGCGCGGCGTGCCGTGCACCAGGGTCTGGCCCAGAGAGAAGTCCTCGAAGAAGTTGCCGTTGCCTGCCTTGTTCATGGGCATCCCCGGTTGTGACAATGACCACCCCGTAGGAGCGGACCCTGTCCGCGATCTCTTCGCCCACCATCGCGGACAGGGTCCGCTCCTACATGCAGCGTATTCATGCGCCTCCGCCCCAGCATTGCTGGATCATGTCGTGAATCATCAGGGTACGCTTGGCGGCCTCCAGGTGCATGCTCTCGATGAGCCGGCCGTCCACCACTGCCACGCCGCTGCCGGCGCGATTGGCGTCGGCCAGGGCCTCGATCACCCGCTGCGCCATCTGGACACTGGCCGGGCGTGGAGTGAAGGCGTCGTTGGCGTAGGGAATCTGGAACGGGTGGATCAGGCTCTTGCCGTCGAAGCCCAGGTCGCGGGCCATGCGGCAGGCGTATTCGAAGGACTCCATGTCCTTCAGGTCCAGGTGGATGCCGTCAATGATGGCCAGGTCGTGGGCCCGGGCCGCCAGCAGGCATTGGGACAGGCTGTGCAGCAGGGCCACCCGGTCCTGGGTGATGCGGGCATGCAGCTCGTTGGTCAGGTCCGAGCTGCCCATGACCAGGCAGGCGATGCGCTCCGAGGCGCCGGCGATCTCCTCGGCGCGCAGGATGGCCAGCGGCGTCTCCATCAGGACCATGACCGGCAGGTGGCCGCCGCCTGCCGCGTCCAGGGCGTCCAGGGCGTCCAGCACGTCCTGGCGCTTTTCGATCTTGGGGAACAGCACCGCGTCGATGCCGGTGTTGGCCACCGCCGCCAGGTCTTCCCGGCCCCAGGGAGTGTTCAGTGCATTAACCCGAACCACCAACTCCCGGCAGCCGAAGTCGGCCTCCTCCAAGGCGTTCAGGATGTTGCGCCGGGCCTCCGCCTTGCGCTCCGGCAGCACCGAGTCCTCCAGGTCGAAGATCAGGCTGTCGGATTGCAGCGTGCGGCCCTTTGCCAGGAAGCGCGGCACGCAGGCCGGCACGTAGAGCATGGAACGGCGGGGGCGGTAGTGGGGGCGCATGGGCCGGCTCCGTCAGTTGCCCGACCGGGTCCTGGCCAGACCCGGTTCCAGCCTGGTGCGGATCACCTTGCCATTCTTGGTGCGGGGGTAGTCGTCCACCAGATAGACGATCTTGGGGGCCTTGTAGGCGGCCAGATGCGCTCGCCCGAAGGCGGCCAGCTCGTCGGCCGTGACCTGGCTGCCGGGGTGCGGCACCACGTAGGCGGTGACCAGCACCTTGTCCTTGTCCAGTTCCTCGCCGGTGGCGGCGCAGTCGGCCACCGCCGGGTGGGTCTTGAGCACCCGCTCGATCTCGTGGGGCGAGACCCGGTAGCCAAAGGAGTTGATGATGTCGTCCTTGCGGCCCAGGAACCACAGGTAGCCGTCGGCGTCCAGGCGGGCGTAGTCGCCGGTGAGGAACCAGCCGCCGCGGAAGGCCTTGGCGGTCTCCTCGGGCAGGTTCCAGTAGCGCATGAACAGGCCCGGGTCGTCGGCCGGGATGCAGATCATGCCCTCCTCCCCGGTGGGCACCTCGGCCAGGGTGTCCGGGTCCAGCAGCTTCACGCCGTGGCCGGGCTGGGGGAAGCCCGCCGAGCCGGGGCGGATAGGGCGGAACTTGTTTTCCGACAAGTAATAGGAGCACTCGGACATGCCCACCGCTTCGTAGATCTCCATGCCGAAGCGGTCCTTCCACAGGCCCAGCATCTCGTCCGACAGGTGCTCGCCGGCGCTCATGCAGTGGCGCAGGGCGGGCACGTCGGCGCCGGTGGCGGCGGTCTTCTGCAGGATCTGGCGATAGATGGTGGGCACGCCGATGAAGATGGTGGCGGCGTGCCTGGCCATCAGCCGAATCCAGCCGGCGGCGTCGTTCTTCCCCTCGTGGACGATGACCGTCTTGCCCCGGTACAGGGGGTCCATGAGGCCCGAGCCCAGCACGTAGGTCCAGTTGAACTTGCCGGAGTGGAGGATGCGGTCGCCTTCCGGATGGAAATCAAACCAGTAATGGGCCGCCGGCTCCCGGCCGATCATGGCCCGGTGGGCGTGCAGCACGCCCTTGGGGTAGCCGGTGGTGCCGGAGGTGTAGACCAGGTAGGCGGCATCGTCGGCGCGGCTCTTGTGGGGCTGGGACCAGGTCGCGATCCGGTCGAGCGACTGGTCCAGATCCAGCACGGTCACGGTACCCTCTCCCCCGGCCCCTCCCCCGCTCGCGGGGGAGGGGGGAAGATCGCCCGGGCCGGCCAGTAGCACGTGTTTCAGGCCCTCCAGCCCGGCCAGCCGGTTCTTCAGCCCCGCCCACATGGCCTTGTCGGTGACCAGCACCGTGGCGCCGGAGTCCTTGGCCAGATAGACCACCTCCTCGGCGGTGAGCAGGGTGGAGGTGGGCACGGCGATGGCGCCCCGCTTCATGGCGCCGAAGAAGGCGGTGGGGTAGGCCAGGGAGTTGGGCAGGCGGATCAGCACCCGGTCCTCCAGCTTCACCCCCAGGTCCCGCAGCAGTTGGGCGAATCGGCTGGTGGCCTGGGCCAGGTCGCGGTAGGTGGCGGTGGCCGTGCCCAGGGCGTCGTCCTCCACGATCATGGCGATCTGGTCGGCGTGAGGCGTTTCCAGGTGGGCGTCTGTGCAGGCCACGCCGATGTTGAAGTATTCGGGGATGTCCCAGGTCCAGTCGGGGAAGGGGGGGAAGGGCATGCTTACTCCTGAAGGCCGGATACAAGATGCAAGAGGCAAGAGGCAAGGAAAGGCGCGACGCCGGGTAGCTTGTCCCCTTGCATCTTGAAGCTTGCATCTTGCCCCTTCACAGAATCACCCCATAAGGCCAGTTCTCCCGGATCACCTGGGCCGGCAGCAGGCCCAGCACCTTCAGGGCGAATGCCGTGTCGGCGTCCGACAGCGCCCTCAAAGCATGGGCACGCAGCAGCACCTGCAAGGCCTTACCGAACATGGGCGGGTCCAGCATCTCGCCGTCGAACTTGATGGCGCCGCCCAGCAAGGCGTCCGCCTCCACCGCCGCGTCCAGGATGGCCACCGAGCGCTTGATGGCGGTGGGCGACGGGGTATAGGCCACCTTGCACAGGTGGATGTGGCTAGGGTGGATGACCTGCTTGCCGGTCAGGCCCAGGGCCGCCTCCTCGCAGGCGTGGCGGAACACCACGCGGGATTCCTCGTCGCCGTGCAAGTCCAGCCAGCGGCGGATGTCGTGCGGCTCCTGGAAGGTCTCCGGCATGCTGGCCTCGCCGATCAGCACCTCCACGCCGCCGATCACGCCCTTGCCAGCGATGCGCGCCTCGAACAGGATCTGGTTGAGGAAGAAGCGCAGCTCCTCGGTCCAGTGCTGGGGGGTGATCTGGATGCCCATGGCCTTGGAGAAGTCGTGGATGCCGAACACCACATGCTTCACCGTCGGGTAGGCCATGATGTCCGGTGCCACCTTCAGGCTCTTGGGGTGCTCGATGATCGGCTGGATGGTGATGTGGCCGCCGTTCAGGCCGGTGAGCACCGCCGACAGGTCGCGGATCTCCGCCGCCCCGTAGGCCTCTCCCGCCTTGGCCAGCATGACCACGTCGATGTGCTCGGCCAGGTCCCGCACCATGGCCATGTCGCGCTCGTACTCCTCGGTGCGGAAGGGGTTGATGCGCACCGCCACGGCGATGTCGTCCCGGTCCAGGCCGGGCAGTTCCTGGCGCAGCAGGTCCCTGGACAGGGCCTTCTGGCGGCAGCCGTCCTCCAGGTCGAACAGCAGGGTCTGGGCGTGGCAGCCCCGGGCATGCTTGCGGAAGCGCTGGGCGGCCGCCTCCAGGTCCTCATAGACACCCTGGGCCGGCGAATACTTCACCGGCGGGTAATAGAGCTGGATGCCGGGCCAGTAGTCGCCCAGCACGGCGCTGGTGAAGCCCGCCGCGCCCCGGACCGGCAGACCGCCGCCCGGTGCACCCGCGCCCCCGGCGCCCCGAAGAGGTTCCGTCCCGCCGGGCCCATCCACAACGGACGGGACCAAGGCCCGACCCGCGTTCATCGCCATCTCTGTTCCATCCTCTCGTCGGCCGGTCATTGCCGGCAGACATGTGTGTAATTCACTACTAAGCTAGTCGAGAATCATTTTTCGCAGTGCACAAATATTTCAAGGTCAAGGATTGAAGAAACCAATGAAAGCACTTCAGGTAATTAAAGACGACACGGGCATCCGCAGTGCCGTGGTGGACCTGCCCCAACCCGACCCGGCCGAGGGCGAGGTGCTGATCCGCGCCCAGTGGTCCAGCGTCAACTACAAGGACGCCCTGGCCGCCACCGGCGCCGGCAAGATCATGAAGACCCTGCCCCTGGTGGGCGGCGTGGATGTGGCCGGGGTGGTGGAAACCAGCCGGGACGACCGTATCCAACCCGGCGACCCGGTGCTGGTCACCGGCTACGGCCTGGGGGTGGAACGGGACGGGGGCTACGCCGAGTTCGTGTGCGTACCCGCCAACTGGGCGGTCCCCCTCCCCCCCGGCCTCACCGCCTACCAGGCCATGGCCCTGGGCACCGCCGGCTTCACCGCCGCCCTGGCGGTCATGCGCCTGGAACTGCTGGGCGTGACGCCGAGCAGCGGCCCGGTGGCGGTCACCGGCGCGACCGGCGGCCTGGGCAGCCTGGCCGTCGACATGCTGGCGGGCCTCGGCTACGAAGTGGTGGCCATCTCCGGCAAGCCGGCGCAGGCCGACTGGTTGCGCGGCCTGGGCGCCAGCCAGGTGCTCGACCGCAAGTCCCTGGAACTGGGCACCCGCCCCCTGGAAAAGGCCCTGTGGGCCGGTGCCATCGACACCGTGGGCGGTGATCTGCTGGCCTGGCTGACCAGCACCATGGCCTACCGCGGCGCCATCGCCGCCTGCGGCCTGGCCGGCGGCGTGGAACTCAACACCACGGTGATGCCCTTCATCCTGCGCGGCGTCAGCCTGCTGGGCATCGACTCGGTGGCCTGTCCGATGGCCGAGCGGCTGGAGGTCTGGCGCCGTCTGGCGAGCGACCTGAAGCCGCGCCAACTGGAGAGCGGCATCGCCCGGACGGTGAATCTGGCCGATCTGTCCGGTGTGTTCCAGGGCTTCCTGGACGGCACGGTGACCGGGCGGACCGTGGTATCGCTGGCGGGCGCCGGCTAGCGGACGGTTCTGGCCGCAACCGGCGCACGCGCGCGGTTATTCCCTCCAGGCGCTGAACACATAGCCGGTCTTGCCGGCCTGTTCGGCGTGGCAGCCGTAGCAGGCCGACGCGGCCTGGTCGCCCACCACGCGGCGGGATTTGTCACCGCCGGCGAAGCCCTCGAATCCCCAGCCGCCGGTGGTCTTGTAGCGGCGGGCGTCCTTTTGCATCACCCCGAGCACCTTGCGCGGACCTTCGGCGATGGCGTTGCCCTCTTTCTTTACCTCGAGCAGATCGAAGACGATCACCGATCCATCCGCGAAGCGCCCATCGCGATAACCGCGCATGGCCTTGGCATTGGCATAGATGTGGTGGATACCCCCGAAGGATTCATAGAGTGGATGGCCGGATTCCAGGATCAGGCTTTTGACGTGGGTCCAGTCCCGATAGCCGGCCGGGTAGCCGACACCGGAGGGCTCGGCGGACCAGGCGGCCGGACTGGCGAGGACGGCGAGCACGACGGGAATGAGGCGGATGGGGCTCATGGCGTATCTCCTGTGGCTTGAATGTATCGTATCGAAATGATATCGATGCGATACATATAGCCGGGCAATTCCCGCTTGTCAATTCTGTATCGGGCCGATACATTCCCGGCATGGCTACCCATCTTCTCAAACTGCTTAATCTGGCCGAACGCCTGGGCAATCTGGCCCAGGCGCGTCTCAAGGCGATCGGCGCCGAGCATGGACTGCAGCCCGTCCATGTCCAGGCCCTGTTGTATCTGGCCGCCGCCAACCGCTATTCCAACACCCCCCAGGCGGTAGCCGAATACCTGGGCCTGACCAAGGGTACGGTGTCCCAGAGTCTGATCCTGCTGGAGGAAAAGGGTTTTCTCACGCGTGGTTCGGACGGACGCGACCGCCGGGTGGTCAGGTTGTCCCTGAGCCCGGCCGGCAACGCCCTGGTCGGCGCCGTGGGAAAGCGGGGCCTGGCCGGTTTCCGGGCGGCCGCCGATGCCCTGGGAGATGCGCCGTTGACCGCCATGACCGAGCTGCTCAGGCGTTTGCAGATGGAGGATGGGCGGCGTAGCTTCGGAGTCTGCGCCACCTGCCGCCATCATCTCGCGGAGGGGCGCGACGCCTGGCGTTGCGGACTGACCGGCGAGCCGCTGAGCCGCCGGGATCGGGAGATGATCTGCCGGGAGCACGAACCCGTCTGAGTCGAGGTGGGCATTCCTCAAACCGCCGCGAGCGGGTAAGGTTGCCGGCAGCATGTCCCGCTGGGGGCACGACCGAATACACCGGACAATCGGGATCGAGGAGACTGAAGGAATGGGCAAGTACGCGGATTTCTATCGCCGTTCCATGGACGACAAGGCGGGCTTCTGGGCCGAGCAGGCCCGGTTGATTAATTGGCATACCCCCTTCGAACAGGTGCTGGACGACAGCCGCCTGCCCTTCGCCCGCTGGTTCGTGGGCGGCCGCACAAATCTGTGCCACAACGCCGTGGATCGGCACCTCGCGACCCGGCCTGAGCAGAAGGCCATCGTCTATCTGTCCACCGAAACCGGCCAGGAAGGCAGCTACACCTACCGGGAGCTGCACGCGGAGGTGAACCGGGTGGCGGCCATGATCGCCGGGCTGGGGGTAAGCAAGGGCGACCGGGTGATCATCTACATGCCCATGGTGCCCGAGGCGGTGTTCGCCATGCTGGCCTGTGCGCGCATCGGCGCCATCCATTCGGTGGTGTTCGGCGGCTTCGCGGCCAACAGCCTGGCCACCCGCATCGACGACGCGAAGCCGAAGCTCTTGATCACCTCCGACGCCGGCATGCGCGGCGGCAAGACCATCCTCTACAAACCCCTGGTGGACGAAGCCCTGAACCTGGCGCAAAACCCGCCGGACAAGGTGCTGCTGTTCAGGCGCGGCCTGGACGCGGACCTGGCCTGGAACGCCGGCCGCGACGTGGACTGGGCCGAACTGCGCGCCCGCCACCTGGACGCGGAAGTGGAGCCGGTCTGGCTGGAATCCTCCGAGCCCTCCTACATCCTCTACACCTCCGGCACCACCGGCAAGCCCAAGGGCGTACAGCGCAACACGGGCGGCTACGCCGTGGCCCTGGCCGCATCCATGAAGCACATCTACACCGGCCGGGCCGGCGAGACCATGTTCACCTCCAGCGACATCGGCTGGGTGGTGGGCCACAGCTACATCGTCTATGGGCCGCTCATCGCCGGCATGACCACCATCGTCTACGAGGGCCTGCCCATCCGCCCCGACCCGGGCATCTGGTGGAAGATCGTGCAGGACAACCGGGTGAACGTCATGTTCACCTCCCCCACCGCCGTGCGGGTGCTGAAGAAGCAGCCGCCGGAGTACCTGCACAAGTACGACGTCTCCAGCCTGCGCTCCCTCTACCTCGCCGGCGAGCCCCTGGACGAGCCCACCGCCCGCTGGATCGCCGACGCCCTGGGGGTGAACATCATCGACAACTACTGGCAGACCGAGACCGGCTGGCCCATCCTGTCCAGCGTGCCGGCCATCGAGGACCTGCCGCGCAAGTTCGGCTCGCCGGGCTTCGCCGTCTACGGCTTCGACCTGAAGCTGCTGGACGAGCGCACCGGCCAGGAGGTGGGCGCCGACGAGAAGGGCGTGCTCACCGCCATCCCGCCCCTGCCCCCGGGCTGCCTGACCACCGTCTGGGGCGACGACAAGCGCTTCGTCAACACCTACTTCTCCAACTTCGAGAACGTGCTGGCCTATTCCACCTTCGACTGGGCCACCCGTGACGCCGACGGCTATTACTTCATCCTCGGCCGCACCGACGACGTGATCAACGTGGCCGGCCATCGCCTGGGCACCCGGGAGATCGAGGAAGCCGTGTCCGCCCATCCGGCCATCGCCGAGGTGGCGGTAGTAGGCGTGCACGACGAAGTGAAGGGCCAGGCGGTGATGGCCTTCGCGGTGGTCAAGGACGCCGGCCGCACCGCCACCCCCGAGGCCACCGCCGCCCTGGAAAAGGAGGTGATGGCCACCGTGGACCGGGAACTGGGCGCCATCGCCCGCCCGGCGCGGGTGTGCTTCGTCACCCTGCTGCCCAAGACCCGCTCCGGCAAGCTGCTGCGCCGCTCCATCCAGGCCCTGGCGGAAGGCCGCGAGGCGGGCGACCTGACCACCCTGGACGACCCCTCGGCCCTGGAGCAGATCAAGGCGGCGGTGGCGGCCTGGAAATCGGGCAAGGCCTGAGATGAGGCGTCGCATCGTCTTCACGGTCCTGGCCTTCGGCCTGTCCCTGCCGGCCACCGCCGGCTGGCGGTGGGTGGCCGAGGGCGATTGTATCGGTCCGCAGCTGCAGGGGGCGCCCGGCAATGTCCCGGAGCCGGATCGCTGCACACCGGAGATGGCCGGCAAGACCGCGCTTTGCTTTCCCCAAGCCTGCTACCCCGGTTGCCAGTACCTCGACCTGCCCAGCTCGAAGTGCCTGCCAGGCGCCGACACGGGGCAGATCTATACCTGCGAACCCGAACCCGCACAGCCGGTGAAATAGAACCGCCGCGACATCCACGCGTCGCGGCGACCCGTACAATCCCGGCATGGAAAATCCAGCCACCCACCCCTACGCCGCCCTGACCCCCGATGCGGTGCTGGACGCCCTGGAGTCGGTGGGCCTGCCCGCCGACGGCCGGCTGCTGGCCCTGAACAGCTACGAGAACCGGGTCTATCAGGCCTGGCTGGACGATGCCGAGCCGGTGGTGGCCAAGTTCTACCGGCCGGGCCGCTGGTCCGACGCGGCCATCCTGGAGGAACACGCCTTCACTCTGGAACTGGCCGAGCGGGAGATCCCGGTGGTGCCGCCCCTGCTCCCGGAAGGGCGCAGCCTGCATGAGCACGCCGGCTTCCGCTTCGCCGTCTATCCGCGCCGGGGCGGGCGCACGCCTGAGCTCTCCGACCCGGACACCCTGGAATGGCTGGGCCGCTTCCTGGGCCGCATCCACGCCGTGGGGGCGCTGTCCGCCTACCGGGCGCGCCCGACCCTGGACATCGCCAGCTTCGGCGAGGAACCCCGCGACTGGCTGCTGGCCCACGACTGGATACCCGTGGAACTGAGGGCCGTCTGGCAGGGGGTGGCGGATCAGGCCCTGGACGGCGTGCGCCACGCCTTTGATCGCGCCGGAGACGTGGCCCGGCTGCGCCTGCACGGCGACTGCCACATGGGCAATGTGCTGTGGACCGAGTACGGCGACGCCCCCGGCCCCCACTTCGTGGATTTCGACGACAGCCGCATGGGCCCGGCGGTGCAGGACCTGTGGATGCTGCTCTCGGGGGACCGGGGCGAGATGACCCGCCAGTTCTCCGACGTGCTGACCGGCTACGAGGACTTCATGGACTTCGACCGGCGCGAGCTGCACCTGATCGAGGCCCTGCGCACCCTGCGCCTGATCCACTACAGCGCCTGGATTGCCCGGCGCTGGGACGACCCGGCCTTCCCCGCCGCCTTCCCCTGGTTCGACAGCCCCCGCTACTGGGAGGAACGCATCCTGGAGCTGCGGGAGCAGATCGCCCTGATGCAGGAGCCGCCCCTGGGGCCGCTCTGAGTCGGACGATGCAGCTGGAACGGATCCTGCAATCCCAGGGCTTCGGCAGCCGCAAGGCCTGCCGGGCCATGGTGTGGCACGGCCGGGTGACGGCGGGCGGGCAACCCACGGACGATCCCTTCGCCGAGTTCGAGCCCGATGGCCTGGGCTTCGGCGTGGACGGCGAGGCCTGGGTCTATCGCGAACGGGCCACGCTCATGCTGCACAAGCCGGCGGGCTACGAGTGCTCCTGCTCGCCCCGCCACCACCCCGGCGTGCTGAGCCTGCTGCCCGCGCCCCTGGTCAACCGGGGTGTCCAATCCGTGGGCAGGCTGGACGTGGACACCACCGGCCTGCTGCTGCTGAGCGACGACGGCGATCTGATCCACCGGCTCATCTCCCCCCACCACCAGGTGGCCAAGGTCTATGAAGTGACCGCCAAACACCCGGTGGACGACACCCAGATCGCCGCCCTGCTTGCCGGCGTGCAACTGCGCGACGAACCAGCGCCCATCGCCGCGGCGGAATGCGAACGGGTGGATACAGGGGGGGACGGGCGCGTCATCCGCCTGACCCTCACCGAAGGCAAGTACCATCAGGTCAAGCGCATGCTGGCCGCCGCCGGCAACCGGGTAGAGGCCCTCAAGCGAGTGGCGGTGGGCGGCCTGGCGCTGCCCGAGGATCTGGCGGAGGGGCAATGGCGCTGGCTGGAGGCGGCCGAACTGGAGTGGCTGTTGGAACGCCATGCCTGACCGGCCCACGCCTACGACGACTTGGAAGCCGCCCCGCTGATGGACGAACCCTGCGCCGCCAACCGATTTTTGCTGGAGCATGCCAACCTGCTGATCGAGAGCTACCGGCACCTGGTCCGCGGCCCCCTCATGCCGCCCTGCCTGAGCCCCGAGCTGGCCGCACGGGAACTCTACCAAGCCCCCTTCGTGGTGCTGTCCCACGACAGCGCCGCCGACCCCCTGTTCACCTATGCCAATCTGGCGGCCCAGCGGCTTTTCGAGATGTCCTGGAGCGAGATGGTCGGCATGCCGTCGCGCTTTTCCGCCGAGCCCCTGGCGCGCGAAGAACGCCAGCGCCTCCTGGAGCAGGTGGCCCGGCAGGGCTATATCGACGACTACCAAGGGGTGCGCGTGTCCAAGTCCGGCCGCCGTTTCCTGGTCCGCGACGCCACGGTGTGGAACCTGCTGGACCAGGACGGGAACCTGCGCGGCCAGGCGGCCACCTTCAGCCATTGGACGATGCTGCCGGGGTCAAGGAGCGACGGCCGGTGATCTCCGCCCGCCCCGGCTGTAAGCCACCAGGTCGCCAATGGATTGGCGACCTACGGCAGTAAGGGCGGCAATCCTTTCCCGACGCCTTCGGCGGCGCGGCTATTCCGGCCGGGCGCATGCGAGGTGGTTCAAATCTCTTCAATGCGCTCCCCCAGGGCGGCCACGCCCGCGCGCAACTGCCGGAACGCCGCGTCCACCCGGTCGGGCGGCCCCTTGACCCCCAACTCGATCTCCCAGGGATCGGTGGTGCTGCGCCGGGCGTGGGGCAGGCTGAACACCCGCACGCCGGGATGGTCCGCCTCCACCCGCTCCATGAGGGGCGTCAGGGTGGCCTCGGCCAGGCCCAGGACGCGCATCGCCTTTTCCGTCTGGGCCTGGGTGTGGAACAGGTGGGCGTAGCGCGTGTCCAGCACCCATTCGATCATGGGCCAGGCCATCACCGGGAAGCCGGGCACGAAATGGTGCCGGTGGATGCCGAAACCGGGGATACGGTTGTAGGGATTGGGGATGAGTTCGGCGCCCTCGGGAAATTCGCCCATGCGCAGCCGCTCGGGAGTGACCTCCAGGCCCACTTCGCGGGTGCGTTCGCCGATCAGCCGGGCGGCCTCGGGATGCAGCACCAGGGGCACACCCAGGGCGGCCGCGGCGGCCTGGCGGGTATGGTCGTCTGGGGTGGAGCCGATGCCGCCGGTGCAGAACACCACGTCGCTGCCGGAAAAACTGTGGCTCAGGGCCTCGGTGATGCGCCAGCGCTCGTCCCCCAGGTAGCTCACCCAGTCCAGACGCAGCCCGCGTTCGGCGAGCATCTCGCGCACCTTGGCGAAATGCTGGTCCTGATGCTTGCCGGACAGTATTTCGTCGCCGATGACCATCAACCCGAAGCCCATCGCATCCCCCTTCGCCGCCGTCGATTCCATCCGTTCCGCCGGGCCGTTGCCGGCGCCTCGGGCAGGCTGCCCTAGAATGGGCGGACCCGCCATGTGCCTGATTGTTCCCCCGGAGCCGACCCTTGGACAACCCCATCGACCTCTATTGCGAACGCACCGGGACGGAGTTTTGGTCCGAACCGGTCAACGCCCTGACCAACCTGGCCTTCCTGGTGGCCGCCGGCCTCCTGCTGCGGGTCTGGCTGGCCGCCTATCGCGGCAGAACTGCGGCCGGCTGGGACCGCCTGTTACTGGTCATCCTGGTGGCAGCCATCGGCCTGGGCAGCGGCCTGTTCCACACCTTCGCCCGGACCTGGGCGGCCATGGCCGACGTGCTGCCCATCGCCCTGTTCATCAGCGTCTTCCTGCTGGTGAGCCTGAAACGGCTGGCGGGCTTGGGCTGGCCGGCCACCCTCGCCTGGTTCGCGGCCTACCACGGCGCCAATGTCCTGGCACAGCGGCACCTCGACCCGGCGCTGCTGAACGGCTCGGTGTTCTATCTGCCCAGCTTCGCGGCCCTGGCGTTGCTGGCCGCCTGGCTGGCCTGGCGCGGTCATGTCCGCAGCCGTCGGTTCACCGGTGCCGCCGTCCTGTTTCTCGTCTCCCTGGGTTTCCGCAGCGCGGACATGGCCGTGTGCGCCGCCTGGCCCCTGGGTACGCATTTCCTGTGGCACCTGCTGAACGCCACCCTGCTCTGGCTGCTGGTGTGCGCCGTCATGGACAACCCCGGCCCGGCTCAGTCCGCCAGGAACGGATAGTCCGTGTAGCCCCGCTCGTCGCCGCCGTAGAAGGTGGACGGGTCGGGGGCGTTGAGGGGCGCATCCAGGGCGAAGCGTCGCTCCAGGTCCGGGTTGGCGAGGTACAGCACGCCGAAGGCCACCAGGTCCGCCCGACCGGCGGCCAGGGCGGCGCTGGCGGTGGCCTTGTCGTAGCCGTGGTTGGTCATATAGACACCCTTCCAGATGTCGCGCAGCCGCCCCGGCTCGAACCAGGGGCCGGCCGCGCCGGGCGCGTCCTTGCCCAGTTCGGTGACGTGCAGGTAGGCGAGGTCGAGGGCGTTGAGCCGCTCCACCACCCGCCTGAAGGTGCCCTGCGGATCGCTGTCGCGCATGTCGTTGAAGGGCTGCACGGGCGACAGCCGCACCCCGACCCGCCTGGAGCCCCATACACCACAGACTGCCTCCATGACCTCCAGCGGCAGGCGCGACCGGTTGTCCACCCCGCCGCCGTAGTCGTCGTTGCGCAGATTGGTCCCGTCACGCAGGAATTCGTCCAGCAGATAACCGTTGGCCGCGTGCACTTCCACGCCGTCGAAGCCGGCCGCCAGGGCGTTCTTGGCCGCCACCCGGTAGCTCTCCACGATCTCGGGCAGTTCCTCCAAGGCCAGGGCGCGGGGCGTGACGAAGGGTTGCAGTCCCGAATAAGTCATGGCCACGCCCGCGGGGCGCACGGCGGAGGGGGCCACAGGCAGTTCCCCGGGCGGCAGCAGGCTGGGGTGGGAGATGCGGCCCACGTGCCAAAGCTGGCAGAAGATGCGCCCTCCCGCGTCATGCACCGCCTGCGTGACCCGTGACCAGCCCGCGACCTGGGCACCATTCCAGATACCCGGCGTGTGGGGATAGCCGACCGCCATGGGGGAGATGCAGGTGGCCTCGCTGATAATCAGACCGGCACCGGCACGCTGCCAGTAATAGAGCACGTTCAGGTCGCCCGGCACGCCATCCAGGCCGGCCCGGTTGCGGGTTAGGGGGGCCATGATCAGCCGGTTTTTCAGGGTGTAGGGCCCCAACTGCAACGGGGTGAAGAGATTCGTGGTTTCCGCCATGTCGCCGCTCCTTCCAGTCCATGCTTGGTGGGTGATGCCGCATGCGCTAGCCTAACGGTTAGCCGCTTCCCTCACCATCCCATCCTTCCCCCCATGCCCGCCCCCGACGCCCTCCTGTTCCTGTCCAGCCACTGCCAGCACTGCCCGGCCGTCCTGAACAGCTTGGCGGAACTGGTCAAGCAGGGCGTCATCGGCCGCCTGGAGGTGGTGAACCTGGAGGCGCGGCCCGAGGCGGCGGAGGCTCACGGCATCCGCACGGTGCCCTGGGTACGCATCGGACCCTTCGAGTTGCACGGACTGCGCGGCCGGGAAGAACTGGCCGAGTGGGCCGGCCGTGCCGACCGGCCGGAGGGCATGGCGGACTATTTCCATGTGCTGCTCAGGGAAGGCCAGCTGCAGCGGGTGATCGACGCGGTACGGCAGGATCCCGCCCGCCTAGCGGACCTGCTACCCATTGTCGCCAACCCGGAGGCCAGCCTGAACGTGCGCATCGGCGCGGGCGCGGTACTGGAGACCTTCGCCGCCAATGACGCCCTGCGCGCCCTGGTCCCTGCCCTGGGCGAACTGTCCGCCGCGGAAGACGCACGGGTCCGGGCGGATGCATGCCACTACCTGGCCCTCAGCGCCAGTCCGACGGCCACCCCCTATCTGCGCGAGCGGCTCAACGATACGCATCCGGAAGTGGCTGAGATCGCCGCCGAGGGGCTCGCCCGGATGACCC
This sequence comes from Thiobacillus sp. UBA3361, assembly GCA_002360535.1. GTDB lineage: Bacteria > Pseudomonadota > Gammaproteobacteria > Burkholderiales > Thiobacillaceae > UBA3361. The sequence continues at coordinate 115,923 of DEQR01000046.1, forward strand.
CCGCCTGACCGGCCAGGGGGCGGAACTTTTCCCCTGCCGAGATACTGCGGCCGAGGCACTCTCAGCCGTCACAACTAAGAATTAACCTGAGCAAGATTTCTTAACCCGATCGGGTTATTAACCTATTTGTACTATGCATTGTTCTTGAGACTATTAGTATATTAGCGTTTGATGTATTTCCCATTCTGTTACCCTGCTATCAACCCTGAGGAAAACGTTATGAAATTCATGCCCAGTCTGCTGAGTGCTTTCGCCCTGTCCATTGCCACCATTCCTGCCCAGTCAGCCGACATCGAAGCCGGCAAGGCAAAGGCCGGTTCCTGTGTCATCTGCCACGGAGATCAAGGCTTTGGCGGCATTTTCTATACCCTGCAACTGGCCGGCCGGAACGCCGACAAACTGACGGTCAAAACCAACAAGTACAAGACCGGCAAGGTACTGCATCCCATCATGAACCTGGCCACCATGAGCCTGACCGACCAGGACATCGAAAACATTTCTGCCTACTACCAATCCATGGGCAAACCTGCCTTCGTGTTGCCCTTTGTGCAAATCAAGGGTGACGACGAAGCCACCAGCCACACAGCCCCGGCACCCGCGCCGGTCGCCGGCTGGAGCAACGTGGCTGCCTATAAGTAATCCGGGCGGAGCATCAAACCCCACACCATGGAGCACCTGATCCTGAGGCGGGAACGGGTTTTCGACCCCGTGCTCAGGATCATCCATGCCTGGAACGCCCTCTTGGTCATCCTGCTCTTGATCACCGCCCTCACGGCGGAACAACTGGAGTTCACCTGGCAGGCCGCGGCGCTGCGCCGCCTGCACCTGTGGCTGGGCTACCTGCTGTTCCTGGGGCTGGTGGCCCGCTTCATCTGGGGGCTGGCGGGGCCAGAACACGCGCGTTGGTCGGCGCTCTGGCATCCCCGTACCTGGCTGGAGGCCCTGCGCAGCCGCCGCTTTTTTGCCGCGAGCCGGACCTTCGGCCATCATCCCCTGGCCAGCGGCATCTATCTGCTGTTCTACACCGCGCTGGCCATGGCCGCCGCCACCGGCCTGGCCCTGGCGGCCATCGACCAGGGGCGGGGGCCGCTGTTCGTTCTGCTCGGCCACCACATGTATTACAAGCCGTGGGTGCGGACGCCCCACGAATGGCTGGAGCAGATCACCCTGGCTTTCCTGTTCGCCCACATGGCGGCCCTGATCCTGCACGAGAAGCGGCATCGGGTCCCCATCGCCCAAGGCATGGTGAGCGGCTACCAGTATCTGAAGGAGGAGAACGTCAAAGATGCGGAATTGGATTGAACGGTCAAGCGTCCTGTTGGCGGCGCTCATGGCGCTCCCCGCCCTGGCGGACACCCCCGCTCAGATACTGGACAACCTGACACGCGAGGCGCGCAGCCAGCAGGCATCCTTCAGCCCCTCGGCCGGTCGCGGCGAACAGTTTTATCAGGCCAAGCAGACCGGCGGCGGCGAGGCCGAGAGCTGCGCCGCCTGCCACACCCGCGACGCCAAGGCGGCCGGCCAACACGTCCGCACCCACAAGAACATCGAACCGCTGGCGCCGGTGGCCAACCGGGAGCGGTTTTCCGACCCGGCCAAGGTGGAGAAGTGGTTCCGGCGCAATTGCAAGGAGGTCCTGGGCCGTACCTGCACGCCCCAGGAAAAGGCCGACTTCGCGGCCTACGTGATCTCGATCAGGTGAGGCGGACATGGGCGTGACGTGGAAAAATTCGGGCATCCTGATCCTGGGCCTGATCCTGGCCATCTTCTGGATCGCCGCCGGCCAGGCCGACGACATCGGTTCGCTGCCCATGCCCAGGGACAAGCTTTATGTGGAGGAATGCGGCGCCTGCCACACCGCCTATGCGCCGGGCTTCCTGCCCGCCCGTTCCTGGGTGCGGATGATGGGTGAACTGGAGCGCCATTTCGGCGAGGACGCCAGCCTCGACGAGCCCCAGAGCCTGGCCATCCAGCGTTATCTCACCGACCTCGCCGCCGATTCCCAGAACGGTACCCCGTTCATGCGCCGCCTGGCCGCCTCCGTGCCCGCGCGGGCCGCGCCGCAGCGTATCACCGAGACCTGGTTCTTCGCCTACATGCACGACGAGGTGCCCGCCTCGTTCTGGACGCGCAAGAAGATCGGCACCAAGGCCAACTGCATCGCTTGTCACCCGCGCGCCAACGCGGGCAGCTATGCGGAGCGCGAGGTCAGCATCCCGCCGCCCTAGCCGTTACCGTCCAGGTTCAGGGTTTGAAGAGGTCTTCCAGCTTGTCGCGGGCGGCGTCCGTCGCCTCGTCACTGCCGCCATCGCTCCTGCCACTGCCGAACAGGTCATCCAGGGCCGCTCTGGCTGTCGCGCCCTGGCCTGCGCCCTTGACCGGCGCGAGGTTTACGCGGGGCTGGAACCAATCGCAGAAATTGGCCCGGATCTTGTCCTGCACGGGTTCGGCGACGGGCTCCCGGCATTGCTTGGCCTTGCCCGTGTCGTAGTGCCGGCACATGCGGCAGACGTGCAATTGCGCGTGGCAGGCCGGACACTCGTCGAGCCGGCCGAGGGGCAGGGGCTGATCCACCAGCGCCTCGCCACAGCGCCAACAGTGCAGGGTATCGTCCGACACCGCCATGTCACATGTGACGGGCCGGCTCTGCCCCCTCGGCGGGCTGTGCGGCAGCGCCGGTCTTGATCACCCGGCCCTGGGACTGCATATGCTCCAGCAGGCGCGGCGAGGGATGGCCATCCGCCGGCAGATCGTTGCGTTGCTGGTAGGTCTGGATGGCCGCTCGCGTACGCGAGCCGAGCATGCCGTCCAGGGCACCGTCGTACAGGCCCTCGCGGCTCAGCACCAACTGGATTTCCAAGGCCTGGTCGCGACTCAGCCGGCGGTTGTCCATGCCCCGCCTGGTCTGCAGATCCGGCCCGCCCAGCAACCGGTCGGCGAGCAGACCCACGGCTAGGGCGTAATTCACCGAGCGGTTCCAAGTGAAGATGCGCAGGAAGTTGTCATAAACCAGGAAGGCCGGCCCGTCGTACCCCTGGGGCAGGAGGATGGCACCCTCCAGATCGCTGCGCGGCAGGGGCCGCCCGTCCGCACGCCGCACGCCCAGCGCTGCCCAATCCTTGACCGTCTTCCGGTTGTCCATGCGCGCCTCGCTCCAATCGAAACCGGCTGGCAGGCGCACCTCCCTGCCCCACATCTCGCCGTTTTTCCAGCCCAGGCTGGACAGGTAATTGGCGGCCGAGGCCAAGGCATCGGGCAGGCCGTTCCACAGATCCTTGCGACCGTCCCCATCCGCATCCACCGCATAGGCGCGGAAGGTGGAGGGCATGAACTGCATCTGGCCCATGGCCCCCGCCCAGGAGCCCTGCATGGCCTCCGCGCTGATGTGCCCGGCATCCAGGATGGCCAGGGCCTCGAGCAGTTCGTTGCGGAAAAACTCGCCGCGCCGCCCCTCGAAGGCCAGGGTGGCCAATGCGGCCAGAACGGGGTGATGGCCCATGGTGGCGCCATAGTTGGTCTCCAGCCCCCAGAAGGCCACCAGATACTGAGGCGGGATGCCGTATTCCGACTGGATGTCGCGCAGCAGGGCACGATGCGCCGCCAGCCTTTCACGGCCGGCGCGGATGCGCTTGTCATTGACCCTGCGGTCCAGGTAGTTAAGGAAGGTATCGACGAATTCCGGCTGGCGGCGGTCCAGTTCCACCACCCGCTCCACCGGCTGCAGGTCCTTGAGGGAGGTCTCCAGTGTGGCCTCGGAGATTCCCCGCGACAGGGCATCCTGCCGCAGATCGACCAGCCAGGACTGAAAATCCTCACCCGTCCCGGTGTCTGCCCAGACCGGGATGACGGCCAGCGCCAGTCCCGCCATCAGCCATCTGGCCAACGGCAATAAGCATTTTCTTGTGAAACCGGGCATTCTCGAATCGTCTCCTCTCTGTCTCTTCGGTTGGGTCCCTGCTTTGAGGCTAGCACAGGGTGCGGGCGCCTAGGAACCCGTTGTCGGCGCCTTCCGGCCCGCCACCTTTCAGGGCCGTGGCGCGGCGCGCAGCCAGAAGGTGACCGGCCCGTCGTTGACCAGCTCGACCCGCATGTGGGCGCCGAACTCCCCCGTGGCGACCCTGGGATGGTGCTGGCGGGCCAGGTCCACCAGATGCTCGAACAGTAGCCGGCCGGTCTCGGGCTCGGCCGCCGACGAGAAACTTGCGCGGGTGCCCTTGCCGGTGTCCGCCGCCAGGGTGAATTGGGAAACCAGCAGCAGGCCGCCACCCGTGTCGCGCAGGGAGCGGTTCATGCGCCCCTCCGGGTCGGGAAACACGCGATAGCCGAGGAGTTTCTCCAGCAGCCGGCCGGCCTGTTCCCGCCCATCCCCCTTCTCCACCCCCACGAGCACCAGCAGGCCGGGGCCGATGGTCCCGGTTTCCCGATCATCGACGGTAACCCGCGCCCGCGCGACCCGTTGCAGCAATCCGATCATGATCACCCAGAAAAGAGAATGCTCGTGGCGGATGCCGAGGCGCCGGCTTCAGGCTCCGGTGACGCCAGTGTGCACCGCTGCGATGGTATAGATCAGCCGCAGCCCGGCGGCGCCCACCCTGGCCAACAATGCCTCGATCCGCTCCGCATCGGCCAGGAACTCGATGGTTTCGGGCAACTCGCCGGCCAGTTCGAAGAAGCTGTCCTCGTGCAGCCCATGTCGCCCATAGCCGGCACTGGCGCGAAAGACGGTGCCGCCGGTGATGCCGGCTGCCTGTGCCTGCTCGAACAGCCAGTCATGAATACGCTTGCCATCGTGACGCATGCCCTCGCGGACATAGAGGCGCAACAGCTGTTGTTCCATGGCTAACCCCGCAGCAGTCTGTAAGTGAGCACGCCCAGGCCGGTCATGGCCAGGGAACCGAAAAGATGCAGGCCCATGGCGGCAAGGCCGGCCAGATAACGGGCTCGGCTGAGGAGGGTGAAGACCTCGGCGGAAAAGGTGGAAAAGGTGGTCAGCCCACCCAGGAAGCCGGTGATGGCGAACAGCCGCCATTCCGGCGCGAGGCCGGGGTGGTAGGCAAAGAAGGACACCGCCAGGCCGATGAGGTAGCCGCCGGCCAGGTTGGCCGACAGGGTGCCCATGGGGATGACCGGATGCAGGGCATTCAGCCAGGCACCCAGCCCCCAGCGCAGCCAGGCCCCCAGAGCGGCCCCGAGGCCGACCGCCGCCAGGGGCAGGATACCGGGCCCGACTTCCCTCACGTGGCGCCCGCCCGGCGGATGCACGCCACCAATTCGGAGACCTCGCCGGCCACCGCCTGCTGGGCGAGACGCTGGATGGATTCGTAGCGGTCCAGGATCTCCTCGCCCAGGGTGGTGAGGCGCGCGCCACCACCGCCCACCCCGCCCGCAGTGGCATCCACCACACCACCGGGGCAGGCCTTGTTGAGGGCATCCAGCATCAGCCAGGCGCGCCGGTAGGAAATCTTCATCCGACGCGCCGCGGCGGAGATGGAGCCGGAGGCACGTATGGCGGCCAGCAGACGCACCTTGCCCGGCCCCAGGTTGATGGGGTCGGGGATAAGCACCCTCACCACGGCGGCAGGGCTTTCCAGGACAGAACGGTCGTCGGGCCTCATCAGCCCATTGTGAGGCCTTGCCGGCCGAAAAAAAAGAAAGCCGCCCGCAGGCGGCCAAGTCGCGGCATGAAAACCGGAACCGAAAGACCGTATGCGCGCGGCTTACTTGTCCTTGATGAAGGTGCTGGCGACCAATGGCTGCACATCGGCCTGCGGACGGTGGCACTGGGTGCAGTTCCAGCGGCCCATGTACAGGTCGTTGGTGTTCTCCACGTAGTGGCTGCGTGGCGCCGGCGTGGGCACGCCCTTGTCGATCTTCTGGCCGATGAGGTCGGGGTTCACATGGCAGTCCTTGCACAGGTTGGCATCCTGAAGGATGGGGACCATGTCCACGATACTATGGGTGATCATGGGCGGCGCCGTGTGGTAGGAGGTTTCGGCGGCGGCGTTGGTGCCAGGATCACCGCCTACGTAGGCAAAGACCGTCGGGGAGGGGTCATCGAAGACGCTGGACTTGGACAGGCCCAGTTCCAGATCCGGGATGCCTGCGTCCGCCACCGCTGTTTGGGCTTGGGCGGTTTTCTGTTCCTGGGATACCGACGTGCACGCCGGGAGGCTCGCGGTCACGGCCAGCATCACCGCGCCGACAATGGCTAGTTTGCTCATATGTTCCTCCTGTATCGAGAGCTCAATAACAATACCGGCCCGGCGTGAAGTTCAATCCCGAGACGGTGCGATCAACGGCGGCGGACCTTCTTCTTCGGAATGAAGACGCTGTCCACCAACAACTTCACATTGGCCTGCGGAGCATGGCACTGGGTGCAGTTGAAGCGCCCCATGTACAGTTGGCCCGCCTTGACATCGACGTAGTGGCTGACCGGTGCCGGGTTGGGCACCCCCTTGTCGATCTTCTGGCCGATCAGGTCGGGATTCACGTGGCAGTCCCGGCACAGGTTGGCCTCCTGGGTGATGGGCACCATGCCCTGGATGCTGTGCGGGATCATGGGCGGCGCGGTGTGATAGCTGCGCGGCAGATTGACGTTCGCACCCGGGTCCGCGCCCTTGTACTCGACCACGTCGGGACTGGGTACATCGAACACGCTGGTCTTCGACAGACCCAGATCCTCATCGGGTATGGCCGCATCTTGCACCGCCAGTGCGGGCAGCGACAGGAACCAGGCCATCAGGACAGAACCGCAAACAACTCGCTTAACCATGTCATCCTCCTTTGCGTAGCGCAAACTAACGTTCCTAAACAGCCGATTGTTCCGCGCGCGCGTTGTGCTTGCGGATCAGGGGTCTCAAGTCGAAAGCGAGGCTGCCCTCGGGACAAAGGGCGGTGCACCGGCCGCAATTGCTGCACTCGCCGGAAAACACCATGCCGCGCTCTTCGATTTTCTTAAGATTCAATACCTGGGGCTCGGGGCAGACCTTGGCGCACTCGCCGCAATGAGTGCAGTTGGTCTTGTCGAAGCGCACCTTCACGAGCCCGGCCTTGCCCACCAGGGACCAGAAGGCGCCCAGTGGACAGAAATGTCCGCACCAGCCGTTCTTCAGGATCAGCAGGTCGAACAGGAAGATGGCCAGCAGGGCCAGGAAGCCGAACCCGATGCCGAAGATGATCTCCCGGTGCATCATGCCCACCGGACTGACCCACTCGAAGGCCGCCACGCCGGTCACCGCGGACAGTACCAGGGCGGCGGCCAAGATGAAGTAGCGCACCGAACGGGGCAGATGGACGATGGCGCGGATGTCCAGCTTGGTCCGCAGCCAGCCGGCCAGATCGGTCACCATGTTCACCGGGCAAACCCAGGCGCAGAAGACCCGCCCCCCCAGCAGCAGGTAGAAGCCAAAAATGATGGCCGTACCGATCAAAACCTCCTGCTGGAGCACATGGCCGGTCAGGAATATCTGCAAGGTGGCAAAAGGATCCGCCATGGGGATTAGGCCGATGAACTTCGAGGCGGACAAATTACCGCTCAGAAACGGGGTCTTGGCCGGGTATTGCCATGCCCAATGGGCCGTGCCAATAAACAGCAACAGCACACCCACCTGGACGATCCGTCGCAACACGATGTAACGCCAGCTCCAGACCCGCGCGCCGATCGACCGCTTGTGAAGCTTTTCAGTGGAGGCCAGGGCATCGGCCCTGACGCTGTAGCCGCCCAGGTCGTTCATAGCCCACCCTCGTTCAGGTAGTCCATGCCGGGCGCCTTCTTGGGCGGGGGCGCATCGCTGGGCGCGGGGGCGGGTGCCTCGTAGGGCTTGAAGTCCTGGGTGATCTCGGTTTCGAAGGTCCAGCCCAGACGGTAATGCTCGCCAATCTTACCTTGCACCATGCTGTGGGGCAGGATGCGGATCGCCGCTTCGGTGGTGGGGCAGGCCTTTTCACAAATACCGCAACCGGTGCACGCATCGGAATTGACGATGGGATAAAACATGGCGTGCTTGGACAACTGGCGCGGATGCATCTCCAGGGTGATGGCCTTGCCCTTGAGCGGACATTCCCGGTGGCATATCTCGCAGCGCAGGCCCTTCCAGGACAGACAATTCTCCAGGTCGATCACCGCCAGGCCCATACGCGAGTCGTTGATGTTCTTCAACTCCGGCGACAGTGCACCCGTTGGACAGGCCTTCATGCAAGGGATGTCCGGACATAGGTAGCAGGGAATCTTGCGCGGCTCGAAATAGGGCATGCCGATAGGCAGATCACCGCCCGAACCGGCCAGTTTCAAGGTGTCGTAGGGACAGGAGACCACGCATTGGCCGCACTTGATGCAGGCGGCGTTGAAGTCCTTTTCCGTCAGGGCGCCAGGCGGGCGCAGGGCAAAGGGATGGGCGCGTGCTTCCTGGCGCAGCAGATAGACCCACAGCAGGCCCCCGGTCGCCGCCATGGCCGTGCCTTGGGCGGCTTTCACCAGGAAATCGCGTCGTGAAACGCTTTGTTCAGCCATTGTGCATTCCTAGATCACACATTGCATTCGAGCCGGCTGAGCCGGCTCACCTGCGCGGGACATTGTTGTTTCACCCGAGCCCTCTCGGGGAAAGGGCTGGGGTGAAAGGCGAGAAGGTGGGCCTTCTCGCCTGAAATCAAGGCGTCAGGCCTTGTAGATCTTCACGGCACACTTCTTGTAGTCGGTCTCTTTCGACAACGGACAGGTGGCGTCCAGGGTCACCTTGTTGATCAACACCCCCTCGTCGAACCAGGGCACATAGACCATACCGCGCGGCATGCGGTTGCGGCCGCCGGTCTCCAGGCGCACCTTGACCTTGCCGCGGCGGGATTCCACCCAAACCAGGTCGTTGCGCTTCAGGCCCTTGGCCTCCGCATCCTTCGGATGGATCCAGCACACGGCGTTGGGCACGGCCCGGTGCAGCTCCGGCACGCGACGGGTCATGGTGCCGGAGTGCCAGTGCTCCAGGACGCGGCCCGTGCACAGCCACAAGTCCCAGTTGCTGTCGGGCTTCTCCACCGGAGAGGCATAGGGCCGGAAGTAGATCTTGGCCTTACCGGAGATGTCCACCTTCTTGGCGGGATCGCCCGGCTTGTCCAGATCGCCCATCACCAAGGCCTGGCCGTTGTTGCCGTAGAAGTCGAAGCCGGAGCCCTGCTTCACATAGGGGTCGTACTGCTCGTTGTTGCGCCAGGCGGTTTCCACCCACTTGCCTTCCTTGTTCACCACCGGCCACTTCATGCCGCGCACGTTGTCGGCGTGATAGACGTCGAAGGGCGCCAGGTCGTGAGCCTTGCCGTTGCCGAACTGGCGGTATTCCTCGAACAGGGCCTTCTCGGGGAACCAGCCGTCCTTGAGCAGATCGGCGGTGATGTTGGGATGGCCCTTGGCCACCGGATCGGGCCAGGCGACCTTCTTGTTGTCCGGCGTGGCGTACAGGACCTCGTACAAGGTCTGCTCGGGGTTGTAGCCCATCTTCGCCGCCTCATCCAGCACGCTGGGCAGCTTGCCGTCCTCGAAACCATCGGCCTTGAGGCCGGGGATCTTCTGCTCACCCCAGACATCCTTCAGCTTGAAGCGCTTGGAGAGCTCCATCATCATCCAGATGTCGGGACGGGCCTGTCCGGGCGGCATGATCTGCTGGCGCCACACCTGGGTGCGGCGCTCGGCGTTGCCGTAGGCGCCCCACTTCTCGTTGATCATGGCGGCGGGCAGGATCAGGTCGGCCACCTTGGCGGATACGCCGGGATAGGCCTCGGACACGACGATGAAGTTGTTCATGTCGCGAGCCGCCTTGATCCAGTGGTTGACGTTGGCGGTGTTCTGCCAGGGGTTGTTCACATGGGTCCAGGAAAACAGCATGGAGCCGTCCTCCAGGTCGCGCATCTGCTTGACGAAGTGGCTGCCCATGGCCGGATTGATGGTCTTGGCCGGCAACTTCCAGAGTTTCTCGGAAAGTGCCCGGTGTTTCGGATTCATCACCACCATGTCGGCGGGCAGACGGTGGGCGAAGGTACCCACCTCACGCGCCGTGCCGCAGGCGGAGGGCTGGCCGGTCAGGGAGAAGGCGCCGTTGCCGGGCTGGCACTGGCGGCCGGTGAGCAGGTGGTTCATGTAGCACTGCTCGTTGACCCAGGTGCCACGCTGGTGCTGGTTGAAACCCATGGTCCAGTAGGACACCACCTTGCGCTTACGGTCGCAATACAGGTCGGCGAGCTGTTGCAGCTTGGCCTTGAAGGCATCCATGGACTCGTCCGGATCGCCCTTGGCCACCTGGGCGGTGAAGTCCAGGGTATAGGGCTCCACCGCGGCCTTGAAGTCCTCGAAGCTGATGGCCCAGTCCTTCATGGGCGTAGCGGCATTGGCCTGCTTGACCACCTCACCTTCCTTCTTGCGCTGGGCGATGGCCTCCCAATTGTCGATGACGTGCTCCTGCTCGTTCTTGAAGGTCTCCATCTCGGCGGCGGAGGCATATTTCTCCGCATTCTTGGGCCGGAAGCCGTAGCCGATGTCATAGGGACCGGTGGCGAACACCGTATGCTTCTTGACGAAGTCGTGGTCGATGGCATCGCGCTTGACGATCTCGCGGGCGATGTAGTTCTGGATGGCCAGGTCGCCGTTGGGGGAGAAGATGATTTCCAGGTCGGCGATGTCCGAGGACATGTTGCCGTACACGGACAGGTTCACCACCTTCATGCCCTTGTGGGTCAGGCGGCGGTTGGTGATGCGCGACCATAGGATGGGGTGCATCTCGGCCATGTTGGCGCCCCACAGGATGGCGGTATCAGTGTGCTCGATGTCGTCGTAGTTGCCCTGGGGCTCGTCGATGCCGAAGGTCTGCATGAAGGCCACCACGGCGGAGGCCATGCAGTGGCGGGCGTTGGGATCCAGGTTGTTGGAGCGGAAGCCGGCCTTCATCAGTTTGACGGCGGCATAACCCTCATGGATGGTGTACTGGCCGGAACCGAAGATACCGATGCCGGTGGGGCCCTTCTCCTTCAGCGCCCAGCGGATCTTCTCTTCCATGATGTCCAGGGCCTGTTCCCAGGAGATGGGCTGGAACTTGCCCTTCTTGTCGAACTTGCCGTCGGTCATGCGCAGCAGGGGCTGGGTCAGCCGGTCTGCGCCGTAGTTGATCTTGCCGTTGAAGTAGCCCTTCACGCAGTTCAGGCCCCGGTTCACCGGCGCATCCGGGTCACCCTTGGTGGCGACGATGCGCCCATCCTTGGTGGCCACCATGATGCCGCAGCCGGTGCCGCAGAAGCGGCATACGGACTTGTCCCATTGCCAGCCTTTCTCGGACGCCTTGACGGCGGCCTCGGCCTGTTTGGATAACGGCATGCCCACCGTGGCGGCGGTGCTGGCGGCAATGCTGGTCTTCAAAAAATCACGGCGTGTCAGTCCCATCGCAACCTCCTTAGGAAAAACGTCAATCGTTCAGATATGCCGGCACGGCACAGTTCTGCAGCTGTTCATCAGCCAACTCGGGGGGGATACCTTCGTAAATCTTCTCGTCGTCAGCCAGGTAGTGATAGACCATCTCGGCCATAATCACGTGGGGCAGGGCCTTGATCTCCTTGAGCCGCTGGATCTCGACGTTGATGTCCTCGGCTTCCAGCACCGCGACGACGCGGCCCGTTGCTTCATCCACCTGGTGCATTTCCACGCCTTGAACGGCGCGCATCGATTCGACCACCTCTCCGAGCCATTGCGGCTTGGCAACCACCAGTATTCCTGACAGATTCATGAGCACCTCATGCCTTTACTGATAGAAGGTCCGGCAATCCTGACAACATCGTCAGCAAATCTCTTTGATATTGGTCAAGAAACATTCAGTATTATCTGGATATAAATGTCCGGTAAATTGGAGCCACCATGAACCGAGACAGTCAGGTCGGATTCGCTGAAATCCTTTCCCGCCAGCCCCTGTTCCGCGGGTTGGAAAACGAGGACTTGCTCACGCTGGCGGGCGGCACCCGCGAATTGCGGGTGAGCAAGCATGAGATGCTGTTCCAGAAGGGTGACGTGCCGGAAGGCGTTTACGTCGTGGTCATGGGACAGGTGAAACTGTTCATCCCTTCCACCCAGGGCTGGGAGAAGGTGGTGCACATGGAAGGGCCCGGCGCCTCCTTCGGCGAGGCGGTGGTATTCATGGACAAGCCCTATCCGGTCAGCGCCCAGGCCACCCAGGACAGCATCATCCTCGTGGTTTCCAGGGAAATCCTGACCCAGGCCATCGACAGCAGCGTGCATCTGTGCCGCAAGATGCTGGCCAGCCTGTCGGTGCGCATGCACGAATTGCTGTCCGACATCGAGGCCTGCACCTTGCGCAGCAGCGCCCAGCGGGTCATCTGCTACCTGAGCCAGTTCGCGCCGCCCAATGCGCGTAGTTACGAAATCTCCCTGGAGGCCAACAAGCAGACCGTGGCCGCCCAGCTCAATCTGGCCCCGGAAACTCTGTCCAGGGTGTTGAGCCAGCTGAGCGGGGCCGGCCTGATCCATGTGCAGGGGCGCAGCATCACAGTGTTGGACCTGGACAAGCTGCGCGCCTTCAACCCCTGACGCGGCGGGCAGGCTTCCAGAACGGCCGCGCATCCAGCAGATCGCGCCATACCCGAGACACTTCCCGCTCTCGGGCGCGCGCTTCACCCCGCAGATACCCCTCCAGCAGCCCCGCGAGCCAGTCCAGGGACGGATCATCCGCCCGCAGTTCGGCCAGCAGGTGGGCGGCCATGACGGCGTCGTTGGCAGCGCCCAGGGCATCCTGAAGTTTCGCCAGGCGGGTCTGGTAGGGTGCCGCCCGGTCCCCGTGCAATCCCTGAAAGGCATCCGCTCCATAGCGCAGCCGCTTGGCGGCGATGCGCACCCGGTGGCGGGCGGCGGCGTCCAGCCGCTCGAAGCCTTTGCCGGCGCGCCTGAGCTTGCGCAGGCGCATGTCCAGCACTGCGGCGGCCCATTCGCCCGTGGGCATGGCCTCGGGATGATCCCTCAGCAAGTCGCGCTCGATGGCCAGCACCAGCCGTACTGCGCGGTTACTGCCGAGGGCGCGCCGGGCACGCCGGTTGGCGGCCTCCCGCCGCCGTGCCACGGCCTCCAACAGGGTGGGCCAGCCGTCTTGCCCGCCCAAGGCATGGGTCAGGCGCGGCAGGGTCTCGGTATGGAAAACATCCCAATCTCGGGCCGGACCGAATTCGCCCATCAGCCACTTCAACTCCGCGGCCCAGGCTGGATCGGGCACTCCCATGCGCCTCGCAAGACTGACCGTTGAGCGCAGGCGCCGCACCGCCACCCGCAACTGATGCAGGTATTCCGGGTCCTCACCCGCCATGCAGCCGGCCGCGTTGTCGGCGAACTGGCCCAGGGCAGCGCGAATCATGGCCTGCCAGGCCAGGCCGGCGGGCATCTCGGTCCGCAGCGCCACCGGACCGGCCTTCGCCGGCCGCGCCTTCAGGGCGCCGCATAACACGTAGCCACGCAAAGCCTTGCTGCGCACTTCGAGCCCGAAAGGTAGGCCGTCCGAGAAGGCCTCCACCAGATCGAACAGGACCTCGGGCGCGCCCGACTTCAGTTCCAGTTCCACCTCGCTGATGGGAAGCCGATCCGTTCCCGCTTCGATCTCCCCCTGATCGAGGGCGACTTCCACTTCACCTTCCGGCAGCACGAGATGCCAGGCGGTGCGCTGGAAGCGGGTGCTGAAGGCCGGCGCCAGGCCCTGTCGCCATCCCTCCTTGAACAGGGCGCGGGCCGCCTCGGGCAGGACATCCAGGTCGGGCCGGTTGCCGCTCACCCGCACTTCCCACTCCGGCCTCGCGGACAGGGTGCCCGTGGTACCGGCCTCGGCCTTCACGGTCTGCACCCAGTGATAACCCACCCGGCGCAGGCGCAGGGCGATGCGCGACTTGAGCAGATCGAAGTCCGGCGTGTCGAAATAGATGCTGTAGAGCTGGCGGCGGCTGGGCTTGCCGCCCGCCAGCGCCGGATGGCGGCGGAAGCGGGCGACCTGTTCGGGCGCCAGGGCAAGTTTGAGTTCGATTTCCATGTATCCGCGGCGGCAAGGATTCGGTGCGGGCTGCGATAGAATGAGCCTGCCGTTCAGGTTAGCATCCCCGGCCAATCCCGTCCGATACGCCGCATCCCATGAGCCATATCCCTCCCAGCGAATACCTCATCAACCGTGAACTGGGCATCCTGGAATTCAACCGCCGGGTGTTGGCCCAGGCCGAAGACGAAACCACGCCCCTGCTGGAGCGGCTGCGCTTTCTGTGCATCACCTCCAGCAACATGGACGAGTTCTTCGAAATACGGGTGGCGGGGCTGAAGGAGCAGATGCGCCTGAGCCCTCAGCACACGGGCATCGACGGCCTGACCGCGCGGCAGGTCTATAAGGAGGTGGCCAAGGTGGCCCATGCCCTGGTGGCGCGCCAGTACCAGCTGCTCAACGACGAGGTGCTGCCCGCCCTGGCCCAGGAGGGCATCCGCTTCCACCGCCGCACCCACTGGACCCCGGAGCAGGCCGATTGGATCCGGGAGTTCTTCTTCAACGACCTGATGCCGGTGCTCACCCCCATCGGCCTGGACCCCGCCCACCCCTTCCCCAACGTGCTCAACAAGAGCCTGAACTTCGCCGTGGAACTGGCCGGCAAGGACGCCTTCGGGCGCAGTTCCGGCAAGGCCGTGGTGCAGGCGCCCCGCAGCCTGCCGCGAGTGATCCAGCTGCCCAAGGAGATCGCCGGCTGCGAGCATGGCTTCGTGTTCCTGTCCTCCATCATCCACGCCCACGTGGGCGAGCTGTTCGCGGGCATGCAGGTGCAGGGCTGCTACCAGTTCCGCGTGACGCGCAACTCGGACCTGTTCATCGACGACGAGGAGAACAAGAACCTGCGCGAACAGCTCCAGGGCGAATTGCCGCATCGGCATTTCGGCGACGCGGTACGCCTGGAGGTGGCGGACAACTGTTCCGAGGACATGAAGGCCTTCCTGCTGCAGCAGTTCCATCTCACCCGCGACGACCTGTATCAGGTACGCGGGCCGGTGAACCTGGTGCGGCTGATGAACGTACCGGATCGGGTCGAGCGGCCGGACCTGAAGTTCGCGCCCTTCACCCCCGGCTTGCCGCCCCAGCTGGCCCAGCAGGAAGACTTGTTCAAGGCCATCTCCGCGGGCGACATCCTGTTGCACCACCCGTTCCAGACCTTCCAGCCGGTCATCGACTTCATCCGCCAGGCCGCCGAAGACCCCAACGTGCTGGCCATCCGCCAGACCGTCTATCGCACCGGCACCGACTCCGAACTCATGCGCCACCTGATCAAGGCCGCGCAAAGGGGCAAGGAGGTCACCGTGGTGGTGGAACTGCTGGCCCGCTTCGACGAGGAGGCCAACATCAACTGGGCGGAAAAGCTGGAGGCGGCCGGCGCCCACGTCATCTATGGCGTGGTAGGCCACAAAACCCACGCCAAGATGGCCCTGGTGGTGCGCCGCGAGGAGGGCCGGCTGAAGCGCTATGCCCACCTGGGCACCGGCAACTATCACGCCCGCACCGCGCGGCTGTACACCGATTTCGGCCTGCTCACCTGCCAGCCCGAACTGTGCCAGGACATGAACGACGTGTTCCAACAGATCACCGGCCTGGGGGACGCGGGCGAGCACACCTACCTGTGGCAGTCCCCCTTCACGCTGCATCCCAACATCGTCAAGGCCATCCGCCACGAGACCGAACGGGCGAAGAACGGCGAAAAGGCCGTGATCGTGGCCAAGATGAACGCCCTGCTGGAGCCCAAGGTCATCGCCGCCCTGTACGAGGCCAGCCAGGCCGGGGTGCAGATCGATCTGGTGGTGCGCGCCGTGTGCGCCCTGCGGCCGGGCATCCCCGGCGTGTCGGAGAACATCCGCGTACTCTCCATCCTGGGCCGCTTCCTGGAGCACCATCGGGTGTTCTACTTCTGGAACGGCGGCGCCGAGGACATCTACCTGGCCAGCGCCGACTGGATGGACCGCAACTTCTTCCGCCGCATCGAGACCTGCTTCCCGGTGCTCGATCCGAAACTGAAGAAGCGGGTGATCAACGAGGGCATCAAGCCCTATCTCAAGGACAACACCAAGGCCTGGGAGATGCAGCCCGACGGCAGCTACAAGAAGCGCGCCCGCCGCGGGCGCGCCTTCGAGGCCCAGGCCTTTCTGCTCAACCTGCTGACGGCCAAGAGCTAGGGCGCAATTGGTGTAAACACGCCTTAGTCCCTCACACCGCCCGCACCGCCGCCAGGCGCACCGCGGGCCGGACGTCCTGCCACATGGCCACCTCCTCCTGGAGAGCGGTCTGGGTGAGGGGGTTGGCGGCCAGCCAGGCGGCCGACAGCCGCAGCACGCAGTGGCCATCCTCGCAGCGCAGGCGCATCACCGGCAGTTCCACCGGACTGCGGGCCTGGTGGAACAGGACGGACAGACGCAGGCACAGGATCATGGGCCAGAGGGCATCGTCGTCCGACAGGGCAACCTTGCCCAATCCTCCCCGGCTGGTCCGCACCAGACTGGCGAGACGGACCTGATCCCGGCGGGAGAAACCCGGCATGTCGGCGTTTTCCAGAATGTAGGCACCGTGCTTGTGATAACCGGAATGGGCAATGCTGATGCCTACCTCATGCAGCTTGGCGGCCCAGGTCAGATAGCGCAGAGCGTCCGGTGACGCGGCCGAATCCAGGGAGCGATACAGGCGGGTGGCCAGACGTTCCACCCGGCGCGCCTGCCGGCCCTCCACGTGATAGCGGCGCATGAATTGGGTGACGGTCAGGTCGCGCATGTCATGGTCGTGCACCCGGCCCAGCAGATCCCAGAGAATGCCCTCGCGCATGGCCCCCTGGGCGGCGGCCATCTCCTGGATGCCCAGTTCCTGGAACAGAGCGTACATGACGGCCGCCCCGCCGGCGATGACCGGCCGGCGGTCGGCCTTCAGCCCGTCCACCTCCAGGCGCTCCAGACTGCCCGCCTTGACGAGCCGGTCGCGCAGCCACTTCAGCCCGTCCAGGGTGATAGCCCCGTCGGACTGGCCGTTCTGCAAGCAGATTTCGGCCAGGGCCTTGGCAGTGCCCGACGAGCCGACGGCGTGCTCCCATCGAGATCGATGGAACTGGCCGGCAACGGCGTGCGCCTCCACCCGGGCGGCGGTTTCGGCGGCCTTCCATGCCACCTTGTCCAACTTGCCGTCGGCGAAGAAGCGGTTGGTGAACACCACGCAACCCATGCGCAGGCTCTCCCGCTCGCGGGGTTCGTAGCCCTTGCCGATGATGCATTCCGTGGAGCCACCACCGATGTCCACCACCAGGCGCGGCGCCTCGTCGAGGGGCAGGCTGTGGGCCACGCCCAGGTAGATGAGGCGCGCCTCCTCCCGGCCGGCAACGATCTCGATCTCGAATCCCAGCGCCTGCCGTGCCTTGTCCAGGAAGGCGGGGGCGTTCTTGGCCACCCGCAATGCGCTGGTGCCCACCGCGCGTACCGCGCCGGACGGCATGCCTTGCAGACGCTCGCCGAAGCGTGCCAGGCAGTCCAGGGCGCGTTGCTGGGAGGCCTCGTCGAGGCGCTTGTCGGCGGTCAGCCCGCCGGCCAGGCGCACCGGCTCCTTCAGGGAATCCAAGTAGAAGAGTTGCTCGCCCTCCACCCGCCCCACTTGTAGGTGAAAGGAGTTGGAGCCCAGGTCGATGGCTGCCAGTGTGGTGTATTCCTGCATATCGTGCTCGGCAATCCGGATATCTTTGTCCGCTGATCAGGGCGAATTATGACAGGACGCCGGCCGGGCGGCGTCTGCATCCTCCACCCGTATGCGCGGCAGCCGTCAGGGCGCGGTAGCGGGCTGGGCGACGGCAGGCTGGATGGCCGTGGGCGTGGTGGGCGCAGCCTTGGCTCCGGTGGTCAGGCTCAGCTTGACGCGCACCTCGCGACCGTCGGCCTCCACCTTTTCCGCGCTCTCCACCCGCACCCGTTCGGCCGGCACCCCGGCCCCCATGACGGCGGCGGCGATGGCCTCGCCGCGCGCCTTGCCCAGGGCGGCCAACTGGTCGTCGCCGATTTCCACCTTGGCCAGCAGGCGCAGGTAGATCAGGGCATGCAGGTCGGCACCCTTCAGCTCGGCCAGCTCGGTTTCGCTGAGTGGCTTGGGCTTCTCCTTGAACAGGCCGCCCAGGCGCGAGATGAGCTTGCCGGCCGCACCCTTCTCGGGCTGTTTTTCCGGGTTGGCCTGGGCGAAGCGGGCCAGCAGGGTCTTCAGCGCTTCCTCGCCGAAGGCCTTGGCGTACAGCGCCTCCAGAGCCGCCTGGGCCTTGGGCTGGGCGGTGGAGACCGGGCCGGGCTCCTCGCCAGGTTCCAGCTTGATGCCCATCTGCTCCGCCACCTGGCGGCGCAGCCGCATCTCCTTCAGCACCGGCCGCTCGACCTCGGGGGCGTAGGTACCGCGCACGCTCAGTGCCAGGCGGGGCCGTTTCTGCAGGGCGGTGGCCAGCTTCTTGAGCTTCTCCTTCTCCGGCGGCAGCAGGTCCGGGTCGCCCAGCTCGAAGGCTACCTGCTCCATCTCCTCGCCGCCGCCGCCGAACAGCTTGCCCAGAATGCGGAACGGCGCCGTGACGATCTTGACGATGATGTTGCCGATGGCCTTCCAGATGATGCGGCCGTAGCTGAACTGGGGGTCGTCCAGGCTGCCGGACACGGGCAGCTCCAGGTCGATGACGCCATTGCTGTCCTCCAGGATGGCGATGGCCAGATCCAGGGGCAGGTTCTTGGCGGTGGGGCTTTCCACCCGTTCGCCCAGGGTCAGCCTGTTCATGATGATCTGGTTCTCGCCCAGCATCTGGCGGTCCTTGAGCTTGTATTCCAGGTTCAGCGATAGCTTGCCGGAGTCGATCTTGCGGCCGACGAAGGTGGCCGTATAGGGCGTCAGGTTGGTCATCTCCACGTTCTGGAACACCACCTTGATGTCCATGAAGCCGGTCGGGTCGAACATGTCCAGCTGGCCCACGGCCCGGGCCAGGCCGTACTCGTCCACCAGGCCGTCCAGTTCCAGCTGGGCCTGGCCGCCGGGGCGGGAGCTGACGCCGTTGATGCTACCCTTGAGAGTGTGGATGCGGGTGCCGAAGGGCAGGGCCAGGGACAGGTCGGCGAAGTCCATCTCCCCGCCCTCCAGGCGCACCCGGTCGATGTTGACCACGAACGCTGGCGGCGCATCCGGCCTGGCCACGCTGGCCGGGGCGGGCGCCGGCGCCTGGGTGGGCGGCGCGGTCGCGGCTGTCTTGCCCTCGCCCTCCGCCGCGGGGGCATCCGACGCCGCTGCCGGGGGCGCCTTGCGCAGAGCCTTGCTGA
>DEQR01000061.1 GCA_002360535.1 Thiobacillus sp. UBA3361
GGCCCCGGCTGCGGCGGCACCCGCAGCCGCCGTTCCAGCGCCGTCGGTCCCAAGCGCCCCGACCGAGCCAGATCCGGCCGTACTCGACCTGGCGCGGGAAGTGCGCCTGCTGCGCGGCATGGTGGAGGGCCAGTTGGCCGGCTTCGCCTGGAGCGACATCACCCACCGCGAACCGGTGCGCGCCGAGATCATGAAGCGCCTGCTGGCCGCCGGCATCAGCGCCTCCCTGGCCCGCCAGCTGCTGGACAGCCTGCCCGCCGGCAACGACCTGGAAAAGGACCTGCGCCAGCTCAAGCAGACCCTGGCCCACAACATCCATATCGCCGACGAGTCGGAAGACATCCTGGACAAGGGCGGAGTCTATGCCCTGGTGGGCCCCACCGGGGTGGGCAAGACCACCACCGTGGCCAAGCTGGCGGCCCGCGCGGTGCTCAAGCACGGCGCCTCCAAGGTGGCCCTGGTGAGCACCGACACCTACCGGATCGGCGCCCAGGACCAGTTGCGCATTTACGGCCGCATCCTGGGCACGCCGGTCTTCTCCGTGCGTGACGAGAACGACCTGGAGTTGACCCTGGCCGACCTGGGCCGGCGTCACCTGGTATTCATCGACACGGTGGGCATGAGCCAGCGCGACACGCGGGTCGCCGAGCAACTCGCCCTGCTCAGCGGCGAGCGGCGCAGCGTGCAGCGCATCCTGCTGCTGGGCGCCCCGTCCCAGGGGATGACCCTGGAGGAAGTGGTGCGCGCCTACAGCGGACCAGGCCTGATCGGCTGCATCCTCACCAAGATCGACGAGGCCCTGTCCTACGGGCCGGTGCTGGACGTGGTGGTGCGGCATCAGCTTACCGTACACTACGTCACCAACGGCCAACGGGTGCCGGAGGACCTGCACCTGGCCAACGCCCTCTACCTGGTCGATCGGGCCTTCCGCATGGGCCAGGCGGAAGGCCCGTTCTCCGTCGGCGAGGGCGACTTCCCCATCCTTATGGCCGCCCAGGAACACGCCCCCCTGCCCGACCAAGCCCTGGGCGGCAATGCCGCGGGCGCCGCCGCCTGACCGCATGGACGACCAAGCAGCCGGCCTACGCAAGCTGTTGGGTCAGGTGCCCGACCTGCATGCCGTCGGTCTGTTCGGCAACGACGCGGTGCTCACCGCGCGCGCCACCGCGGCCCTGGCCGACAGCCTGGCGCGGCGCGGCACCGCCCTTTGGGTGTTGGACGAACTGCCGCCGCCGACCAACGTGGCGGCCCAGTTCGGCATCCATCCCCATGCCCATCTCAGCCACCTGGCCGAAGGCATCGTCATGCCCGCCGATGCCCTGCAGGGCATTACCTCGGGCGCCCAGCTGCTCAGCGTGCAGGGCGGCGCCCGTCCCCTCGCGGAGGTGGCGGAATCCGGCTGGCAAGCCTTCATGCACGGCATGGACGCCCTGCCGACCCGACCCGAGTGGCTGCTGATCCATGCCGACATCGGCTGCGGCGAACACAGCCTCGCCCTGATGGCGGAAACCCGCATCCTGATCACCCAGGACCGCAAGAGCGCGCTGACCGACAGCTACGGCCTGCTGAAGGCCGCCGAACAAAATCGCCCGGCCCGCGACTGGCAGGTGCTGATGATGAACGCGGGCAATGCGGACGACGCCCGGCACGCCTTCGATAACCTGGCCTCGACTGCCCGCCGCTTCCTGAACCTGGACCTGCGACTGCTGGGCATTGTGCCCAAGGATGCCCGTCTGGAGCAGGCCGCGCGCCAGATGCGGCCGTTGCTGGAGATCGCCCCGCACTGTGCCGCCGCCCTGGCGATTCGCCGCCTGGCCGACACACTATTCGAGCAAATTGGCGACAAGGCATTCCAATGGCATGATTTCTGGCAGAAAATGTGGCTGTTTAGTCGCCACGCCACACACATGCCCGCAACTCAGGGAATGCAAACACGATGGGACGAGCGCCCGTGGTGAACAAAGACCGCAAATCGCTGGCCAGCAAGGAAACGCTGATCCGCGAGTACCTGCCATTGGTCAAGCGTATCGCCTACCACCTCATGACCCGGCTGCCCGCCAGCGTCGAGGTGGACGACATGATCCAGGCCGGCCTGATGGGCCTGCTGGACGCGGTGGATCGCTATGACAACGAGCAGGGCGCCCAGTTCGAGACCTATGCCACCCAGCGCATCCGCGGCGCCATGCTGGACGAACTGCGCGAGGCGGACTGGGCGTCGCGCAATGTGCGCAAGGCCGGCCGGCAGATCGAGAACGCCATCCACATCCTGGAACAGCGCCTCAAGCGTCCGCCCTCCGAGCAGGAGATCGCCACCGAACTGAGCCTGGACATCAACGACTACTTCGAGCTGCTCAACGACGCCCGCGGCGCCCAGCTCATGTATTACGAGGACCTGCACGAGGACAGCGGCGAGAGCTTCCTGGACCGGTTCGCCGACACCATCTCCCAGGGCCCCTTCGACGTCCTGACCAGCCGCCGCTTCAAGCAGGCCCTGGCCCAGGCGGTCACCATCCTGCCGGAGCGGGAAAAACAGCTCATGGGCATGTACTACGAGCAGGACATGAACTTCAAGGAGATCGGCGCGGTGCTGGGGGTGTCCGAATCCCGTGTCTGCCAGCTGCACAGCCAGGCCATCGCCCGATTGCGCGGGCGACTCCGGGAGTGGGCTCCGCAGGGTGAATAACCCGTCCATGACGCGGCTGAACTCCCTGATCGGGCGACGGGCCGCCCATAGATCGGCCTACCGCCCGTACTGGACAGGTAGGACCGATGGCTGAACGAGGCGGACGCCCCAGCATGCGCCTGGACGTCATCAGCATCATCGGCCTGCTGGTCGGGCTCGCCGCCATCCTGGTGGGCCAGGCCCTGGAAGGCGGGCACATGGGCTCTCTGTTCCAGATCACCGCCTTCTTCATCGTCATCGGCGGCACCGCCGGGGCGGTCATGCTGCAAAGCCCCCTGCGCACCTTCCTGGACGGCCTAGCCATGGCCAAGTGGGTGTTCCAGCCGCCGGCCGACACCCCGGAGGAGGTGCTGCACAAGCTGCTGGACTGGAGCCAGCAATCGCGGCGCGGCGGCCTGCTGGCCCTGGAACCGCACATCGAGACCCAGGAAGACCTGTTCCAGCGCCGCGGCCTGCAGCTGCTGGTCGATGGGGCCGAGCCCGAGGTGCTGCGCGACACCATGGAACTGGAACTTTCCTCCTACGAGCAGCACCACTTGGACGCGGCCCGCATCTGGCAGGCGGCGGGCGGCTACTCGCCCACCATCGGCATCCTGGGCGCCGTCATGGGCCTGATCCACGTCATGGAAAACCTGTCCGACCCCTCCAAACTGGGCGCCGGCATCGCCGTGGCCTTCGTCGCCACCATCTATGGCGTGGGCGGTGCCAACCTAGTGTTCCTGCCCATGGCCAACAAGCTCAAGGCGGTGGTGGGCCGGCAGGTGAAGCTGCGCGACATGTACATCGAAGGCCTGGTGGCCATCGCCAACGGCGAGAACCCGCGCATGATCGAGGCCAAGCTGCAGGGCTATCTGATATGAGATGCAAGAGGCAAGAGGCAAGAGGCAAGGGGCATGGTGCAAGCACAATCGTAGGTCGGCAATCCTTTGCCGACATTCCCTGTCCTGTCGCCCTGCGGCTGCCTTCCCCTTGCATCTTGCATCTTGCATCTTGAACCTGGTTCAGACATGCCCCGCAAGCCCCCCCAAGAGGAACACGAGAACCTGGAACGCTGGCTGGTGTCCTACGCGGACTTCATCACCCTGCTGTTTGCCTTCTTCGTGGTCATGTACGCCATCTCCTCCATCAACGAGGGCAAGTACCGGGTGCTGTCCGACTCCCTGATCAGCGCCTTCCGGGAACAGCCGCGCAGCGACAAGCCCATCGAAATGGGCGCCAAGCGCGCCGAGGTGCTGGGCGGTACCGGCATGCCCATCGGCAAGGCGCAGCCCTCCGTCCCCCCCACGCCTGGCGGTCCTGCCGAGCCCACGGCGCGGATGAAGAAGGTGGCCAAGAACGTCCTGGAGGCCATGGCGCCCCTGATCAAGGAAGGCCAGGTGCGGGTGCTCCAGTCAGCCCGCGGCATCACGGTCGAGATCAACGCCAGCACCCTGTTCGCCAGTGGCGACTCGGTGCTGTCGGGCACCTCCATGCAGGCCCTGACCGAGGTGGCCAAGGTGCTGTCGGAGGTGGACAACCCCATCCGCGTGGAGGGCCACACGGACAACGTGCCCATCAGCATCCCTGCCTTCCCGTCCAACTGGGAGCTGTCCTCCTCCCGCGCCGGCAGCGTGGTGCGCCTATTCATGGAACAGGGGGTGGCGCCGGGGCGCATGGTGGCCATCGGCTACGCCGACAACAAGCCCGTTGACACCAACACCACACCGGAAGGCCGCAGCCGCAACCGGCGGGTGAACATCCTCATCCTGCACGAAAACGCCAGCGCCACCGAGGAACTCTCCCTGGACGGCCCCGCCCCCCGGTAAGCCTCCGAGTGGCATGAAGCCGGGCGGAACAGCGACTACAATTTCCCTCATGAGACCCAACCTGCGCGTCGCCAGCTACAACATCCACAAGGGCCTGTCCTTCTTCAACCGCCGCATGGTGGTGCACGAACTGCGCGACCGCCTGCTGACCCTGGACGCGGACATCGTCTTCCTGCAAGAGGTGCAGGGCCACCATGCGCACCGCTCGGGCCACTTCAATGGCTGGCCGGAACAACCGCAGCACGAATTCCTGGCCGGCGAGGCCTGGACCGCCTTCGCCTACGGCCGCAACGCGGTCTATGACCACGGCCACCACGGCAACGCCATCCTGTCGCGCTTCCCCATCCTGCGCTGGGACAACGAGGACATCTCCGCCCATTCCATGGAGCAGCGGGGCCTGCTGCACTGCGAGCTGGAGGTGAACGGCATGTCCCAGCCCCTGCACGCCATCTGCCTGCACCTGGCCCTGAACGAATCGGGCCGGCGCAAGCAGCTGCACCGGGTGTCGGAACGCATCCGCAGCATGGTGCCGGACGACGCCCCGCTGATCATGGCCGGCGACTTCAACGACTGGCGCCAGCGGGCCTACCGCTACCTGGCCCAGGAACTGGGCCTGGTGGAGGTATTCGAGACCCAACACGGGCGGCCGGCGCGCAGCTTCCCCGCCGCCCTCCCCCTGTTCACCCTCGACCGCATCTACGTGCGCGGCTTCGGCGTCGCCTCCGCCCACGTGCTGCACGGCACCGGCTGGCGTCGCCTATCCGACCACGCCCCCCTCACCGCCAACCTGCATCCCCTCGTCTAGGGCGTGTTTCGTCCGGGCAACCGCCTGACCCTGCTGGAAAACGGCGCGAGCTATTTTCCCGCCCTGCTGGAGGCGCTGGACGGCGCCCGGCAGGAAATCCATCTGGAAAGCTACATCTTCGAGCCGGACGACACCGGCCGCGCGGTGCTCGACGCCCTGATCCGGGCGGCACGCCGCGACGTGCGAGTGCACATGCTGCTGGACGGCTTCGGCTGCCGCGACTTCCCTCCCGAGATTGCCGAGAAGTTGGCGGCAGCCGGCGTGCAGCTGATGTTCTTCCGGCCCGAACCGTCCTTCCTGCTGCGCTTCCGGCGGCACCGCCTGCGGCGCATGCACCGCAAGATCGTGCTCATCGACGCGCGCATCGCCTTCGTCGGCGGCATCAATGTCATCGACGATCGCACCGGCCAACCCCTGCGCGGCCGGCAGCCGGCCCACCGCTACGACTATGCGGTGCGGATGGAAGGCCCGGTGCTGGTGGATGTCTGGCAGGCCGTGCGGCGGCTGTGGTGGCTGGTGCGCTGGAGCCGCATCGGCCACCGCCCCGGCCTGGGGCGCGACCCGCAACCGGACGCCCATGCCATCGGCACCCAGCCCGCCGCCTTCCTGGTGCGCGACAACCTGCGCAACCGGCGCGCCATCGAATCCGCCTACCTGGACGCCATCCGCGCCGCACGGGAAGAGATCCTCATCGCCAACGCCTACTTCCTGCCCGGCCGCCGCTTCCGCCAGGCGCTCATCCAGGCCGCCCGGCGCGGCGTGCGGGTGGTCCTGCTGATGCAGGGCGCCACCGACCACCGCCTCTATCTGCTGGCCGCCCAGGCCCTGTACGGCCACTTCCTGGAAAACGGCGTGGAGATCCACGAATACCGGGCCAGCTACCTGCACGCCAAGGTAGCCACGGTGGATGAGGACTGGTCCACGGTGGGTTCCAGCAACATCGACCCCTTCAGCCTGGTGATGGCCCGCGAGGGCAACGTGTTCGTGCGCGACTGCCGTTTCACCGATGAGCTGCGGCGCAGCCTGCACCAGGCCATCCGCGAACGCGCCAGACCGCTGCATGCCCGGCTCTGGCGGCGCCAGCCCTGGTACCGGCGGGCGGCATCCTGGGCCGTTTATGGCCTGGTCCGGCTGGCCGCCGGGCTGGTGGGCTACGCCGGCCTGAACTGAATGGATTCCGTACCGACCGGCGGCCATCCGCGGGCGGCTCGGCGCGAGACGTAGGCCCATCCCTTAACCCCAGTCACAGTGGGCCTATCGCGGTACAAACAGCCTTGTTTTCACCGGGTTCGATGCAATACTTAACGCGTTGCGGGAAGAATCCGTCTCATCCGTGGCGATACACGCCAAATTTTCCTTTAGTTGGCCGCGAAATAGCCGATGACAACCCTGACGCAAACGCGAAGAGCCTGATCGACCGGTGCCAACCCCGATCTCCCCCACCACCCATTCCCCCCCTGCAGCCAGCGCCACGGACCGTCTGGCGGACCGGCTGACGGATTTCCTGGCCCGGGTCAGCCCTGAAGGCACCCTGCGCTTCGTCTCTCCCCAGGGCCTGGCCTGGCTGCGCCAGCCGGCGGATCTGATCGACAAAGGACACAGCCTGTTCGACGCCATCGCGCCGGAAGACCGGCCCGCTCTGCGAGAGGCCCTGGCGGCCGCCCAGGACCACGAACCCCGCCGGCTCTCCCTGCGCATGTTGCGCGGCGGCACGGGCAGCGTGCGAGTGCTGGCCCGGGTATTGAGCCTGATGCACACCGGAACGCATCAGGAACTGCTGTTCGCCGCCTGGGATCCGCGTGATTGCCTGTCGCCTCCCTCTTCCGGGGAAACCGGACCCGCCCAGGACGGCCTGACGGGCCTGCACAACCGGGACAGCCTGCTGCGGCAGCTGGCCGACCTGTGCGCCGCCCCGCCCGCGCCGGGAAGCGGATTCACCCTGCTGCATCTGGGCCTGGACGGTTTCCAGAAGGTCAACGACGCCCTGGGCCACGCGGTGGGCGACCGGCTGCTGGTCGAGGCCGGCCGACGGCTGGTGGGCACGCTGCGCGCCGCCGACAAGGTGGCCCGCACCGGCGGCGACGAATTCGCGGTGATCCTGCGGGACACCTTCGACCGGCAGGCCGCCCTGAACGTGGCGCGCAAGCTCCAGAGCGCCCTGCAACGGCCCTTCCAGCACGGCGACACCCACCTGCACGTCACCGCCAGCATCGGCCTGGCCCAGTTTCCCGAACACGCCACGGACGGCCAGCAGCTCTTCAAGTGCGCCGACATGGCCCTGACCCTGGCCAAGGAGTCCGGGCCAAACCGCTGCCTCGTCTATGCCCCGGAGGGCGGCACGGTGCTGCGCCAGCGCGTGCTGCTGGAAGAGCGCATGTACGACGCCTTCCAGAACGGCGAATTCGACCTGCATTACCAGCCCCTGTTCCGTGCCCAGGACGGCGGCCTGGTCGGTTTCGAGGCGCTCATGCGCTGGACCTCGCCGGGCCAGGGCAACGTCTCGCCCGCGGAATTCATCCCCCTGGCGGAAAAGAACGGCCTCATCGGCCTGCTGGGGGCCTGGTCGCTGCGCGCCAGCTGCCACCAAATGGCCAACTGGAACAAGGCCTGGGACACGCGGCTGAGCATCTCCGTCAACCTCTCCCCCCATCAATTCCGCCACAAGGACTTGGCCGGCCTGGTGCGCAATGCCTTGCGGGAATCCGGCCTGCCAGCGGACTGCCTGACCCTGGAGATCACCGAGGGCGAGCTGATGCACGACCCGGCCGAGGCGGCGAGCGTGCTGGACCAGCTGCGGGAGCAGGGCGTGCGCATCTCGGTGGACGACTTCGGCACCGGCTACTCCTCCATGGCCTACCTGAAGCGCTTTCCGCTGAGCAGCCTGAAGATCGACCGTTCCTTCGTCCGGGACCTGGGCCATGACGGCAGCGACCAAGCCATCGTCAGCGCCATTCTCAGCCTGGCCAAGGCACTGGGCCTCAAGGTGGTGGCCGAGGGCGTCGAGACCGACGGGCAACTGGCCATCCTGCAGGCCAGGGGCTGCGACCTGATCCAGGGCTTTCTGTTGGGGCGGCCCGCCCCGGCAGCGGCCGTTGAGTCCAACGTGGACACGGGTAAATGGATACCGCGCAAATAGCCCTCCCGCCGGAGACGCCCGAAATCCAGGCCCTGCTGGACCGTCTCGTGCAGCGCATGAACGAGGCCGGCGGCTTCCCCGCCCTGGACCACTCCGTGGCGGTGATCGTGGATGCCCTGGAGCAGGGCGAAGAGGACACCACCCCCCTCATCAACGCGGTGCTGACCGACGTCTCCCTCACCCAGAAGGTGTTGCGCCTGGCCAACTCCGCCATGTACGCCGCCATCTCCCGGGACGTCTCCACCGTCTCCCACGCGGTCACGGTGCTGGGCTTCGAAGCGGTGGCCCACCTGGCCCTGGGGGCCAAGCTCATCGGCACCATGGGCGACCTCGCCTCGGCCACCCCAGCCGCCGAACGGGCCCTGGCGCAAAGCCTCATGGCCGGCTCCATGGCCTCCTCGGTGCTTTCCAATCTCCAGGCGCGCAACGGTGAACTGGGCGTCGTCTGCACCCTCCTGTATCGCCTCGGCCGTCTCCTGACCGCCTTTTTCTTGCCCGAGGAATGGTCCCGCATCGAAGCCATGGTCCAGTCAGGCCAGGACGAAAACCAGGCGGCCCAATCCGTCCTGGGCCTGACCCTGGAGCAACTGGGTGCCCACATGGCCCGACAATGGCGCCTGCCGGTGCGCATCGTGCGCACCATGCTGGACGAACCCGACGCGGCGAAAAGCGAGGAGGATGCCTGGCTCTCCGCCCTGACCCGGTTCTCGGACCAATCCGCCGCCATCCTGGGTAGCGCCCTGGGCGAGGAAGCCGAGCGCCGGCAGATGGCTCTGGCCGCGAAATTCGCGCCCCATCTGGGCTGTGACGACGACGCCTTGGTGCAGGCGGTCAAGTCCGCCACCGAGCAGTCCGGCAGCGAATCCCTCATGGCCAAGATCCTGCTTCCCCGCGCCGAGCCCGCCCCCGCCACCACACCCACCCACGCAGCGGTGCAGGAGACCCCTCCCGGCACGCCCATGGCCCGCCTCCAGATCGGACTGCGCGACGTGCGCCAGGCCCTCGTGGAGGGCGGCAAGGCCATGGAGATCACCCGCACCGTGCTGGAGGTTGCCCACAGTGCCCTGGAATTGGACCGCAGCGCCGTATTCATCCTGGACGCCAACCGCCACGTCTTCATGGCCAGGGTCACCCTGGCATCCAGGGAACCCAGCCATCTGGAAGGCACGGCCATCTCCCTGGCCGAAGGCGACGACCTGGCCCAGATCGCCCTGGCCAAGAAGGTGGATATCTACATCGACAACCCCAGGGACGGCAAAGCCGTCCCCCACCTGCCCGCCTGGGTGCGCGCCCACAGCCTGCACCCCTTCTTCCTGCTGCCCATGACCACCAGCGGCGGCAAGGCCATTGGCCTGATCTTCGGCCAACAGCGGGACGACGCGCGGCTTACCAAGCCGGAACTGGCCAGTCTGGGCGTGTTGCGGGATTTGCTCCAGGCACGCCTGCGCAAAGGCTGACCGCGGCCCCGTGATCCAAGGCCGTGCGCAACGCTCAGCACCGGCCTCGCAGCCGCCACCCCACCAGGCCCAGTCCGGCCAGCAGCAAGGCGTAGGTCTCGGGCTCCGGCACCGGGGCGGCGGGAACGGGCGTGACGGTCACGCTGTCCACTCTGCCGTTGATGGCATACACCGTGGTATCCACCAAACCGTTCGGGCTCCAGCGCCCGGCCTCGATGAACACGCTCGCGTACACCGCGCCGGCAAAGGATGGCGCGGCATTGAGCAGATCGGGCAGGTTGTTGTCGGGGATGCTGGCCAGGTCAGACCAGACGTGGTCCGCGCCGATCCACAGATGCTCATAGACGATGTTGGGATTGTTCCAATCGCAGGCCGCGCCACCCTCGCAACCGACGAAGTGGCCCGTCTCCAGGAACAGTCCGTCATAGGCCCGGTCGCCAGGTATCCCGGATGGCAGTTCGGGCGGGCCGGCGGGCACCCACTGGTCGTTCATGCTGACCAGTCCGTTGCTGTAGAAGTCGTTCCCGGACAGGACCGATACCCCATCCACAACCAGTCGGACCTTGTACACGCCGGACGGATCAAACGCCCACCAATGATCGATATTGCCAGGCACGTCGTCCCAGGCCTCTGTCCCCAGGGCGATGGCGTTTGCCGGATCGTTGTCCAGAATGAAGCTCAGGGAATAGGACATGCCCAGCCAGCCGGTCAGATCATGGCCGAAACCGGGGTCGTGGGTGCCCGAGAAGGCCTTGTCCAGCGTGCCGCTGACGGTGATCTGGTACGAGGCGGCGAGGGCGGGATGGGACAGGCAGGCGCCGGCCAACAGGGCGGCAAAGAGCGCATTCTTCTTCATTCGTAGCTCCAAAATACCCCCATTGCGGCGGGGTGAACGGTTGGTCTTTTCGGTTCCCGGCTGGCCCCGAAGGCTTGTTGTACCCTGGGGCGCCAGCGCCGGACGTTGGCCGATCACCAACGTTTCAACCATGGAGCAATATAAATGCCACCTGCTTGTCCGAAATAACAAAGCATGTCCGCTCAACAAGTAAGGAAAGGGCTTAATGCCGAGGCCGGGCCGGTAACAGCGCAAATGTAAGTTTTTCCGACAACAGTGATCAGGGGGTCATCTGGCGCACCCACTCTTGCATCCCTGAAGTCTCACCGCGCATCCCCGGCCTACGGCCTACTCCGGGCTAACCTCCTCTCGGTGCCGAATCGATGTCCTCGTAGGCCTCGGGCCGGAAGCGGGGCGTGCAGATGGCCAGGAAGACCAGTTCCTCCTGCCCCAGGCAGGTGATGCGCTGGCGGCAGCCAGGGGGAATGAACACCACGTCCCCCGGCCCCACCTCCCGGGGCGGCAACTCGCCCACCTCCACCCGGCCCCGTCCGGAGAGCAGCACATAGCGCTCCGTGGTGCCGCCGAGGCGATGCCAGCGGGTGGTCACACCGGGCGCCACCCGCGCCCGTGCGATGGAGACCGCCGGGTCCGCGTCGGAGTTGGAAAGCTCGTTGATGTGGCAGCCCTCGGCAAACCAGTACTCGGCCGCCGGGTCCATGGATCGAATGGCCGGACGCATCAGTCAGTGTCCATCCCTATCCAGCGCGTTCTTCAGTAGAACCAGGCTGTCCTGGCTGTCCAGAACAAGTCCGCCGCGGGAACGAGCGATGTCGGGGATGATGGTGAGTGCCATGGCGATCAGTCATACAGTGGTCCCCTATTGCTCTTCGGCTGGAGCTACCAGCTTCCCGAGGCGCCGCCGCCGCCGGAGCGCCCGCCCCCCGAAGAGGAACTCGATCCGGAGGACGAGGAGGAGCCGGAGGAACTCCTCGGCTCCGGCTTGATGCCGCCCCGGCTCACCGTGACCTCCGACGGATCGAACCAGACCCCGAACATCCGGCGCTTTTCCGGGGAACGCCGGCGCATGCGCATCAGCCGCTGTTCCGCCCGCCAGCGGCGGAAGGCCGCTTCGGAAAGATAGCGGCGAGCCTTGGCCAGGAAGGGGATCGAGAACACGCCAGCGAACAGCGCGTTCATGCCGATGAGGATGGGCAGGGCCTCCGGATCTGAGACGCCGTCCAGGCCGAACACGGCGAAGAACAGTCCAAAGAACAGGCCGAAGAACCCGAAGATGATGAAGATGCCCTTGTAGTCCCCCTCGTCCGCGTCGGTGCGCCCCTTGGCCCTGCCATACCGGCGAGCCAGCAGGAACAGGACCGGGGGAACCATATTGGCGCCGATGGTGGTCAGGTAGGCCTCCACGAAGGCCGCGCCGTCGAAGTCCACCGCCGCGTCGGACGGGGGCGGCGCCATGTCCTCGCCCCTCGCCATGTTCGCCATGGCCTGGAAGCCCCACATGATGCCCTCCGCGAAGCGGTTCTCGCGGAACGCGGGCTGGTAGAGCTCGTCGATCACCCGCTTGCTGAAGGCGTCGGTGATAAAACCCTCCAGGCCGTAGCCCACCTCGATGCGCATGCGCCGCTCGGCGGGCGCGATGAGCACCAGCAGGCCGTTGTCCTTGCCCGCCAGGCCCAGCCGCCATTTCTCGAAGGTCACCGAAGCCGCCGCCTCGATGGACTCACCCTGGAGCCCCCGTGCCACATAGACCGCCGCCCAGATGCCGCTCTCGTCCCGGAGCCTGCGAATGCGCTCCAGCAGGGTCTGGCGCTCGGCATCCGTCAGCAGGCCCGCCTCGTCCAGCACGTCGCCCTGGAAAGCGGGCGCGTCGAAGGCCGCCGCCGGGCGGGCAAGCCCCAGCAGGAAGAGGAAAAGCAGGGGAAGGAGCAGGCGTGCCAGGCCGGGCCCACCCCCCCATACCAGACGGGCACCGTTCATGAAGACAGGGGCCGCCGCGAACCGCTCAGGGCGGTGAACAGGCCCAGGCCGATGAAGGTGAGGCCCATCAGCACCCGCCCGCCCCGTCGGGCCAGGCCGGCACTCCGGAGGGTGGACGCCAGGGCGCCGGCGGCCAATGCGTAGATGGAATCTGTCAGCGCTGCGATGGCCACGAACAGGCAACCCAGGAGCAGGGCCTGTCCGGCCGGTTGGCCGGAACTCATGAATTGGGGCAGGAAGGCCAGGAAGAATACGGCCGTCTTCGGGTTCAGCAAGGCCACCACCAAGCCTTCCCGAAACACCCGGCCAAGGCGGGCGGGCGCGGCAACGGGGACCTCGGCCGAGGCGGCGGCGCGCAGGGCCTTCACGCCCAGAAACACCAGATAGGCGGCGCCGGCGAACTTCACCAGCTCGAACGCCAGGGCTGAAACACGGAACAGCGCCGCCAGGCCCAGGGCGGCGGCCACCGCGTTGCCCAGGTTGCCCAGCGCCACGCCGGCCACCGAGGCCAGGCCGTGGCCGCGTCCCTGCAAAAGGCTGCGGCCGACGATGTAGAGCACCCCCGGTCCTGGCGTCAGGGCCAGCACCAGGCTTGCGGCCAGGAAGGCGAGGAGAGGTCCGGCGGGGGGAAGCAGGTCCATTACGGCTTGGGCGGCGGGGCCACTAGGGGGTGGAGACATGCGTCATCTCGTCA
This sequence comes from Thiobacillus sp. UBA3361, assembly GCA_002360535.1. Lineage (GTDB taxonomy): Bacteria > Pseudomonadota > Gammaproteobacteria > Burkholderiales > Thiobacillaceae > UBA3361. The sequence continues at coordinate 13,414 of DEQR01000061.1, forward strand.
CCGATCCCGCAATCATTACCGGCCATATCAGTCCCCCGGCAACGGCCCCGGCTGCCCGGCACCCAGGTGCTGGCAGGGGCCGAGGCGACCAAGGGGTGGGCTGGGTTTGGAAGTCGCAAGGAACGAAGGGTCATGCCCCCTATGGTTCTTAAATAAGGGTAAACAAGGGGGCAGACCACCTTTTTCGCGGTTGCTCGATCCAATTTATCTTAGCCAATGCACTTGGCGGCGGGGTCCGTCGGGGCGGTTGGGGGGTGCTGCATGGGGCGCCTCCCTGGGCGTCTTGTTTTCTCGATTTCTACGCCTTGCTGGTGTCGCTGGCAAGGGGCAAGGCGCCTTTCAGGCGCTCCCTCACCCCCGACCCCTCTCCCCGTGGGAGAGGGGAGTCATGTCCTCGCCCTCGCCTACCCCCGCCGCGCCACCATCAGGAACACGGGATAGGCGCGGCTACCCTGTTCGGTCTCCTTGACGATCTCGAACACGGTCTCGAAGCGCGTTTCGCCGAAACCGGCGGCGGTCACCAGCCCGGCCAGGGCCTGCCGGTCGAAGCCGTGGTGCACGTCCACCTCCGAGCCGTGGAAGCTGCCGTCCTCCCGGTCCAGGTCGGCGATGCAGACCCAGCCGCCGGGGCTGAGCAGGCCGTGGAACACGGCCAGGATGTGGCGGGTGTCGGGGATGTGGTGCAGTGTCATGGCGGAGCAGATGAGGTCGTAGCGCTCCTCCGGCATGGGCTCGGCGGTGAGGTCGGCCTGGCGCACCGTCATGTTGGTCACGCCCTGGGCGGCGATCTTTTCCCGCGCCACCTCCAGCATGCCGGCCGAGCTGTCCTTGAGGGTGATGTGGCCGAGGGCGTCGCGCAGGGGGAAGCTGAGCAGGCCGGTGCCGCTGCCGTAGTCCAGGGCGCGCATGTCCCGGCTGAGGGGCACGGCGGCGCGGATGGCGGCGGCGATCTTCTCGCCGCGCTCGATGAATACCGGGTTCTGGTCCCACTGACGGGCCTTGCTGTCGAAGTCGATCATGGTCTGGGGTTCGGGCTGGATGGGATGGCCGGATATTGCCACAGGCGGCCGGCCCCGCCATGCCGGGCCGGCGTGGCTGTCCGCATCGACCTGATTACCATCCAACGGAGCGCGATCATGTATCCGGGCGGCGGCAGATTTCAGCCCGGAGCAGGTGAAGCGGTCAGCGGCGCAAATCCAGTGTGCAGGGATATTCCCCGGGCTGCTCCTCCGCCGGCGGGACCATGGGCCCCAGGCGCGAGGCGTCCTCGGCGAAGCGGGCCAGCACGTCCACCCAGGGCGGTGGCGTGAACACCCCGGCCGTGTGGCCCCAATCGTAGAAGCGCTTGTGGCGCCGGGATTCGGCCTCGTAGGCATTCACCGGGAAATGCTCGTAGTGGCGTCCGCCCGGGTGCATGACGTGGTAACTGCAGCCGCCCACGCTGCGGCTGTTCCAGGTGTCCACCAGGTCGAAGATCAGGGGCGAGTGCACGCCGATGGTGGGGTGCAGGGCGGAGGGCGGCTGCCAGGCCCGATAGCGCACGCCGGCCACGTATTCGCCGTTCACCCCGGTGGGCCGCAGGGGCACGCGGCGGCCGTTGCAGGCCACCGCGTAGCGGCCGTCGGTCATGCCGGTGAGCTTGACCTGCAGGCGCTCCACCGAGGAATCCACGAAGCGGGCAGTGCCCTGGCGGGTGGCTTCCTCGCCCAGCACCAGCCAGGGCTCGATGGCGGCGCGCAGCTCCAGCTCCATGTCGCCCAGGCGCAGGCCGCCGAAACGGGGGAAGCGAAACTCCAGGAAGGGGGCGAACCATTCCGGGTCGAAGGGGTAGCCGGCCTCGGTGAGCTCGGCCAGCACCTCCCCGAGGTCCCGCCACAGGTGGTGGGGCAGCATCCACTTGTCGTGCAGCTCGGAGCCCCAGCGCACCAGGGGCTTCCTGTAGGGCTGGGCCCAAAAGCGGGCCACCAGGGCGCGCAGCAGCAGCATCTGGGCCAGGCTCATGCGGGCATGGGGCGGCATTTCGAAGGCGCGGAACTCCAGCAGGCCCTGGCGGCCGGCGGCGGAGTCGGGGGAATACATCTTGTCGATGCAGAACTCGGCCCGGTGGGTGTTGCCGGTCAGGTCGGTGAGCAGGTTGCGGAACAGCCGGTCCACGATCCAGGGCTGGTTGGTGCCGCCCGACGGCACTTGGCCGAAGGCGATCTCCAGTTCGTATAAGGCGTCGGCGCGGCCCTCATCGACGCGGGGCGCCTGGCTGGTGGGGCCCATGAACATGCCGCAGAACAGGTAGGACAGGCTGGGGTGGTGCTGCCAGTAAGTGACCAGGCTTTGCAGCAGGTCGGGCCGGCGCAGGAAGGGACTGTCGGCCGGCGTGGGACCGCCCAGGGTGACGTGGTTGCCGCCGCCGGTGCCGGTGTGGCGGCCGTCCAACATGAACTTCTCGGTGCCCAGGCGGGACAAGCGGGCCTCTTCGTACAGGGCGTCGGTGTTGGCCTCCAGTTCGTCCCAGGAACGGGCCGGGTGGATGTTCACCTCGATGACCCCCGGGTCCGGGGTGACCAGCAGCTTTTCCAGGCGGCCATCGGAGGGCGGCGCGTAGCCTTCCACCACCACCGGCAGGTTCAGGCCGGCGGCGGTCTTCTCCACCGCGGCGATCAGGTCCAGGGCGTGCTCCAGCCGGTGCAGGGGGGGCAGGAAAATGTGCAGGCAGCCGTCGCGGGTCTCCAGGCTCACGGCGGTGTGGGGCACGGCGACGTTGGGGAGGATGGGTTTCGGCGTGCCCGCGTCTGCCCTCTCCCGCGCTGCCGCGCAGCCCTCCCCCCAGGGGGGAGGGGCTGGGGGAGAGGGCTGAGGGTGGATCTCCGGATGTGGCTCGACGGCTTGGTCCACATGGAAATATCGGACGGCCACCTCGCCGTGGAAATCCGCCAGGGGCGGCTGGGCCTCGAAGGGGTCGGTCTCACCCACCCATTCCACCTCGTCCTCGTCCACCCAGGGCAGGGATTGCAGGGGCAGGCGCAGGCCGACGGGGGAGTCGCCTGGGGCCAGGTATAGCCGCTCCCGGCGCAGTTCCCAGGGCGCCGAATACCAGCAACCCACACTCCAGTTCCAGCCCACGGGCAGGACGTAGCCGGCCGGGGTGTCCAAGCCACGGGACAGCTTGTCGGCCAGCCTGCGCCGCTCCAGGTCGCCCTTCAGATCGGCCCGGGCCAGGTCCAGGTTGGGAGGCAGTTCCGCCTCCCTCTGCAAATGGTGGAGGGTGTCCTCGAAGACAGGTTGCACATAACGGGTGCCGAGACCCAGGTGGCGGGCCAGGCTCTCGGCGAAGCGCCGGGCATCCTCGTGGGTATGGCCGTAGTCCTTGTAGGCCTCGGCCAGCAGCCGGTCATCCCGCCATACCGGCACCCCGTCCTTGCGCCAGAACAGGCCCAGTGCCCAGCGGGGCAGGGGCTCTCCCGGGTACCACTTGCCCTGGGCGGTGTGCAGCAGGGCGCCGGGGGCGAAGCGTGTCTTGAGGCGGCGCACCAGCACCTCGGCCCGCTCCCGCTTGTGCTCGCCCAGGGCGGCGGTGTTCCATTCCGGCGCGTTCATGTCGTCGATGGACACGAAGGTGGGCTCGCCGCCCTGGGTGAGGCGTACGTCCATCTCGGCGAGGCGCGCGTCCACAAGCCGGCCCAGGGCGCGTATCTGCTCCCACTGGGGCTCGGTGTAGGGCTTAGTGACGCGGGGGTCTTCCTTGAAGCGGGTGACGGCATTGCTGTAGCTGAACGTCACTTCGCATTTGCCGGTCATCCCATCGATGGGGGCGGCGCTTGTGGGGTGGGGCGTGCAGGCCAGGGGGATGTGGCCCTCGCCGGCGAACAGCCCGGAGGTGGGGTCGAGGCCGATCCAGCCGGCGCCCGGCACATACACCTCGGCCCAGGCGTGCAAGTCGGTGAAGTCGTGGTCGGTGCCCGAGGGGCCGTCCAGGGACTTCTCGTCCGGGGTGAGTTGCACCAGGTAGCCCGACACGAAACGCGCCGCCAGGCCCAGGTGGCGCAATATCTGGACCAGCAACCAGCCGGTGTCACGGCAAGAGCCGATGGCCCGCGCCAGGGTTTCCTCGCAGGTCTGCACCCCCGGTTCCAGCCGGATGGTGTAGCCGATGGCCTGCCGCAGGTCGCGGTTCAGGTCCACCAGGAAGTCCACCGTGTGCTTTTTCTGCCGGGGGATGCCAGCCAGGTAGGCGTCCAGGCGCGGCCCGTTCTCGTCCGCCTCGAGATAGGGCGCCAGTTCCTTTTTCAGTGCATCCGGGTAGGCGAAGGGCCAGTGCTCGGCGGTGTCCTCCATGAAGAAATCGAAGGGGTTGATCACCGTCATGTCGGCGATCACTTCCACATCCACCTTCAGCTCCCGCGTCAGCTCCGGGAATACCAGGCGCGCCAGCCAGTTGCCGAAGGGATCCTGCTGCCAGTTGATGAAGTGCTTCTCCGGCAGGATGTTCAGGCTGTAGGCGTGGATGGGCGTGCGGCTGTGGGTGGCGGGCCGCAGGCGGATGACGTGGGGGCTGAGGGTGACCGGGCGGTCGAAGCGGTAATGGGTGACGTGCCGGATGGCGACGTGGATGGACATGCTGGCTCCGTGTGGGTGGGCTGCCCGCAATGAATAGCAAGGGGCGTGCCGAGCCGGTCCGGCCCTGTCCGGGGTGATAATGGAGAAAGGATGCGGCCCGGCGGGAACGGGCCGCGGTTCAGCCCGAGGTGGGGAAGGAATAGACCCGCGACTCGCCTTGGGCCTCCTCGCCCTCCTCCAACCCCTCCTTCTCCCACTCGAACCTGGGCAGGATTTCCAGGGCCATGATCAGGCCCCGGTTCCAGGAATCGGAGAACTGGCGCGCGAAGGGGTCGTCGTCCGTGTAGTACAGACGCCGTCCGGCGGCCAGGCTGTCGCGCTCATAGATCAGCAGTTCCACGGGCGGGCCGACGGTGACGTTACTGCGGATGGTGGAATTCATGGACACCAGGGCACAGCGGGCGGCACGCTCCAGGAACACGTCGCGTTTGACCACCCGGTCGAGGATGGGCTTGCCGTACTTGATCTCGCCGATCTGCAGGAAGGGGTGTTCGCCGGATTCGTGGATGTAGTTGCCCTGCGGATAGACCAGGAATATCTCCGGGGGCTCACCGGATATCTGGCCGCCGAAGATGAAGCTGGCTTCGAAGTTGGTGTTGGCGGTGTCCCGTTCGCTCTGCGACTTCTGCACCATGGTGCTGACCATGCCCACGTAGTCGGCCGCTTCCTGCATGGTGGTCACGGTTTGCAGGTTGGGCACCAGTGCATTGCTGACGTCTGCCCTGAGCTTCTTCACCACCGCCTGGGTGGTAGCCAGGTTGCCCGCCGACATCAGGCAAAAGAAACGCCCCCCCGGCCAGTGGAAGGTGTGCATCTTGGAATAGGTGCTGACGTTGTCCGTGCCCGCGTTGGTGCGTGAGTCGGAGCAGAACACCAATCCCTGGTCAACGTTGATGGCGACGCAGTAAGTCATGGCAGTGAATAACCTTGAAGTTCGATCAAGATTCAAACACAGTTTTGATACGGGGGCTATCCGGCCTTGTCGCGTCCAGGCCCAATTTTCTTTGCCCGCATAAGACATCACAGGTCTTCCGATGAGGTGGCCCGTTCCTTGCTCAATAAACGCATACCCGGACAACCTTTTCGAGCGAACCCGTATGCGGATTGAACTGCGCAATTATTCGGACAACCCCGCCTACGACGAGCTGGTGGACGCCGACGGCCAGCCCAGGCCCGCCGCGCGCGTGCTGTTCAGGCATATCGACGGGCTGGATGCCGGCGAACTGGAAGCCCGGCGCCAGGCGGTGGAAGCGGCCATCATGACCATGGGCATCACCTTCACCGTCTATAGCGACGCCGGCAACATCGACCGCGCCTGGCCGTTCGACATCATTCCCCGCGTCATCGCCCGCGGCGAGTGGGCGCGCATCGAGGCCGGCCTGAAGCAGCGGCTCACGGCTTTGAACCTGTTCATCAACGACCTATACAACGAGCAGCGGATCGTCCGCGACGGCGTCTTTCCCCTGGAAGTGCTGTCCGGCTCGAAGAATTTCCGCGAGCAATGCCGGGGCATCACGCCCCGTTTTGGTGTCTGGGCGCACATCTGCGGCACCGATCTGGTGCGAGACCGGGACGGGACGGTCTATGTGCTGGAGGACAACCTGCGCGTGCCGTCCGGCGTCTCCTACATGCTGGAGAACCGCCAGCTGATGAAGCGGCTGTTCCCGGAAATTTTCCGCGCCATCAGCATCCTGCCGGTGGACGATTACCCGACCCAGCTCTACGACACCCTGGCCGCCCTCTCTCCGCGCCGCGACCTGCACCCGGACGAACGGCCGGTGATCGCCGTGCTCACCCCCGGCATCTACAACTCGGCCTATTTCGAGCACAGCTATCTGGCCCAGCAGATGGGCGCCTTCCTGGTGGAGGGCTCCGACCTGGTGGTGAGGGAGGACGACCGGGTCTATATGAATACCGTCTCCGGCCTGCGCCGGGTGGACGTGATCTACCGGCGCATCGACGACGACTTCCTCGACCCCGAGGTGTTCCGGCCCGAATCGGCGCTCGGGGTGCCGGGGCTGATGCGCGCCTGGCGCGCCGGCCAGGTGGGCATCGCCAACGCGCCGGGCGCGGGGGTGGCGGACGACAAGGTGGTGTATGCCTTCGTGCCCAAGATCATCAAGTACTACCTGGGCGAGGACCCCATCATTCCCAACGTGCCCAGCTGGCTGTGCATGTACGACGACGAACGCGAATATGTGCTGGCCAACCTGGACAAGCTGGTGGTCAAGCCGGCCAACGAGTCAGGGGGCTACGGCATGCTCATCGGCCCGCGCGCCACCCAGGCGGAGCGCGACCAGTTCGCCGAGCTGATCCGCGCCAACCCGCGCAACTACATGGCCCAGCCGACCTTGTCCATCTCCACCGCCCCCACCCTGGTGGATGGCCACATGGAGCCGCGCCACCTGGACCTGCGTCCCTTTGTGCTGCAATCCGACCAGATGTTCGTCACCACCGGCGGCCTGACGCGGGTGGCCATGAAGGCCGGCTCCCTGGTGGTCAACTCCTCCCAGGGCGGCGGGAGCAAGGACACCTGGATCGTCGAGGCGGAGGACTGACATGCTCTCCCGTGTCGCCGAAAACCTCTACTGGATGGCCCGTTACCTGGAGCGGGCCGAGAACACCGCCCGGCTGATCAACGCCACCACCCAGGTGCTGCTGGACCTGCCCCGCGGCGCCTTCTTCGGCTGGGACGTGCTGATCCGCGTGGCCGGCCTGGACAACCTGTTCCACGAGCACTACGCCCAGGCCGACGAAGACAACGTGGTCAACTTCCTGGTCCGCGACGAGAGCAATCCCAGCTCCATCGTCTCCTCCCTGCACAACGCCCGCGAGAACACCCGCACCTTCCGCGAGGTGCTGCCCATGGAGATCTGGGAGCGCATCAACGACCTGCACCTGTTCATCCGCGACAACGCCAGCCGCGCCACCCAGGGCCGCGGCCTGCGCCACCAGGTGCTCAACGGCGTGATCGAACGACGCCAGTCCATCATCGGCCTGCTCATGGGCTCCATGAGCCACGACATCCCCTACCAGTTCCTCAAGCTGGGCCGCAATGTGGAGCGGGCCGACATGACCACCCGCATCGTCGATGTGAACTCCGCCGTGCAGCTGCCGGCCGATCCGGCCCTGACGGTGCCGGCCCTGGAGCGGCTGTGGATGGGTACGCTCAACGCCATGTCCGCCTACCAGATGTACCGCCGTCATGTGGGCGTGCACGTGCGCCGCAAGGACGTGGTCAATTTCCTGCTCAAGGACGCGCACTTCCCGCGCACCGTGCGCCACTGCCTGGACGAGATCGAAGGCTGCCTGTCGGTGCTGCCCCGCCACGACGAAGCGATGCGGGCCTCGCGCCGCGCCTGGCGCCGCCTGGACGGTATGCGCCTGGAAGGCCTGGCACCGGTGGTGCTGCACGAGTACATGGACCAGATCCAGGCTGACCTGGGTGACGTGCACGCGGCCCTGGCGCGGCAGTACTTCGACCTGCATCACGCCCCCGCCATGGAGGCGGGTGTGAGCCAATAGCCGACAGCGACGCACACAACGCACATGATGACCCCCTCCCTCAACTTCCCCCGCTACGGCGACAAGCTGAACTCGCCCTTCTTCGAGGAGTTCCTGGTCAGCCTGCTGGAAGAGCGCGACCGCAGCGGCCTGACCCAGGCGATCCGCCAGATCGACGCCCTGATGATCACCGTCGAACCGGGCAACTCCCTGGCCTACATCGGCGAGCTGTGCCTGATGACCCCTTACCACTATCTGGTCACCCTGGAGTCGGAAGGCCATTTCACCCACATCCTGCGCATCGACATGAACGCGCCGGACGTGCTGGTGCGAGAGGTAAAGGACCCCAACAGCCGGGGCATCTTCCGCAGCCTCAACGAGGTCTATCCCATCGGCGCCCACAAACCCAACTCCCGCTACATGGGCGAGGTGTTCCGGGTGCAGAACCCGCACGAAGTGGTGGAGATGCAGAAGTCGCGCGACGTGCGCTTCTTCAACCAGGACCAGATCCGCAAACTGGAACTGCCCGGCAACATGTCGGTGGTCAAGCCCAGCCCCTACACCCACAACATCGTCGGCTACTGGGAACGCCCCGAGCACGACATCCGCGTCTATTCCCTCGGCCTGAGCACCATCCGCGACGACGTCAACGCCGCCTACCGGCAAGCCAAGGAAAACCAGGCCAGGCTCGGCCTGGACAAGATGCTGCTGCCCATCGACCACCTGGCCACCCGCGTCTATAGCCAGAACCGCGAGGCGGCGATCCTCGAATACCTCAGCCTGACCAGCTACTACTACTGGGGCTCCTACGACATCGCCGATCAGAACTCCTCCACCAACGTCACCAAGAGCGTGCACCACGCCAACGAACTGGAATGCCCGGCCAAGGTGTTCACCGCCGCCAACCACCCCTATTTCGTCAACCACCTGCTCAAGCTGCCCAGCCCCACCGAGCAGTTCGTACGCAACTTCGGCCCGCGCCTGCACCATGTCGCGGTGGCCGTCGCCGACGGCGAGATCGACGGCAAACCGCACATCGACTATGTCGTTGACAGCCTGCGCGACTGCGGCCAGGACTTCCTGCTGGACGTGATCGGCTCCAAGGAGGAAGGCCTCAAGCAAATCTTCTCCAGCGCCTCGGAATATTCCAGCCTGATCATCGAATACGTGCAGCGCTTCGGCGACTTCCAGGGCTTCTTCACCAAGGACAACGTGGCCAACCTGACCCACGCCGCCGGCGTGGAGGAAAGCCTCAAGGCACTGGAGGTGGAGGCGAGCCACTGAGCGGCGCGGGCGCCGGCCCTGCCCGCCGCGCCCGATCCGGCCTCGCACCCGAACCCCTTGACCCCCAGCGAACGGACCACCCCGGCCGGCACCGCCAACGAACCGCTGCGCGTGATGATCGTCGATGCCGATATCGAGCGCAGCCGAAACCTGCGCGGCGCGCTGACCCTGGCCGGCTACAACGTGGTCGGTGAACTGCGCGAATCCATCGACCTACCCCAGGCCGTGCGGGGGCTCAAACCACACATCATCATCGTCGCCGCCGACTCGCCCGACCGCGACACCCTGGAGCACATCAGCCTGACCACCCGCGACGCCCCGCGGCCGGTGGTCATGTTCACCCGCGACGGCGACAGCCAGGCCATCCGCGCCGCCGTCCAGGCCGGCGTGTCGGCCTACGTGGTGGACGGCCTGGCCCCCGACCGCCTGCGTCCCATCCTGGAGGTGGCCTGCGCCCGCTTCGAGGCGCACCAGGAACTGAGCGCGCGCCTGGCCGACACCGAACGCCAACTCTCCGAACGGAAAAACATCGAGAAGGCCAAGGGCATCCTCATAAAGCGGCGCGGCCTCAGCGAGGAGCAGGCCTACAAGGAACTGCGCGACCTGGCCATGCGCACCGGCAAGAAGATCGGCGAGGTGGCCGAGACCCTCATCGAGGCCGCGCATCTGCTCTGACGCGCGACCGGGCGTTCCGGGCGCATCCTTGCTCAGATATTGGACACATACATCCCCAATCAGGTGCATCCCGCACCATGAACGGGCGCGGAGCAAGTCCGGCCGATTCCGTGCAATCCCTAACATTCCACATGGAATCATTAGGATAGGCAACCAACCCGGGATTGGCACGGCTCCTGCTATATGGATATCGAACCGCGATCATCCATCGGGATTCACAGCCATGCGGCACCAGTGACGGTGCCTTCGGACAACGGCGTCCATCCGCACGTGAAACGTGTCGGTGGGCGCTTTTTTTTGGCCTGTGCTTCCCGGAGAGAAATGCTGTTGTTGGACCTTAACCCTTGGAGAAAGCCATGATGCATAGAAGACAAGTACTGAAGACCGCCCTGCTGACCCCCTTGGTGTTGGCGCTGTCATTGACCAGCGGGCAGGCCAATAGCGCCGTGGGTGCCCCCGAGAAGCCCGACCTGAAATTCGGCTTCATCAAGCTCACCGACATGGCCCCCCTGGCCATCGCCTACGAGAAGCGCTTCTTCGAGGATGAAGGCCTGTATGTGACCCTGGAGGCCCAGGCCAACTGGAAGGTGCTGCTGGACCGGGTCATTACCGGTGAGCTGGACGGCGCCCACATGCTGGCGGGCCAGCCCCTGGGCGCTACCATCGGCTACGGCACCAAGGCCGACATCGTCACTGCCTTCTCCATGGACCTGAACGGCAACGGTATCACCGTCTCCAAGCCGGTCTGGGAAGAGATGAAGAAGAACATCCCCAAGGGCGCCGATGGCAAGCCCGTGCACCCCGTGAAGGCGGATGCGCTGAAGCCGGTGATCGATGCCTACAAGGCCCAGGGCAAGCCCTTCAAGATGGGCATGGTGTTCCCGGTCTCCACCCACAACTACGAACTGCGCTACTGGCTGGCCGCCGGCGGCATCCACCCCGGCTACTACGCGCCGGACAAGGGCGACACCAGCGGCCAGATCAAGGCCGACGCCTTCCTGTCCGTGACCCCGCCGCCCCAGATGCCCGCCACCCTGGAAGCCGGCACCATCAACGGCTATTGCGTGGGCGAGCCCTGGAACCAGCAGGCCGTGTTCAAGGGTATCGGCGTGCCGGTGATCACCGACTACGAAATCTGGAAGAACAACCCGGAGAAGGTCTTCGGCGTCTCCAAGGCCTGGGCGGACAAGTACCCCAACACCCACATCCGCACCGTGAAGGCCATGATCCGCGCCGCCAAGTGGCTGGACGAGAACAACAACGCCAACCGCGTCGCCGCCTCCCGCATCCTGGCCAAGCCCAACTACGTGGGCGCCGACGTGGACGTGATCGACAACTCCATGACCGGCACCTTCGAGTACGAGAAGGGTGACAAGCGCGCCGTGCCCGACTTCAACGTGTTCTTCCGCTACAACGCGACGTACCCGTACTACTCGGATGCGGTCTGGTACCTGACCCAGATGCGCCGCTGGGGCCAGATCGCCGAGTACAAACCCGACAGCTGGTACATGGACATCGCCAAGAAGGTGTACCGCCCGGACATCTACGCCCTGGCGGCCAAGGAGTTGATCGCCGAAGGCAAGATGAAGGCCAGCGACTTCCCCGACTTCGCCAAGGAAAGCGGCTACAAGCCGCCCCAGAAGGAGTTCATCGACGGCGTCACCTATGACGGCAAGAAGCCCAACGCCTATCTGAGCCAGTTCAAGATCGGCCTGAAAGGCAAGGACAAGCCGTAACGCCAGCCAGACCTTCATTGCGACACCGCCCCGTATCAAGGGGTACGGGGCGGACGCAAAGACGAATCAAAAGGAATGACCATGATCGCCACCCTCACCAGCCTCCGCCAGAACCCCGCCAGCCTGATGCCCAGCGCGGCCCAGGTCGCACAGTTCGCCAAGGGCCTCATGCTGCCCCTCATCGGCATCGTCCTGTTCCTGTTCATCTGGCACAACGTCGCCCAGCTCATCGATACCTCCCTGGGCAAGTTCCCCGGCCCCACCCAGGTATGGGAGCAATCCACCAATCTGATTGCCGAGCACAACGAGGAACGCCAGCGGGCCGTGGAATTCTACGAACGCCAAGAAGCGCGCAACGCCGAGACCCTGGCGGCCGACCCCAGCGCGGAGGTGACCATCCGCCCCTACACCGGCAAGCGCACCTTCCTGGACCAGATATTCACAAGCCTCTACACCGTCATGGCCGGCTTCATCCTGGCCTCCATGATCGCCGTTCCCCTGGGCATCCTCATCGGCCTGAACGAGGCGGTCTATGCCGCCTTCAACCCCCTCATCCAGCTGTTCAAGCCGGTTTCACCCCTGGCCTGGCTGCCTCTGGTGACCATGGTGGTGAGCGCGGTGTACGTCACCAACGACCCCCTGTTCTCCAAGTCCTTCCTCAACTCCATGTTCACGGTGCTCTTGTGCTGCCTGTGGCCCACGGTGGTGAACACCGCCGTAGGCGTGGCCAACGTCAGCAAGGACCTGCTAAACGTAAGCAAGGTACTGAGCCTGCCCCCCCTCACCCACACCTTCAAGATCGTGCTGCCCTCCGCCCTGCCCCTCATGTTCACCGGCCTGCGCCTGTCCCTGGGCATCGCCTGGATGGTGCTCATCGCCGCCGAGATGCTGGCCCAGAACCCGGGCCTGGGTAAGTTCGTGTGGGACGAGTTCCAGAACGGCAGCTCCAATTCCCTCTCCCGCATCATGGTGGCTGTGCTGGCCATTGGCTTCATCGGCTTCCTGCTGGACCGCTCCATGCTGTTCCTGCAGCGCTGGGTAAGCTGGGACAAGAACGCGGTGTTGCGGTGACGGCGGATGACGCTTCGCTGATCCGCCCTACGGAATCGAGAAACAGGAGTACACAACATGAATAGCTATCTTCAGCTCTCCGAAGTCTGCATCGACTTTCCCACCCCCAAGGGCCCCTTCCGCGCCCTGGACAAGGTCAGCCTGGACATCGCCCAGGGCGAATTCGTCAGCCTCATCGGCCACTCCGGCTGCGGTAAATCGACGGTGCTGAACATCGTCGCCGGCCTCTACCAGGCCACCGAGGGCGGCGTACTGCTGGAGGACAAGGAAGTCAACAGCCCCGGCCCCGAGCGGGCGGTGGTGTTCCAGAACCACTCTTTGCTGCCCTGGCTGACCGCCTACGAAAACGTCGAACTGGCCGTCAAGCGCGTCTTCAAGGGTAAAAAGACAAAGGCGGAGATGAAGGCCTGGATCGAGCACAACCTGCACCTGGTGCACATGGACCACGCCATGCACAAGCGCCCGGACGAGATCTCCGGCGGCATGAAGCAGCGCGTCGGCATCGCCCGTGCCTTGGCCATGGAACCCAAGGTGCTGCTCATGGACGAACCCTTCGGCGCCCTGGACGCCCTGACCCGCGCCCACTTGCAGGACTCCCTGATGGATATCCACCGGGCACTGGGCAACACGGTGATCATGATCACCCACGACGTGGACGAGGCCGTGCTGCTGTCCGACCGCATCGTCATGATGACCAACGGCCCGGCGGCCACCATCGGCGAGATCCTGACCATCGACCTGGAGCGGCCGCGCAGGCGCGTGGAGCTGTCCGACGACACCCACTACAACCACCTGCGCCACGAAGTGCTGGCCTTCCTGTACGAGCGGCAGCGCAAGGTGGAGGACATCGGCAGCGCAAAAAAGTCGCGTGAGGCCGGCTCGGACAGCAAACCCAAGCTGGCCAGGACAGCCTGAAACAGGGCGAGTTCACACCAAACCACCCCACGGAGAACCCGCATGTCCGAATCCGCCCCGCCCGCCCGGAAGCTGCGCGTCGGCTTCATCCCCCTTACCGACTGCGCGCCACTGGTGATGGCCGCCGCCAAGGGCTTCGACCGCAAGCACGGCTTCGAGCTGGTGCTGTCCCGCGAGCCCTCCTGGGCGGCCATCCGCGACAAGCTGATGAGCGGCGAGCTGGACGCGGCGCACATGCTCTACGGCATGGTCTATGGGGTGCAGATGGGCATCGGCGGTCTGCAACAGGACATGGCCGTGCTGATGACCCTCAACCGCAACGGCCAGGCCATCACCCTGTCGCGGCGGCTGAGCGACCGGGGCGTCTGCGACGGCGCCTCGCTGGCCCGCGCGGTGCGCGACGACCCGCGCCGCCACACCTTCGCCCAGACCTTCCCCACCGGCACGCACGCCATGTGGCTCTACTACTGGCTGGCCAGCCACGGCATCCACCCCTTCGATGACGTCAACAACGTGGTGGTGCCGCCGCCGCAGATGGTAAGCAACCTGGCGGTGGGCAACGTCGATGGCTACTGCGCCGGCGAGCCCTGGAACGCCCTGGCCATCGAGCGCGGCGCCGGCTTCACCGTGGCCGCCACCCAGGACATCTGGCCGGACCATCCGGAAAAGGTGCTGGCCTGCACCCGCGCCTGCGTGGACCGGCAACCCGATCTCGCCCGCGCCCTGGTGATGGCCGTTCTGGAGGCGGCCCGCGATCTGGACACCACCGCCGGCCGCGACCAGGCGGCGCACCTGCTGGCCCGGCCGGAATACGTGGACGTCCCGCGGGCGCTGATCCAGGACCGCCTGCACGGCCGCTACGACGACGGCCTCGGCCGGCGCTGGATCGATCCGCATGCCCTGAGCTTCTTCGACGACGGCGCGGTCACCTATCCCTGGCTGTCGGACGGCATGTGGTTCCTCACCCAGCAGTGGCGCTGGGGCCTGCTGGACCAGGAACCGAATTACCTTGCCGTGGCCCGCCGCGTCAATCAGACCGCCCTCTACCGCGAGGCCGCCGACCGGCTGGGCGTCCCCCTCCCGGACTCGGACCTGCGCGCCTCGAAGCTGATGGATGGGAAGGTGTGGGATGGCAGCGATCCACGGGCCTATGCCGCCTCTTTCGAGGCGCCGGTGGCGGCCTGAGGCATCCTGCCGAAACCGCAGTCTCCAATCGAAAGTTGGCGTCCCCCTCCCCCGGCGGACGCCGTTTTTTAGGGGTCCGCGGACGCCGGCCCGCACCATCGCCGGCCAAGGACGGCCCGCCAGGCACCAATCGGGTGCATTCACGCCGCCGTAATTCGCCTGCATGGCCGCCTTGAGGCAGAATCACTACTAGGAAAAACGAGTGGGTCGCAGATAAGAAAAGCCAGCCACTCACGGGGGGCACGCGCCCCCCACGATCCGAAGCCGCCCTTCAGGTGGGTAGAAACAATTAAGAAGTCTTCACGAAAGTCCGTTGATGCACTGGGATGGTCATTTTTCCGAGGAAAGACAATGCAGGTCACGCTGGTCCATGTCCGTGTCAAACCCGAAGCCGTGGACGACTTCATCGAAGCCTGTCGGCTGAACCACCTGCAATCCGTCGGGGAAGCCGGCAACCGTCGCTTCGATATCCTTCGGGATGCTGCCGATCCCACCCGCTTCATCCTCTACGAGGCCTATGACAGCGCCGAGGCAGCCGCCGCCCACAAGGAGACGGCCCACTACCTCGCCTGGCGAGACGCGGTGGCGGAGATGATGGCCGAGCCTCGCCGGGGCGTGAGATACGACGGACTTTTCCCGAGGGGCTGATCCCATGAATATCCTGGTGGAACGCGAGGCGGAGGCACAAGGACTGCGTGGCCTGCTGGATCGGATGGAGGCCGACCCGGCCGTGGGGTCGGTGCTGGTGCTGGCGGTCGACGGCAATGGCTGGACGCCGGAGGATGTGGACGACATCCTGAAGCGTGCCGGCAAACCCGTCTTCGGTGGGGTCTTTCCCCAGGTGCTGCACGGGGCCGAGCGGATGGAGAAGGGCATCGTGGCCCTCGGTCTCCCGGTGGCGGTGCAAGTGGCGACGATCGGCGGCCTGTCCGATCCCGACACGGATTTCGAGTCGTCGGTGAACGAGGCCTTTCCGGATGCCCTGGAGGCCGGCACCATGTTCGTGCTGGTGGACGGCTTTTCCCGACGCATCAGCGCCCTCATCGATGCCCTGTTCAACAATTTCGGGCTGTCCATCAACTACCTGGGCGGCGGCGGCGGTTCGCTCAGTCTGGTCCAGAAGCCTTGCGTCATCACGCCGGACGGACTGAAGCAGGATGTCGCCTTGCTGGCCTACACGGACACCCCCAGCGGCATAGGCGTCGCCCATGGCTGGCAGCCCATTGCCGGCGCCTGCCGGGTGACCGAGGCGGCCGGTAACGTGGTGGTCAGCCTGGATTGGCGGCCTGCCTTCGACGTTTACAGGGAGATCGTCGAGTCCCACACGAGCCAGCGCTTCACCGGCGACAACTTCTTTTCCATTGCCAAGGCCTATCCCCTGGGCATCGCCAAGCTGGGCACCGAGGTCATCGTGCGGGACCCCATCATGGCCGACGGCGGCAAGCTGGTATGCGTGGGGGAGGTGCCCACGGGGGCCTTCGTGCATGTCCTGAACGGCAACCGGGACACCCTGGTTGCCGCCGCCGGCCAGGCGCGGAGCAACGCCGTGGCCTCGATGGATGGAAGGCGCCCTGAAATGGAACTGTTCGTGGATTGCATCTCCAGGGTGTTGTTCCTGGAGAACGAATTCGGCCTGGAGATGGAGGCGGCCCGCCTGCCGGGTCTGCCCATGGTGGGCGTCCTCAGCATCGGCGAGATCGCCAACAGCGGCCAGGACTATCTGGAGTTCTACAACAAGACGTCCGTGGTGGCGCTGATCTGACCTACCCACCATGAACGTGGATAACTGGCTGCAACGGGAGGTCCTGTACGAGATCGCCATGGCCATCGGCGGCGATCTCAACGAGGAACGGATGCTGGGCAAATGCCTGCCCATGTTCCTGCGGCGCTTGGGTGCAACCGCGGTCTGCGTGCTGGAGGCCCGCGCGCCGGGTGAAAATCCCCACTACCGCCCGGTGCACATGCTGCCGCGCAAGGCGGATTATTCCCCGGTCATACCGCATCTGCCCGAGGCGGGGGAAGAATCCGCCCTACCCATCCCCCTGCTTTCGGCACCGGATCGGAGTCATTACGCCTGGCGGTTACCGGGGTTCGGGGCACTGATCCTGACCCACCGCCATCTGCCCGACGATCTGGTGCGGGAGACCGAGCAGCTCGCCCACAAGTTGGCCAGCGCCCTGCTGGCCTGCCGGCAGCATGCCCGCCTGGAGGCCTCCCTTCTCGCCCTGGAGGCATCCAGGAATGAGGCGGAGCATGCCAACCGTGCCCTGTCGGAGATGTCTCATGCCCTGAGTCGATCGCACAGCCTGTTGCAGAGCGTCATCGACCACGTCCCCATGCGGGTCTATTGGAAGGATCGGGATCTGAACTATCTCGGCTGCAACCCCGCCTTCGCCCGGGATGCCGGCAAGGACAGCCCCACCGACATGATCGGCAAGGACGACTACCAGATGGCCTGGGCTTCCCAGGCCGACCTGTACCGAGCCGATGATTTACGAGTCATGACCATAGGCGAAGCTCGGCTACGCTATGAAGAACCTCTGACCACGCCGGACGGCCACAAGATATGGTTGCGTGCCTCCAAGGCCCCCCTATACAACCCGCAGGGCGAGGTCATGGGTGTGCTTGGGGTTTACGAGGACATTACCGAGCAGAAACGCATCCAAGACGCCCTGCGCGCCAGTGAAGAACGTTTTGACCTGGCCCTTCACGCCGCCAACGACGGACTCTGGGACTGGAATCTGCAGACCCATCAGGTTTACTTCTCCCCCCGCTGGAAGTCCATGCTGGGCTATGCCGACAACGAATTGGAAAACGCCTTCTCCACCTGGGAGCAATTGGTGGACGAGGAAAGCCGGACAACAACCATGGCCGCGATCGAGGACTGCATCGCCGGCAGGGCGGCCGGCTTTGCCGTGGAATTCCGCATGCGGCACAAGGATGGACACTGGGTTGACATCCTGTCCCGTGCGACCCTGATCAGGGACGAAGCCGGACAGCCGCTGCGCATGGTGGGCACCCATGTGGACATCAGCGAACGCAAGCGGAGCGAGACGGCATTACGCAAGAGTGAGCACGATCTGAAAGAAGCCCAGCGCCTGGCCAAGGTTGGCAGCTGGGAGCTAGACATTCCAAACAACCGGCTTACCTGGTCGGATGAGATCTATCGCATCTTCGAAATCGATCCGGCCCAGTTCGCGGCCAGTTACGAGGCCTTTCTCTATGCGATCCACCCGGACGACCGCGAGGCGGTCAACGCGGCCTACGCCAACTCACTGAAAAACCGCGAACCTTACTCGATCCACCACCGGTTGCGCATGGCGGACGGTCGGGTCAAGCATGTCCACGAACAATGCCAGACCGATTTCGACGCGACCGGCAGACCGCTGCGCTCGGTCGGCACCGTTCAGGACGTGACCGAGCAGGTCCAGAGTGAACTGGCCCTTCGGAACTCCCGAAGCCTGCTGCAGGCCGTCATCGACCATGTCCCCATGCGGGTGTTCTGGAAGGATATGGATCTGAACTATCTCGGCTGCAACCCCGCCTTTGCCCGGGATGCCGGAAAGGGCAGCCCCGCCGACATGATCGGCAAGGACGACTACCAGATGGGCTGGGCCCACGAGGCCGACCTGTACCGCGCCGATGATCGGACGGTCATCGGCTCCGGCATCCCCCGGATCAACTTCGAGGAGCCCCAGACCACGCCGGACGGCCGGACCCTCTGGCTGCGCACCTCCAAAGTGCCCATGAAGAACCCGGACGATGAGGTGATCGGGGTCCTGGGCATCTACGAAGACATCACCGAGGCAAAACAACTTCAAGAGGAACTGCTCCGGCACCGCGACCACCTGGAGGAACTGGTCGAGGAGCGCACCCGCGATCTCAAGATCGCCAGGCAACAGGCGGAAAGCGCGAACGTCGCCAAGAGCAGTTTCCTGGCCAACATGAGCCACGAGCTTCGCACGCCGATGAACGCCATCATCGGCATGACGGACCTGGCGCTGGCCACCGATCCGACCGATCGACAACGCAACTATCTGGAGAAGCTGAAGACCGCCTCCAACACGCTGCTGCACATCATCAACGACATCCTCGACTTCTCCAAGATCGAGGCCGGCAGGCTGGAGATGGAAAGCACCCCCTTCGTGCTGGCGGATGTCTTCGACCAGATCTCCGGCGTGGTCGCCCTGCGGGCGGAAAACCAGGGCATCGAGCTGACCTACGACATCGACGACGATACCCGGTTGCTGATCGGCGACCCCCTGCGCCTGGGGCAGGTGCTGATCAACCTGGTCACCAATGCCCTCAAGTTCTCCACCGGCGGCAATGTCATCGTCCGGGTCGAAACCCTGAGCGCCGGCGAAACGGAGGCGGAACTGCACTTCGCGGTCAGCGATGAGGGTATCGGCATCAGCCCGGAACAGGTCGCCAACCTGTTCCGCCCCTTCACCCAGGCCGACACCTCGACCACGCGCAAGTATGGCGGCACCGGCCTGGGTCTGGCCATATGCCGCCATCTGGTCGAGGCCATGCACGGTCGCATCTGGGTGGATAGCGAGGTCGGCAAGGGCAGTACCTTCCACTTCACCGTCAAACTCGGCGTAACCGGACAGGACCGCCGCCGCGGCCTCGCCCAATCCGCCGCAGGGTTGGCCGGGCTTGCCGGGCGTCCCCTCCTCCTGGTCGATGACAACCCCGTCGATCTGCGGATTCTGGGCCACCTCATAGAACGACTCGGGCTCCGCGTCGAAACCGCCCGGAGCGCCGCGGAGGCCTTGGAGCGGGTGAAAGCCGACACGGTGCCGGACTACCTGGCCTGCCTCATCGACTGGCGCATGCCCGAAGTCGATGGCATCGAGGCCATCCGGCAATTGCACGCGGCCTTCGCCGCCCGCGGCCTGGAACCGCCTCCCATGCTGCTGGTCACCGCCTACAGCCACCAGTCGGATCTCAAGAGCGTCAGCCACGAGATCGACGGCCTGCTGGCCAAGCCGGTCACCGCGCGCCGCCTCCATGACGAACTGGCCCGATGTCTCGGCGCCCTGAAGGCAGCGGCGCCGGCCATAGATCGGCGCAAGGGCGCAACGGCGCAATGGGCGCGTTTCCGCCATCTGGACATCCTGCTGGCCGAAGATATCGAGATCAATCAGGAAGTCATCCTCGAACTGCTGGCCAACCTGGGGCTGTCCGCCCGCTTGGCCGGAAATGGCAGCGAGGTCCTCCAAGCCGTCGCGGACCGGAAGCCAGACCTGATCCTGATGGACTGCCAGATGCCGATCATGGATGGCTACGAGGCCACGCGCCGGCTGCGCGCCCAACCGGAATACCAGGCACTGCCGATCATTGCCCTGACGGCGAATGCCACCGTCGCCGACCAGCAAAAGTGTTTCGAGGCCGGCATGAACGCCCATGTCGCCAAGCCGATCAGCATGGACACGCTCTACGAGCGGATGGCGCAATGCCTGCCGGACGTCGAAACGCCGGCCACGACTTTTCCCCCTCCAACGGCGTCCCCGGCCGAACCGGGAAAAGCCGCAAGCGCGCTTCCCGATTTCCCGGGCATCGACATGGCTGTCGGCCTGGCCCACGTCGATGGCATGCACACCCTGTTGCTGCGGGTGCTGCTGTCCTTCCGCGACAACCTGGGTAAGAACTTCGAAGCCGACTTTGCAGCGGCGCAAACCAACGGCGACTGGAAGACGCAATACCGCCTGGCCCATTCCCTCAAGGGGGTGGCAAGAACCCTGGGGGCCACCACCCTGGGCGAATCGGCCCTGGCCCTGCAAGTGGCGGCCGAAGAACAGGATGCCGCGCGATGTGCGTCTCTCCTGCCTGTCGTCTCCGATCAACTGCACGTTGTCATCGAGGGGCTGGCCGATGTGGACAAGTATCTGGAGGCCATGAAATGACCCGCCTGCTGGTGGTCGATGATGAACCCATCAACCGCATGATCATCGAGGAAACCCTCGCCTCCGCCGGCTACCAGATCGACCAGGCCGAAGACGGGGACATCGCCTGGGACATGATCCGGGTGAATCCATACGACGCGATCATTCTCGACCGCATCATGCCCAGACTGGACGGACTGGAACTGCTCCGCCGCGTCAAGGCGGACCCGCGCCGGACCATGCTGCCGGTCATCATGCAGACCGCGGCCAGCACCCAGCAGCAGATACTGGAGGGGATGGAGGCCGGCGCCCATTACTACCTGACCAAGCCCTACGAGCCCAAGGTGCTGCGCATGCTGGTCGGCACCGTCGTCGCCGAACTTGCCGAAAAGACGCGACTGAAGGAGGCCAGTGCCCACCTCCAGGGGACCCTGGCCCTGTTCGAGCGCGGCGAACTGCGGTTCCGCACCCTCGACGAGGCGCGCCATATCGCCGCGGGGCTGGCGGACCTTTGCCGCGAAGGCACCCGCGCGGATACCGGGCTGCTGGAGTTGCTGGTCAACGCCATCGAACACGGCAATCTTGGAATTACCTACCGGGAGAAGTCGCGGCTGCGCCTCGAGGGGCAATGGGAAACCGAGGTGGAACGACGTCTGTCCGTGCCGCCCTGGTCCTCCCGTCGCGCGCGGCTGTCCTTCCGGCGGGACGGCGACAGCATGGAATTCACCATCATCGATCAGGGCGAGGGCTTCGATTGGCGCCCCTACCTCACCTTCGATCCCGCGCGCGCGTTTGATCTCAACGGTCGCGGCATCGCCATGGCCAACATGATGAGCTTCGCCTCCATCGAGTACCAAGGCAATGGCAACACTGTCATCGCCCGCACGCCGGCGGCCTGAGTCAGCAGCAATCATCAGACGGTCATCAAACGGCTTGGGGTCGAATGCCCCCATCCTGGGCCGTATGAAGCAGACGTTCGCGAACGGCCACAATCGGAAAAGTGGAAAGGCCGACTACTCCCCGGGACAGCAACGAGTTCACTGCATACCGCCAAGTGAAACCGTGGTCTGATGCCTGTCACTTTCTGAGCGGGTTGCATTGAGCTCCATGCACCGCTAGAGTCTTACCGTCGTCTTACACAATGGAGCCCCCATGGAAACCACAAGGCTGTCGAGCAAGGGGCAGATCATCCTGCCCAAGTCCATCCGCTCCGCCCACCAATGGGAACCCGGCGTCGAGTTCCAGGTGGAGGATACGGCGGACGGGGTATTGCTGCGCCCGGTGAAGGCCTTCAAGCAAACCAGCCTGGAAGAGGTCATCGGCTGCACCGGCTACAAGGGGCCCAGCAAGTCGGTGGAGGACATGGAGGCGGCCATCGCCGCGGGCGTCAAGGCGAATCATGGTCGCCCATGATTGCCATCGACACCAACGTCCTGGTGCGTCTGCTGACCGGTGACGATCCGGACCAGACCAAACGTGCCGCGGCCCTGTTCGCTAGCAACGACATCCTTATTCCCAAGACTGTCCTGCTGGAGACGGAATGGGTGCTGCGCTACGGCTATGAACTGACGCCGGATGCCGTTCTCTCGGCATTTCGCAAGGCTCTGGGCTTGCCCAGGGTGACGGTGGAAGATGCCCCCGCCGTAGTCGAGGCCTTGGCGCGTTACGCGGGCGGCATGGATTTCGCCGATGCCTTACACCTGTCTTCCGCAACCAAAACCAAGGCCTTCGCCACCTTCGATGCCCGGTTGAAGAAACGGGCCGGCAGGCAGGCCACCGTCAGACTGCTGTGAAAAACCGTGGTCTGAGCCCAGTGCCGTTTCCACGAACAACCATAATCGGGAAAGCGAAAACACGCTGACTGATTGGCAGACATTACCCCCAATCCACCCAACTCCAGCAGAGCGGATGGGTCAATTGGTGGTCCGGCTCAATGGGGTCTGACCCCACCATTTCCAACTATCGCCAGGCTCTGCCGCCTCAGCGCTTCAATAACCGCATCATCCCGTAATACAGCATCGGCGTGGCAAACAGGGTCAACGGCGTGGCCACCAGCAACCCCCATACAATCGCTGCCGCCAGCGGCCCCCAGAGCAGGGATTCGCCACCCAGCCCGAAGGCCAGGGACACCAGCCCGCCCAGGATGGCGGTGGTGGTGATGAGGATGGGGAGCAGACGGCGGCGGGCGGCATGGAAAGCCGCCGCCAGTGGGCGGAAGCCGGCCTGCAGGCGGTCGCGGGCGGCAGCCACCAGGACGATGGAGGCGTTAACCGCCACCCCGCCCAGGGCCACGCAGCCGTACAGGGTATAGAGGGACAGGGGCTGGCCGCTGGCGGCCAGGCCCAGGGCCACCCCGGCGAAGGCCATGGGGGCGGTGGCCAGGATCAGCAGCGGCAGCAGGAAGCTGCCGAACTGGGCCGCCAGCCACAGGTACATGAGCCCGAGGCCCAGGGCAAACAGCTTCATCAAGGCATCCAGGCTCTCCTTCACGTCCTCCATCTCGCCGCCGAAGGCCAGGGTGACGCCGGAATACTCGCTTTCCATTTTCGTCCAGGCGGCGCGGATGGCCGCCTCGGCCTCGCGGTTCGACAGGACCGCCTTGTCCAGATCCGCCTGCAAGGTCACGGCGCGCTGGTAATTGACCCGCCGCGGCTGGCTGGCGGCGGCCTCGAAGTGCAGGGTGAACAACTCGCTGGGCTGTACCGTGCGCCCATCCGGCAGGTGCCAGGGTTCCTTGAGCCAGGACTGGATCTCCGTATCGCTCATGGACCTGGCGCGAACCACCACGTCCAGCACCTCCTCCCCGTCCACCACCTTGGCCACCGGCACCCCCTCGAAATGCAGGCGCACCAGGGCAGCGAGGCGGAACGGGTCGAGGCCGGCGCGGGCCGCCACGGCATTGTCCAGGCGCAGGGTGACCTGCGGCCGGGCCAGGGCCAGGTCGTCGCGGATGTCGCGCAATGCAGGCATCGACTCCATTTCCCGGCGCAATGCCTCGGCGGCGGCATGCAGACGACCCAGGTCCGCGCCGCTCAGGCGCGCCTGCACGGCACTCAGGGTGGGCAGATCGGCGGACAGTACCTGGAAGGCGATATTGCGCGCGCCCGGCGTGGACAGCACCACCTGCCGCAGGTCGGCCACCAGGCGGGAGACGCTGCGCACCCCTTTTCCCTCGGGGGCCAGGCTGACCGTGACCTGGCCCAGGTGCTCGCCGGTGAGCAGTTCCGTGGGCGTGAACTGGAGGCCCGCCACGGCCAGGGTGGAACGCAGCTCGCCGGATCGCGTATGGACCTTGACGGTTTCCTCCACCGCCCGCGTCACCTTCAGCGTTTCCTCCAGGCTGGCGGTGGGGTTCATGGAGACGTTGATGTTGAATACGCGCAGGGGGTCGGAGGCGAACCATTGCACCTTGATGGCCCCGGCCAGATAGCTGCCGGCGGCCAGGGCAAACACCGCCAACACCCCGGCGGCGGCCAGTGCCGGGCGGCGGAAGGCACGGGCGAGAAGCCGGCCGTAGAGGCGGCGCAGGACGCGGGCTGCTTGCCGGCGCCACCGCTCGGCGCTGCCGGAGGAGCGGCCCAGGCCGCGCCAGGCGGCCACGTGGGTGGGCAGTATCCACAGGGATGCGGCCAGGCTGGCCAGCAGGGTGACGATGACCGTGAGCGGCACCACGAACATGAACTTGCCGAGGATGCCCGGCAACAGCAACAGGGGGGCAAAGGCCAGCACCGTGGCGAAGATGGAGGCCGTGACCGGCGCGGCCACCTCGCGCAGCGCCGCGCGAACCGCCTCGCCCCTCTCCATGCCCGCGGCCAGGCGCAGGCTGATGGCCTCGGCCACCACCACCGCGTCGTCCAGGGGGATGCCCAGGACGATGGCCACCCCCAGCAGCACCGAAACGTTCAACGTCTGGCCACCCAGGTAGAGCAGGAAGAACATGGTGGCGAGTGCGAAGGGCACGCCCAGGCTGACCAGCAGGGCCATGCGCCCGCCCAGGAAGGTCCAGGCGATGATCAGCACCAGGACGAGGCCCGCCAGGGCGTTGCTCTCCATGATGCGGATGGCGTGGCGGGTGGTTTCGCTCTGGTCGTCGGCCAGGGTCAGGGCAGCCTGGCCCAGCTGCCCGTTCTTGCCGGTGATATAGGCCTGGATGCGTTCGGTGAGGGCCAGGGCGTTGATGTTCTCCTGTTTGGTCACAGACAGCAGCACCGCTGGCTTGCCGTCCAGGCGCACCAACTCATGGGCAGGGGCGACGCCACTGCGCACCTGGGCCAGGTCCCCCAAGCGCACGTGCCCGCCTTCCAGGGCGGCGATGGGGATTTCGGCCAGAAAGTCCGGGTTGGCCTGCGCCCCCTGCACGCGCAGGGTGTAGGCCTGGCCGCCCAGTCCCACGTTGCCGGCCGGATAGTCGCGCACCTGCTCCGCCAGGGTGCGCGCCAGGCTCTCCGGCGACACCGACTGCGCACGCAGCCGGTCGGGATCGAAGCGCACCTGCATCTCCCGCTGCCGCATCCCGTAGGCCCAGATGCGCCCCACGCCGGGCAGGGCCTCCAGATCGGACTTGACTACGTCGGCCAGCCGGCAGAGCTGGCCCTCCGCCCCCCCGCCGCTCACCACCACGATGGCGGTGGGAAAGACGTTGGAGGTGGTCAGCTCGAGGACCTGGGGCGGCAGGGCCTCCTTGGGCAGGTCGGTGACCGATGCGACCTGTATCTCCCGGGCCAGGTCCTGCAGCCGGCGCTCGAACAGGCCATGCCGGATGTCCCGGAAACGCACCAGCAGGGTGGCCACGTTGTCCCGCGCGCTGGCCGCCACGTAGCGCACGTCGGCCACCCGCTTGATGGCCGTCTCCAGGGGCAGCACCAGACGGCGTTCCACGTCCTGGGCCGGGGCACCGGGCCAGACCGCGGCCACCGCCACCCAGTTCAGGTTTACCTCCGGGTATTGCGCGCGCGGCATCGCCAAATAGGCCCAGGCACCGCACAGCAGCGCCAGCAGCAGGACCAGGTTGACCAGGTAGTGGCGTTTTTCCAATGGCTCCGTCAAGGCAGGCTTACTTATACTGTGGTTCCGCAAACGTACTATGAATCGCCGAGTGAAGACACTTTTCAGCTTACTCCTGGCCATCCTGGCCAGTCTGCCGGCCCTGGTCCAGGCCGCCGAAACCCAGGTCATCGTGCGCCAGGAGGGTATGCTGCTGCGGGTGGAAGGCTGGCTGACCACCACGGTGGACGTGAACACGGCCTGGGGCGTGTTGACGGACTATACCCGCTTTCCCGACTTCGTCCCCGGCATCCGCCGCAATCTGGTGGTCGAGTCGAACGGCAACACAAAACTGATCAACCAGCAGGGCGAATTGGCGGTAGGCAACCTGCGCATGCCTTACGAGGGCACCATGCGCATCGAGGAGGTCCCCGGCGAGGGCCTGGACATCCTGTTCCTGAGCGGCCTGTTCAAGGACGTGCGCGGCGAATGGCAGGTGGGCCGGGGACGGCCGCTGAAGCTGATCTACCGCATGAAGATGGACCTGATGAAGACCATCATCCCCGCCCCCCTGGTCTCGCCCATGGCCGAGGCCCAGGTGAGGCTCTGGGTCACGGTCTTCGCCCAGGAGATGGAGCGCCGCCACGGCAACCGCTGACGCGGGCCGGTACCCGGCCGTGGCCGGAGGCCTATACTGAAAACTCACACGGACAGGCAGTGACCTACTCAATTACCTTCACGTTCGATCAAGCTCAGCCGCGCAGCCCTGCCGGCGTGCGGCAACTCTTTTCGTTACCAGCCATGCTGCGGCAGACGCTGCGGGTGGTCGGTCTGCTGATAGTCGGCACCTCCCTTTGCTGGGCAGGTGCCAAGGTCAAGGCCTCGGTGGGCCTGGACGGCATCACCATCGAGGCGAGCATGGTGGTACGCACGGATGCCAGGACCCTGTGGAGTACCCTCACCGACTACGACAAACTGGCCGATTTCATTCCCGACCTGACCCTCAGCCGGGTGGTGTCGCCACCGCCCGCGCGCCCCAAGCTGGTCGAACAGAAGGCTGACGCCGGCCTGTTCGCCTTCGTCATGCCCGACCATGTGGTGTTGGCCATGGACGAGTATCCCCTCGGCCTGATCCGGTTCCGCGCGGTGTCCGGCAAGGTGCTCAGCATGACCGGCGAGTGGCGCATCCACGGACAGGGCAATCCGGTGCGGCTGGTCTATACCGCCCGCGTATTTCCTCTGGTGCCGCCGCCGCCGCTGGTTACCGACTTCTTCATCGAGGATGAAGTGCGCAAGCGTTTCGAAGCGGTGGCCAAGGAGGCCGAGCGGCGCACCGCCCAGGGGTTGCCCGCGCCCGGACATTATTACGGCCGCGGCGGTATCTGAGCCGCGGCGCGGGGAGCGCCCCGCCTACAGTTTTCCCCTTGCCGACCGATATGGGTTCGTTGGCAACCTCGCAAGTCTTCCCATGAAATATCCGGCCATACTGATCCTCTCCCTCGCCCTGCTGAGCGGTTGCGACCGGCTCTCGGAACGCATGGGCATGCCCGATCCGGCCAAGGTGCTGGCCGAAGGCAAGGCCGTGGGCGGCGCCTGCCGGCATGCCGGGCGCGGCCTGGAAGATTGCTACAAGCTGAATCCGCGCGCGGACAAGGCCGCCGTGTACGAGGGCTGGAAGGAAATGAACGAGTACATGGCCAAGAACAACATGCAGGCCGTGCCGCCCTCACTGGGGGATGAGGCCGCCGGACATGCCGGGAAACGTCCGGCCGAAACTGAAGCGGCGGCGGCCCACGCCGAACCGGCGGCGGCCGAAGGCAAGGCGGATGCGCCCAAGAAGGACGGGGCGAAACCCGCCAAGGACGCGCACTAGGGTCGAACCGAAGTCACCTTAGGCCCGGCGCGCCGATACAGGCGCGCAGTCCGGGCGGCCCCTATGTTCACCCCCTCCCCGGACGCTCCGCTCAGGCCAGGGAAATCCGGTAAATCTCCGCGCTGGGGGTATATTCCAGCTGTTTTTCCGTGCGCACGGTCATGGTGCCGTCCACGCTGCGCAGGCTCAGGGTCTGATCCGGCTGCACGCTGCCCGGCGAGGTGATCAGCATCGCCGACTGCTTCAGGGCGCTGGAAGCCTGCACCAGCAGGCCGGGCCACGGCCGCGCGACGCCCTGCCGGCTGACCTGGACGGGGATGCACTTGGGCGCCAGCAACTGGACTCCGAAGAACAGGTCATTGCCCTCGGGAACGCGGAACCAGCGCACCAGGCCCACGCTCCAGTGGCCGTTCTCCTGGCGGATGGCGGCCAGCTCGCCGACCTTGATCTGCAGCGCGCTGGAATCGAGCTTGCGCAGAGCCAGGCCGCCCATGCTGTCGTTCACCGTCTGGCAGCGGAACAGGGGCGAGGCAGGCGTATTGTCGGGCTGCCCGGCCATCAGGGCGGAACGCTCCGCGGCAGACGGCAGCATATGCTTGTGGATGGTGCGCAGGCCCAGGGCCGCTTCCAGCGTCCTGCCCCCGGCCTGCACCTTGCGGCGCTGGGACTGGCGCTGGCTGGTGGCGCCCCAGTTGAGCTTCAGGCGACGCAGCATACCCGCGTAGGCGGGGTCCTTGGCCGCCCCGGGCAGACCCAGCTTCTCCGGGTCCTCGCCGTTCTTCACGTGGTTGGACAGCATGGCCAAATGCTTCACCATCTCCGTGGTGTTGAGCATCAGGTCCCAGCGCGAGTTGATCGGATGCCGCTCCCAGGCCAGAGGGCGCGGCGGCGCGTCGGTGTTCACCTCGATGATGAACAGCCCCGACTTGCCCTTCTGCTCCTCGGCGGGGAACAGGTGCGCGAGATTGCTGAAACGGGCAATGATGTCCTTGGCCCACGGCAGTTCGATGTGCGGGAAATGATAGGGATCGGCCAGCGCCGTGAGCAGCATGGTCTTGTAAACCTGCTCGATGCTCATGGAGTTCGGACTGCCTTCGGGGATGACGTGCTGAAGGCCGTTGCGCAGGGCATGGTTATAGGTCTGATGGGCATCCACCCAGATGCCCGGGGGGATGTTTTCATAGGTCTCGAAGCTGACCTCCAGCGCACCCTGCAGGTTCAGCAACAGCTGCAACATATAGTTTGGCAGGGGCGAACGGCCCAGCTTGAAGGTCTTGGACAGCCACTCGCTGATGAGCAGTTTGTTCATGGCAGCCGTC
Source organism: Thiobacillus sp. UBA3361 (assembly GCA_002360535.1). Taxonomy (GTDB): domain Bacteria; phylum Pseudomonadota; class Gammaproteobacteria; order Burkholderiales; family Thiobacillaceae; genus UBA3361. The sequence goes on from DEQR01000061.1 coordinate 42,458, forward strand.
TCCAGCTGCAGGCGATGGGCCAGCTGGCGGTTGCGGCGCAGGCGGGCGGGCAGGGGCAGCGAGGCGGCCACATACTGCTGGCGCAGGGCCTGGATCGTCTCGTCCACCGCCGGGGCGAGCAGTTCGGCCATCCGCGCGCGGTGGTCGTGGGGGATCTTGGCCCGGTTGGCGGCGGTCAGGTAATCGGACATCTCCTCCGCGGCCTCCACCGGATTGGACAGCGGCACGCGCTTGAGCCAGGCGGCAACTTGCTTGGGCTTCGTTTCCAGGTTTATATTGCGCGCGGCTTCGATGGTCGGCAGGTCGTACTTGGGCTGCATGGTGGCTCCCTGAACATCGGCGCATTGTATTTAAGTCCTTCAGGCCCGTAAATTTTCCCCACCGATCGTTTCAACACGCCGGACGTCGCGCAACCGCATGAACCTGTTCGAACGACTCCTCGAGGGTGCCCTGTGGCGCAGCCGCTTCGTGGTGCTGTTCGCTGTCATCGCCAGCATAGCCGCGGCCTTCGCCATCTTCTACATGGCCACCGTGGATGTGGTCTATCTGGTCGGGCACATCCTGCACTATGCCGACCCGGCCCTGCCCGGCGAGGCACGCAAGGCCCTGCACGACGAGACCATCACCCACGTGGTGGAGGTGGTGGACGGCTATCTGCTGGGCACGGTCATGCTCATCTTCGCCCTGGGCCTGTACGAGCTGTTCATCAGCGACATCGACGAGGCCAAGGGCAGCAAGGCCTCCAGCAACATGCTGGTGATCGAGAATCTGGACGACCTGAAGCAGCGTCTGGCCAAGGTCATCATCATGATCCTCATCGTCACCATCTTCGAGCTGGCCCTCAAACTCAAGGTGGGCGACACCCTGGACCTGCTCTACCTGGCCGGCGCGGTGGCCCTGATCGGGCTGGCCCTGTATCTGACCCACGCCTCCGACGGCCGACATGGCGCGGAGGGAGCCGGTTGCGACCATGGCGTGGGCCATGGGAACTGATTACCGGGCGGCCTGGTCCCAATGTGCCACCGCCCTCATGGGAGACTGCCGTTCATGCTCAAACGCCTGACCTTACTTCTCTGCCTCTGGGCGCTGGCCCTGTCCGCGCAGGCTTTCAGCCTGACCGATAGCCGGGGCAAGACGCATCGCCTGTCCGACTACAAGGGCAAGTGGGTGCTGGTCAACTTCTGGGCGACTTGGTGCCCACCCTGTCTGGAGGAAATACCCGATCTGGTCGCCCTGCATGACAACAAGAAAAACAATCTGGTGGTGATCGGCGTCGCCCTGGACTACCGCGATCCCAAACAGGTGCTGGACTACGCGGAGCAGATGATGATCAGCTACCCCGTCATCCTGGGCGATTACAAGATGGCCGCCCAGGTTGGCCAGGTGACCGGCCTGCCCACCACCTATCTCTACAACCCGGACGGCAAGATGGTGGCCTACAACGTCGGCGCCCTGACGCGGTCCGCGGTGGAGAGTTATATCAGCAAGAAAGCCGTGGCCGGACGAAAGGAGAAGTGACCCATGCGCTGGCTGCTTCTTGCCCTCGCCCTCCTGTGCGCACCGGCATGGTCGGAGGTGCGCGACCCCGGCACGCATTTCTTCCAACCCAAGCTGGGCGACTTCCAGGGTGAGCTGGAGACGGCCCGCGCCGAGGGCAAGCAGGGCGTTCTCATCATGTATGAACTGGATGATTGCCCATTCTGCCATCGCATGAAGCGCACCATCCTCAACCAGTCCGAGGTGCAGGACTACTTCCGCAAACACTTTCTGATCTACACCGTCGATATCAAGGGTGACGCGCCGATGACCGATTTCCAGGGCCGCCAGACCACGGAAAAGGCCTTCGCCCTGGAGCAGCGCGCCCGTGCCACTCCGGTATTTATCTTCTACGACCTGCAGGGCAATGTGACGACCCGCTTCACCGGCGCCACCCAGAGCGCCGCCGAGTTCATGCTCCTGGGCCGCTACGTGGTCGATGGCGTCTTCAAGGGGCAGCCCTTCAGCGCATACAAACGCCAGCAAGCCAGCCCATGAAGCATCGCTGGCCGAGTCTGCTGCTGGCCGGCGGTTTGCTGGCCGTTGCTCACGCCTGGGGCGCCGACGCGCCCCTGACCCTGGAAGAGGCCCTGGCCCGCGCCGAGCAGCCGCACCCGGAACTGATGGCCGCCCAGGCTCGCCAGGATCTGGCCGATGCCGAACTGGCCCTGGCTGAGAGCGCGAACGACCTGCGCATCACCCTGGAAGCCATCCTGCGCAGCGGCCATAACCCGCTGCTCGACAAGTACGCCACCGACCATGTGGCCCGTCTCAACGCCCGCAAGACCTTGTGGGACGGCGGCCGCCAGACGGCCGACGCGGACGCCGGTCGCCTGGAGCGCGAGGCGCGCGCCCTGCAACTGCTGGACACCCGCGCCCAGCGCCGTCTCACCCTGATGAACCGCTTCTTCGACGTGCTGCTCACCGACCAGCGCTACGCCGCCGAAACCGAATTCATGGCGGTGGCCTATGTGAACTGGGACAACACCCGCGACCGCCATCAGCTGGGACAGGCGTCCACGCCCGAACTGGCCGAACTGGAAGCCCGCTATCAGGAATGGCGCCTGCGCCGCAACGACAGCGAGCGCAAGGCTCGCGAACGCCGTGCCCTGCTGGCCGCTGCCATGAACCAGCCGGGCCAGTTGCCGGCCGAACTGGCCGAACCCAGCCTGGGCGGCAGCGAGCGCCCCCTGCCCGAATTCGAACGGCTGCATGGCGCCATGCTGGACGGCAACCCCCGCCTGCTGGCCCAGCGGCAACTGCTGGCCGCCAGCCGCCAGCGCCTCAACGCGGTGCGCGCCAACGACCGGCCCAGCCTGGAAGCGGAGGCCGAGGCCGCGGCCTACAGCCGCGATGCCAGCACCCGCGATGACCTGCGCGCAGGGCTCAACATGATCTGGCCCCTCTACCAAGGCCGCCGCACCGACGCCCGCCTGGCCCGCGAGATGGCCAACTTCCACCTGCTCCAGGCACAGCATGACGCCCTTCAACTGGAGCTCCGTCAAGCCCTCTACGAGACCTGGCAGGAGATCCAGTACCTGCGCGAAGTGGAGCGGCCGGCCGCGACGATCAACAGCACCTACCGGGATTGGGCACTGGAAAGGGCCAGGGCCGAATACGAACTGGAACTGAGGACGAACCTGGGTACCAGCATGGCGGAAACCCAGGCCGCGAAGGCGAGGCGCAAAGGCGTGGAATACCGCCTGGCCTTGGCCTGGGAGCGCCTGAATGCCCTGCTGGGCGGCCCGGTGGAAGCCATCCGGACTGAGGAGAAGAAATCGTGAAACGGCAAATCGGGGTCGCTTGCCTGTCGCTCGCGGCATCGCTGGCGGGCATGGCGCGGGCGGCCGACCTGAACGCTGTGCTGGACTGGGCGCAACGCGCCGAACTGGCCTTGTCCGTCTCCGGCGTGGTCGCGAAGGTAGAGGCACAGCCCGGCCAGACGGTCCGCCAGGGCGACCTGCTCTTGTCTTTGAACCCTACCCTGTTCAAGGCGCGGGTGGCGGAGACCCATGCCGACATGGCGCGCATGACGGAAGAGGAGGCAGATGCCCGCAAGGACCTGGAACGGGCCAACGAGCTTTACGCCCGCACCGTTTCGTCCACCACCGAGCTGGACGCGGCCCGCCTGCGCCACGCCGGCGCCCGCGCCGGTCTGGCCGCCGCCCAGGCCCGCCTGGAGCAGACCCGGCAACAGCTGGCCGAATCGGAACTGCGCGCCCCCTACGACGGCATCGTGCTGGACCGCCGTGCCGAGCCGGGCATGGCGGTCTCCGCCCAGTGCCAGCCGCCGGTATTGTTCACCCTGGCGCGCGCCGACCGCCTCCTGGCCCGCGCGGCGCTTCCCGCGGACCTGGCCGCCGGCCTCGTGCCCGGCATGCCGGCAAGGGTGCAGGCCAACGGGCGGGTTCTGGAGGGCGGCATCGCCGCGGTGCGCCACCTGGGTGAGGCGGGCTTCCTGCTCGAAGTCAACCTGCCGCGGGAGAAGGGGCTGCGTCCCGGCCTGGCCGCAACCATCCGCCTGCAACCCTGACCTGTCGGCTCTCCGACAGGAGGCCGGAGGCGCGGGCGTCGGCGCACTGGCACGCCACGTGCTTCAGTATTGACATCCAACGTCAAACACGGAGCCCCGCATGTTCCCCATCAGCCGTCGCTTCATCGCCGCCCTGGCCCTGTCCGGCCTGGCCTTCGGCGCGCTGCCGGCACTGGCCAGCGTGCCCGCTTACACCTATGCCTACACGGGCCTCGACTTCGACAGCGATGAAACCATCGATGAAACCGTCGAACAGCTGACAGTTTTCTACGCCGGCAACTCCGCGTCGGCGCAGATCGACAGCGCGGGCGGCAGCAGCGCCTTTGCCCTGACCGGCTACGGCGTGAACCAGGCCTATGCCGGCGCGGTGAACCCACCCGGCGGCCTGGAACAGATCGGTGCCCTGTCCGTCTGGTCGGACGTGTTCCAGGCCGGCGGCGGTAGCGGCACGGGTTCCGCCCAGGTAAGCGTGGTACTCAACGGCAGCTTCACGGACCGCTATTACTCAGCCAGCATCTACACCCTGTTCCAATCGGATGCCCCCCTGTTGCCGGATGACCTGTTCAATTACCTGGAGACCGGCATCCCACCGCAGGGCATCACCCCCATCCTGTTCGCCTTCGGCGACAGCGACACGACGCCCGGCCCGGTGCAGATCGTGCTCAGCGGCAATATCCATTTCACCTATGGCAGCGACTATTACCTGACCAGCATCCTGATGGTGGGGGCCAGCGACAGCGGCGAGGCGAGCTTCGCCCAATCGGCGGACTTCGGCATCACCCTGACAAGCGGCGGCGAGCTCAGCACCGCTTCCGGCACTGCCTATGCCGCGGCCGTCCCCGAACCGGAGACCTGGGCCATGCTGCTGGCCGGTGCCGGGCTGATCACCCTGCGCCTGCGCCGCAAGTAAGTTCCTCCATGAACAAGGCCGCCCGCGGGCGGCCTTGTTCATGTCCGATCCGGCCGGCTCAGTCCCGTTCCTCGATCCAGGCCATCTGGATGGCCTCCAGTATCTTTTCACCGGAGCGGTTGGGGTCATCGTCGAACTCCGGCAGTTCCATCACCCAGCGGTGCAGGTCGGTGAAACGCACGAACTGGGGATCCACATCCGGGTGATGCTCCTCCAGAGCGATGGCGATATCCAGGGTGTCGGTCCATTTCATGCGTGCTCCTCAGCGGTCAGCGGTCAGCGGTCAGCGGTCAGCGGTCAGCGGTCAGCGGTCAGCGGTCAGCGGTCAGCGGTCAGCGGTCAGCGGTCAGCGGTCAGCGGTCAGCGGTAACATAGCGGTTGACGCCCCAGCGTCAACCCCAAACTTCAAGCTGAAAGCTGAAAGCTGAAAGCTGACAGCTGACAGCTTCAATGCCCTTCCTTCACCATATTGATGCTGTAGCGCGGAATTTCCACGATCAGGTCCGAGCTGCCCACCAGGGCCTGGCAGGACAGGCGCGACGTCGGTTCCAGACCCCAGGCCTTGTCGAGCAGGTCATCCTCGGCCTCGGTGGCCTCGGACAGGCTGTCATAGCCATCGCGCAAGATCACGTGGCAGGTGGTGCAGGCGCAGGATTTTTCGCAGGCGTGGTCAATCTCGATGCCGTTCTCCAGCAGGGTGTCGCAGATGGACACCCCCTTCTGTGCTTCCAGGACGGCACCGTCGGGACAAAGCTCCGGGTGGGGCAGAACGACGAGTTGGGGTGGCATGGTAGGTGGTGAGTGTGAGTGGCGGGCCAAGACTAACTCGCGGACTCCGGCCGCGCCAATATTCCCCCGGCCTCCGGCCTCAGGCCACGACCCCCGGTCTTCATAGATCGATCTCCTCCAGCCGATGGCCCTTGAGGGCCTTCTTGACGCTGGCGTCCATGCGCCGGGCGGCAAACTCCACCGTGCCCCGGTTGAGCGCGTCGGCCGCCTGCTTGATGGCGGCGCCGTCCGCGCCGGGCAGCATCTGGCGCAGCTTCGCCAACAGGCCTTCCACCGCTGTCCTCTCGCCCGCATCGAGGAGCTTGTCGCCGTCTTGGGCCAGGGCCGCCTCTGTGGCCTCCAGCAGACGCTGGCTGTCCACCTTCAGCTCGGCCAGCTGGCGGGCATCCACGTCGTCGCGGGCGTGCTCGTAGGATTCCTTCAGCATGCGGGTGATCTGGTCGTCGGACAAACCGTAGGAGGGCTTCACCTCGATGCTGGCCTGTACGCCGGTGCCAGTCTCCCGTGCGGTGACCGACAGCAGGCCGTCGGCATCCACCTGGAAGGTCACCCGCACCCGCGCTGCGCCGGCCACCATGGGCGGGATGCCGCGCAGCTCGAAACGGGCCAGGCTGCGGCAGTCGCTTACCAGTTCCCGCTCGCCCTGCACCACGTGGATGGACATGGCGGTCTGGCCGTCCTTGTAGGTGGTGAACTCCTGGGCGCGGGCCACGGGGATGGTGGCGTTGCGGGGGATGATCTTCTCCACCAGACCGCCCATGGTCTCCAGGCCCAGCGACAGGGGCACCACGTCCAGTAGCAGCCAGTCGTCGTCGCGTTTGTTGCCGGCCAGGACATTGGCCTGAATGGCGGCGCCCAGGGCGACCACCTTATCCGGGTCGAGATTGGTCAGCGGCGAGCATTGACTCCCTCCCGCACCGAAGAATTCGGCCACCGCGGCCTGCACGCGCGGTACGCGGGTGGAGCCGCCCACCATGACCACGCCCTTGACGTCCGCGGCCTGCAGGCCGGCGTCGCGCAGCGCCTTGCGGCAGGGCAGCAGGGTCTTGTTGACGAGCGCCGCGGTTATCTCGTTGAAGGCCTGCTCGGTCAGCGTCAGATCGAGGAACTCACCGGTGGTCAGCATTGCCGTCAGACGCGCCTCGGTATGCTCTGTGAGCACCTCCTTGGCGGCCCGCGATTTGGCCATCAGCAGGGCCTTGTCGTGGTCGTTGATGGCGTGCAGGCCGGCCTTTTCCAGCGCCCAGCAGAAGATGCGCCGGTCGAAGTCATCGCCGCCCAGGGCCGAGTCGCCGTTGGTGGCCAGCACCTCGAACACGCCTCGCGTGAGCTTGAGGATGGAGATGTCGAAGGTGCC
>DEQR01000038.1 GCA_002360535.1 Thiobacillus sp. UBA3361
ACAGGCACCGTCCTGAATAGTTACCCTCATGGCTTTGTATATGCCAAAGGGGTGGTCATCGACCGCCATGACAGTGTCTGGGTAGCGCATGCGGGTACTATAGGTGGCAGCAATTCAGTCGGGCATCTCAAGACCGACGGCACTTTCGTTGGCAATGTTGCATTGGCGTCGGCACCAGTGGCGACAGACCCGACAGGCGTGGCGGTTGACTCCAATGGCAAGATCTGGGTGACCAATTACTATACTCACACTGTGATGCGAATCGACCCGGCTCTCGGTCCAATTGGCGGTGGCGGCTATCCGGTCGGGGCGGTCGACCTCACGGTCGACTTGGGAGCAGGGGCTTTTCCATACAACTACAGCGACATGACCGGCCAGATCGCCGTCGGTAACCCGGTACAGGGTTTCTGGACGGTGATCCATGATGGCCTGGCCACGGGCACCCGCTGGGGCACGATCTGGTGGAACACCGAACCGGAGGCCTTCATCCCAGCAGGCACAGAGATCTGGGTTGACGCACGCGCCGCCGACACGCATGCGGCGCTGAGTAACCAGACCTTTATTCCGGTGAACAGTGGTATTCCCTTCAACCTGATGGGACGCTACATCGAAGTCAAGGCCAGCCTGAAGAGCGGTGTTAGTGCGGGGTGTGTTGAAACACCGAACCCGATATTCTCGGATTTGAGGATACGGGCCAGCGTCGATGTCTGCGACATCGACAGCGACGGTGATATCGACAAGCTGGATCTGTCGCTGATCAGCAAGGCACGAGGCCAGACCCCGCTGCCCGGCGATATGCGCGATGCCAACCGTGACGGGGTGATCAACGCCGCCGATGTGAAGGCCTGCATCCCGATATGCACGCGTCCGAACTGTGCCACCCAATAACCCCGACCCGACTGGGTTCGTACCGAACACCCCGGATCAAGGAGTTTGACCGTGAATAAGACCTTGCTTACCCTGGCTCTGGCCCTTGTCGTCGGTAGCGCCCAGGCCGTTCCGCTGACCGACTTGCTTGCGGGTGGCAGCCTTACCGCAGGCGACAAGCTTTTCGATCAATGGACACTGCACTTCCACGATGCCAGCGATGGTCGCAGCTTGAGTCCAAACAATATTGATGTCACCGCATTGAACGATGGGGGGGTGGACCCTGGCCCCGGCCTCAGATTCGATATCCTTAATGGTGAGTTCAGCGTGACCGGAGATGGCGTCTTCGCCTACCTGGATATCCGCTTCGGCTTTCGAGCCTCGGTGCTAGAACCCGGACTGCGTATCAAGGACAACACCCTGACGCTTACCAATGGCACAAGGACGGATTCCGGGGATAATGGTGTTTACATTCGTGAAACGATCGGCACTGTATCCGGCGGAGATGATCTAGGCATCAAAGAGGTGGAGTTCAGCTGGCTGGACCCCAGCAACAGCACCAGCAATATGATTGACATGGCAGCCTTTGCGCCCCAGCGTGAGGTCTGGGTAAACAAGAACATCCTGGTCTGGGCGACTGAGCAAGGTGAGACTGCCAATCTCGTTCAGTTCGAGCAGCGCTTCTCCCAAATGACAGTGCCTGAGCCCGACACCCTGGGGCTGCTGGCGCTCGGCGTTGCCTGCTTGGTCATGATACGGCGCTCCGACCAGTCGCTGCCAGAGAAGCACTTCTAGTGCCGCACTTTATCAATTCGGCCTAGCTGAGCGGCGCTAATTCCTGACGGCCCTCACAACAAAATGATGTCGTACTGCTCCTGGCTGAACAGGCTTTCGACTTGCATGGACACGGGTTTGCCGATGAAGTCCGACAGTTGCGCCAGGCTCTGGGATTCCTCGTCCAGGAACAGGTCGATGACCTGCTGGCTGGCCAGGATGCGGAACTCGCGCGCGTCGAACTGGCGCGCCTCGCGCATCAGCCCGCGCAAAATCTCGTAGCACACCGTCTGGCCGGTCTTCAGCTGGCCGCGCCCCTGGCACACCGGGCAGGGCTCGCACATCACCCGCGAGAGGCTCTCCCGGGTGCGCTTGCGGGTCATCTCCACCAGGCCCAGGGAGGTGAAGCCGTTGATGGTCATGCGGGTGCGGTCACGGGCCAGGGCCTTCGAGAGCTCGGAGAGCACCGCCTGTTTGTGCTCGGCGTTCTCCATGTCGATGAAGTCCAGGATGATGATGCCGCCCAGGTTCCGCAGGCGCAGCTGGCGAGCGATGGCCTGGGCCGCCTCCAGGTTGGTCTTGAAGATGGTGTCGTCGAAGCTGCGCACGCCGGTGAAGGCGCCGGTGTTCACGTCGATGGTGGTCAGGGCCTCGGTCTGGTCGATGATGAGGTAGCCGCCCGACTTCAGATCGACGCGCCGGCCCAGGGCGCGCTCGATCTCCTCCTCCACGCCGTAGAGCTCGAACAGGGGCCGCTCCGCCGTGTACAGGCTGATGCGGTCGGCGACCCCGCGGGTGAACTCCTCGGCGAAGGCCCGCAGGCGCTGCCAGGTCTCACGGGAGTCCACCAGGATGCGGTCGGTCTCGCTGGTGACCACGTCCCGCAGCACCCGGTGGGCCAGGTCCAGCTCCTGGTAGATCAGGCAGGGGGCCTCGCTGCCCGCGCCGCGGGCCTGGATGGCGTCCCAAATGGCATGCAGGTATTCCACGTCGGCGGCCAGTTCCATGTCCTCGGCGGCGTTGGCCATGGTGCGGATGATGAAGCCGCCGTGCTCGTCTTGGGGCAGCACACGGGTGAGCCGGTCGCGCAGCATCTCCCGCTCGGCCTCGTCCTCGATCTTCTGGGAGATGCCGATGCGGGTCTCCTGGGGCAGATAGACCAGGAAGCGCCCGGCCATGGACAGTTGGGTCGAGAGCCGCGCCCCCTTGGTGCCGATGGGGTCCTTGATCACCTGGACCAGGACGCTCTGGCCCTCGTGGAGGATTTTCTCGATGGGTTTCTGGGATTCCTGGCCGCGCGCCTCCCAGATGTCGCCCACGTGCAGGAAGGCAGCCCGCTCCAGGCCGATGTCGATGAAGGCCGATTGCATGCCGGGCAGCACCCGGCTCACCCGGCCCAGGAAGATGTTGCCCACCAGGCCGCGCAGGCTGGCACGCTCCAGATGCAGTTCCTGCACCGCCCCCAGGTAGCTGACGGCGACCCGCGTCTCCTGCGGGGTGACGTTGATGAGGATCTCTTCGCTCATGGCATGAATTTGGAAAGTAGGTAGTGGGAAGTGGGTAGTGGGGGACGCGCCCCAATACCCACTTCCCACTCCCAACTACCCGCTTCAAACCCTACAGTACCTGGAACCCCGCTTCCCGCAGCAACCGGGCCGTTTCGTACAGGGGCAGGCCCATGACGCCGGAGTAGCTGCCGCTCAGGTGCTCCACGAACATGGCCGCGCGGCCCTGGATTCCGTAGCCGCCGGCCTTGTCGAAGGGCTCGCGGCTGGCCACGTAGGCCGCGATCTCGGCCTCGTCCAAGGGAGCGAAGCGTACCCGGCTACGGCTCAGGGCGCTGCTCAGCCGGCCGCGATAGTTCACCGCCACGGCGGTCAGCACGGTATGGGTGCGGCCGGCATAGACGCGCAGCATGGCTGTGGCTTCCTCGGCGTCGGCCGGCTTGCCCAGGATGCGCCGTTCCAGGGCGACGGTGGTGTCCGCGGCGACGATGGGCCAGTCGGGCAGTTTGCGGCCCAGCAGGGCCAATTGTCCCGCCTCGGCCTTCAGCCGGGCGATGCGGGTCACATAGGCGGCGGGCGCCTCCTTGGGCAGGGGCGTCTCGTCCACGTCCGCACGGCCCGGCGCGTGGCGCAGGGGCAGGATCAGCGGTGTCAGACCGATCTGGCGCAGCAGTTCCAGACGGCGCGGACTTTGGGAGGCGAGGTGCAGATGGCGCGGCATGGCGGGTTCCGTATCGGGACGGATTATCCTCGCTTTGCGACTTCTTGGCGGAGGTCGGACCCAGCGTGGGGTCCGGCGGTGGCCTCAGTCCGCTACCCGCAGGCAGTTGCGTCCGGCGCGCTTGGCCTCGTAAAGGGCGCTGTCCGCCCGGCGCAGCAAGGCGTGGCCGTTTTCGTCCGCAGCCAGATTGGCGATGCCGGCGCTGAAGGTGGCCTGCAGGGTTTGGCCCTCGTAGAGCAGCGGCGTGCGCTCGAAGACCTGCTGCAGACGGGCCAGGACGAATTGGGCGCCGCGGGTGTCGGTTTCCGGCAGCACCAGCACGAATTCCTCGCCACCGTAACGCACCGCCGCGTCGGATTTACGCATCACCGATTTGATCAGGGCGGCGAAGTGCACCAGCATCTGGTCGCCGGCGTCATGGCCGTACCGATCGTTGATGTTCTTGAAATGATCCAGATCCAGCATGGCCAGGGTCAGCGGCTCGCCGGAGCGCTGGGCACGGGCCACCTCGCGGTTCAGATACTGGTCCAGGCCGCGCCGGTTAAGGGTGCCGGTCAGGGCGTCCTCGTTGAGCATCTGCCGGGTTTCCGAGAGTTCGGACTGCATGCTCTCCAGTGCCCGGCGTGTCTCCACCAGTTCCGTATGGCTCACGCGTACCGTGCTGTGGATGTCGCCGGCCTGGTCCACCACCAGGGACAGCAGGCGCAGGATATCGTTTTTCTCGCGACTGGATTTCAGGCTGCTCACGCTGGCCTTCAATCCTTCGTTCTTTTCGCCCAGGTCCTTGGTCAGGTGCGCGGTCTTCTCGCTGACCTCGTGGAGCATCTCCCTCAGACTGGCGATCAGTTCCTTGCAGTTGATCTGCTCCCCCGCCGGGGACGCAGGCGATGCGGCCGGCAGGGGCGGCGGCAGGCCCGACACCTCGTAGTAGAAACGCTCATAGTTCTCCGGCGTGGCGGGCAGATCCAGTTCGCGCAGGCGCTGAATGACCACGTTGCCGATGACGTTGGGTGTTTGAGCCATTGAGGAGGCGGAATGGATGTGGGACCGGATGAGGCATTATCGGTAGCCGAATCTATATCTTTAGCTAAGCATTCCCTGCGGAAACAGCCCGATGCCGGGTTCTACGCGATAATCCACCTGTCCCGTTCTTCAGATTCGACATGCATATCCACATCCTCGGCATCTGCGGCACCTTCATGGGTGGCATCGCGGTGATCGCCCGCCAGGCCGGCCACCGGGTGACCGGCTGCGATGCCAACGTCTATCCGCCCATGAGCGATCAGCTCCAGGCCCTGGGCATCGAGTTGATCGAGGGTTTCGCGGCCGACCAAACCTGCCTGGAGCCGGACATCTTCGTCATCGGCAACATCGTCGCGCGTGGCAAGCAGCCCCTCATGGAGACCATCCTCAACCTGGGGTTACCCTATATCTCCGGCCCCCAGTGGCTCTACGAGCACGTGTTGCGCGACAAATGGGTGCTGGCGGTGGCGGGCACCCACGGCAAGACCACCACCTCGGGCATGCTGGCCTGGATACTGGAAGACGCGGGCCTCAACCCCGGCTATCTGATCGGCGGCGTGCCCATGAACTTCGGCGTCTCGGCCCGGCTCACCGACAGCCCCTTCTTCGTCATCGAGGCGGACGAGTACGACACCGCCTTCTTCGACAAGCGTTCCAAGTTCGTCCACTACCGGCCGCGCACCGCCGTGCTGAACAACCTGGAGTATGACCACGCGGACATCTTCCCCGACCTGGCGGCCATCGAGACCCAGTTCCACCACCTGGTGCGTACCGTGCCCGGCAACGGCCTGATCGTGGCCAACGGCCGCGAGGCGAGCCTGGAGCGGGTGCTGGCGCGGGGCTGCTGGACGCCGGTGGAGAAGGTGGGCGTGGAGATGAACGCCACCGAGGGCTGGCGGGCCGAGCCCCAGGACGAGCACCGTTTCGCGGTCAGCCTGTCGGGCCGGGCCCAGGGCGTGGTGGAGTGGGGCTTGCTGGGTGAACACAACCGCATGAATGCCTTGTCCGCCCTGGCCGCCGCCCGCCACGCGGGGGTGCCGGTGGAGCAGGGCATGGCCACCCTGGGCCGGTTCGAGAACGTGAAGCGGCGCCTGGAGGTGCGTGGACAGGTGCGCGGCGTGACCGTCTATGATGATTTCGCCCACCATCCCACGGCTATCGCCACCACCCTCGCCGGTCTGCGCGACAAGGTGGGTACGGAACGCATCCTCGCCGTGCTGGAGCCGCGCTCCAACACCATGCGCCTGGGCACCATGAAGGCCCGCCTGGCCGACAGCCTGGCCGGGGCGGAGCGGGTGTACTGCTACGCGGGCGGACTGGACTGGGACGCCGGCGCCGCCCTGGCCGGACTGGGCGAGCGGGCCAGCGTGCACACCGATCTGGACGAACTGGTGGCGGCCATCTCCGCCGAAGCGCGGCCCGGCGACCATGTGCTGGTCATGAGCAACGGCGGCTTCGGCGGCATCCACGGCCGCCTGCTGGCCCGGCTGGGCGAATCCGGCTGAAGATGGATCGGCCCGCCCCCTTCCTTGAACTGCGTGAGGGCGAGGCGGGCTGGGTGCTGCGCCTCGGGGGCGAATGGCGCATCGGCAACCTGACTCGCATCGAAGGCCTGCTGGCCGACATCCGTGTGCCCCACGACACCCCGCTGAGGGTGGATGCCGAGGCAGTCACCGGTCTGGACAGCGCCGGGGTGATGCTGCTGGTGAACCGCCTGCGGGCAGCGGGGGTGGTCTGGTCCAACGTGGATCTGGCCATCGCCGACCCCCACCAGCGCACCCTGGTACAACTGATCGCCGATCGCCTGGATGCGCGGGCCCGGCCCCGCCGGCGGCGCCGCCGCCTGCTGCCCATGATCGGCCGGCACGCCGAGCACCTGTGGCGGCTGGCCGCCGATTACTTCACCTTCTTCGGCCGGCTCGTCTATGCGCTGCGCGACCTGGCGCGCCAGCCGGGCCGCTTCCGGGTGCGGGAGTTCACCACCCAGCTGGAGGCCACCGGCCTCGACGCCCTGCCCATCGTGCTGCTGATGAACTTCCTCATGGGGGTGGTGTTCGCCTTTCTGATGGGCATCCAGGTGGCCAAGTTCGGCGCCAACATCTTCGTCGTCGATGGCGTGGCCCTGGCGGTGACCCGCGAGCTGGGCCCCCTGCTCACCGCTATCCTCCTGGCCGGCCGCTCCGGCGCCGCCTTCACCGCCCAGATCGGCGCCATGAAGGTCACCGAGGAGATCGACGCCATTTCCACGCTGGGCCTGTCGCCCATGCAGGTGCTGGTGCTGCCGCGGCTGCTGGCCATCGTCCTGACCATGCCCCTGCTGGCCGGCATGGGGGATATGGTGGGCATGCTGGGCGGGGCGCTGGTGGCGGCCTGGCAGCTGGACATCACCCCCTACACCTTCTTCGACCGGCTGCGTGCCGTGCTGCCCTTCAATACCCTGTTGTTCGGCCTCTACAAGACACCCGTGTTCGCGGCCGCCATCGCCTTCATCGCCTGCCGCAACGGCTTCGCGGTGAGCCGCGACGCGCGCAGCGTGGGTGAGCACACCACCGGCACGGTGGTGCAGAGCCTGGTGGCGGTGATCCTCATCGATTCGGCCTTCGCCGTGGCCTTCCCGGAGATCAAGTAGTGGCCGCGTCGGCGCCGGACCGGCCCCTGCTGGAGGCGGAGGACATCCACACCCGGCTGGGCGGACGCTGGCTGCACGAGGGGGTGAGCTTCGATATCGGCCGCGGCGAGGTGGTCGCCCTGATCGGCGGCAGCGGCACCGGCAAGAGCGTGCTGCTGCGCGAATGTATCGGCCTGCTGCGGCCCACCTCGGGACGGGTGCGCCTGTTCGGGGAGGACATCTGGTCCCTCGACCAGCTGTCCGTGAACCGGGTGCGCAGCCGGTTCGGGGTGCTGTTCCAGGAGGGGGCGCTGTTCTCCTCCCTGACCGTGGCCGAGAACGTGGCCGCGCCCCTGGACGTGCACTGCCGCCTGCCGCGCCGCCTGCGGGACGAGGTGGTGGCCCTCAACATCCGCCTGGCCGGGCTGCCCATGGACGCGGCGGACAAGCGGCCCAGCGAGTTGTCCGGCGGCATGAAGAAACGCGCCGGTCTGGCCCGTGCCCTGGTCCTGGAGCCGGAACTGCTGTTCCTGGACGAGCCCACCTCCGGCCTTGATCCCATCAGCGCGCGGGAATTCGATCACCTGCTGCGCGTGCTGTGCGACAGCCTGGGCCTGACTGCGTTGCTGGCCACCCATGACCTGGATACCCTGTGGGGCATGGTCGATCGGGTGATCGTGCTGCATGGCGGGCGGGTCATCGCAGACGGGCCGGTTGATCAGGTGTCACGCATGGAGCATGACTGGATCCGCGCCTACTTTTCCGCCCATTCAGGCGGCAGAACGGGGGACGAACATGGAATCTGAAGCGCGCTACGCCCTGGTGGGGCTGATGGTTATGGCGCTGCTGGCGGTCCTGGCCGGCGGCCTGTATTGGCTGCGCAACAGCGGCGAGCAATTGGCCGTCAAGCGCTACACCGTCTATTTCCAGAAGCAGTCCCTGGAAGGTCTTCAGATCAACAGCGACGTGCGCATGCGCGGCATCAAGGTGGGCAAGGTGCTGGACTACACCATCCTGCCCAACCAGGCCAAGACGGTGAAGGTGATCCTGGAAGTGGACGCGCGCACGCCGGTGCTGGAGGGTGCAGAGGCGGTGGTGAGCCGCAACCTGGTCACCGGCCTGGCCGCGGTGGATCTGGATAACGTCTGGCTGGGCGGCATGGCCCTGACCGAGGTGTTCAAGGGTGAGGAATATCCGGTCATTGACGAAGGAGTGCCGCAGATGACCCGCTTCACCAACACCCTTGAGGCCCTGGGGGAGTCCTCCCAGGAAGCCATGGGGCGGCTGAATCGGCTGCTCTCGGACAGCAACCAGGCCGCCCTGAGCAGCACGCTCGCGAACCTGGGCGGCCTGTCGGGCGACCTGCGCCGCAGCGTGCCCGAGTTGCGCGCCACCCTGGCCGCCACCCGCCAGGCCGCCACACGGCTGGACAATGTGGGGGCGGAGGCGGGCCTGGTGTTGAAGGAAGGCAGTGCCACCCTGCGCCAGACAGGGGCGCGCCTGGACCGCCTGGCCGGCGAGGCGGAGCAGACCCTGGCCTCCACCCGCGCCACCCTGGCCGAGGTGAACGGCGGCATCGGCGACCTCTCCGCCCGCCTCAAGCTGACCGCCGACCTGGGCTTGCAGGACGTGCAGGCCACCGCGCTGAACCTGCGCCTGACCAGTGATGCCCTGCGCGAGACCAGCCGCGCCATGGCCGATCCGGGACGCATTCTGTACGGCCCCCACAAGGCCGAGCTGGGCCCGGGAGAATGACATGAGGAACAGGGGCTTGAGCGTGTGGATATTCCCGGCCGTCCTGGCCGCGCTCCTCGCGGGCTGCGGCGTGCTGGGCGGTCGAGGGGAGCCGGTGGTCCATTACGTCCTGCGCGACGTCGCGCAGGCGCCCGCCCGGCTGGCCGCCGCCCGGCCCGGCGTGCTGCTGCTGCGGGATACCGAAGCAGCAGGCCTGTGCCAGGGCACCCGCATGGTGTTCAGCCGCGCCCCGGGTCGTCTGGATACCTATCAGTACGCCCTCTGGAACGAGCCTCCCGGCCGCCGCGTGCACCAGTTGCTGAAGATCCGCCTGGATGCCCTGGGCCTGTACGCGGCGACCGCCAGCCTGGGCAGCGGCGTGGCCGGCGACTGGCAGCTCAACACCCGTCTGCTGGACTGCCGGCACGATACCGGCCAGCCGCCGGGCGTGGCGCGCCTGAGCCTGGAGGCGGAACTGGTGCGGCGCGACGGGGCGCAACTGCTGGCCCGGCGGATATTCACCGCCGAGGCGCCGGCTCGGCAATACGATGCCCAGGGCGCCGCCGAGGCCTTTTCCCAGGCCACCGGCCGCCTGCTGAGCCAGGTGACGGAGTGGCTGGCCGCGCAGGCCGACGCCGGGGAGCGGTAAAATACCCGTTTTGCCCCGTCGTCCTGGCCCATGCTGATCTATATCCACGGTTTCAACTCGTCCTCCCAGTCCGGCAAGGCCCGCCAGATGTCCGAATGGCTGGCCTCGCGCGGCCTGGGCGAGGCCTGGGCCTGTCCCGACCTGCCCGACCGCCCGGCGGCGGCCATCGCCCGGTTGGAGACATTGATCGCCCTCAGCCGCGGACCGGCCAAGTTGATCGGCAGTTCCCTGGGCGGCCACTACGCCACCTGGCTGGCCGAAAAGCACGGCCTCAAGGCGGTGCTGGTGAATCCCTGCGTGGATTGTCACGACAAGCTGGCGGAGATGGTGGGCAAGCTGCAGAAAAACTGGCACAGCGGCGCCGAATACCTGTTCACCGCGGACCACCTGGCGGAGCTGCGCGAGCTGGAGGCGGTGCGCGTCAGCCGGCCGGAGCGCTACCTGCTCCTGGCGGAGACCGGCGACGAGGTGCTGGACTTCCGGGAGGCGGTGGAGCGCTACGCCGGGGCACGCCAGATCGTCCTGGAAGGCGGCGACCACGGTTTCAGCCGGTTCGAGCAATACATCCCCGACATCTTGGCATTCTGACGCGGCATGTACCTGATCTACGAAGAAGACGGCGACATCAAGGCCGGCACCATTCTGTCCGAATCGGACGCCGCCCTACAGGTGGAGTCGCAGCATGGCAAGCGGGCCAAGGTGAAGGTCAACCACGTACTCCTGCGCTACCCGTCGCCGCCCCCCGCTCAGACCATGGAGGAGGCGCGCCACCAGGCCGCCGGAATCGACCTGGATTTTCTTTGGGAAGCGGCCGGCGAAGCGGAGTTCGGATTCGCCGAACTGGCCGGCGAGTATTTCGGCCTGGCGCCCGCGGCACCCCAGGCGGTGGCCATCCTGCTAAGCCTGCACCAGGCCCCCATCTATTTCTACAAGAAGGGCAAGGGACGCTACAAGGCGGCCCCCGCTGATGCCCTTGCCGCCGCCAAGGCGGCCCTGGAGCGCAAGGCCCGCGAGGCGGCCCAGCGGGCCGAATGGGTGGCCGATATGGTGCGGGGCGAGCTGCCCATTCCCATCGGCCTGCAGGTGTTCCAGCTGCTGCACAAACCGGACAAGAACAGTCTGGAATACAAGGCCCTGCAGGAAGCCTGCACCGCCACCGGGCTGACACCCGTGGCCCTCATGGACCGCTGCGGCGCCATCCCGTCCAGCCACGAATACCATTTGCAGGCCTTTCTGCTGGAGCATTTCCCCCGCGGCATCGGCTTCCCCGAGCTGCACCCGCCGGAACCGCCGCCCGAGCTGCCCCCGGCCGACTCCCCCGCCTTCAGCATCGACGACGCGGCCACCACCGAGATCGACGACGCCTTCTCGGTCATCTTCCGCCCCGACGGCGGCGCGCGGGTGGGCATCCACATCGCCGCCCCGGCCCTGGGCTTGCTGCCTGGCTCGGATTTGGACCGGCTGGCCGCCACCCGGCTGTCAACCGTCTATATGCCCGGCGGCAAGATCACCATGCTGCCCGAGGGTCTCATCGACCACTACACCCTCGCCGAGAACCGCGACTGCCCAGCCCTGTCCCTGTATGCGGAGGTGGGGCCGGATTACGCGATCCGCGGCCTGGAGAGCCGCCCGGATCAGGTGCGCATCGCCGCCAACCTGCGCCACGAGACCCTGGAGCCCTTGTTCAACGAACAAAGCATCCGAAATCCCGAGGCCGCCGACTATCCCTTCCGGCGCGAGCTGGAGTGGCTGTGGGGCTTCGCCTGCCATCTGGAGGCGGCACGCGGCAAGGCGGACCAGGTGCAGCGGCATGACTACGTGTTCAAGGTGGAAGGCGAGCATGTGCAGATCCTCCCGCGGGTGCGCGGCAACCCCATCGACAAGGTGGTGAGCGAGTTGATGATCCTGGCCAACAGCCGTTGGGGGGCGCTACTGGCCGAGCGGCAGGTGGCCGGCCTCTACCGGGCGCAGGCCGGCGGCAAGGTGCGCATGACCCTGCAGCCGGCGCCGCACGAGGGCCTGGGCCTGGACTTCTACACCTGGTCCACCTCCCCTCTGCGCCGCTATGTCGATCTGCTGAATCAGCGCCAGATCATTGCCGCCATCCGCGAGGAGAGCCCGCCCTACGCCGCCAACGACACCCGCCTGTTCACCGCCCTGCGTGACTTCGAGCTGGCCTACGACGCCTACAACGATTTCCAGCGGCGCATGGAGCGGTACTGGTGCCTGCGCTGGCTGAGCCAGGAAGGCATCGGCGAACTGGCCGGCACGGTGATCAAGGAGAACCTGGTGCGCCTGGAAGGCATGCCCTACATCGGCCGGGTGAGCGGGGCGCCGGCCCTGAGTCCGGGGCAGAGCATCCGCTGCTCGGTGGGTGAATTCGACCTGCTCAACGTGGACATGGCTTGCCGCTACCTGGGCGTCGAACCGGCCTTGGCGGCCGTGGACAAGGCGGATGTGGAAGCCACCCTACCCGCCGACTGAACGCTCGCCCACGGGCGTTGCCAGCCTGCTGTCCCCCACCGGGTGGGCGCGGGCGGGGGCCGCGGTGGGCGGCTTCCTGGGACGGGCGGTGCACGACTTCACCAATGCCCTGCTCGCCTCGTCCCTGCTGCATGTGCTGATCGTCTTCGGCCTGGAGTACGTACCGCCGGTCAACCCCAGGCTGTTCGACAACCCCAATCCGCCCCTGGAAGTGGTGCTGGTCAACAAGCGCAGCCAGGACAAGCCCCTCAAGCCGGATGTGTTGGCCCAGGCCAACCTGGACGGCGGCGGCGACGTGGAGGAAGCGCGGGTGGCCAGCAGCCCCCTGCCGGCCAGTGAGGCGGACAGCCCGGCCAGTCAGGCAAGAGAACTGAACCACCGCGTCGAGGCCCTGGAGCGCGAGGCTCAGGCTCTGATGCAGCGTCTCAAGTCGGAATACAAGGTTCCCGAGACGCGGCCGCAGCCGCCAGCCGAGCCGCGTCCCCCCACGCCCGTGCAGGCGCAGGCAGAGTTGACCGAGCGCAGCATGGAAATGGCCCGCCTGGCGGCGCGCATCGACCAGCAGTGGGACCAGTACCAGAAACGGCCGCGGCGCATGTACGTGGGCGCACGGGCGCAGGAATTCACCTTTGCCCAATACGTAGAGGACTGGCGCATCAAGGTGGAGCGGGTGGGCAACCTCAACTACCCGGAGGCCGCCCGGCGCAACCAGCTGTACGGTTCCCTGGTCATCACCGTGTCGATCAACTCGGATGGCACGGTGGAATCCATCCAGATCGACCGCTCCTCCGGATCCAAGGTGCTGGATGCGGCGGCCGTCAAGATCGTCGAGATGTCGGCCCCCTTCGCCCGATTCTCCGCGGAAATGAGCAAGCGGGTGGACATCCTGGGCATCACCCGGACCTGGACCTTCACCCGCTCAGACCAACTGACCAGCAGCCAGTAATGTCGAATATTTTTACACTTGCATGATCCGGCATTACGGATAAAACGCTTTTCGTTCAATGAGATGGTAAACTTCAGTATCTTCTAATATTTAAGCCACAGGAGCATGCCATGCACATCGGCACCACGCTTACCCAGTTCATCATCGAGGAACAACGCCACATCGCCGGCGCCACCGGCGAATTCACCGCCCTGCTCAACGACCTGGTCACCGCCATCAAGACCATCTCCAACGCGGTCAACAAAGGTGCCCTGATCGGTGTGATGGGTGCCCTGGAGTCCCAGAACGTGCAGGGCGAGACCCAGAAGAAACTGGACGTGATCACCAACGAGATCATGATCCGCCACAACGAATGGGCCGGCCACCTGGCGGGCATGGCCTCGGAGGAGATGGACGAGGTCTACCCCATCCCCAACAAGTACCCCCTGGGCAAGTACCTGCTGGTGTTCGACCCCCTGGACGGCTCGTCCAACGTGGACATCAACATCTCCGTGGGCACCATCTTCAGCATCCTGCGCGCCCCGGTGGCCAACCGCGCCGCCAGCGCCGAGGACTTCCTCCAGCCCGGCGTCAAGCAGGTGTGCGCCGGCTATGCCCTGTACGGCTCCTCCACCATGCTGGTGCTGACCACCGGCCACGGCGTCAACGGCTTCACCCTGGACCGGGAGGTGGGCGAATTCCTGCTCACCCACCCGGCCATGAAGATTCCCGAGGAGACCCGGGAATTCGCTATCAACGCCTCCAACCGCCGCTTCTGGGAGCCGCCCGTGCAGCGCTACGTGGAGGAATGCCTGGCCGGCAAGGAAGGCCCTCGGGGCAAGGACTTCAACATGCGCTGGGTGGCCAGCATGGTGGCCGAGGTGCACCGCATCCTCACCCGCGGCGGCATCTTCATGTACCCGCGCGACACCAAGGATCCCGCCAAGGCCGGCAAGCTGCGCCTGATGTACGAAGCCAATCCGATGAGTTTCATCGTCGAGCAGGCGGGCGGGGCCTCATCGACCGGCTACGAGCGCATCCTGGATATGCAGCCGGAAGGTCTGCACCAGAGGGTGCCGGTGATCCTGGGGTCGAAAAAGGAAGTGGAGGTGGTGGTGGGGTACCACGCGGCCTGAGGCGGCGGCGACTCACCCCTCAAAACGAAAGCGGCGCAATTGCGCCGCTTTCGTCATTGGGGAAATCCGCGGTCCCAGGAGCTAGAAGTACAGCAGGTCGATATAGCTGCGCAGTTCAGTATTGGTCCATGTAAACGGGCCCAGGCTGGTGGTGCCCGAGTAACCGGTATTCGCCACGATGGCATTGAAAATGCCCTTGGCCTCGGTGGTCGTCAGCGGATAGAAATCATGGGCGGTCCCCATGGCACCGTTAAGCATTTCGGCGTTCAGATACAGGACCAGGGCCTTTTTGCCATAGCCCAGGTTGGGGGGAGTGGGACTGCCGGCGCCATAGCGGAGGATCTGGTTGATGGTGGCGCGGTTGGTCGTGCTCATGATGTTCGCTGCCACGATCCTGAAAGAGGAAGGCTTGAAGTCGTACACATCGCTGAACGTGCCGGCGGGATAGAGGTTTGCGAGCTTGCGGGCTCCCGGTGTGCCGGATGTGTCGGACAACTCGCTGAGCCAGGTGCGTCCGCTCTTGCCCAATTTGCATGATTCGGCGGTCGCCGGACCATTCGGCGAATTGTTACCGGAAATCTTGCCCGAGATCATGCATTGGTAGGGCACCGCAGACAGCGCGTTCTTGCTGGCGAGCGTGGCCAAGATGACGGGTACGGCCAAGCCACCCTTGGCCAGACGTCGCCGCCCAAGGTCAACGGCGTTGTTTTCGGTCTCGTTGGTCATGATGGTGTGCTCGACGTGGATACAATACTGAGCTTTAAGAAGCAAGAAGGGTGCCCGCAAGGATATAACAATTAAAACAATAGCGTATCAATCCGGCGGGAGGTTCGTTGCCGGATATGTAAAAAACCTCGACAAGCGGTCAAGCTGGGGCGCGGTCCTGTTTCTCCTCATCGGCGGGGCGTGGCTCCGTCTTTTCGGCCTTGACCAGGGCCTTGCGCAGCAGATGCGGGATGAGCAGGTGCATGGGCATGCGCAGCCAGTGGCTGCGCACATAAAGCAGGAATTGGGCGACGCCGGTGGCCGGGTGGCGCAGGCTGGGGTGGGCGCAGGCCATGCCGTCCAGGAACAGCCTGTCCATCAAGCCTCGCCTCAGGCTGCCCTGCCGGCAAAGGGATCGGAGGACGGGCTCCGGGACCGGGGTGTCCAGCAGCGCGCGGACATGGCTCAGGGCGTGGCCGAGCGGCCCGGCGAGGTTCAGCGCATGGGCCCGCGCCGTGAGTTCCGGCCAGAACCGGTCGTCCGCGCCATAGGTCCTGAGCAGCCCGTCCAGGTCGGAGAGGTCGCGCAGGCCGTGCTCCCATTCCCCTTCGTGGTACAGGTGGGTGGCCGAGTGCAGTACCTGATCGGCGGGGCAGGGGATGTGGATGCCGGGGTGGCCGGGCAACGGCCACGCGGCGGCCAGGATCAGGTCCGGCCGGGTCTTGATGCGGGCGGTCTCGGGCAGGATGCCGTGGTGCACATCCAGGTTGGTGCCGCGCCGGATGTGGGTCATGGGCGGCAATTCGTGCATCCATTGCCGGTAATAGCGCTGGTCGTAGGCATCGTGGTGGGTGGTGATCCAGCCGGCCAGGAACAGGCGCTTCTCCGCCTCGGCCAGGGCGGCCTTGGGCACCAGGATGTCAATGTCGGAGAAGGTCCGGCCGGCGGCGGGAGGCAGGTCGGCGGCCGCGTAGGCGGCGCCTTTCAGGAGCACAACAGGCACGTTCGCGCCCGCCAGGGCGCGGGACAGGAGCCTGACCTCCCAGAGCACGGCACGGCGTTGTCTGTCGGCGATGCTCAGCACGGCCTCCATGTGCCGCCAGACGTGCCGGGGAATCCGCTCCGCGATCCCGAGCTGCCTGGCCAGGGCACCCAGCCTGCCGAGCAGGCCGGTGGCGCGGGCCTGGCGCAGTAGCAGGTCCCAGTCGGACTCCTCCAGGCGCGCCATGCGCCGCGGATCGCGCAGGGTGGCGAGCAGGGGCGCGTCGGCGAGCCTCATCGCAGCAGTTCCGTGAACACGTCCACGGCGTCGGCCAGCCGCGAGTACTCGAAGTCGTGGCAGGCGCAGGCGTCGATCAGGCCGGCGTTGAGCTCATAGCCCAGTCGGCCGAGCAGGTCGTAGTTGAAGGCGTGGTTGGCCGCGTGCATGAAGGCATCGGCCTTGGAATGCGGCGTCAGGCGCGCCTCGGCGCCTGCCTTCCAGCGCGGGAAGACGATGAACGCCGGGTGGGCCTTCTCGCCCATGCGCAGCACGCTCTCGGCCGAGGGCTTGAGGTGCGCCACGGTGCCCTTGTGGGTGTCGTAGGCCGCGTCGCCCAGGACGGCTTGCGGGTCGAAGCCGCGGATCACGTCGATGGAGGCGTTCTTCAGGCTGACCGGCCGGGCCAGGGGCACCAGCAGGCCGTCGTCGCGGTCGATCAATGTCAATTCGTCCGACAGCAGCCGGAAGCCGGACAGGCTCAGCGCCGCCGTCAGCGTGCTTTTACCGGCGCCGGGGTCGCCGGGCAGGATTACCGCGCGGCCGTTTTTTTCCAACACGGCGGCATGCAACATCAGGTAGTGGTGGGCCTGGCCGGCGATGCACCAGTTCAGGCCCCACTCCAGGGAGGCGAAGGCATGGTCGGCGGGCAGGGGCTTGAAGGGCTCGCTGCCGTCGAAACGGAAGCTGACCTGGGGACGGAAATAGCGGCGCGCGCCAGCGACCCGATCCACCTGTACATGGAAATCCGCAAAGCCGTCCGTGTGCACCGGAAAATCGCCATACAGCAGGGCCAGTCCGGCCAGCACCTCGGGGGCGCGGGAGACGATGCGGGTGCGGAATGGGCCGGTCTCCAGGATCAGGCCGGCGCGTAGCCGTTCGCCCAGGGTCTCCCGGCCGAGGTCAGCGACCCGCATCGGTGGCCTCGGCGATGCCCAGGCGGACAAATTCTTCCAGACTGGCCGCCACGTCATCCTCGTGCAGGTCGATGGCCTCGGCCATTTCCGGGATAGTCTCCGGGGCCTCCCCCAGCCGCTCCAGCAGGCGGCCCACCAGTTCGGGCAGGCGATGGGTGTCGCCGGACGCGCCATGGTAGAGGACGCACTCATCGTCCCAATAGCGCAGCAGCAACTGGGCGTCCGGGGCCAGGCGCCATACCGTCGCTGAAGCCTGCGTCCTGTCCGGCATCGCTGGGAATCCGCTCCGCTCAACCGCCCGGCGGCCGGGCAGCCGGCCGCTTGGGCAGCGATCCGCCCGTCACCCTGGGCAGGCCGGCCAGATCGTTCAGGGTTTGGACAGCCTCATAGCCCGCGGCCGTGAACAGCGCGCGGACCGCTTCGCTTTGTGTCCAGCCGTGTTCCAACAGCAGCCGTCCGCCGGGCGCCAGGTGCGTACTGCCCTGCGCGACGATGCCGCGGATGTCGTCGAGTCCGTCCGGCCCGGCCGCCAGGGCGCTTACGGGTTCGAAACGTGTGTCGCCGCGACCCAGGTGGGTATCCCCGTCCGCCACATAGGGCGGGTTGCCGACGATCAGATCGAATGGCCTGCCCGCCAGCGCGGAGAACCAGTCGCTGTCCAGCAGTTCCAGGCGTGCGCCGAGCGCGGCGGCGTTGTCATGTGCCACGGCCAGCGCGGCCGGGCTGACATCCACGGCGGTGACCCGGCAGCCGGGCCGCTCCAGGGCCAGGGTGATACCCACGCAGCCGCTGCCGGTGCCCAAGTCCAGGACGTCGGCCGGCCGGTCCTCGGGCAGCCCGGCCAGGGCGGCCTCCACCAGCAGCTCCGTTTCGGGACGGGGAATCAGCACCGCCGGGGATACCCGGAACGGACGGCCATAAAACTCCCGCCAGCCCAGGATGTAGGCCACCGGCTCGCCGGCCAGGCGGCGCGCGAGCAGCCGCCGGGCCGCTGAGGCCTGTGGGGCGGGCAGGGGATCGCGGTCATGGGCGATCAGCCAGGTGCGCTCCACCCCCAGGCCGTGGGCCGCCAATACCTGGGCCTCCAAACGCGCTTCGCGGGGCGGGAGGTCAAGACGGGTCGCCAGCTCGGCGACGGCCCCGGCCATGAATTCAGCCACCCGGCAGGCGGCGCCTGTCTGGTTCTCTTCCCCGGGGGGGAATGGGAGCGACACCGTCTCGCGCCTCAGGTCCGACGCCTCGCGCACGGCCTCACTCCTCCCCCGCCAGGGCCGCCAACTGGTCGGCCTGCTGTTCGGCGGTGAGGGCGCCAACCAGCTCGTCCAGGTCCCCGTCCATGACGGCGTCGATCTTGTACAGGGTGAGGTTGATGCGGTGGTCGGTCACCCGGCCCTGGGGGAAGTTGTAGGTACGGATGCGGTCGGAGCGGTCGCCCGTGCCCACCAGGCTCTTGCGGGTGCTGGCCTCCCTGGCGTGGGCCTCGCGTTCCTTCATGTCCTTCAGGCGGGCGGCCAGGACCGACAGGGCGGCGGCCTTGTTGCGGTGCTGGGAGCGGTCGTCCTGGCATTCCACCACCAGGCCGCTGGGCAGATGGGTGATGCGCACCGCGGAATCGGTCTTGTTGATGTGCTGGCCGCCAGCGCCACTGGCGCGGAAGGTGTCGATCTTCAGGTCGGCGGGGTTGATGTCGATCTCGCCCACCTCGTCCGCCTCGGGCATCACTGCCACGGTGCAGGCGGAGGTATGGATGCGGCCCTGGGATTCGGTCTCCGGCACGCGCTGTACCCGGTGGCCGCCGGACTCGAACTTGAGCTTGGAATAGGCGCCCTGGCCGCTCAGCTTGCAGATCACCTCCTTGTAGCCGCCCACCTCGCCGGGGCTCTCCGACAGCAGCTCCACCTGCCAGCGCTGGCGCTCGGCGTAGCGGGTGTACATGCGCAGCAGGTCGCCGGCGAACAGGGCCGATTCGTTGCCGCCGGTGCCGGCGCGGATCTCCAGGAAGATGTTGCGTTCGTCATTGGGGTCGCGGGGCAGCAGCAGCAGTTGCAGCTCCGCTTCCAGCCGTTCCAGCCGATCCCCGGCCAGGTGCAATTCTTCCTCGGCCAGGTCGCGCATATCCGGGTCGGCCAGTAGGTCTTGAGCAGCCGAGATGTCCGCCCGGGTTTGCCGCCAGGCGCGGAACTGTTCCACCACCGGGGTGAGGTCGGCGTGTTCCCGGGACAGGCGCCGGTATTGCTCCATGTCCGCCGTCACGCCCTCGCTGGCCAGCAGGGCGGACAGCTCGTCGAGCCGGTCTGAGAGCTGCTGGAGCTTGGCGAGAAGGGAGGGTTTCATGGGAGCGGTCAGCCGTCAGCTTTCAGCCGTCAGCTAAACCAGATGAATTCGCTGATCGCTGACAGCCGAATGCTGACAGCTATTCATTGTGCAGGTTGTAGATGCGAGAGAGCAGCCGGGCGAGGTGCTCGCGCTCGGTCTGGTCGGCATTGTTCAGGGTGTGGCTCGGGTCGTGCAGATACTTGTTCATCAGGCCGCGGCTCAGCGACTCCAGCACCTCGCGCGGGTCGTCGCCCTTGACCAGCAGCTTGTGGGCCTTGTCCAGCTCGTGGCGGCGCAGGCGTTCGGCGTGGTCGCGCAGGGCGCGCAGCACCGGCACGGCCTTGCGCGATTCCACCCAGCGCATGAACTCGGCCACGCTGGCGTCGATGATCACCTCGGCCTGCTGCACCTGGGCCTGGCGCGCATCGTGGCCGGCGCGCACCACCTCGCCCAGGTCATCGACGGTGTACAGGAAGACATCGTCCAGTTCGCCCACCTCGGCCTCGATGTCGCGCGGCACGGCCAGATCGACCATGAACATGGGCCGGTGCTTGCGTGCCTTGACGGCCCGTTCCACCAAGCCCAAGCCGACGATAGGCAAGGGGCTGGCGGTGGAGGTGATGACGATGTCGAAGTCCGCCAGCAGTTCGGGCAGGCTGGTCAGTTGCGCCGCATCGCCGCCCAGCCGGGTGGCCAGCTCGCGCGCCCGGTCGATGGTGCGGTTGACCACCATCACCCGGCGCGGGTTGCGGGCGGCGAAGTGGGTGGCCACCAGCTCGATCATCTCGCCGGCGCCTATGTACAGCACCGATTGCTGGCCGATGCTGGGGAAGATGCGCTCGGCCAGGGAGACCGACGCGGCCGCCATGGACACGGTATTAGCGCCGATCTCGGTGGCCGTGCGCACCTCCTTGGCGACCGAGAAGGTGCGCTGGAACAGCTTGTTGAGCAGCAGTCCCAGGGTGCCGTGGCTCTTGGCCTTTTCCGCGGCCTGCTTCATCTGCCCCAGGATCTGGGTCTCGCCGAGGACCATGGAGTCCAGCCCGGAGGCGACGCGGAAGGCGTGCTTGACCGCCTGGTCGCTGGGCAGCAGGTACAGGTAGGGCTTCACCTCGCTGGGCCGCAGGCTGTGGAAATCGGCCATCCAATCGGCCACCGCCTCGGGGCTCTGGGTATGGCAGTAGATCTCGGTGCGGTTGCAGGTGGACAGGATGGCCGCCTCGCGCGCCAGCTCGCGACCGGTCACGTCGGACAGTGCACGGGGCAGGATGTCCGGCGGAAAGGCCACCCGTTCGCGGATGGCAACGGGTGCGGTGTGGTGGTTCACGCCACAGGCGAGAAGCTGCATCCGACTGATCTAAAAAACAAAATGGAAATCGGCCGGCATTGTAACGCGATCCGACCCTTCTGCATTCACCGCCGTCCCCCGGACTTGACCGGCGTCAGGCCCGACGCGGCCGGGCGGCCTCGGCCATTCAGAACCGGAAACCTTCGCCCGGCACCTGCGGCCAGACGTTGCCGGCCGGTTTTTCCGGTGGGGCGGCCGGCGGCTGCGGCGCAGGCGGATGGGACGGGGCGGTGGGCGCTGGGGGCGGGCCGGGTGGATGCTCGGCGGCCGGTTTCGTTTCGCCCCGCTCCGCCCTGCCCGCCGTTTCGCCGGCCGGAGCCGCCTTGCCGTTGGCGGTCTTGGGAGGGGGGGCCTTGTCCACCGGCACGGCCGCCGGCTTGGCTTTTTGCGCGGCGGGGACCGGTTTACCGCTGGCCGGGGCGGGCTTCCCGGCAGCGGGGTCGGGGGCCGGCGCGCGGGCGGGCGCGGATTGGGCGTTGGCCTCCGGGACGGTAGCGTCGGGTTCGCGGACCGGCTCGGCAGCCTGGGCGGGTTCGCGCC
>DEQR01000035.1 GCA_002360535.1 Thiobacillus sp. UBA3361
GGATGTTGCCGTGGGCCCGCTCGTTGATGAAGCGGGACTGGGCGTCGTCCTGGTATTCGGCGGGCCAGCGGGCCAACAGGTAGTAGTTGACCGCCGGGCGGCAGGCGGCGCAGCCGTCCGGGCTCTTCCATTCCAGAAAATCGAACACCGCCCTCATGGATTTCAGGCCCTGATCCTTGATGGCGGCGATGACGTCGTCATGGCTGTGCTCGGTGCACTTGCACAGGGGCTTCTTGCTGGGCGCGGCGGAGTAGTTGCCGCCCACGGTGTGGGCCAGCACCGCTTCCACCAGGCCGGTGCAGGAGCCGCAGGAGGCGGAGGCCTTGGTGTGGGCCTTCACCTCATCCAGGGTGAACAGCTTCAGGTCGCGGATGGCGGCGACGATGGTGCCTTTGCAGACGCCGTTGCAGCCGCAGATCTCGGCGGAATCCGGCAGGGCCGCCACCCGTTCCGCCGGACCGTGACCCGAGTCGCCCAAGTGCTGCTGGCCGAACAGGATGGTCTTGCGCATCTGCGAGATGTCGGTGCCTTCCCGCAGCAGGTCGAAGTACCAAGTGCCGTCGATGGTGTCGCCGTAGATGCAGGCCCCCACCAGCTTGTTGTCCTTGATCACCAGCTTCTTGTAGGTGCCGGCGGCGGCGTCCGAAAACACCAGGGATTCGGTGCCCGGCGCGCCGGTGAAGTCGCCGGCGGAGAACAGGTCGATGCCGGTGACCTTGAGCTTGGTGGAGGTGAGCGAGCCCTGGTAGCGCGCCACGCCGTGTTCCGCCAAGTGGTTGGCGGCCACCTTGGCCTGCTCGAACAGGGGCGCCACCAGCCCGTAGGCGATGCCGCGATGGCTGACGCACTCGCCCACGGCGTAGATGCGGGGATCGAAGGTCTGCATGGTGTCGTTCACCACCACGCCCCGGTGGCAGTGCAGGCCGGCAGATTCCGCCAGATCGGTGTTGGGGCGGATGCCCACGGCCATGACCACCAGGTCGGCGGGCACACTCTCACCAGCCTTGAACTTGACCGCGCAGACCCTCCCCGACTCGCCGCGCACCAATTCCGCCGTCTGCTTCCTGAGCAGGAACTTCAGGCCTTTGGCCTCCAGGCTCTGTTGCAGCAGGCGCGCCGCCGGCTCGTCCAGCTGACGCTCGAGCAGCCAGTCGCCGAGATGCACTACCGAGACGTCCATGCCGCGTAATTTCAAACCGTTGGCCGCTTCCAGGCCGAGCAGGCCGCCGCCGATGACCACCGCGTGCTTGTAGCGCCGGGAGGCGCCGATCATCTTGTCGACGTCGGCGATGTCGCGGAAGCCGATCACGCCCTCCAGGTCGGCGCCCGGAACCGGCAGGATGAACGGCTTGGAGCCGGTGGCGAGCAGCAGCTTGTCATACTCGGCGCGGGTACCGTCTTCCGCCTCCACATAGCGGTTGCGGCGGTCGATCCGGACTATCTTCTTGCCGGTATGTAGGACGATTCCGTGCTGGGCGTACCAATCCCGGCTGTTCAGAACGATCTGTTCCACCGTCTGCTCGCCGGCCAGCACCGGCGACAGCATGATGCGGTTGTAGTTCGGGTGCGGCTCGTCGCCGAACACCGTAATGTCGTACTGCTCCGGCGCGGCCTTGAGCAGCTCTTCCAGAGTGCGGATACCCGCCATGCCGTTGCCTACAAGAACCAGTTTCATGCGTGCCATGCGAAGTACCTCAAAAGCACAGAGCGAAAAAAAACGGCGCCCGACCCAATAGGGAAGGACGCCGTTGTCCAAGATCACTTAGGCTGTAAAGACCTGTTGAGCCTCTAGCAATGGCTGTGCCAGGGGTGCGTGTCCATATAAATCAAAGAGATGGACTTATGCTGGTTGAGATGGCGCACTGTGGCAGGGCGTAGCGCACTGGATTTGAGCGGGGTGATGGGGGCGCCAGAGAACGGATTTCGGAGCCGTCGAATCAATGGAGTTTCAGCCTCGTCCCCCGTGTCCGTGCGGGGGCCGGGGGTTTTGCAGGGGCAACTCAATAGCCGTGCCCATCACCGCCGGTGCCTGCGATGAGGATGGTCAGGGCCAGGTTGACGATCCAGATGTGGAAGTATTCGCCCCCACGGCCGGTAAAGCTGATGGGGGCATGGATAAGCAGTGCTTGGGGTGTGGTCAAGTCCCTGAGTGTTGTTGGTTTCGTCGGCGGTTCGCCTGTGTTTGTTGTCGCGGGCGCCGGGGCGGGATTTGAGCTGCGGGCCGAGGCAGGGTCAAGCGGTTTCGCCGATGCCCGGGTCCGGATTCCCCAGCAGCCGCCGAATGGCCTCGGCGTTGCTGGGGGAGAAGCACAGGTGCGCGGCCTCTTCCGCCGTTTCCCAGCGCCAGGCCAGGTGTTCGCGGGGCGCCAGGGTGACGGGCAGGGGCGCGGGCAGGGTCAGGCCGAAGACGTGTTCGGTGTTGTGGGTGGTGCCGGGGGCGTAGCGGTGGCGGTAGCAGTCGTAGATCTCATAGACGTTGCTGTAGCCCCAGTCGCGCAGATCGTACTGGCGGGCATCCAGGCCCGTTTCCTCCCGCACCTCGCGGATGGCGGTCTCCAACAGGCTTTCGCCGGGATGCTGGCTGCCGGTGACGGACTGCCACCAGCCGGGGTGATCAGACCGTTCCAGCAGCAGGACGCGGCGGTCGGGGGTGTGGATGACGACCAGGACGGAGACGGGGATCTTGTGCACGGCATCGGCGGCGGGCATGGGGCCGAGCACCGGCTTCGGCACCGCGCTCAGAACAGCTCGATATCGGGGTCCTTGTTCGCTTCTTGCTGTTTTTTCTGCACGTAGCGTTCCAGCGCCTCCTGCACATTGCCGGTTTCCAGCAGGGTGTCGAACATCAGCTTTTCGTCTTCCATGGTGTACTTGGAGCGGATTTTCTGTTGCAGGGCATGCCAGGCGAAGGGGCTGTAGAGCTGGCCGGGGTCGTTGACGATGCCGGTCAGCTGTTCCAGGCTGCGGCAGACGTGGGACAGACGCTGGGACAGGCGGTCGTAGAACTGGAAGGCGACGATGGCGTGCTGCATCTGCATGGACACCGATCGGCCGGCTTCGTGCAGGGTCTCCTTGACGGGCGAGTCGGGCAGGTCGAGGGTGGCCTCCACCAGGGCCATGATGTTGCCGTACATGCCGGTGAAGGAATCGGTGAGCACTTCCACGGATCCGCCTGAGTCGCGCAGGGCCAGCTCGATCTGGGCCACGGCCAGGTTGAGCATCAGGATTGTCTCCCGTACCTGGCTCCAGTCCAGGTCGGGGCGGGCGGCTGTGGAAGGCGGCAAGGTCAGGTTCTGGGGTGTGGTGTCCATAGCGGTGAGGTTCGATCAAGGATTCCTGGGGTGGACCTCATATCGACCGCCCCCGTGAGAACTTGATCTCCCGCGGGCAGGGCCGGGGCGAACAACGGCGCGTCAGCCCTGGGCGCTCGCCCCGGCCGTGGCGCCGCCCGGGTTGCGCAGCCGGATGTGCAGCTCGCGCAACTGCTTCTCGTCCACCTGATTGGGGGCGTCGGTCATCAGGCAGGAGGCGCGCTGGGTCTTGGGGAAGGCGATCACGTCGCGGATCGACTCGGCGCCGGTCATCAGGGCCACCAGCCGGTCCAGGCCGAAGGCCAGGCCGCCGTGGGGCGGGGCGCCATATTGCAGGGCGTCGAGCAGGAAGCCGAATTTGTTGCGCCGCTCTTCCTCGCCGATGTTGAGGGCGGCGAAGACCTTTTCCTGTGTTTCTTCCCGGTGGATACGGATGGAGCCGCCGCCCACCTCCCAGCCGTTCAGGACCATGTCGTAGGCACGGGACAAGGCGCGGCCCGGATCGCTGGTGAGCAGTTCCTCATGGCCGGGCTTGGGTGAGGTGAAGGGGTGGTGCAGGGCATCCCAGCGGTTTTCCTCCTCGTTGAACTCGAACATGGGGAAATCCACCACCCACAGGGGCGCCCAGGCGCGGCCATCCACATAGCCCTTCTCGTGGCCCAGCTTGAGGCGCAGGGCGCCCAGGGCGTCGTTGGTCACCTTGGCTTTGTCGGCGCCGAAGAAGATCAGGTCGCCGTTCTGCGCCCCGGTGCGTTCCATGATGGTCTTCAGGGCCTGTTCGTGCAGGTTCTTGACGATGGGCGATTGCAGGCCCGTTTCGTTCAGCTGGGCGACGTCGTTGACCTTGATGTAGGCCAGGCCCTTGGCACCGTAGATCTTGACGAACTCGGTGTAGCCGTCGATCTCGCTGCGCGACAGGCTGGCGCCGCCGGGCACGCGCAGCGCCGCCACGCGGCCGTTGGCGCTGTTGGCCGGGCCGCTGAACACCTTGAAGGCCACGTCCTTGACCGCGTCGGTGACCTCGGTCAGTTCCAGAGTCACGCGCAGGTCGGGCTTGTCCGAGCCGTAGCGGGCCATGGCCTCGGAGTAGGGCATGCGCGGGAAGGGCTCGGGGAGCTCGACGCCGATGGCGCCCTGGAAGGTCTCGCGGATCATGCTCTCCACCAGGTTCATGACGTCGTCCTCCTCCACGAAGGACATCTCCAGATCCACCTGGGTGAACTCGGGCTGGCGATCCGCGCGCAGGTCCTCGTCCCGGAAGCATTTGACGATCTGGAAATAGCGGTCATAGCCGGCCACCATCAAGAGCTGCTTGAACAGCTGCGGCGACTGGGGCAGGGCGTAGAACATGCCGTCGTGCACCCGCGACGGGACTAGGTAGTCCCGCGCCCCCTCGGGGGTGGAGCGGGTCAGCATGGGGGTCTCCACGTCGATGAAGCCGTTCTGGTCCAGGTGGTCGCGCATCAGCTTGCTGACCCGGTAGCGCAGCCGCATGTGGGACTGCATGGCCGGTCGGCGCAGGTCGAGATAACGGTATTGCAGGCGCACGTTCTCGCTGAGGTTCTCGTCGTCGAGCTGGAAGGGCGGCGTCAGGCTGGGGTTGAGGACCTCGATGGAGCGGGTGAGCACCTCCACCATGCCGGTGGGCAGGTTGGGGTTCTCGGTGCCGGCGGGGCGGGCGCGTACCCGGCCGACAACTTTGAGCACGAACTCGGCGCGCACCTCCTCGGCGATCTTGAAGGCCTCGGGGGTGTCCGGGTCGATGACCACCTGCACCGTGCCCTCCCGGTCGCGCAGGTCGATGAAGATCACCCCGCCATGGTCGCGCCGGCGGTGGGCCCAGCCGCACAGGGTGATGGTGGTGTCGATGTCCGCGCTTCTGACGGCGCCGCAGTAGTGGGTGCGCATGGGGGAGTTCCTTGAGGTTTTTCTGTCAATCGCCGACGTAATTGGCGGCCTTGCCGGTTTTGTTGGTGGGGGCGACGACGCCCATGGAAACGATGTATTTCAGTGCAAGATCGACCGGAATGTCCAGCGCCACGGTTTCCGAACGGCGCACATAGAAATAGAAGCCGTTCACCGGGCTGGGCGCGGTGGGGATGAAGACCGCCACGTACTCCTCGCCGAGTTCGACCGAGACCTCGCCGGGCACCTTGGTCTCGAAGGCTAGGGACCAGGCCTCCGGATGCGGATAGTGGACCAGCAGCACCTTGCGGAAGGCGTTGCCGTTGTCCGACAGCAGGGTGTCAGAGACCTGCTTGACGCTGCCGTAGATGGACTTCACCACCGGGATGCGGTGCAGGAAGTTCTCCCACAGCAACACCAGCCGCTGGCCGATGAGGTTGGTGCCGATGGTGCCGACGATGAGGATGATCAGCAGGGTGAGCAGCATGCCCAGGCCGGGGATGTCGAAGCCCAGCCAGGCCTTGGGCCGCCAGGACTCGGGCAGCAGCAGCAGCGACTGGTCCAGGGCGCCCACCAGGGCGGTGATCACCCAGAAGGTGATGCCCAGGGGGACCAGGATCAGCAGCCCGGTGAGGAAGTATTTTTTCAGTGCGGCCATAGTGTGTCGCGGGCAGCCGGTGGGGCAAAACGAAGGGCGGAGTCACCCCCGCCCTTCATGTCGTGGAACGAGCCCGTGCGACCGGCGTGTTGCCCGTTCGGCTCAGTGGGTGCAGGCCGGGCAGGCCCCGGCGCCGCAGGCGGGTGCGGGCGACTCGCTGGGCTTGGATCCGCCGCCCTTGAAATCGGTGGCGTAATAACCGTTGCCCTTGAGCTGGAAGCCGGCGGCGGTGAGCTGCTTGGCATAGCTGGCGGCGCCGCACTTGGGGCAGGTGGTCAGCGGGGCGTCGCTGACCTTTTGCATCTCGTCCTGCGCGAAACCGCAGTCGGCGCATTTGTAGGCGTAGATCGGCATGGCAATCTCCAGAGAATGGTTGCGTGAATTATATCAACGATTTCTTATATTTAGGCGGGATATATGGGCTGACGGGAGCGCTTCAAGGGGAGGCTGCTCAGGCCACCGCCGCCACTTCCCTCAGGCGCACGTAGTCCACCTTGCCGGTGCCCAGCAGGGGCAGGGTGTCCACCACCCGTATGCGGCGCGGGACGGCGATCTCCGGGTAGCCCAAGCCGCGGGCCGCGGCCGCCAGCTGCTCCCGGCTCAGGTCGGAATCGGTGGTGAACAGGACGATGGCCTCGCCCCGGCCCAGGTCGGTGATGCTGGTGGCCGCGTGCATGGCCTCGGCCGAAACGTTGCGGGCAATGGCCTCCACCATCTCCAGGGACACCATTTCGCCCGCCACCTTGGCGAAGCGCTTCAGCCGCCCCTGGATGCGCAGGAAACCGTCCGGGTCCAGATCCACCACGTCTCCCGTGTTGTACCAGCCCCGCCCGGCCTCGGAATCAGGCGGTTCCAGCGCACCGGGTGCGTCATGCCGGTAGTAGCCGGACATGAGGTTGGGACCGCGCACGTGCAGTTCGCCGCCATGGGTGATACCCGGCACCGGCATCACCTTGGCTTCGATGCCCGGCAGCAGCCGGCCGACCGTGCCGTAACGGTTGTCGTCGGGCAGGTTCACGGACAGCACCGGCGCCGTTTCCGTGGCGCCGTAGCCCTCCAGGATATCGATGCCGAATTTCTCCCGCCACAGCTGGCGCACCGGCTCGGCCAGCTTTTCCGCGCCGGCCACCACGTAGCGCAGGGATCTGAAGTCCTCGGGCCGGGCGTTGCGGGCGTAGTGGTTGAGGAAGGTGCCGGTGCCGAACATGACCGTGCAGGCCTTGTCGCGCACCACCTCGGGGATCAGCTTGTAGTGCAGTGGACTGGTGTAGAGCATCAGCCGAGCACCCGAGACCAGGGGCAGCAGGGTGCCGGCGGTCAGACCGAAAGAGTGGAAGATGGGCAGGCAGTTGAACACCTTGTCGCCGGGGCCGACCTGGATGATCGCCAGGATTTGCCGCACATTGGCCAGCAGGGCGCGGTGCGACAGCACCACCGCCTTGGGCTTGCCCTCAGAGCCGGAGGTGAACAGCACCACCGCCGGGTCTTCCGCGTCCGCCTTGGGCACCGCCAGGCCGGGCAGCCACAGGGCGAAAGCCATCAGCCAGAGCTTGTCGGCCAGGGAGAAGCGGGGGCGCAGGTCCTCCAGATAGACCAGTTCGATGTCGCGCAGCCCTTCCGCCTGCTCCACCAGGTTGGCCTTGTTGAGGAATTCCCGGGAGGTGATGACGGTGCGTATGCGCGCGGTTTGGCAGGCGCTCTGCATGCCCTCGGTGCCGGCGGTGTAGTTGAGCAGGCAGGGCACGCGCCGGAAGGCGGACAGGCCGATCATCAGGCCTGCCGTGGCCACCATGTTGGGCATCAGCACGCCCACGTGCTCGTATTCGTCGGTGATCTTCGCGGACAGCCGTCCCAGGGCCAGGGTGATCTTGAGCAGATCGCCGTAGCTGTGGGTGGACGGCTTCATGTCCTCCCACTGGCCCCCGGTGTGGCGGCCGAATCGGCCCGCGGCCTGGACCAGGGCGGCGAACAGGGTCTCCGGCCCGCGAACGTCGAGGGCGGGAGAGGCGCCCCCGCCGGGTGAGGTGAATGTCGTTTTCAGGAAGAAATCCCACATGATCTTCTCCCCCGCCGGGAATAACCTCAGAAACTGTGAGTGTACTGGACGCTCAGGATATCGACCGCGCTGTCATAGGTGCCGTTCAGGGTCACGCCGATGCCACCCGCGCACAGGTTTTCCGGCTCGCAATGCCTGATGCTGGCGTTCTTCACGAACAGATGGGCATAGCCGAGATCGACTTTGGCCCGCTTCGAGATATGGTACTGGCCGCCGAACGCCAGCCAGGTGCGGTCCTCGTCGGGGATGCGAGGCGTGCGGTGCGCGGCATCCGGCACCGGCGCCTGATCGTAGGCGACGCCGAAGCGCAGCGTCCACAGATCGCTCATGCGCCAGTTGGCGCCGACGGAAAAGCGCCACACGTCGCCCCAGTTCTCTGTCACCAGTGAGGCGGTGGCGCCGGTGTTGGCGTTGAGCACCCGCAGCTCCTGGAAATCGCTCCATCCTGTCCAGGTCAGGTCCGCCAGCAGGTCCCAGCGGGGGTTGAGGCGACGGAAAAGGCTCAGCGACGCCATGTCAGGCAGGGTGATGTCGGCCCGGATGGGGCCCAGCAGGTTAAGGGTGCCTTCCAGCTCATGCTTGATCTGGGATCGGTAGGACAGGCCGACGCGGGTGGCATCGTCCAAGCGCACCAGCATGCCGGCGTTCCAGCCCCAGCTGTCGTCGTCCCCCTTCATGATCGCGGTTGTCCCGGCGGTGGGGCTGAACTGGGTCAGCTCGGCATCGATCTTCTGCCAGTTGATGCCCAAACCGACGGAGACCTTGTCATTGATCTGCCAGGCCAGGGCGGGGTTGACGTTGAGGGTCTTGACCTCCGACTTGATGGCATGGACCTGGCCGGCCCAGCTGGTGTCGTATTCGGTCGCCAGGCCGAAAGGGGCATTGAGGCCGAGGCCGAATTTGAGGCCGGGGCGGATATCCATGGTGTAGTAGGCATTGGGCACCCAGGCGGGCTCGCCCGCGTCGCCGCTCAGGGCGGTGGGTGGCGTGTAGCCCGGGATGGTCGAGGTGGCCGTGCCGGAGAATTTTGCCGACGGGTGGATGTAATGCAGGGCGCCCACGACCTAGCGTCCTTCGACGCCCGTCATCCCCGCCGGATTGAAGAAGATGGTGCTGGCGTCCTGGGCCGCCGCGGCCTGGCCGGCGTAGGCGTTGCCCAGGCCGCTGGCGTTCTGTTCGATGAGCGCGAAGCCGGCCGCCTGCGCGCCGGTCATTCCCATTGCCGCCAGCACAGCGGCCAGTGCACGGATTTGCATTTTTGTTTTCCCCTCGGTTGCCCCGAACGATTTGCTACAGCGGTGTTGTGGTCGCGATTGTGGCAAAAAAACCTTGATGAATGAATGGTCTATGACAGTCGGGTATTCGCGCGGCGGCTACACGGTCAGCCAGCGGCCGGCGCTGTCCAGACGTTCGCTCATGGACGGCAACTCCGGCCGCCGGCAGCGCACCAGCAGCGCCGTCAGACGTCGCCGTTCGAAGCCGTATAAGTCGGTAAACCCGAGCACGTGGCTGGCCAGCGTTTCATCGGCCCGCCTGAGCACGCCCATGGCATCGAGGCGCAGTTCGCTGGTGCCGAGGCGGACAACTTCCTCGGGTGCGTCGAGTTCGTCGTCGAAAAGTCGCGCCATGGCGCGCAGGTCCTGGCGCTGGATGGATCGGCGCAGCCGGCCCAGCAGCTCATCCAGCCGGGCTTGCAGCGCGGCGCGGCGGTCGGGCGCGGCGCCGCGCAGGCGGGCGAGCAGTTCGTCCCGTTCCTGCTCCAGGGCCTTCTTTTCCTGGCGCAGTTCATCCAGCAGCCTGGCCACGCGGCCCACCAGACTGTCCAGCAGGCTCCAGGCGATCAGCGCCCGCGCCGCCACTTCGGACGGTGCCGGGCAGATCAGGGCATGGTCGGAAAAACTCACCTGCTGTTGCGCGACATCGCGGCGGAGCAGCGCCCCTTCGGTCTCCATGCCCAGCACCGTGCGCTCGTTGCGGCGCATGCTCATCAGGGCGTAGATGTCATCGCCGTCGTTCGCCGGGTCGCCCAGATATGCCTGCATGGCGGGGCTCAGGCAGAGCACGCGCTGGATGTCCTCGGCGCTGCCGAACAGGGCATGCACGAAGGGGTCGCGGATGAAGGCTTCGCGGTCCAGGGTGATCGGGCCGGGGATTTGGCCCGCGAGACCGCGGGCATGCGACCAGGCGCGGGCGATACTGGCCCGGTAGCGGCGCGGGTAGCCGCCGGCCTGCTTGAGGCGCGGCTCCACCAGATAGACCGCCCGCTCGATGGCCTGGGCCAGGCCGGGGTCACCCGGGGCAGGCGCGCGTGCCTGGCCCAGCCGACTCAACCATTTCAGCACGCCGCCTCCCAGATCGGGTGGTACGGGCAAGGTGGGCGCACCGGGACGGTCGGACGGAGATGGGCAGCCATGGCCGCCGGTGGCGGCGGCCTCAGAACGGGATGTCGTCGTCGATATCGTCGAAACCGCCGCCGCCGGATTTGCCGCCGCCGGCAGGTGCGCTGCGCGGCTCGCCCCGCGGTTCGTCGTCCATGGGCGCGCTGCCGCCGCTACGGCCGCCCAGCATCTGCATGCGGTCGCCGCGGATCTCGGTGGTATAGCGGTCCTGGCCGCTCTGGTCCTGCCACTTGCGGGTGCGCAGGCTGCCCTCTACATAGACCGGGCTGCCCTTCTTCAGGTACTGGCCGCAGATCTCGGCCTGCTTGCCGAAGAACACCACCCGGTGCCACTCGGTGGATTCCTGTTTGTTGCCTTCCTTGTCCTTCCAGCTGTCCGTGGTGGCCAGGTTCAGGGTGGCGATGGCATCGCCGCTGGGCATGTAGCGCATTTCCGGATCGCGGCCCAGGTTGCCGATCAGGATCACTTTGTTCACCGAAGCCATGTCTCAATGTCCCCCATGCAGTAGTAAATGTCTCACGCCTTCCTCGTCCCAACCGGTCTGGCTGACCTTGAGCATGACCACACCCTCCTCGGGCAGCACGCTCACCGCCTCGACGCCGGCGAACACCGTCAGCTTGCTGGCCAGACGCTGCGCGCCGGCCGCGTCCAGCGGGCCGATGTGCAGCATCTGGGTACGGACCCGGGGCGGCGGCTTCATGCCCATGGCCAACGCCAGCCAGATGCCCATGAGTATGGCGCAGAAGACGAACACCGCGCCATGGCCCTGATGCTCCGCCAGCCAGCCGCCGGCCGCGCCGCCGAAGAACAGGCCCAGGGCCTGGGCGGTGTTATAGACCCCCATGGCGGTGCCTTTGGCCTCCGGGGGGGCGATCTTGGACACCAGGGACGGCAGGCTGGCCTCCAGGGTGTTGAAGGCGATGAAGTAGAGCAGCAGGGCGGCGACCACGCCCCAGAACACGGTTTGGCTGGCGGCCAGGGCGAGTTGGGCGACCAGCATCAGGGCCACCGCGCCGACGAAGATCTGTTTCAGCCGGCCGCGTTTTTCGCCAACGACGATGGCCGGCACCATGAACAGGAAGGAAATCAGCAGCACCGGCAGATAGACCCACCAATGGTGCTGGGCGGGCAGGCCGCCGGCGCCGGTGAGGGCGAAGGGCACCACGCTGAACATGGCCATCTGCGCGGCGTGCAGGGCGAAGATGCCCCAGTCCAGGCGCAGCAGGCCGCCGTGCCGGAGCACGTCCTTCAGGCGCGCCGGGTTGGCCTCGGCATCGGAGTGGAAGGCGGTCTTGCCCGGATTGGGGACGATGAAGGCCACCACCGCCATCGCGCCCAGGGCCAGGGCGCCGGTGAGGGCGAACATGCCCGGCACGCCGATCCAGTCGTACATCACCGGCCCGGCCGCCAGGGAGACGGCGAACACCAGGCCGATGGAGCTGCCGATGATGGCCATGGCGCGGGTGCGCACCTCCTCACGGGTCAGGTCGGCGAGCAGGGCGGTGACCGCCGCCGAGATGGCGCCGGCCCCCTGTAGTGCCCGGCCCAGGATCACGGTGAGGATGTCGTCCGCCGAGGCGGCCAGGAAGCTGCCCAGGGCGAAGATCACCAGCCCGGCCAGGATCACCGGCTTGCGCCCCCAGCGGTCGGAGGCCATGCCGAAGGGGATCATCAGCATCGCCTGGGTCAGGCCGTACATGCCCAGGGCCAGGCCGATGAGCGTGTGGTCGGCGGTCAGGTCCTTGGCGTAGAGGGCGAACACCGGCAGGATGAGGAACATGCCCAGCATGCGCAGGCCGAAGATGCCGGCCAGGGAGACGGCGGCGCGGCGCTCCAGGGGAGAGAGGCCGGTGTCGGAGGGGGAGGGGGAGGACATGGATCGGGACCGTTCGGGACGGCGAATTCTAACCCATGCCCCGTGCCACACCCTGTAGCCCGGATTCCGCTTCGCTCCATCCGGGCTACGGTCCTATGCCCTGGCCGCCCACACGGACGGCCGGGAAGCTAAACTCGCCGTGGCAATCGAACGGAGGCTCCCATGTCCGACCTGACCCTGGTGATCGGCAACAAGAACTACTCGTCCTGGTCGCTGCGCCCCTGGCTGGTGTTGCGCTGTTCGGGCATCCCCTTCAGGGAAATCCGCGTGCCCCTCTACCGGCCCGAATCCGCGCCGGCCCTGGCGGACCTATCGCCTTCCGGCCTGGTGCCGGTGCTGCATGACGGGGACGTGCGTATATGGGATTCCCTGGCCATCTGCGAATACCTGCACGAGCGCTTCCCCGAACACCGCCTGTGGCCCGACGACATGCGGGCCAGAGCGGTGGCGCGCTCGGTCAGCGCGGAGATGCACGCCGGCTTCTCCGGCCTGCGACAGGCCATGTGCATGAATGTCCGCGGGCAGTTCCCCGACCAGGGCCGCACGCCCCAGAGCCTCAGGGACATCGACCGCGTGCTGTCCATCTGGACCGACTGCCGTGCCCGCTTCGGCAGCGGCGGCGGCTTCCTGTTCGGCCGCTTCGGCATTGCCGATGCCATGTACGCGCCGGTGGTGCTGCGCTTCCAGACCTATGCCGTGGCCCTGTCGGGCGCGGCGCTGGACTACGCCAATGCCGTCCTGGCCCTGCCCGCGCTGGGTGAATGGGTGGCCGCCGCGCGCGCCGAGAGCGAGCGCATCGAGAAGTTCGACCTGTATGGCTGACGGCAAGCACCGCTGCGTCTGGTGCGGCACCGATCCCCTCTACCGGGCCTACCACGACACGGAGTGGGGTGTGCCCCTGCATGACGAGCGTGCCCTGTTCGAATTCCTGGTCCTGGAAGGCGCCCAGGCGGGCCTGTCCTGGCTGACCGTGCTGAAGAAACGGGAAGGTTACCGGCGCGCCTTCCTGGACTTCGACGCCGAGCGCGTCGCCCGCTTCGGCGAGGCCGACGTGGCCCGGTTGCTGGCCGATCCGGGCATCGTCCGCAACCGCCTGAAGATCGCCGCCGCCATCGGCAACGCTCGCGCCACCTTGAACATCCGGGAGACATTCGGTGGCCTGGACGACTATTTCTGGCGCTTCGTCGATGGCCGGCCGATCCAGAACGCCTGGCCGGACGTCGGCCGGGTGCCCGCCCGCACGCCGCTGTCCGACACCATCAGCAAGGACCTGCAACGGCGCGGCTTCAAATTCGTCGGCTCGACCATCATCTACGCCCACATGCAGGCCACCGGCATGGTCAACGACCATACGGTGGGTTGCTTCCGGCACGGGGAACTGGGCGGATAGCCGATGCAGCCCGGAGGCGTGGAGCGAAGCCTCGGTCTGTCTCCAAAAACCCCAGCACCCGCCCCGGCAGCCAGTTCAGATGGCCCGGAAACCAGCCGCCGACGAAGCCCACATGCCCCCCGGCCTCGGGCTGGTCCAGGGTGACTCGGTCGGACACCTGGGCGGCTGAGGGCAGGACTTCGGCCGGGAGAAAGGGATCGTTGCGGGCGTTGAGCACCAGGGTGGGGACCCGGATGTGTTTCAGCCAGGGCTTGCTGGCGGAGCGGGTCCAGTACTCCTCGGCGTCGCGGAAACCGTGCAGGGGCGCGGTGACCAGGTCGTCGAAGCCGAGGATGCTGTCTATCGCCTCCAAGGCCGCCCGGTCGTATAGGCCGGGGAAGCGGTCCAGCTTGTCCAGGGCCTTGCGTTTGAGGCTCTTCAGGAAGCGGGCGGCATAGACCCGGTTGAAGCCCCGGTCCAGGGCGGCGCCGGCGGCGGGCAGGTCCAGGGGGGCGCCGATGGCCGCCGCCCGCCTGACCACGACCTCGGCCGCCTCGCCCTGTTCCCCCAGCCATTTGAGCAGGGCGTTGCCACCCAGGGAGACCCCCACCGCATGGATCTGCCGGCCGGGATGGTCGCGGCGCAGGCGGTTCAGCACATAGCCGATCTCGGTGCTGTCGCCGGCGTGGTAGGCGCGGGGCAGGCGGTTGGGCTCGCCGGAACAGCCCCGGAAGTGCACCACCACCCCACGCCAGTCGCGGGCGTGCACGGCGGCCATCAGGGCGCGGGCATAGTGTCCGTCGGAGCTGCCCTCCAGGCCGTGGAACAGGACCACCAGGGGGGCGTCGGGGGGGCTCTCCACCCAGTCCAGGTCCAGGAAGTCGCCGTCCGGCAGCTCCCAGCGCTCCCGGCGGTAGTCCACGGCCGGGCGCGGGGCGACCACGCCCCAGATGGTTTGCAGGTGGCCGCCGGGCAGCCAGGGCGGTGTGCGATAGGTGTCGCCGCTCATGGCGCGGTCAGGAGAGGGCAACGGTTTGCTCCTGGTTATTGACGAAAATCTGCCAGAGTGTCGGTTTCCATGCCGGCCCGGCCGCCGGGGCGACCCGCGGGCAGGCCACACCGCCGAACGGCCGCGCCGGCCACCCCGTTCCCCCTATCCTAAATGGTGGATAGCCGCCGAAAGGCGGCGGATGGTTTCCGGAGCCATGTCGGATGCCGGCCTCGCAGGTCGCCCGCGGGCCTCGGCGATTCATGAGGCAAGGAGAACCGGAAGGCCCCTGGCGCAGTCCTTGCTAAAGGATATGCACCTTCCCAAACCGAGGAAATACCGTGACCACCGCCTGCGACCCCACTTTCGACTTCGACAGCTGGGCCGACCTCGCCAAAAGCGATGCCGAGGCCTTCGAGCAGCGCCGGCGGGATTTGATCGAGGCCTTCATCGCTGATGCCCCGGAACACATGCAAGCGCGCCTGCGCCGCGTGCAGTGGCGCGTCGATGCCGAACGGCGCCGCTACAAGCACCCCCTGAAGTCCTGCGTCATGGTATTCAACATGATGTGGGACTCCCTGTACGGCGATCACGGCCTGTTGCAGGCCTTGCTGGCT
This sequence comes from Thiobacillus sp. UBA3361, assembly GCA_002360535.1. Lineage (GTDB taxonomy): Bacteria > Pseudomonadota > Gammaproteobacteria > Burkholderiales > Thiobacillaceae > UBA3361. Next base: position 15,180 of record DEQR01000035.1, read on the forward strand.
CTGAACGATCCCGACGGCGTTCTGGGCGGGGGCGGCGAATCCGCCAAGGCGCAAATCCTGAATTTCCGGCACAAGCCGGACTGACCTTCCAGGGCGTCGGTCCTTCGGCGCCCATCCAGCACTCGACACCGACCCAACTGGCGGGGTATCCGATACTGGCCGGGTGGCGCGCATTGCCCCGGGGTCGGATGCACCCTACCAATATCCGTTACCCGGCATCGCCACCCAATCCCTCCCTGCGAATTCGCCGGGGGAATGCTCACGTATCTGAAGGGGGATACTGGGGACGAAAAAGATTTAAGCTTTCTCATGGGACGCCGATAAACCACTGAGCAGTAATATGACCTGCAAGGGCAAACCCATCGAAAGGTGGGGACGCAAAGTCACCGGTCTAAAGGGCGCCAGCCTCATGACAGCGGGATCGCCAGGCAGGGGCGGGGCCGTGCCGGCCGCGCTCCGGTCCATCTCCCGTTTCCCCGGCGCCCCCTTTCGCGATCCTGACCCGCGGGTCATCGAACGGGATGCGCACGGCCCCGTCTTACCGGGGTGTGCGATGTGGACGTAGCAATCAAGGAATGGCATGGAGCATCTCGGCAAGACAACGGACAAGGTCTCGGCCTCCCCCACAGGGACGGGACTGGACGGGCTCGACCCGATCCTGCGCACCTGCGGCGAAGTCGCCGCCGTGCGGCTCGCCGGCGGCTTGTCCGACGCCCTGGGACAGGCCATCCGCCAGCTCGGCCTGCAGGGCCTCCAGTCTCCGCACCACGAGGATTACCTGGAGATGGCCGATGCCGCCGCCTTCGCGCGTGCCTGCCGGTATGCTTTGGTGCGAGATTTCGGTGCCGAACTGGAGCGCCGCTATGTGCGCGCCTGCGTTCGAAGGCCATCGCCCCTGGAGGGCTATCTGATCGATTTCGACGTCAGCCAGCTGCGCATCGTCGTGCATGACCGCCTGGACGACTCCCTGGCCCCCGGCAGGCTGGCCGAAGCCATCCGGTCGGCCTGTTGGGAGCCCCTGTGCCAGCTGGCAGCCGGTTTCGCCCGGCAACTGGGCATGGCCTCCATGAATCCTCTGGAAATCCCCCTATCGCCGAAGATCATCGAACTCGCGCTGGCCGAGGCCATGCGCGGCCAGCCCTGGCGACACGAGTCCAAGGAGCTGCTGCTGCGCGCGCTGTGCGCCGGCCTGCCGAAGGCCGTGCATGGGCTCTACCTGGACTTGCTCCCGCTGCTGGGACAAGCCGTTCCGGCCCCTCCCGATGCTGTGCAGGACACGCTGGAAGCGGCGGCTGAGGATGGCGACATCCCGGCGGCCGTGTCTCGGACGGAAGACCGGGCATCGCCACCAGCCTCACCTGTGGCCGAGGAGGCGAGGGCCGAGCCGCCCGCGGTAGCCGGTACGTCGGCCGATTCACCGCCTCCGGCGGAGGAAAGCGCGGTACCGGCCGGTGAGGCCGGCCCGGCACCGCCGCTGCTTGACCCGGCCCGAGCTCTCCCCGCCGGCGAGGCACCTTGGCAACCCCTGTTCGCGCGGCTGGGCCGCTTGCAGGACCAGGCCAGACAGTCCGCGCGCCTGGTGGCGGAACGGCTGCGGGCCCCCATAGTGGTACCCTGGACCGCCGACCCGCCGATGCCGGGACCGCTCCCGCTGGATCCGATCCCGGCCCCCGCCCCCCCCGTGGCCACCAAGCCCGAAGCCGACCGCATAACCGGGGTACCCCGGCCACCTCCTCATGCACGCCCGCAGGACCTGATGGTCGGCTCCTGGCTCGACCTCCGGGAACCGGACGGCAGGCACCGGGAACTCAAGTTGGCCTGGATCAGCCCCCGGCGCAATCTCTACCTGTTCACCAACCGCGACGGAGAGCGCGCCCATTCCCTGGACGTGGACGCGCTGGAGGACCTGCTGCGCGACGGCCGGGCGCGCATCATCCCCGCTCCGGGCGAGCCCGGGGCGGAACCAGGCGGCGTCCAGACTCCCGACACCAGGAAGCGCGCCTGATATCGGGCGCTCATGTCCACCCCCGTGAACGAACCGCCCGCAACGCCGGCCTCCGCCTCCGCCGGAGAGGGCATCCTGTCCGGCGCCCTGCCCCGGTTCATCCTGCGCCAGCCCCTGCTGGACGGCGAATTCCGCATCCTGGGCCACGAGTTGAGCGTCAACGAGCGCGCACCGCTGCCCGTGCTGCCGGGCGCGACCAGTGCGGATCGCAACCGGGACGACCTGCTGCTGGCCAGCGTGCTGGACCTGGACAGTACCCTGGAGCGCAAGCTGACCCTGCTGAACCTGTCGCCGGAGGGGCTGGACAATCCGCTGCTGGACGGACTGCCCCGGGAACGCACGGTCCTGGCCATCCGGCCGGTGGCGCATGATGGCAGCCTGCCGGCGCGGGCCGGTGAACTGACCAGACGGGGCTTCGCCCTGGCCCTGGACGAGGCCGCGCTGTCGCCGGCCTGGGCGCCCCTGGCCCGGCAATGCCAGTACCTGCGGATGGACGTGGGCGACCATGACCTGGCCGCCCTGGCCGACCGGTTGGTGCGCGTCGAGGGCATACGCGGCCCCCGGCTGATCGCCCGGAACGTGGAGACCGAGGAGGCCTACGCGGCCTGCCGGAAGCTGTCCTTCCAGCTCTACCAGGGCTACTACTTCACCCGCTCCCGGCCGGCGGCCGGAGGGCGCATCGACGCCGGCCGCCTGGCCATCATGGATCTGCTGAACCTGGTCCTGCAACGGGCCGAACTCGCCGTCATCGAGGCACGCCTCAAGGCGGACGCGGCCCTGGCCTACCGCCTGCTGCGCTACATCAACTCCCCCGCCGTGGGCCTGCGCTATCCCGTCCGCTCCATCGGCCACGCCCTGCTGATGCTGGGCCATGACCAACTCTACCGCTGGCTGACCCTGCTGCTGTTCACCCACGGCGGCCAGGACCGCCGCGGCGAGGCCCTGTTACGCAATGCCCTGGTGCGGGCGCGCATGGCCGAGAGCCTGGGGGACGGGGCTCTGGGCCCGGAACTGCGGGGCGGACTGTTCATCGCCGGCATCTTGTCCATGCTGGACAGCCTGCTCCAATTGCCCATGGACCGGGCCTTGGACGGGCTGCACCTGGCCCCTCCCATCGTCGAGGCCCTGCTGCGGGACGGCGGCCCCTACGCCCCCTGGCTGGCCCTGGCCAAGGCCTGCGAGGGTGGCGACCCGGTTCGCCCGGCCCGGCTGACGGAGATCCTCGGCCTGACACCCGAGACGGTGAACCGGGCCCACCTCCAGGCCCTGGCCTGGGCCGAGGGGATGGACCTCTAGCCCGGACGGGTCACCCGGCCGCCCCCGAAGGCCATCGGCCGGTGCCAGGTTTGAGCCGGATGGGGAAATTAGCATAGAGTGTGCCGTTTCCCCATGCCCGTTCGGCCACCATGATCCGCATCCGCGGCGCCCGCACCCACAACCTGAAGAATGTCAGCCTGGACCTGCCGCCCCATACGCTGATCGTCATCACCGGCCTGTCCGGCTCGGGAAAGTCCTCGCTCGCCTTCGACACCCTGTATGCGGAGGGCCAGCGGCGCTACGTGGAGAGCCTGTCGGCCTATGCGCGCCAGTTCCTGCAGCTGATGGAAAAACCGGACGTGGATCTCATCGAGGGCCTGTCGCCGGCCATCGCCATCGAGCAGAAGGCCACGAGCCACAATCCGCGTTCCACCGTGGGCACGGTGACCGAGATCCACGACTACCTGCGCCTGCTGTTCGCGCGCGCCGGCACGCCCCGCTGCCCGCACCACGGCATCGAGCTGGCGGCCCAGACCGTGTCCCAGATGGTGGATACGGTGCTGCAGCTGCCAGAGAACACCCGTCTGATGATCCTGGCTCCACTGGTGGTGGGCCGCAAGGGCGAGCAGCTGGGGCTGTTCGACGAACTCCGCGCCCAGGGCTTCGTGCGTCTGCGCGTCGATGGGGAGGTGTGCGAGATCGACGCCCTGCCGGCCCTGGAGAAGAACCGCAAGCACACCGTCGAGGCGATGGTGGACCGGCTGAAGGTGCGACCGGAGATGCAGCAGCGCCTGGCCGAGTCTTTCGAGACCGCCCTGCGCCATGCCGATGGCAAGGCCCTGGTGGTGGACCTGGACACCGGGCAGGAGACCCTGTTCTCCGCCAAGTTCGCCTGCCCGGTGTGCGACTACGCCCTGCCCGAACTGGAGCCGCGCATCTTCTCCTTCAACAATCCGATGGGCGCCTGCCCGCAATGCGATGGCCTGGGTTCGGTCACCTTCTTCGATCCGGAGCGGGTGGTGGCCTTCCCCCACCTGTCCCTGTCGGCCGGCGCCATCAAGGGCTGGGACCGGCGCAATGCCTATTTCCACCGCATGCTGCAATCCCTGGCCATGCACTACGGCTTCGACATGGATGCCCCCTTCGAGGACCTGCCCGAGGCGATCCGGCAGATGGTGCTGAACGGCAGCGGCGGTGAGCCCATCGCCTTCCACTATCTGGGCGAGGGTGGCCGCAAGGTGACCCGCAAACACGCCTTCGACGGCGTCATCCCAGTGCTGGAGCGGCGTTACCGGGAGGCCGAATCGCAGTTGCTGCGTGAGGAGTTGTCCAAGTACATCGCCAGCCGACCCTGTCCCGAGTGCGGCGGGGCGCGCCTGCGCCAGGAGGCACGCCACGTGACCGTGGGCGGCTGGACCCTGCACGACCTGGCGCGCCTGCCCATCGCCAAGACTCTGGATTTCTTCCGCGGCCTGAGCCTCGCCGGCCACAAGGCCCAGGTGGCGGACAAGATCATCAAGGAGATCGTCGCCCGCCTGACCTTCCTGCACGACGTGGGCTTGGATTACCTGAGCCTGGACCGCTCCGCCGACACCCTCTCGGGCGGCGAGGCCCAGCGCATCCGTCTGGCCAGCCAGATCGGTTCCGGTCTCACCGGGGTGATGTATGTGCTGGACGAGCCCTCCATCGGCCTGCACCAGCGGGACAACGACCGCCTGCTGGGCACCCTCAGGCACCTGCGCGATCTGGGCAACACCGTGATCGTGGTAGAGCACGACGAAGACGCCATCCGTAGCGCCGATTACATCGTGGATATGGGTCCCGGCGCCGGCGAGCACGGCGGCGAGGTGGTGGCTGAGGGCGGGCTCAAGGACATCCTGGCCAGCGAGCGCTCACTGACCGGCCAATACCTGCGCAACCACCAGGCCATCACCATTCCGGCGAGGCGCCGGCAGGCCGATCCGGCGCGCCGGCTGATCCTCTCGAACGCCCACGGCAACAACCTCAAGGCGGTCCGACTCGACCTGCCCGCCGGGCTGTTCGTGTGCGTCACCGGCGTCTCCGGCTCGGGCAAGTCCACCCTCATCAACGACACCCTGTACGCCGCCCTGGCGCGCGACCTGAACGGCGCGGCCACCGAACCGGCCCCGTTCGGGGAACTGGAGGGCGGCGAGCTGTTCGACAAGGTGATCAACG
>DEQR01000013.1 GCA_002360535.1 Thiobacillus sp. UBA3361
TTCTGCTCCATGTGCGGCCCGCATTTCTGCTCCATGAAGATCACCCAGGACGTGCGGGACTACGCCGCCAGCCACGGCTTCAAGGAAGGCGAGGCCCTGGAGAAGGGCATGGAGGAGAAATCCATCGAGTTCGTGAAACAGGGAGCGGAGGTGTATCGGAAGGTCTGATTCTCCGGTCCCCACCATCACGGCCCGGTTGCTGAAAGGCGACCGGGCCGTTGTTGTTTCAGCAAAGGAACAAGCGCCTTGCCCAACCGGACTAAACCGGACTAAGCTAAGCCATCAACGCCAACAGGATACGCCATGCAAACCGTCAATATCCATGAAGCCAAGACCCATCTGTCCCGCTTCGTCGACCAGGCCGCCGCCGGCGAGGAAATCCTCATCGCCCGGGCCGGCAAGCCCGTTGCCCGCCTGGTCGCGCTGGCCTCCGATACGGATAAGCCGCGTACGCTGGGCCTAGGCAAAGGCCGCTTCACGATCCCGGAAGGTTTCGACCGCCTGCACGACGAGACTATCCAGAGCATGTTCGAGACAGGCGACTGAGCATGGCAGGCGATACGCGGGTCCTGCTTGACACCAACATCCTCCTCGCCGCCCTGATCGCCCCGGATACCCTGCCGGAAGAGGTCAAGGCACAACTCAGCGACCCCGCCCACACCGTCTATTTCAGCGCCGCCAGCATTTGGGAAATCGCTATCAAGTATTCCCTAGGTCGGGAGAGCTTCAATTTCAGGCCGGAGGATATCCAGCAACTGGCAATGGAAACCGGGTTCACCGAATTGCCGCTTGTGTCCGACCATTGCCACCGAATCGCTGACCTATCATGGCATCACCGCGATCCTTTTGACCGCCTCCTCGTGTCTCAGGCTCAATCAATTCCGGCCTATCTGCTCACCACGGATGGGTTACTGTCCAAGTATTCGGATTTGGTTCATTTGGTGGCATTGAAATGAGAAAGCGAACCTGATTCCTTTGCTGTGCCCAACATGTCCGATGACGGTCTTGATCAGCCATTGCCTCAAGGGGCTGCGAGCCGATTCCTTAGCACCACCCCGCCCATCACCTGTACGCCTGCCCCACCGCCTCTTCCACCAGGGTCTGCAACTGCCCATAGCCGAAACTGGGCATGGGCTGGCCGTTGACGAAGAACTCCGGGGTCTTGGTGACGTTGAGGGCCTCGGCGTCCCGCAGGTCCTGGGCGATGAGGGCGGCGATGGCAGGCGAGGCCATGTCCTGGCGCACCCGTTCCAGGTCCAGTCCCACGCCGGCCAGGGCGTCCCACACCCGATCCGGCTGTACGCGGTGGTGCACCACCCAGCTGTCCTGGGCAGCATACAGGGCCTCCAGGGTCTCCCAGTATTTACCCTGCATGCGGGCCGCTTCCAGGATTTTCACCACCTGGTCGGAGCCTTCGTGGAAGGGCGTGTAGCGCATGGCCAGGCGGATGCGGCCCGTGTGGGCGGCCATGAGCTGCTTCACGAAGGGATAGAAATCCCGGCAGGTCTCGCAGGCGGGATCGAAGAATTCCACGATCAGTACCTTTGCCTCGGCGGGGCCCAGGGTGGGGGAGTGCATGCGCAGCAAAAGCTCCTGGTTCAGGGCCGCGGCCTGGGTGGCTTCCTCCTGCTGCGTGCTGGTGTAGTAAAGGGTAGTCAAGGCGAAGGCCAGCAGCAGGACGACGGCGGCGAGGATGAACAAGGTCTTTTGCTTCATGGGGATGCCTTGTGACGGGTGAGCGCCAGCAGCGCAATGACGGCCGTGAAGGCCAGGACGGACAGCAGGGGGAGGTTGACGAAGCCCAGCCATGAGAGGGTGACCTCGCCGCAGGGCACGCCCCGCGTGCAGGGTCGGACGTTCTCGGGGACCACTCCCAGGACCAGCAGCCAATGGAAAACCGCGAAGCCCCAGCCCGCCACGGCCAGGGGGAGGGTGTAACGCACCACCCGCGGGTCTGGGGGGAACAGCCCCAGGGGCAGCATGATCGCCAGGGGGAACATGAAGATGCGTTGCCACCAGCATAGTTCGCAGGGCGCCAGCCGCATCACCTCGCTGAAGAACAGGGCGCCCAGGGTGGAGGCGGCGGCCACCAGCCAGGCGAGGAACAGCGGCGTCCAGCCGGTGTTTCGCGCGGCGGCATCGGCGCGGGAGGCTGGGGGCGACGTCTTGGTGTCGGGGGAGGGGTTCCGCATGGGAATCGCACGGCTGGGAACGGGGCCAGGATACGTGAGGGCTGCGCGTCGTGTCGAGGTGCGCAGCCCCTGCCCGCCGCGGGAGTGCAATACCCAGCCGAGCTCACACCGCCACGGTCAACTCCACCAGCCAATCCGGCGCGTGTTCCAGCACCCAGGTCTCGAACTGCTTGTCCAGGCCGCTGACGATGAGCACGCCCAGCACCAGCCCCACCACGAACTGGCCCCCCAAGCCCTCGGGGGTGATGCGCTCCAGCAGACCCTGCCCGGCGTTGCTGACGCCGCTGGCGGCGCTGGCGAAACGGGCCTGGAGGGCGGGGGTGAGCAGGATGAGGCCGAACAGGACCAGGATACCGGCCCCCAGGTTGCGCAGGTTGCTCTGGTCCAGGCCGATCGCCGTGCCGCCGCTGGCCTGCAGGGTGCCCACCAGGGCGAAGGACAGCCCCAGGCCTGCGGCCAGGGCGAAGGGCCCCAGCCGGTGGACCAGCACCGCCGAGCCGATGAGGATGGGGATGAGGGGCAGCACGCAGGGCGACAGGGTGGACAGCGCGCCCGCCAGCGTGGCCAGCCCGTAGGTGCTCAGGCCGAATTCCATGTCGGTCTCCCCCGTGCCGTGATCAACAATTGTCCAGTCTCTCTGAGGGGAGGGAACCGTCAGGATGCCCGAGCCACCCCATGTCAGCGCAGCCTTTCCAGCAGGGCGCCGATGCGCTCCTCCCGGGTCTCGCCCACCAGGCGTCCCACCTCCCTCCCGTCACGGTAGCCAATGAGGGTGCTCTGCTGGTTGGCCCGGAAGCCGCGCACCGCGTCCTTCTGGTGGTCGAAGCTCACTTCTAGGGCGGTGATATCGCGGTTCTCGGGCAGCGTGAACAGTCCAGTCAGGCGCTTGTCCTGGGCCCGGCAGGTGGGACACCAGGGGGCGTGGATGTGCAACAGTACCGGCTTGCCCGCCCGGATCAGGCCGTCGAAGCGGTCGGGCCGATAGGGCTCGCCGAAGGCCAGGACCGGCGCGGGCAGGGCCAGCGCGCCGGCCAGGATGAGGGCCTTGAGGACGTGGCTCGGGAACATCGTATTCTCCTCTCGCGGTGTGAAACGGATCGATTCCCGGTTTGGCTGCCCGGTGTACGGGCGGTTTCCGGCCGGAGGGCGATGTTATGAATTGTTTATAAACGACCGGCGGGTAGGCACGTAGCCCGGAGAAGCGCAGCGAGTCCGGGTCTGTTGTATGGCTTCTACTCCCGGACTCGCTGCGCTCCTCCGGGCTACAGGTCCTCCTCGATGGGCAGGGCGGACAGCACGTCCACCAGGGCGCGCAGCCACAGGTCGGTGGCCGGTTCGACCCGGTGGGTCCGTTCCTCGCCGCCGCGCCGTTCCAGCCAGATCAGGCGCCGGTCTTCCGGGGGACTGTCCGGGTCCAGCCGCACCCGGTAGCTCTGCTCGGGCGCCATGGCCGCTTCGATGAAGCCGGCTACCCGCTCCGCCAGGGTGGGGCTGTCGATCAGCAGCCCGGCCTCGGTGTTGAGCAGCACCGAGCGGGGGTCCAGGTTCATGGAGCCGATATAGACCCGCTGCCGGTCGAACACCAGGGCCTTGCTGTGCAGGCTGGCGCGGGAGCTGCTGCTGCCGGCGCCGAGGCGCACATGGGGCCGTTCCTTGACCGGCTTCAGCTCGTACAGCTCCAGCCCCGCGAGCAGCATGGGCAGGCGGTAGCGGGCGTAGCCGGCATGCACCAGGATGACGTCGTTGGCGGCCAGGGAGTTGGTCAGGATGCGCACCTTCAGGCCCTTGCCGTGCAGGTGTTGCAGCAGGTCGCTGCCCAACTTGCCGGGCACCAGGTAGGGGGAGGCGATGAGCAGCTCCCGGCGGGCGTCCAGGCCGGTATGAAGCAGACGGGTGGCGGGCAGTTCGGCCGCCCCGGCCAGCCCGTCGGCGGTCTTTTCCGGACGGTCCAGCAACAGGTCGGCGGCGCCGCCAGACCAGCCCCCCGCGCCGTCGCCCAGCAGGTCCTGCCCCAGCTGGGCGGCCAGGATGCGCCCCACCTCGGCGTAGTAGGCGTTCAGGGCGGCGCGGGTCGCGTCCAGTTCGGCGCGCGCCCGGCGCCGGGAGGCGGGCAGGGCCGCGGCGGGGATGGCCGGCTCGCTGTTCCAGTAGGCGTCGAACGCGGCGGACAGTTCGCTCACCACCCGGCCGGCGGTCAGCACGTCCAGGTCGCGGAAGGCCAGGGCCTCGTCCAGTTGGAAATATTCGTCGCCGATGTTACGGCCGCCCGTGATCCCCATCTGGTTGTCGGCCAGGAACAGCTTGTTGTGCATGCGCCGGTTGAGCCGCTCCCGGTCGTTGAGGAATTCCGCCGCCCGCACCAGGCCGCCGGCCCGGTATCGAAACGGGTTGTAGAGACGGATCTCGATGTGGGGATGGGCGTCCAGGGCGAGGATGGCGGCCTCGTTCTCCGCCGTGTACATGTCGTCCAACAGGAGCCGCACCCGCACGCCCCGGTCGGCCGCCGCCAGCAGGGCCTGCACCAGCAGCTTGCCCGAGGCGTCGTCGCGGAAGATGTAGTACTGCAAATCCAGGCTGTGGCGGGCCTGTTCCGCCAGGGCCAGGCGCGCGGCCAGGGCGTCGTGGCCGGCCTCCAGCGGACGGAAGGCGGAAGGCTGCGCGGCGGGGGTGACCTGGGCGGCCAGCCATCCGAGGGGGCTGGCCGGGTCCGGCGCCAGGGCTTGGGAGGGCGGTTTGGGCACGTCCGGGCGCAGGCTGGCGCAGGCGCCCAGCAGCAGGGCTGGCAGCAGGGTCCAGCAAAGCCGGGCCAGCCAATCGCGGCGGATCATGGTGGGTGGCCGGCTTGCCGTGCGGGTATGCGGCCTCAGCCCGACAGTTCGCCGATGTCCGCCACGCAGCTCATGACTCGTGCCAACCGTGCCAGCAGGGCCAGGCGATTGGCGCGGATGAGGGGCTCGTCGGCCATGACCATGACTTCGTCGAAGAAGGTATCGACGGCCGCACGGGTGCCCGCCAGCACCTTCAGCGCCCCGGTGTAGTCCAGGTTGGCCAGGGCGGTATCGACATGGGGCTGCATGTCCACCAGGTTGCGGAACAGGGTCTTCTCCGCGGTTTCCTGGAACAGCGCTTCGTCCACGCCTTCCGCCACCCCTTCGCCGACGCCGTCGGCCTTCTTCAGGATGTTGCGGATGCGCTTGTTGGCCGCCGCCAAGGCTTCGGCCTCAGGCAAGTTGCGGAACGCCCTGACCGCCTCCAGACGGTCCGGCACCTGGTCGATGCGGGTGGGCTGCTGCACCACCACCGATTCCACCTCGTCCGGGGCGAAGCCCTGATCGCGCAGATAGACGCGCAGCCGTTCCTGCATGAATTGGAACACGTCCACCGCCACGCTGCTGGCGATCTGGTCGTTGGCGAATCGTGCCTGGGCCAGTTGCAGCACCTGCATCAGGTCCAGGGGCAGGCACCGTTCCATCAGCATGCGCAGCACGCCCAGGGCGGCGCGGCGCAGGGCGAAGGGGTCCTTGTCGCCGCTGGGCGGCAGGCCGATGCCGAAGATGCCGGTCAGCGTGTCCAGACGCTCGGCCAGGGCGACAGAGAGGCCGATGTTGTCGGCGGCCAGTACGTCGCCGGCGAAGCGGGGCTTGTAGTGGTCGGCGATGGCCTCGGCTACACGCGGGTCCTCGCCGTCGTGCAGGGCGTAGTAGCGGCCCATGATGCCTTGCAGCTCCGGGAACTCGCCCACCATGTCGGTGACCAGATCGGCCTTGGCCAGGTGCGCGGCGCGTTCCGCCAGGGCGGCGTCGGCATGCAGCTGGCGGGCGATCTCGCCGGCCAGGCGGGTGACGCGCTGCACCCGCTCCAGCTGGCTGCCCAGCTTGTTGTGATAGACCACGCCGCCCAGCTTCCCGACGCGGGCGGCCAGGGGCTGTTTGCGGTCCTGGTCGAAGAAGAACTTGGCATCCGCCAGGCGCGGGCGCACCACCCGCTCGTTGCCGCCGATGACCGCCGAGGGGTCGGCGGGGCGAATGTTGGAGACGATCAGGAAGCGGTTGGTCAGGCGGCCGGTGGCGTCCAGGAGGGGGAAGTACTTCTGGTTCGCCTTCATGGTGAGGATCAGGCACTCCTGGGGCACTTCCAGGAATTGGGTTTCGAACTGGCAGGCCAGTACGTTGGGCCGCTCCACCAGGGCGGTAACCTCGTCCAGCAAGGCGTCGTCGTCGATGGGTTTTGCGCCGCCCCCCACTTGCTCGGCCACCGCCTGGAGTTGGCGGGCGATGTCGGCGCGGCGTTTGGCGAAGCCGGGGATCACCGCGCCCTCGTTTTCCATCTGTTGGGTATAGCTGTCGGCGTCCCGCAGGCTCACTGTCGGGCCGGCGGCCTCGAAGCGGTGGCCCTGGGTGTCGCGTCCGGCACTCAGACCCAGCACGGAAACCGGCACCACCTCGGCGCCGTGCAGGGCCACCAGGCCGTGGGCGGGACGCACGAAGTTGACCGTGCTCCAGCCGTCGGCCAACTGGTAGGTCATCACCTTGGGGATGGGCAGCTTGGCGAGGGCTTCGTCCAGGGCCTTTTGCAGGCCGTCGGCCAAATCGACACCAGGCACCACTGTCTCCAAGAATAGGGATTCCGCCTTGCCGTCAATTGCACGGTGAAGTCTTGGAATGACGGATTCATCCAAGCCTTGGGAAGCTAGCTTTTTCATCAAGGCAGGCGTGGCATGGCCATCAGCGGTCAGTGCTACGGCCACAGGCATCAATTTGACTCGAATTGGCTTGTCAGACGCCTTCAAATAAACACCACTAACCTTGGCGGCGAGGCGTCGCGGCGAGGCAAACCATTCGTTTTCATTCGGCGCATCTGCATCGATCAAATTTTGCCTAAGCAGGCTATTCGCAAGCTCATTGAGAAATATGGTCCCGAGAGTTCGCAGGGCCTTGGGCGGCAGTTCCTCGACGAACAGTTCCACCAGCAGATTCTTCGTCGTCATGTTTCAGGCCGCCTTCTTCTCGATCTGCGCCAGGGCCTCTGCGGCCCATTCCCGGGGCGCCATGGGAAAGCCCAGCCGGGCGCGCGAGTCCAGATAGCTCTGGGCCACGCTGCGCGCCAGGTTCCGGATCCTCCCGATATATGCGGCCCGCTCGGTCACCGAGATGGCACCGCGTGCGTCCAGCAGGTTGAAGGTGTGGGCGGCCTTCAACACCTGTTCATAGGCGGGTAGTGCCAGCCGTGCCTCCATCAGGTTCTTGGCCTGCTTTTCATGGGCGTTGAAGGCGGTGAGCAGGAATTCCACGTCGCTGTGCTCGAAGTTGTAGGTGGATTGTTCCACCTCGTTCTGGTGGAACACGTCGCCGTAGCTCACGCCGGGGGCGTATTCCAGGTCGAACACGTTGTCCTTGCCCTGCAAATACATGGCCAGGCGCTCCAGGCCGTAGGTGATCTCGCCGGTGATGGGCTTGCAGTTGATGCCGCCCACCTGCTGGAAGTAGGTGAACTGGGTCACCTCCATGCCGTTCAGCCAGACTTCCCAGCCCAGGCCCCAGGCGCCTAGGGTGGGGTTCTCCCAGTCGTCCTCGACGAAGCGGATGTCGTTCTGCTTCAGGTCGAAGCCCAGGGCCTCCAGGGAACCCAGGTACAGCTCCAGGATGTCTCCCGGCGCCGGCTTCAGCACCACCTGGAACTGGTAGTAGTGCTGCAGGCGGTTGGGGTTCTCGCCGTAGCGGCCGTCTTTGGGCCGGCGCGAGGGCTGCACGTAGGCGGCCTTCCAGGGCTCCGGGCCGAGGGAGCGCAGGAAGGTGGCGGTGTGG
>DEQR01000012.1 GCA_002360535.1 Thiobacillus sp. UBA3361
ACGAAAAACCAGGGGAAGCTCAATCGTGAAGGCGTTCCAATACTGTTTTGGCCATAAATCGAGCTGGCTCCCAGCGAGGGGACGACATGGCTGCGGTGTTTGATTCTTTGCTTGCGCCAGCAGGAAGAATAGACGTGTTAACTATTGAGAGAGCTCCGACTAAGGCCTCGATCCAAGCTTCTTGCTCTTCGGACAAATAGCCGCGCTTAACAAGATACTGCCCGGCGGTTACATCTTCTTTTAGCTCCCAGGCAACATTGAAGTTGCCCATGGCCTCACATTGCGCTTCTGGAGTGGCGGCCAGCATTTCTACCGCATTGATGAAAATGCGATATGAACTGTGAAACTCCTCTTCGTCGGTAATGAGATTAGAGTCGGTCATGCAGCGTTTGCACTCTAACGTTTAGCTTGAGGGGCGCGGAAACAGGCGGCGAAGCCGGCTGTTGGAGCGTCCCTCTCGAAGCGATTGTTAGGCTGGCAACTCACAGAGCCACCTTTAACTTACGGCCACCAGCAATAGCAAAGCCTTCACGTTCATAGAAGGCCAATGTTTTATCAAACTGTGGCAGCGGTGGTGTCGTAACTTCTAGGCGCTTCCAGCCCCGCGATGCACCGAAGGATTTCGCTCGGGACACGAGGTGAAACCCAATATTGTTTGAGCGATATTCAGGACGAACATAAAGCTCTGGTATGGTTCCAAAGGCGCCTTCAGCGTAAAGGGCATGGCTTTCATACAGAGCAAGGAACCCGACATTTTTTCCGACTTCATCGCGTGCGATAAACACGAAGTATTTTTCGCGATTGAGAAAGTCCCTGAGCCTGTCAGTTGTTTCCTCCTGATCGAAGTTAAATGTTTGAACACCTATAGTGTTCATGATTTCACTCAGCAACTCGCCAACCATTACGGCGATTTCATGTGAATCGCCCGGTGTTGCTGTTTCTATGGTTATGTTCGCGCTCATCTTGTGCTGCCTAACAGTTGATTAAACAGATTCTGGTATATCCGTGATACACAGATTTCGTGTATCTCGGGCCGCTCCATGGTGCCCTTGACCCGGTCTTGTCGTACCATCTTGCCAGGTTCTGATCACAACACTAACAGGGGCGGAACAATGGGAGAAGAGTCTCGCGAAGACAGAGAACGCAGGTTTTGGGACCGTTATCTGAAAACACTTCATTCACAAGGGGTTAAGCCACCTTCCGACCGCTGGCACGTGGTCCGGGCAGAGCAGTTCATCAGGACATTCCCGGACCGTCGGCTGGCCGATTTCGGCCCCGATGAGGTCTCCAACTACCTGGAGGAGTCCGGTCGGACCGGGGCACTCGCGGACTGGCAATACCGTCAGCTGGTCCGTGCTATACGGATTCTGTTTAGCATGGTTCAACCCGAATGGCTGGCGTCGTTCGATTGGGAGTTCTGGTCGGGCTCTTCGCGGCCGCTGGAATCCCAGCACGCGAGTGTGGCCAGGCGGCCGGACACGGTCGGCTCCGACACGGAAGCGGTGCTCGCCGAACGCATCGGCGACAAAGGCTGCGCCAGCCTGGTGCATCGCTATCCCGAGGCCTTCACGACGCTGTCGAATGTGCTGCGCACGCGGGGGTTGTCGATCCGCACCGAGAAGAGTTATCTGCATTGGTTGTGCCGCTTCGTGGCCTTTCACGGTGGCCGGGCGCCGGCTGAACTGGGGGCGACCCAGGTGGTGAGCTTTCTTCAGCATCTGGCGGTGGAGCGAAACGTGGCGGCGAGCACCCAGAATCAGGCGCTCAATGCCTTGGTGTTCTTTTATGACAAGGCGCTGGTGCGGCCGCTGGGCGAACTGGGGCCAATGGTGCGCGCGAAACGGCCCAAGCGGTTGCCCGTGGTGTTGTCCACCACCGAGGTGAAACGTCTGCTGGATGCCATGGAGGGTGTGCATGGCTTGATCGCGGCGTTGTTGTACGGCAGCGGCATGCGCCTGCTGGAGTGCCTGCGGCTTCGGGTGCAGGACGTGGAGTTCGAGCGCAATCTCATCGTGGTGCGGCGCGGCAAGGGGGACAAGGATCGTGTCGTGCCGCTGCCGGCGGCGGTGGTGTCCCGTCTTCGGGAGCATCTGCTTGGGGTGCGTGGCCTGCACCAGACCGATCTCGCCCAGGGACGGGGCGAGGTGCATCTTCCCGATGCGCTGGCGGTGAAGTATCCCCACGCGGCGAAGGCGTGGGGCTGGCAGTATGTGTTTCCCAGCGGCCGGTTGTCTGTGGACCCGCGCAGTGGCCAAACGCGCCGCCACCATCTGCATGAGGATGGCGTGCAGCGGGCCATTCGCGCCGCCCTGGAGCGCGCGGGCATCGAGCGCAAGGCGAGCTGCCATAGCCTGCGCCATAGTTTCGCCACCCACCTGCTGGAGCGCGGCCACGACATCCGCACGGTGCAGGAGTTGCTGGGCCACGCCGATGTGTCCACGACGATGATTTATACCCACGTGCTCAACCGCGGCGGGGTGGGGGCGCTGAGCCCGCTGGATGCGCTGGGGTAGGTGCAGCCTTCCGTGGCCTTCCGTGGCCCGGAACCAATGTCCGCCCGATCCGGGTCGTGGCCGGGCCGGCGATGACGGCCGCGGCAGCCTAAAGGGATCGTCCGGTCAGGCCGTAATGCAGGCTGTGGGCAGCCTCACGGCCTTGCCGGCGCGGGGCGCCGGGCCGGCAGGAATGTCCCTGGCAGCCTCCCTATAATCCGTTCACCGATCGCCATCCGTCCCGGAACCTGAATGAGCCGCAACCCAGCACGAGCCGCAGCGCTGTCCCTCTTCGCACTGATGGGCCTGGCCGGCGGCCGGGCCGAGGCCCTGGTGGGTGGGGTGGTGGACACCAACGTGCCCACCTCGCCCTGGGCGGGGGTGGTGTCCATCGTCCCCGCCGGCGGCGGCATCTACTCGGGGGTGCTCCTCGACCCCTGGCATGTGCTCACCGCGGCGCACGTGGTCTATGGCACCCGCGATAGCCCCGGCAACGTGGCGGTCAACCTGAATTTCGCCGGGACCCTGAGCAGCGTGATTACCGCCAGCCGGATCGCCATCCACCCCAGCTACACTACCGGCAACACGGCCTCGGACAAGCAGTTCGCCTGGAACGATGACCTGGCCGTGATCACCTTGAGCAGGGCGGTGCCGGCGGGGGTGCCCACCTACCCGTTGTTCGCCGGCATCCCCGGCCGCAACGGCGCTTCCCGCGACATCACCCTAGTGGGCTATGGGGGCTATGCGAACGGAACGACCTCGACCGTCACCGTCGCCAGCCATGCCGGTGTGAAACGGGTGGGCCGCAACCGGGTGGACGATCTGCTGCCCGACGACGAGGGCAGCGGCGTGGCGGAACTGTTCCTGTTCGACCTGGACGGACTCGATGCCGCCACCAATCTCATGGGCGGCCCGACCCTGGGCGAAAACATCGAGGCGGGCTATGCCGGCGGCGATTCGGGCAGCCCGGCCTTTGTGTTCGACCAGGGCGTCTGGAAAGTTGCCGGCATTGCCGCCTTCAACGGCAAGGCCGATAACGGCACGGGCAGCGCCCTACAGTTCGGCGCCATTGGCGGCGGCATGCTGGTGGCGCCTTACGCGGATTGGATCCGGGCGCAGCTCGCTCCCTCAGCGTCCGTGCTGACGGTGGTCGTCCAGCCGGTGCCCGAGCCGCAGACCTGGGGCATGCTGCTGGCTGGCCTGGGGCTGGTGGGCCTGGCAACGGCGCGGCGCCGGGCCACGGTACGCTGACCCTAACCGTTCATGGCCCAATGGTCGCCCCCACCGATGAAAGCGCGTGTACCAGCCATGAACGGGCCCCCTCTCCCAACCTCTCCCCCGCGTCGCGGGGGAGAGGCACATCGAGAGTCGCTGACGCGACTTTCACGGTAACGGAAGCGCGACTTGGGTATGCCCCATAGGTGCTCCGCCGCACCCGGTTCACCCCCAACCCTGGCCGGCCGCGCCTGCGTGCTGCTGGCGCTGGGCCTGACCATGCTGGCCTGGGCCGGGGAGGACATGGACATCGCCCCCAACAGCCGTACCGTGGATCTGGTGCGCCAGCGCTTCGGCACCCATGCCGTGGAGCGGGTGCAGGCCTGGCGCCGCCTGCTGGACCGGGACCTGTTCGGCATCAGCGAGCAGGCCAAGCTGGAGCGGGTAAACCGCTTCTTCAACCGCATCCCCAGCGTGGAGGACCAGACCAACTGGGGCCAGCGCGACTACTGGGCCACGCCGGTGGAGTTGCTGGCCAGCAACGGCGGCGACTGCGAGGACTACGCCCTGGCCAAGTATTTCACCCTGAAGGCGGCCGGCGTGCCGACGGAACGTTTGCGCATCACCTATGTGCGCGCCTGGATCGCCCGGGACAAACGGGTGGAGTCCCACATGGTGCTGGCCTATTATCCCTTCCCGGACGCCGACCCCCTGATTCTGGACAATCTGGACGGGAGCATCCGCGCCGCCGCCGAACGCACCGATCTGACGCCCACCATGGGCTTCAACGCCGACGGCCTGTGGTCCGCCAAACAACGCGGCCAGCATGGGCGGCTCGGCGAGGCGAGCAACATCGAACACTGGAACAAACTGCTGGCGCGCATGCGCCAAGAGCAATAGGAAACCCAAAATGCGCACCCCCATCAGCCTGAAAACCCTGCTCGTCATGCTGCTCGCCCTGGTTTTCCTGCTGCTCGCCCTGGCCCTGTTCTTCGCCGGCCTCAAGGGCACCCGCGATTTCCTGCAACGCCAGCTGGCCAACCATGCCCAGGACGCCGCCACCACGCTGGCCCTGCAACTGAAGAACGATCTGACGCGCAACGACATGGCGGCGGTGGCCAGCAACGTGGATGCCCTGTTCGACAGCGGCTACTACCAGCGCATCGCCATCACCGGTTCCGCCGGCGCCCCGCTCGTGGAGCGGCGCATGCCGGTGCGGGTGGAGGGCGCGCCCGACTGGTTCGTGCGCGCCCTGCCCCTCGACACGCCCAGCGGCCGGGCCGAGGCCTTGTCGGGCTGGAAGCGCAGTGCCCTGATCCAGGTCACCAGCCATCCCGGTTTCGCCTACCGGCAGATGTGGCATGCCACCCTCAGCACCCTGGGGCTCACCCTGCTGTTCTGGGCCATCGCCTCCCTGCTCGGCGCCGGCCTGCTGGCGCGCGCCCTGCGGCCGCTGGGCGAGATGGAAAGGCTGGCCCTGCGGGTGGCCAAGGGCGATTTCACCCACCTGCACGAACTGCCGCAGGTCCGCGAGCTCCGCCACATCGGCCACTCCCTGAACCTGATGTCCGATGCGGTGGGCCGCATGCTGGGCGAGAAGTCTTCCCTGGTGGAAAAGCTCCAGGAAGATCTCTACCACGACCCCCAGACCGGCCTGGCCAACCGCACCTTCTTCCTGGCCACCCTGGTGGACGTGCTGCACGAGCATGCCGACACCTGCGGCCTGGTGCTGCTGCAAATCGATGGCCTGAGCACCTGCAACAGCCAGCAGGGGCGCGAGGCGGGCGACCGGTTGATCCGCGCCGCGGCCGCGGCGGTGCGCGCCGCCGAGCATCTGCCGGCGGAACACGTGGCGCGCCTGGACGGCTCCCAGTTCGGCGTCGTCCTGGAATATGCCGATGCCGACAAGCTGCGCCTGTACGCCGATGAACTGGCCCGCAACACCGCCCAGGCCCTGCGCGGACTGGATGGGGAGAAGTGTTGCGGCGTGCACGTGGGCGCCGCGCTGGCCGAGGGCGCCGACAGCTCCACCCTGCTGGCCCGTGCCGACAGCGCCCTGCGCGATGCCAAGCTGGGACCGAGCGGCACCAGCCGGGTGATGGCAGGCGAGACCCAGGGCGCCGCCAACCTGCGGCAACTGTTGCGCGAGGCGGTGATGAACGCCGATCTGCGCATCGAATGGCAGCCGGTGCTCAGCTGCGGCGACGAGGAACTGGAGCACTTCGAGGCCTACGCCCGCCTGATCGCTCCCGACGGCAAGACCCTGCCGGCCGGCGCCTTCGTCTATCTGGCCGAGGAAAACGGCCTGGTGACCACCCTGGACCGGCTGATCATCAGCGATGCCTGGGCCGCCGAGCGCCTGCACCCCAGCGCTTCCTGCTCCGTGAACCTGTCCACCGTCAGCCTGCTGGACAGCGGCTTCATCGCCTGGCTGACCGGCCACGTGCGGGTGCCCCAGCAGCTATTCCTGGAGGTGCCCAGCAACCGGCTGGCCACCTCGCCCGCCGCCCGCGACGCCCTCAAGCAGTTGCGCGAGGCCGGCTTCGGCATCGTGCTGGACCGCTTCATCCCGCAGGCCAATGCCCTGACCTGGCTGCACGACATCCGGCCCCATTGGGTGAAGGTGGAAGGCAGCCTGTGCCGCCAGGCCAAGGACGACATCGGCACCCGCGCCATGCTCAAGACCCTGTGCGCCTATGCCCGGGAACTGGGTTGCCGGGTGGGGGCCACCGGCGTGGAGTATGAGGACGAGTTGCAGGTGCTGTGCGAGCTGGGCTTCGACGCTGCCCAGGGGCGGCTGTTCAACCACCACGGGCCGGCGACGCCGGAAACCGTCTAGGGACTCCGGAAGCGGCATGAACAAAGGGCGCCCGCGGGCGCCCTTTGCGTGTCCCGGTGTCCCGCCGCGGGACTACTTCTTCGGTTCGGCTGCCGGGGCGGCCGGGTATTGCCACAGCTGCTGCCAAGCGTTGGGGTCGAAGGGGTTGAACACCGGCGGCGCCTGGTAGGCCGGCGGTGCACCGGCCGCGGCGGGGACGCTGCCCGGCACCTGGAACAGCTGCGACCAGGCGTTGGGATCGGCCCAGTTGATGGTCGGTACGCCATAAGAGCCGGCGGTCCACGGGTTGGCGGCCGCGCCGGGTATGCCGGTGGTGGGCACCGTGGGCGCCAGGAAGCCCTTCCACAGATCACCGTAGGAGGTCGGGTTCATCATCGCCCCCAGCCAGCCCAGGTACATGTTGGGGTTGATGGTATTCACGCCCGCCTGAAGCCAGCGCGGGTCCAGGGGCGCCATCATCCACTTCAGATAGACGGCCGGGTTCAGGCCTTGCAGCATGAGACTCCACAGCTTGGGATCGATGGGCGCCATCATCCAGCGCATCATCTTGCCGGGGTCGGTGAACTGGGTCAGCAGCGCGGTGTAGAAGTTGGGGTCCAGGCTGGCCGCCAGCCACTTCATATAGACGTTGGGGTCGGTCAGCAAGGGCATCCAGGCGCTGTAGGCGGCCGGGCTCATCATGCTGTTGGTCATGAAGGCCCACATGGCCGGGTCCAGCATCTGCATGCCCAGCCCGGTATAGAAGCTGGGTTCCAGCGCGGAACTGACGAAGGGCACGAACTGTTTCGGGTCCTTCAGCATGTTGGGGTTGCGGGTGAAGTCCCACATCTGGGCGGCCCACGCCTCGGGCGAGTTGGGCATGGCCGGCGCGCCGTCCGCCGCCGTGGCGGGCATCGCCACGGCCAGGGAGAGCGCCAGTCCAAGGGTCAGGGTTTTCAGTTTCATGGTGATGCCTCCTGGATGAAATAAGTATGCATTCACGCGGGGAACCTCAGTCTATGCAATCCGCCTGAAATTCCAAGCGCCTCAGCGCCAGATACCCCGCGGCGGCTGATAACTGTTGATGACTTCAATATAGCTGGCGCGGGCGAGGGCGGCCGGGTCGGGCAGGTTCTTCTGGCTCATGCTGCCCTTGAGTTGGGCCACCGAGGCATATTCCCGCTCCTCCATCCAGCGCGCCATGCCGCCCAGGATTTCGGCCAGCCGGCCGGGACCGTGCTGCAGCAGGCAGGAGGCCAGGTGCACCACGTCCGCGCCGGCGAGGAGCATCTTGAGGGCCTCCTCGTGGCTGTGCACCCCGCCGGTGCCGGCCAGGGACAGTTCCACCCGGCCGTGCAGGATGGCCAGCCAGCGGATGCGCAGCAGGGCCTCGTCCGGATAGGACAGGTGCAGGCGCGAGGCGACCTTGAGGGTTTCCAGGTCGAAATCCGGCTGGTAGAAGCGGTTGAACAGGGACACGCCCCGGGCGCCGGCCACCTCCAGTTCCTTGACGAAATGGGGCAGCGAGGAGAAGAAGGGCGACAGCTTCATGATGATGGGAATCCCCACCACGCTTTTCAGCTCGGCCAGCAGGCAGACATAGCGCGCCTCGACGCTGGCGGCGGACAGGCCCATGTCGGCGGCCACCTGATAGACGTTCAGCTCCAGGGCATCCGCCCCGGCGCGTTCCAGTTCCTGTCCCAGTTCCACCCAGCCCGACAGGGAGGTGCCGTTCAGGCTGGCGATGACCGGGATGCCGAGGCCGGCCTTGAGGCGGGTGAGTTGTTCCAGATAGCCGTCCAGGCAGGTCTTGAAACGGCCGTGGTCGGGCAGGAAGGAATCCGCCTCGCCGTGGCCCAGCTCCGCATGCAGCAGGAAGCGCTCGGCCATGGCCTCCTCGGCGCGCAGTTCCTCCTCGAACAGGGAATACATGACGATGGCCGCGGCGCCGGCGTCCTCCAGGCGCTTGGCCATGCCCAGGTCCTTGGACAGGGGCGAGGCGGAGGGGACGAGGGGGTTCTTGAGCTTGAGGCCGACGTAGTCGGTGGTCAGGTCGATCATGTCAGACTCCCGTTTTACCGTCCGAGGCGTGTAACTGCGCAAGCTCCTGATAGCCCCTGAAGCGCTTGTCCGCCTCTTCCTGGGCGCGTTTCATGAACTGCGCCGCCGCCTCGGGGTGGCTGCGCTTGAGCATGGCGAAACGGGTCTCGCTGTCCATGAACTCGCCGATGGGCTTGCTGGGCGGCGCGGAATCCAGGCGGAAGGGGTTCTCGCCCTCGGCCACCCTGGGCTCGAAGCGGAACAGGGGCCAGTGGCCGGTCTTCACCGCCATGTCCTGCTGGCGCTGGTTGTAGAGCATATCGACCCCGTGGGCGATGCACGGGCTGTAGGCGATGATCAGTGAGGGGCCGTCATAGGACTCGGCCTCGTGGAACACCTTCAGGGTATGCACGTCCTTGGCGCCGTAGGCCACGTGGGCCACATAGACATGGCCGTAGTCCATGGCCTGCTTGCCCAAGTCCTTCTTGATGATGGGCTTACCCGCCGCCGAGAACTTGGCCACCGCACCCAGGGGCGTGGCCTTGGAGGTCTGGCCGCCGGTGTTGGAATAGACCTCGGTGTCCAGCACCAGGATGTTCACGTCGTAGGGCAGGGAGAGCACGTGGTCCAGGCCGCCGAAGCCGATGTCGTAAGCCCAGCCGTCGCCGCCGACGATCCATACCGAGCGGCGGATCAGCCACTCGGCGACGCTGGCCAGTTCCTTGGCTCTGGGATGACCGGAGGCGCCCAACCGGGTCAACAGGGCCGCGACACGCCGGCGTTGCGCGCGCAGGCCGGCCTCCTCGCGCTGCTCGGCGCTGAGCAGGCCGTCGGCCAGGTCACCACCGATCTCGTCCGCCATCGCCTTCACCAATCGTTGCGCGTAGTCCATCAGCTTGTCGGCCGCCAGGCGCATGCCCAGGCCGAACTCGGCGTTGTCCTCGAACAGGGAGTTGGACCAGGCCGGGCCGCGGCCCTCGGCGTTGGTGGTGTAGGGCGTGGTGGGCAGGTTGCCGCCGTAGATGGACGAACAGCCGGTGGCGTTGGCCACCAGCATGCGATCGCCGAACAGCTGGGTCGCCAGACGGATGTAGGGGGTCTCGCCGCAGCCGGCGCAAGCGCCGGAATATTCGAACAACGGGTCCAGCAGCATGGAGCCGGGGATGGTGGTGTGCTTGACCAGATCGCGATCGAACTCGGGCAGGCTCAGGAAGAAGACGTAGTTATCCCGTTCCTGCTCCCGCAGCGGCGGTTGCGGCGCCATGTTCACCGCCCGCCGGCTGACGTTGGACTTGTCGTGGATGGGGCAGGCCTCGACGCAGTCGCCGCAGCCGGTGCAATCCTCCGGGGCCACCTGATAGCTGATGCGGGTGCCGGGCGGATAGTCCTTGCTCTTGGCCGGCACGTGCTTGAAGGTGGGCGGTGCGTTCGCGGCGTCTGCCTCCCGGAAGGCGCGGGCGCGAATGGCGCTGTGGGGGCAGACGAACACACACTTGCCGCATTGGGTGCAGAGATCGGCCTCCCAGACTGGGATCTCCAGGGCGATGTTGCGCTTCTCGTATTGGGCAGTGCCCAGCGGGTAGGTCCCGTCCTCGGGCAGCAGCGACACCGGCAGCCGGTCGCCCCGGCCGAGGAAGATGGGCAGGGTCACGTCGCGCACGAAGGCGGGCAGGCCCGCCACCCCGGCGGAGGCCGGGGTCCAGTCGGTCGCAGGCTGGATTCCGGCCTCTGCCGGAATGACGATTTGATGCAGGTGTTCCAGGGTCATGTCGATGGCCCGGAAGTTCAGCTCCGCCAGCCGCTTGCTCTTGCGCCCGTAGGTCTTCTCCACCGCCTGCTTGATGGCGGCGATGGCCTCCTCGCGCGGCAGGATGCCGGAGATGGCGAAGAAGCAGGTCTGCATGATGGTGTTGATGCGCCGCCCCATGCCGGCCGCCTCGGCCACCTGATAGGCGTCGATCACGAAAACCTTCAGCCCCTTGGCCCGGACGTGCCCGCACGCCTGTGCCGGCAGGCTGTCCCAGGCGGCCTCGGCGGGCGTCGGCGTGTTGAGCAGGAAGACGCCGCCCGGCGCGGCGTGATCCAGCATGTCGTAGCGTTCCAGGAACACCGTCTGGTGGCAGGCGACGAAATGCGCGTCGCCGCTGCCGGTGAGGTAGGCGGAGCGGATGGGCTGGGGACCGAAGCGCAGGTGGGAGACGGTGACAGCACCGGACTTTTTCGAGTCATAGACAAAATAGCCCTGGGCATGCAGGTCGGTGGCCTCGCCGATGATCTTGATGGAGTTCTTGTTGGCCGACACCGTACCGTCCGAACCCAGGCCGTAGAACACGGCGGCCCGGGTGGCGCGCGCAGCGTCGGTGCGGAAGGCCTCTTCCCAGGGCAGCGACAAATGAGTGACGTCGTCGTGGATGCCGACGGTGAACTGGCGTTTGGGTTTGTCCGTGTTCAGCGCATCGAAAACCGCCTTCACCATTCCCGGCGTGAATTCCTTGGACCCCAGGCCGTAGCGACCGCCGATCACCCTGGGCATGGCCCGCGCCCCATCCGCGGCGGCCTGGGCCAAGGCGCCCAGCACGTCCTTGTACAGCGGCTCGCCGTCGGCGCCCGGTTCCTTGGTGCGGTCGAGCACCGCCACCGCTCTGGCCGACTCAGGCAGTGCGGCCAGCAGGGCGTTGGCGGCGAAGGGCCGGTAGAGCCGCACCTTCAGCACGCCCACCTTCTCACCCTGGGCGGTCAGGTGTTCCACCGTCTCATGCGCCGTCTCCGCGCCCGAGCCCATCAACACGATCACCCGCTCCGCGTCCGCCGCGCCGGTGTAATCGAACAGCCGGTACCGGCGCCCGGTCAGCGCCGCGAAGCGGTCCATGGCCGCCTGCATCACGGCCGGGAAGGCGTCGTGGAAGGGGTTGACCCGTTCGCGCGACTGGAAGAACACGTCCGGATTCTGGCTGGTGCCGCGGATCACCGGGTGCTCCGGCGACAGGGCCCGGGCCCGGTGTTGAGCGATGCGATCTGAATCCAGCATCGCCCGCGCCGGGTCTTCGTCCACCGCCACGATCTTGGCCACCTCGTGGGAGGTGCGGAAGCCGTCGAAGAAATGCAGCACCGGGACGCGCCCGTCCAGGGTCGCGGCCTGGCCGATCAGGGCGAAGTCCTGCGCCTCCTGCACCGAGCCCGAGGCCAGCATGGCGAAACCGGTGGCGCGGCAGGCCATGACGTCGGAGTGGTCGCCGAAGATGGACAGGGCGTGGCTGGCCAGCGCGCGGGCAGAGACGTTGAGCAGGAAGGGCGTCAGCTCGCCGGCGATCTTGTACAGGTTGGGGATGTACAGCAGCAGGCCCTGGCTGGCGGTGAAACTGGTGCACAGGGCGCCGGAGGTGAGCGCCCCGTGCAGGGCGCCGGCGGCGCCGGCCTCGCTCTGCATCTCGATGATGCGCGGCACCGTGCCCCACAGGTTGGGTCGGTCCTGGGCCGCCCATTCATCGGCCCACTCGCCCATGTTGGAGGACGGGGTGATGGGGTAGATGGCGATGACCTCGTTGGTCAGATAGGCCATCCGGGCGGCGGCTTCGTTGCCGTCGAGGGTGATCATGCGGTGGGCGTCAGGCATGCGTGC
This sequence comes from Thiobacillus sp. UBA3361, assembly GCA_002360535.1. GTDB lineage: Bacteria > Pseudomonadota > Gammaproteobacteria > Burkholderiales > Thiobacillaceae > UBA3361. The sequence goes on from DEQR01000012.1 coordinate 12,185, forward strand.
TCCGGCACCGGGACTTCCCGCGGCAGGCCCCTGTCGGGGAACGCCCCTAAATGGACTGGCTGGTCCATTATCCCGGCCAGGGGGATGCGCCGGCAACTACTGCCTGTCATGTCCCGGCATGCCAATCCGGGCTAGGGCGGCCCGGATGCCAGCCGGTGCGCCGCCCGGGTGGTTTCCGGCAGGCGGTAGCGGGTCACGCAGGCCATCGCCAGGCGGATCGCGCTGTCCAGGCAGAGCCGATGGCCGGGTGAAACGAATATCGGCTTCACCCCCGACCGGCTGCGCAGCGCCGCGCCTATCGTCTCCTCCCCGTCCAGCAGCGGCGCCCAGGCCCCCTTCTCTTCCGGCACCGGCCCATGCCGGCCGATCAGGCGGGTCTTGCCCACGCCGATGGCGGGCGCATCCAGCAGCACCCCCAGGTGGCAGGCGATGCCGAAACGGCGCGGATGGGCCAGGCCCTGGCCGTCGCACAGCCACACGTCGGGCAGCGTTTTCAGCCCCTCGATGGCGTCCAGCACCGCCGGCAGTTCCCGGAAGGACAACAGGCCCGGCACGTAGGGAAACGCGGTGGGCCGCCAGGCCAGCGCATGGTCCACGGGCATGAGATCGGGAAATGAGAGCACCGCCACCGCCGCCCGCGTCACCCGGCCGCCGTCCTCGAAGCCCACATCGACACCGGCCACCGCGCGGATGAGCGCCGGCAGTCGGTCCACGGTTTCCACGCGGCCGGCCAGACGGGACTGGATCGCCCGCGCCTCGGCCGGGGTGACCGACCAGGGATGTTCAACCTCGGGGGATATCAAGGGGGTATCCTCGTCGAATAGCGCGATGCACGCATGTTCATGACCAGTCTATTCCACGCCAGCGGCGGCCTGATCTACCACCTCCGCGCCCTGCGCCACGCCCGCCGGCTCTGGCAGCCGTACCGCGCGGCGGTGGCCGGCTGGCTGGCGGACTGGCGTCCCGACACCGGGCACCTGCTGCTGTTGGGGCCCAGCGGCGGCTACACACTGCCCCGCGACTTCCTCGGCCGTTTCGCCCGCGTCACGGCGGTGGAGCCCGACCCCCTGGCCCGGCTGATCCTGGCCAGGCGCTTCGCCGGCCTGAATCTGGACTGGGAAACGCCCGGCGCCGACCTTCTCGATCCGGTCCGGCGCCATCCCGGCGCGGCGATCCTGTTCTGCAACCTGCTCGGCCAGGACTGGCGGGGCACCGGCGGCGAGTCGGCGCGGACGGCGAGATTGGCGCGGCTGCGAGCCGACCTGGCGGGCAGGTCATGGGCCAGCTATCACGACGTCGTCTCCAGCGGCGTAGCGCCGATGTTCCACGGCCCCCTGCGCGACGATGCCGCGACCCTGGAGTCCCTGCTCGCCCATTTCTGGACCGGTGGCGAACTGCCCCTGGTGGATCACGGCACCCATCCGCTGGGCGCCGGCCGGCCGGCCGACTATGTGCTTTGGCGATTGGCGCCCGGCCGCTACCACCTGGTGGGCTGGGTCACGTCCTGAGACGCGCTCACCTGCAGGGAAACAGGTCCTTCAACGCCTTGCCCAGCAGTTCGGGCGCCGGGCGGTTGGACTCCATGGGATGTGCGCGCAGCCAGAGCACCAGCTTGCCAGGCAGCCCTTTCTTGTCACCCGCGCCCAGGCAGAAAGCGGATTTCCCGCCGCCAGCCTTCTGCGCCTGCCAGACAATGGTATCCAGGTACCCGTTCAGGTAGCTGTGACACATCATCGACAGGGCCTTCACCTTTTCCCCGCCCTGGCACATGCGCAGGATGGCGGCGCCATCGTGGACACCGTCGCTGGCCGTAGCCGGCGAGGCCAACGCCGAGGCGGCGATCGCCAGTCCGAAAACCATGCCCTGGGTATTGAACGACATCTTGCTTTTCTCCCGCCCCCGCGCTCCCGCGAGGCTATCCCTAACCTGAACGCGGCCATTTTACGGCCTTCCTCCCGAACCGGGCCTGACCCGCGTCAAGCGGCCTCCGGACGTGTCAAAATCCCGGACGTTTCCCATCCGGCCGCCGTCGCGGCCGCGACCATCACGACAGCAGGAGCACCCCGATGCGCGTATGGCTGACCGCTATCCCACTGTTCTGGCTGGCCACCCTGGCCCAGGCCGCCGCCGTCGAATCCTTTTCCCCGACCGGCGAACAACTGGAAATCGGCCAGGTCCGGGCCCGTTTTTCCACGCCCATGGCGCCGTTGGGCCGGGCGGATGCGCCGGCGCCCTTTGCCATCGACTGCCCACTCGCCGGCGAGGGGCGCTGGGCGGACGAACGCACCTGGGTCTATGACCTGCAAGGCCAGCCGCAAGCCGGCACGGCCTGCCGCTTCCGCATCCGCGAGGGTCTGAAATCCGTTGCCGGCGAGGCCGTCGAGGCCGGCGGCGACTACCGTTTCAGCATCGCCGGCCCGCGCGTGCTGGCCAGCCTGCCGGGCGCGGACACCACCGTCGATGAGGAACAGGTGTTCGTGCTGCGCCTCAACGGCCCGCTGCGTGCGGACAGCCTGGCCGGCCGCGTGCGCTGCGAGGCGCAGGGCATCCACGAGCGCATCCCGGTGCGCCGCCTGACCGGCGCCGAGCGGGCGGGCATCCTGGAGCAGGTCAGGCCCCAGGTGGCGGACCTGGTGGAGAACTGGGACGCGGGCTACCGGCCGGAGGCCGACGGCAGCCTGGAGGTACTGCGCTGCGCCCGCGCGCTGCCGGCCAAGGCCAAGCTGTTCCTGGTCTGGGGCGAGGGCGTGGCGACGCCGTCCGGCGCCCGCAACCCGTCCGAACAGCGCCTGCTTTTCCGGGTGCGCGATGAATTCGTCGCGCGCGTGCGTTGCGACCGCGAGAACGCCCGCGCCGGCTGCATCCCGCTGACCCCCATCCGCGTGGAATTCAGCGCCCAGGTGGCGCGCGCCTGGCTGGACGCCATCCGGCTCAGGGACGACACGGGCAAGACCTATCCGCAAACCGCCGCCGAACCGGCCGCGGCCTTCGACACCGGGGTGCGCTTCGCCGGCCCCTTCCCCGCCGATGCGAACCTGGAATTGGTCCTGCCCAAGGGCATCGGCGACGACAAGGGCCGCCCCCTGGACAACGCCGGCCGTTTCCCGATGGCCGTGCGGGTCGGGCGGATGCCGCCCCTGGTCAAGTTCGCCGGCGACTTCGGCATCGTCGAAAGCAAGGAAGGCGGCCTGCTGCCCCTGACGGTGCGCAACCTGGAGCCGGGCAAGGACGGCACCGCGGCGCGCGTGCGCTGGCTGCGGCTGACCGACGACGCGGCCATCCTGGACTGGATGGCGCGCGTGAAAAAGGCCGCCGTGCCCCACGGCAAGCCCTTGAGCGACCCCCGCCGCGAACGCCTGCTGACGGCCAGGTTGCCCGGCCTGGTGGATCGCCCCCTGCCCAAGCCGGAGGGTGCCCAGGCCTTCGAGGTGGTCGGCGTGCCCCTGGGCGAACCCGGCTACTACGTGGTGGAGGCGGAGAGCCGCCGCCTGGGCCAGGCCCTGATCGGCGCCGACACGCCCATGTACGTGCGCGCCGGCGCCTTGGTCACCAATTTGGCGGTGCATTTCAAATGGGGCGCGGCCGACTCCCTGGCCTGGGTGACCCGCCTGGACCAGGGCACGCCGGTCCAGGGCGCCCAAGTGGCGGTGCGCGACTGCAAGGGCCGGCAACTGGCTGCCGGCGGCACGGACAGCGACGGCCTGGCGAGGTTTCCCAAGGGCATCCCCGACCCGCGCGGCGCCAGCTGGGACTGCCCCCTGTTCGTCAGCGCCCGCGCTGGCGGCGACCTGGCCTTCGCCCTGTCGGACTGGGACGAGGGTATCGAGACCTGGCGTTTCGGCCTGCCCTCGGACTGGCAGCGGGACAACCGCCTGGCGCATACCGTGCTCGACCGCACCCTGTTCCGCCCCGGCGAGACGGTGCACATGCAGCACCTGCTGCGCGCCCGCGTGCCGGCCGGCTTGGCCCTGCCCGCCAGGACGCCCAGGACACTGCTCATCGAGCACGGCGACAGCGCCCAGCGCTGGTTCCTGCCCCTGCAATGGAAGGACGGCGCGGCGGCGGTGGATTGGGCCATCCCCAAGACCGCCAAGCGCGGCGAATACAGCCTGCGCCTGCTGGACGAGGCCATCGCCCCGGATTCCGAGGCCGCCCGCCGGGACTGGTTCGAGGGCCTGGACAGCGGCCGCTTCACGGTGGCGGACTTCCGCGTGCCCCTCATGCGCGCCAGCCTCGACCCGGTCGATAAGCGCCTGGTGGCCGCGAACGCGGCCGCTTTCGACACGGCGGTGAGTTGGCAGAACGGCGGTGGCGCGCGCGGCCTGCCGGTGAAGCTGCGCGCCCAGCTGGAACCCGCCCGCGAAGTGGAATTCGCCGGCTACGAGGACTACGACTTCGCCCGTCGCAAGGACACCGACAGCGGCCAGGAGGAGGACGAGACCGTCGCCCTGGCCGGCGACGAATTCAGGCTCGACGCGGGCGGCGCGGGCCGCGGCCGCGTCTCCGGCCTGCCGGCGCTGGCCATGCCGCACCGGCTGCGCGTGGAACTGGAATACGCCGATCCCAACGGCGAGATCCAGACCGTCAGCCGCGCCGCCCCCTGGTGGCCGGCGGCGGTGGTGCTGGGCATGAAGCGCGACGGCTGGGCGCGGCGCGGGCAGGCCACCACGCTCGTCTTCCAGGCCCTGGACCTGGACGGCAGACCGGCGGCCGGCATCCCGGTGAACGTCCGGCTCGCCCTGCGCCAGAGCTTCGGCCACCGCGTCCGCCTGGCCGGCGGCTTCTACGGCTACCGGCATGAAAGCCGGGAAACGCCCCTGCCCGGCCGCTGCGACGGGCACACCGACGAGGGGGGCCGGTTCACCTGCCAGGCGCGCGCCGAGCAGGGCGGTGAGGTGCGGGTGAGCGCCGAGGCGCGCGACGCCCAGGGCCGCGTCGCCCGCAGCCATCACAGCTACTGGGTGGCGGGCAGGGACGAGTGGGGGTTCGCCCAGGACAACCACGACCGCATCGACCTGGTGGCCGAGAAGAAACGCTACGAACCCGGCGAGACCGCCCGCCTGCAGGTGCGCATGCCATACCGGCTGGCCACCGCCCTGATCACCGTCGAGCGAGACGGCATCCTGGATGCGCGGGTGGTGAAGCTGCGCGGCAAGGACCCGGTGGTGGAGGTGCCCATCGCCGATGCCCACGCCCCCAACGTCTATGTCTCCGCCCTGGTGGTGCGCGGCCGCACCCCCTACCTGCAACCCGGCGCCCTGGCGGACCTGGGCCGGCCGGCCTTCAAGCTGGGCATCACCGGCATCCAGGTGGGCCGCGGCGGCCACGCCCTGGAGGTGAAGGTGAGCGCCGACCGGGAGCTCTATCAGATACGGGAGAAGGCGCGCGTCAAGGTGCGGGTGCGCACCCCGGACGGCAAGGCGCCGCCGGCCGGCACCCGCGTCGCCCTGGCCGCCGTCGATGAAGGCCTGCTGGAGCTGGCCCCCAACGGCAGTTGGGACGTGCTCGGGGCAATGATGGCCGAGCGCGGCTACAACCTGCGCAACTTCACCGCCCAGATGCAGGTCACCGGCAAGCGCCACTACGGCCGCAAGGCCCTGCCCCAGGGCGGCGGCGGCGGGCGCCTGCCGACCCGCGAGTTGTTCGACACCCTGCTCTACTGGAACGCTGACGTGGTCCTGGATGCCCATGGCCAGGCCAGCGTCGAGGTACCCCTCAACGACAGCCTGACCGCCTTCCGCATCGCTGCCGTGGCCAGTTCGGCCACCCGTTTCGGAGACGGCGCCACCCGCATCCGCGCCAGCCAGGACTTGCAACTCGTCTCCGGCCTGGCACCGGTGGTGCGCCAGGGCGACCGCACCCAGGCGCGCTTCACCGTGCGCAACGGCAGTACCCGGCCGATGCGCGTGGAAGTCTCCGCGCGGGCCGACGCGGACGTCGGCAGGCTGGCCGGCCAGACCGTCGAACTGGCGCCCGGCGAAGGCAAGGAAGCGGCCTGGCCGGTCCGGGTGCCGGAGATGGCCGACAGCCTCGCCTGGCAAGTCGAGGCAAGGGAGTTGAGCGGCAGGACAACGGACGCCCTGAAGGTCAGCCAGCAGGTCGATCCCGCCGTGCCGGTGCGTGTCCAGTCCGCCACCCTGTTCCGTCTGGAGGGCGGCAGGGACCTGCCCGTCGCCCCGCCGGCCGGCGCCCTGGCCGGTCGCGGCGAGGTGCGCGCCACCCTGGCCGCCTCGCTGGCAGACGGCCAGACCGGGGTGCGCGCCTGGCTGCGCGACTACCCCCTGGCCTGCCTGGAACAGAAGGCCTCCAAGGCCATCGGCACCCGCGACGAAAATGCCTGGCAGGCGCTCGGCGAGGCCCTGCCCGGCTACCTGGCCGACAACGGCCTGGCCGACTACTTTCCCGGCGCGGGCGGCGGCAGCGTGGCCCTCACCGCCTATCTCCTGTCCATCAGCGCCGAGGCCGGCTGGCCCCTGCCGGCCGCGCCCAGGGCGGGCATGGAACGAGCGCTGGCCGAGTGGCTGGCCGGCCGCCTGGAAACGCCCCTGCCTTACGGCGCCGGCGCCGAGGCGCCCATCGCCCTGCGTGTCGCGGCCCTGGAAGCCCTGGCCCGCCAGGGCAAGGCCACGCCCGGCCTGCTGGCGACCATCAAGCCCGAACCGAATCTGTGGCCGACGGCCACGGTCATCGACTGGATCGGCGCGTTGCGCCACCTGAGCGGCGTGGCCGACCGGGACGAACTGCTCAAACAGGCGCAGGAGGCCCTGCGCGCCCGCCTCTATCTGACCGGCAAGCGCCTGACCATCCAGGACGAGGGCCGGGCCGGCCGCTGGTGGCTGATGGCCAGCGCCGACACCCTGGCAGCCAAGGGCCTCGCGGCGGTACTGGAACTGCCCGGCTGGCGGGACGACATCGACCGCTTGGCCGCCGGCGCCCTGCTCAGGCAAAGCAACGGCCACTGGGACACCACCACCGCCAACGCCTGGGGTAGCCTGGCCATGGAGCGCTACACGCGACTGCGCGAGGCGGTGAAGCCCGGCGGACGCAGCACCGTCATCCTCGGCCGGCAGGGCCGGCTGGTGGACTGGGAGAAATTCCCGCGCGGCGCCACCGCCTTCCTGCCCCTGCCCGACGCGCCGGACACCCTGAAGCTCAGGCACGAAGGCCCCGGCGCGCCGGTGGTCAGCGTCAGCACCCTGGCCGCCGTGCCGCTCACCGCGCCGGTGAACCGCGGCTACCGGGTCAACCGCGAGGTCTTGCCCGTCGAGCAAAAAAACCCCGGCCGTTACAGCCGCGGCGATGTGCTGCGCGTGCGCCTGAAGGTGGATGCCGCCGCCGATATGGGTTGGGTGGTGGTGGAAGACCCGCTGCCGCCGGGGGCCAGCATCCTCGGCACCGGTCTGGGCAGAGAGGGACGCAACCAATCGGCCATCCTGAGCGCCGGCGAGCAGACCCAGGGCGCCTGGCCGGCCTGGCAGGAACGCCTGTTCCAGACCTACCGCGCCTACTACGCCTGGGTGCCCAAGGGTGGCTTCGGCCTCGAATACACCCTGCGCCTGAACAGCGACGGCGATTTCCAATTGCCGCCGACGCGGGTGGAAGCCATGTACGCCCCGGAGATGTCCAGCGAGGCGCCGGTGGGCCGTTTCCGAGTGGAGAACTGAGATGGGAAAAGAGAAGGGGAAAAACGCGACCGTGACGCCGGAGGCCTGTCCCTGCGGCCTGCCCCTGCCCTACCGTGAATGCTGTGGCCGCTTCATCGACGGCGACACGCCCGCACCGGACGCGGAGCGGCTGATGCGTTCCCGCTACACCGCCTACGCCCTGGGCCGCGAGGCATACCTGCTAGCCACCTGGCACCCGGACACCCGGCCGCCGGCCGGCCACCTGGAGGGCAAGCTCAAGCCCAAATGGTTGGGCCTGCGGGTGCTGGAACACCGGCAGCAGGACGCGGACCACGCCACGGTAGTCTTCGTGGCCCGCTACAAGCTGGGCGGAATGGCGCTGCGAATGGGGGAAACCAGCCGCTTCGTGCGCCTGGAGGGACGCTGGCTCTACCTGGACGAAACGGTGAAGGAGACGGGCTGAAGGGCCGCCCGCATCAGGCGCACAACCGGTCGCGGCCCGCACCCTTGGCGCCGTAAAGGCACAGGTCGGCCCGCTGGATGAGCCGTTCCGCGCCCTCGTCCGGCCTGGCCTGGACGACCCCGCCGCTCAGCGTCAAGCGCAATCCCTCGATGCCCAGATCCAGTTCGCGGGTCGCCAGCAACAGGCGCTCGGCCGCCACGCAGGCGGCGTCGTGATCCACGTTGGGCAGCACCACCAGGAACTCCTCGCCGCCATAGCGGGCGATCAAGTCCACGCCGCGCAGCTCGTGGCGCAGCATGGCCGCCACCGCCCGCAGCACGGCGTCGCCGACGGCGTGGCCATGGGTGTCGTTGATGGCCTTGAAATAGTCCAGATCGAACAGGAAGGCGCTCAAGGGGGCCTGGTAGCGCTGCGCCCGCTGCAGTTCCTCCGCCAGCCGCTGGATGATGTGCCGGCGGTTGTAGAGGCCGGTGAGCCCGTCCGTGATCGCCAGGTGCTGCAATTCCTCGTTGCTGCGCCGCAGGGCCTGTTCCAGCTTGGTGCGCTGGCTGATGTCGATGATGAAGCTGACCCGCCGCGGGTGCCCGTCGTCGCCGGTGATGCGCACCGCGTCCGCCAGCACGGTCTTCAGTTCACCCCCGCGCGTGCGCACCTGCCATTCGCCCTGGAGGCAGGCCCCTTCCCGGATGAAACGGTCATGCAGCAGGCTGAGGACCTGACGCTCCCCCTCCGCCGCCACCATGCTGAAATGGCGGCCGATCATCTCCTCCCGGCCATAACCGAAAAAATTGCAGTAATGGGGATTGACCTGCTCCTGAATGCCCTGCTCGTCGGTCATGCAAATGCCCAGGGGGGCGGCCTGCACGATGCGCGACATGGTCTCGCGGGCCAGAGCGGCGGCGCGCATGGCCATTTCATCGTGGGTCAGGTCCAGGAAGGTGATGACCACCTCCCGTGGCAAACCCTGCTCATCCGGGATGGGCAGGGCGTTGAGGGTAACCCAGCGCAGCGCCCCGTCGGGCCGCTGCACGGTCAGATGGCAATCCAGCACCGGCTGCCGCGCCAGCAGCACCCGCGCGACCGGATGTTCCGGACGTTCCAGCGGCCGTCCGTCGGGATGGTGCATGTGCCAGGCCGGAGACAGGACATCCTGCCCCTCCAGATCGTCCCGCCCCAGAATATGGCGCGCCTGGGGGTTGGCATACAGGATCTGGCCGGCGGCGGAACAGACCACGACACCGGCCTGGAGATGCGTCAGCAGGGCCTGGGTCCACTCGCTGCGCTGGCGCGCGGCGGCCAGCTGCGCACGCAGCTGGAGCAGCTCCTCGCGCATGGCCTGCATATCGGCCTCGTGGGCCGGAAAAACACGCTCCAACATGGACATGGCCGGCTAGAAAATTCCAGGTGGATGATTGATCATGGGGCTGGCACCGGGCCGGTTCGGAACAGCCCCCCGGCGCATGGCGGACCGGGGGCATGCTAGCCTTCACAAGGTGGCTTGGCTCTCGGTTATGAGACCTAGGTCGATCTCCTATGTAAAAAGAAAGTGGCCGCAGACTCCGTATTTCCTCCCGTCACCCAGGGCGGTAATCGCATCTCAAATGTGAACCGCATCACTTTGGTAATAGGGTTCGCTGTGCTCATCGCGGTCATCGGCGGCAGTTGCCGGGCCGCCCTGCCCGGCTTCGCTCAGGTCAAGGAGAGCTGGCATTCTTCGGAGACCCTGATGCTCGACCGGCAGGGCACCCCGCTGCAGGAAATCCGCCGCGACCTGAGCCACCGCCGCACCGAATGGGTCGCGCTGGAAACGGTCTCGCCGGCCCTGATCGGCGCCGTGCTGCACGCCGAGGACCGGCGCTTCGAAGAACACGCCGGCGTGGATTGGCTGGCGGCCGGCAAGGCGGCCCTGACCAACTGGCTGCGCGACCGGCCGCGTGGCGCCTCGACCCTCAGCATGCAGCTGGCCGGCCTGCTGGACCCGGACCTGCGCGCCCGCGCGGGACGCCGCGACTTGGGCGAGAAATGGCGGCAGTTGCGCGCCGCCCAGGCGCTGGAACGATCCTGGAGCAAGACCCAGATCCTGGAGGCCTACCTCAACCTGCTGCCCCTGCGCGGCGAGCTGACCGGCCTCGACGCCGCCAGCCGGGGCCTGTTCGATAAACGCCCCGCCGGCCTGGACCACGCCGAAGCCCTCATTTTGGCCGCCCTGATCCGCTCGCCCAACGCCCCGCCCGCCCAGGTGGCCGAACGGGTCTGCGCCCTCGCCCGTGACCTGCCTTCGGCGCCGGACTGCAAGACATTGCGCCGCCGCACCCTCAACGCCCTGAGCGGCCGCTACCCCATCCTGCCCGCCGTCGATCTGGCCTCCCACGCCGCCCTGAAGGCACTGGCCGAGCGGACGGGCCCCGCACCCGCGGAAATCCGCACCAGCCTGGATGCCGGGCTGCAACGCCGGGTGCGCAAGGCCCTGGCCGACCAGCTCGTGCGTCTCGCGCCCCGCAATGTCCAGGATGCCGCCGCCCTGGTGGTGGACAACGCCAGCGGCCGGGTCCTGGCCTATGCCAGCGTCAGCGGGCCGCGCTCCGCATCGCCCCACAGCGACGGCGTGCTGGCGCCGCGCCAGGCCGGCTCCACCCTGAAGCCCTTCCTCTATGCTCTGGCCCTGGACCGCCGTCTGCTCACTGCCGCCTCGCCCCTGTCCGACGACCCCGTGCTCCTGGGCACGGCGGGCGGCCAATACGCCCCGCGCAACTACGACCACAGCTACCGCGGCCTAGCCAGCCTGCGCACCGCCCTGGCCGGGTCCCTCAATATCCCCGCCGTGCAGACCGCCCAGTTGGTGGGCCTGGAGGCCTTCGCCGAACGTCTGCATCTCCTCGGTTTCGGTCAGGTCACCGAGGCCGCCGACTTCTACGGCCCGGCCCTGGCCCTGGGCAGCGTCGAGGTGAACCTGTGGGAACTGGTCAACGCCTACCGCACCTTGGCCAACGGCGGCCGCGGCGGATCGCTGAGCCTTGGGCCGGATGCCGTGGAGGCGCGCCCCGGCACCGGACCGCGCATCTTCTCCGCCGAGGCCGCCTGGCTGGTCGCCCACATCCTCTCCGACCGGCAAGCGCGCGCCGCCACCTTCGGCCTGGAGTCTCCCCTGGCCACCCCCTACTGGAGCGCGGTGAAAACAGGCACCAGCAAGGACATGCGCGACAACTGGTGCGTCGGCTTCACGGCCGCGCACACGGTGGGGGTGTGGATCGGAAATTTCTCCGGCGAGCCCATGCACGACGTGTCCGGCATGCATGGGGCCGCGCCCGTCTGGGCCGGCATCATGGACAGCCTGCACGCGGAACGCGCCGCCGGCCCGCCGCGCCGCCCCTACGGCCTGGTCGCCGCCAGCGTGCAGCCGCCGGGCGAACCGCCGCGCCGGGAATGGTTTCTGGCCGGCACCGTCCCGGAGGCGGCAGGCTGGCAGCGGGCGCACCCCCCCGCGCGCATCCTGGAGCCCGCCGAGGGCGGGATCTACGCCCTCGATCAGGACATCCCCCGCCCGCGCCAGATACTGCGCTTTACCGCCGAAAACCCACCTGCCGGCGCCACCTGGCGGCTAGACGGTTGGACCCTTGACGGCGGCGACTGGCCGCCCGTGCCGGGCAGGCATGAATTGCAGCTCCTCGACCGCCAGGGTCGCGAGCTGGACCGCGTCCGTTTCGAAGTGCGCGGCTGAAACGGAGGCAACGCTCAGCGCGTGCCCGCCCTTCGCTGCAGAAGCGATCGTTGCAAATACTTTACGATTTCAGTCAACCATTGCCGGACACCTTGCCGGCCGGTAAAATCGCCCCGTCAATCGGACTTTCCAAACCCTGAGGAGTGAACGACATGGAACACCAACTGCCCGAGCTGCCCTACATCATGGACGCCCTGGATCCCTACATGAGCGCAGAGACCTTCGATTACCACTATGGCAAGCACCACAAGGCCTACGTCACCAACCTGAACAACCTGATCAAGGGCACCGAATTCGAAACCATGTCCCTGGAGGACATCGTCAAGAAGGCCCCCGCCGGCGGAGTGTTCAACAACGCCGCCCAGGTGTGGAACCACACCTTCTTCTGGAACAGCATGAAGCCCAACGGCGGCGGCGCACCCACCGGCGCCCTGGCCGCCGCCATCAATGCCAAATGGGGCAGCTTCGACGCCTTCAAGGAGGCCTTCGTCAAGAGCGCCGTGGGCAACTTCGGCTCCGGCTGGACCTGGCTGGTGAAGAAGCCCGACGGCAGCGTCGATATCGTCAACACCAGCAACGCCGGCACCGTGCTGACCACCGGCGACAAGGCCCTGCTGACCGTCGATGTGTGGGAGCACGCCTACTACATCGACTACCGCAACGCCCGTCCCAAGTTCGTCGAGACCTTCCTGGCCAGCCTGGCCAACTGGGACTTCGCCGCCGCCAACTTCGCCTGAGCAGCCATGTGATGTAGTCGGGAAAGCAGGTTGAATGCAAAGGGCCGCCAACCACGCGGCCCTTACTATTTGTATTCGGTATCGACTAATTCCGGCCCATGGCGGGACACTGCAGCCGCATCAGAGGGCCAGTGTACGGGCTGTGGTGGTGATATCGGGCAGTTGGACGGGCTGCATGAGCGTTGTATCGTCGGGCTCGTGCACATGGGGGCAGAGCCGTTCGCGCTCGGCGATCAGTTCCCGATACGCGGCCTCGACAGCCTGGCGCTCGCCCGCGCTAGTCGCCTGGCGGTAGCGGCCCTGTATTTGGCGGCACTCGGCGGGCAGAAGCAGGGCGTGGCAAACCGGCACTGACTCGCGGCCCCCGGCGATCATGCCCAGAAGCAGGAGCACGAAAGCGCCGGCCAACACGATGGTCGCCAGAAAGCGGTTGGTCATTCGGGCACTCCCGCCGTCACGGCAGAGGCCCAACCAGCCGCAGCCTGCGCGCGGGCTCGCTGCCGCCCGTGTCCCTTTGGGATGGCTGCCCGGACCCGTTTCGCCAGGCAGTCGCGGACCGATTGTTGGGCAGTTGGGCCAAGGGTGCGACATTCGTGTAGCGGCCGGCGGACCGCTTCGCCGACGCGAGGCGGGCACCCCAACGGCCTCGGGCGCCGCCGGCCGGGGTGGGCGGCCTGGCAGGCCATGGCCAGACCGCCAGCATGGCCAACCACCATTTCGTGGACCACACCGACCCTCCCCACCGCAATTCCATACTGCTTGCCATCACCACGCCTCCCGTGTTCCATGGCGAAAACCCTGGTCCGGCCTGCCTCTCGGGGCAGTTCCCGGCCTACCAAGCGAGACTCAGTCCGGAGCGGTCACTGGCCACGACTTGGGCGACCAGGCTAGACGGCAGATTGGGTATCAGCCCCTGCACGTCACCGACCTCCAGCTGGGTGCCGACAGGCAGACGGGAATCCCGCTGATCAAGCAACATGCGCTTTCCGCCCACGGCCTTGACCCGATACAGCCCCATGTTCCGGCCCCGCATGCGCAAGGCCACGAACGGCCTGATCGGGGCTTCCTCTCCCATGTCCTGCCAGTCAACGATGAAACTCTCCTCGTGGGACATCTCGGTCTCCATTTGCTTGCCTCCCTCGTCTGGTGATTATTCCTGTTGTCGTGCGCCGCGTTCTATCCGGCGACAGGTCCAACAATAGTATGAACAGCCCAAAACCAGAATTGTCGATTTATTTACTCAACTTAAAGGAATCTTTACCGGCACCCGGCGAGTCCGGCAATTCCCCCGCCCGCAGGCGCAACTGGATGAGCTCCGGCAGGCCGCGGGTACCGGTCTTGCGCATGATGTTGAAGCGGTGCACGTCCACGGTTTTTTCGCTTATGCCCAGTTCAAAGGCGATGGCCTTGTTGTGCCGGCCGGTCATGAGCAGGGCCAGCACCTCGCGCTCGCGCCGGCTCAGGGACGCAAAGCGCTGCGCCGCCTCGTGCCGCTGCTGCTGCTCCCGGCGCGCCGCGGCGTCGGTTTCCACGCAGACCTGGATGCGGTCGAGTAATTCCTGTTCGTTGAAGGGCTTGAGCAGGAAATCCAGGGCGCCGGCCTTCATGGCGCGCACGGCCATGGGCACGTCGCCATGGCCGGTGATGATGATGACCGGCAGCCGGATGCCGCGCTCGCGCAGGACCTGCTGCAACTCCAGGCCGCCCATGCCGGGCATGCGCACGTCCAGGATCAGGCAGCCGCACAAGTCCGGCGTGGCGGCGTCGAGGAACTCGGCCGCCGAGGCGTAGGGGCGCACCTCCATGCTCACCGATTCCAGCAGCACGCACAGCGCCGCGCGGACGGCGTCGTCGTCGTCCACCACATGCACGACGGGCCCGTCGCTGCCGCTCATCCGCTCACTGCCGGTAAATCCAGGTGGAACACGGCGCCCCCTCCTTCACGATTCCCGTAGCCCAGTTCGCCCTTGTGGGCGTGCACGATAGACCGGCTGATGGCCAGGCCGATCCCCAGCCCGCCGGGCTTCTGGCTCACGAACGGATCGAAGACGCGCGCGCCCAGATCGGCGTCCACGCCGGGACCGTTGTCCAGCACCTCCAGCCGCACCCGCCCCGCATCCGCATGGGTGCGCAGGATCACCTCTCCGGCCGGCCGCCCATCCGCCACGGCCTCTAGGGCATTGCGCGCCAGATTGTAGATGACCTGTTCCAGGAGCAGTGGGTCGGCGCGCACGGCCGGCAGCGGAGCGTCCAGATCGAGGACCAGCTTCGCCTGGCTGGCGTGGACCTCGTGCTCCAGCAGGGCGGCCACCTCACGCACTGGCTGGTTCAAATCCACCGGCTGCCACTGCATCTCGCCCTTGTGGACGAAGCGGCGCAGGCGCTGCACCACTTCGCTGGCACGCTGCACCTGGGCCTTGATCATCTCCAGCCATTCCAGCACCCTTGCCTTCTCGCCCCCCCTTTCGAGATGGCGCGCGGCCGCGCTGCTGAACATGCCGATGGCGGACAGGGGCTGGTTGATCTGGTGGGCGAGTTCGGTGGCGATCTCGCCCATGCTGGCCAGGCGCGACACATGGGCCAGTTCCTGCAAATGCTGGCGCTCGCGGCGCTGGGCGCGCTTCAGCGGCGTGACGTCGTTGACCACGGTGTAAAAACCCCGCACTTCCCCGCGCTCGTCCAGATCCGGGATGTAGGCCACCGCCATATCGCGGACCTCGCTTCCGGGCACCTCGACCTGCATCTCGAATTCCACCCTCCGCCCCCGCAGCGCCTGCCCGATGTGAGGCTCCAGCCGCCGATAGACAGGTTCGCCGAGCACATCACGCATGAGCCGGCCATAGAGTTCCAGCGGCGAATAACCCAGGTTGCGCTGATAGGCCAGGTTGTTGAAACGGTAGCGCTGCCCTGCATCCACATAGCCGACCATCATGGGCACGTTGTCCACCGCCCTCTCCAGCGCCTGGGAATGGGCACGGGCGCGGGCCACGGCGTAGGCCAGATATGCCGAAAGCACGGTGGCCAACAGGCTGGCGAACGCCCCGCCCACCAGGGTGTCGCGCAGCAGGTTGGCGTTGGCCGCCGTCAGGTCATCCGGGAAAATGGGGGCGATGAGCGTCCAGTCATAGGCCCCGTCGGTTCCCGGCAAGCCAGGATCGCCCCCGTCGCCCTGCCATTCGGCGGGTTGCAGCGGAAACACCCGCAGGAAGCTCAGACCCAGGTCCGCCGAGGTGGCCACGCCGCTCATCCGCTGCCGCATGGCGGCCCAGGCCCGCGGATGGCGTTGCGCGAAGGCGGGCAGATCGCGATCCGGCAAGAGGCCGGACCAGGCATCCGCGGGCGTGGGTCCCAGCAACCACTCACCGCGCTCATCGACCATCCAGATGGAGGGCCGCTCCCCGGCCAGCCGCCGCACGCCACGCAGCAGGTTTTCGCCCAGCACGTTGATCAGCACATAGCCGCGGCGCTGCCCATGCCCGTCGAAAACGGCCATGCCCACGCGGATGACGGGCTTGTAGGGCACCTCGATGCGTCCGTTTTCGATATTGAGGTCCATGGGCGACACATAGATCTCGCCGCGCCCCAGCCCGGCCATGGCCTGCATGTAATAGCGGCCGGCCTTAGACTGGAGCTGCGCCGGCGGCACGATCCGGGCGCCTCCCGGAGCGTGGTTGACGCGGATGCGCTCGCGGTTGTCCGGATCGATGAAGCGCAACTGGTCGTAATGGCGTTTCTCGCTCATGAAGGCCGCGTACTCGCGGGCAATGGCCTGCCGGGCGGTCTCCGAGTCCGTTTCCAGAAAGGGTGCCAGGGCCTGATAGCGGGCGAAATAGCGCAATTCGGCCAGGACGCCGGCCATCGCATCGGTCAGGGTCAGGGCGGCCAGGTGCAGGCTGCGCTCGCGGGCGGCCATGAGCAAGGCGGCCCTGTTGTCCGATTCGATGCGGTAATAGGCCCCCAGGGCGAGCGCCAGCAACAGCGAAAAGGACAGGGCCAGCAGCAGGGTCAGGCGCAGCACACGCCCGCGTTCCACCTGCACCACCCGCGCCAGGGTGCCGGAGGGCGCGGACCGGCCCGCATCCGCGGACTCCGGTCCGGCGGGCGAGGCGACGTGCTTCCGGTCCTGGACTGTCTCGGTCAATGCGGGTCCTCTGCCTGGGCAAGGCTGCGATCAGGACGAATCATGAACCCAGAAGAGACCGCGTGCGCGACTATCCCCGCCTCCTTGTGCAAGCGGTATGGTGGATGGTGAGCGATAGACTATGTTGAATGCAGTAAGCAGCACCCGCGTCAAAACCCATCAGGAGGCGTCATGACCGACATCCAAGCCCTGCTCGGCAACGAAACCGAATCCCTGCTCCAGCATGAATGCCGCACCATCCCCAGGTCCGCGCTGCACTTGCCGGGGCCGGACTACATCGACCGGGTGGTGGCGTTCAGCGACCGCAGCCCCGGCACCCTGCGCAGCTTCCAGCAGATATTCAACACCGGCCGCCTGGCCGGCACCGGCTATCTGTCCATCCTGCCGGTGGACCAAGGGGTGGAACACTCCGCCGGCGCCTCCTTCGCCCCCAACCCGGCCTATTTCGATCCGGAAAACATCGTCAAGCTGGCCATCGAGGGCGGCTGCAACGCGGTCGCCTCCACCCTGGGGGTGCTGGGCTCGGTATCGCGCAGGTACGCCCACAAGATCCCCTTCCTGGTGAAGCTCAACCACAACGAGATGCTCACCTACCCGACGATGCACGACCAGACCCTGTTCACCGACGTGCAACAGGCCTTCGACCTGGGCGCGGTGGCGGTGGGCGCGACGGTCTATTACGGTTCGCCGGAATCGAGGCGGCAGCTATGGGAAGTCTCCCAGGCCTTCGCCGAGGCGCACCGGCTGGGCATGGTCACCTTCCTGTGGGCCTACCTGCGCAACTCCGGCTTCAAGAAGGACGGCACCGACTACCATGAGGCCGCCGACCTCACCGGCCAGGCCAACCACCTGGCGGCCACCATCGAGGCGGACATCGTCAAGCAGAAGCAGGCCACCAACAACGGTGGCTACACCGCCATCGGCTTCGGCAAGACCCATCCCAAGGTCTATTCGGATTTGACCTCGGCGCACCCCATCGATCTGGTGCGCTACCAGGTGGCCAGCTGCTACATGGGCCGGGCGGGCATGATCAACTCCGGCGGCGCCTCGGGCGAGAACGACCTGGCCCAGGCGGTGCGCACGGCGGTGATCAACAAGCGGGCCGGGGGCATGGGTCTCATCTCCGGGCGCAAGGCCTTCCAGCGGCCCATGGCGGAGGGCGTGCAACTGCTCCATGCCATCCAGGACGTGTATCTGTCCGCGGCGGTGAGCATTGCCTGAGACGGGGAGCCCGCCGGGAGCCGCCTGGAGGCGCGGCACCCCGGTTCCGGGCACGCGGGGAACCGGCCGGTTCCCCGACGGGCTGATCACCGTCAAGGATTCTGCCGGCGGGTGTGCGAAAAGACAGGCGAAAAAAGCAAAAATCTCCCTAGGCGCGGGGGTTCTGTGCATAATGCACGTGCTCTTTCGTTGACCACCCACCGCATGAGCAGCTCAGGAACGAATCAGTCCGAATATTTTTCGACATCCTTTTTGCATGAGGAGACGTAAACCATGAACAAATCCGAACTCATCGACGCTGTCGCCGCCAAGACCGAGATGTCCAAAGCCGCTTCCGGCAAGGCCATCGACGCCGTTCTCGACGCCATCGTCGATGCCGTCAGCAAGGGCGACACCGTGTCCGTGATCGGTTTCGGCAGCTTCGAGGCCCGCAAGCGCGCCGCCCGCAACGGCAAGAACCCCGCCACCGGCGCCGCCATCAAGATCGCCGCCACCACCGTGCCCGCCTTCCGTGCCGGCAAGGCCTTCAAGGACAAGGTCTCCAGCGGTGCCAAGAAAGGCGGCAAGAAGAAATAAAGCCAGGCGGGCGCCCCACCGCGGGGCGCCTGACCACCCGCCGGCCCGCGTCACAGTACGGCCGGTTCCGTACTCCCCGATCTCCGCTCAAAGCATCGCAAGCCGGCCCGCGACGTCTCGTCGAAGCTGGGCTGCCAGTCCTCCCCCAGCCACGCATACCCGGCCATGTCCGGCATCCTGTCCCTGATACCCCACCCCGGCACACCCGTAGCCGGCACCCTGGGCATCGACGTGGCGTGCACCCTTCCGCGCGATGGCGGCCTCATCCTCACGTATCGTCTGCGGGCGCCCGCCGGCCAGGTCCTGATCCCGCCCGCC
The DNA here is from genome assembly GCA_002360535.1 of Thiobacillus sp. UBA3361. Classification (GTDB taxonomy): domain Bacteria; phylum Pseudomonadota; class Gammaproteobacteria; order Burkholderiales; family Thiobacillaceae; genus UBA3361. The sequence goes on from DEQR01000012.1 coordinate 30,984, forward strand.
GGCACTCCCGGCCGCGCCGACGGGCTCTGGCGGCACACATGCTTCGAGTCCTTCGTGGCCAGCAAGGGGCAGACCGCCTACCGGGAGTTCAACTTCTCCCCCGCCGGTTCATGGCAGGCCTATGCCTTCCACGCCTATCGCCGGGGTGGCCCGCTGGAACCGGCGGCGGGTCCCGAACTCGACTGCTCGGAGGAAGAAGGGGGCTTCACCCTGCGGGCCTACCTCCCCGCCGCCGACTTGCCCACCGGCCCGCCCTGGCGCCTGGGGCTCAGCGCGGTGCTGGAGTCGGCCGACGGCAGCCTGTCCTACTGGGCCCTGGGCCATGCCCCGGAGCGCCCGGATTTCCACCACCCCGACACCTTCACCCTGGAGATTCCGCCGCCATGAAATTCGGCCTGGACCGACTGTTGACGGAGTCCGACCTGCGCCGCCCCCTGCACGGCCGCCGGCTCGCCCTGCTGGCCCATCCGGCCTCCCTGACCGCCGACCTGACCCACGCCCTGGACGCCCTGGCGGCCATGCCCGAGCTGCATCTGGCCGCCGCCTTCGGCCCCCAGCACGGCCTGCGCGGCGACAAGCAGGACAACATGATGGAGTCGCCGGACTTCCACGATCCGGTGCACGGCATCCCGGTGTTCAGCCTGTACGGCGAGGTGCGCCGGCCCACCGACGCCATGATGGCGGCCTTCGACGTGCTGCTGGTGGACCTCCAGGACCTGGGCTGCCGCATCTACACCTTCATCACCACCCTGCGCTACGTGCTGGAGGCCGCCGCCGCCCAAGGCAAGAGCGTCTGGGTGCTGGACCGCCCCAATCCGGCCGGCCGGCCGGTGGAGGGCACCACCCTGCTGCCCGGCTGGGAGAGCTTCGTGGGCGCCGGCCCCATGCCCATGCGCCACGGCCTGACCCTGGGCGAGATGGGCCAATGGTTCGTGAACTCCCTGGGGCTGGACCTGGACTACCGGGTCATCCCCATGCGGGGCTGGGCGCCGGAGCAGGCGCCCGGCTACGGCTGGCCCCTGGGGGAGCGGGCCTGGGTCAACCCCAGCCCCAACGCACCGAACCTGTCCATGGCCCGCTGCTACGCCGGCACGGTGATGCTGGAGGGCACCACCCTGTCCGAGGGGCGCGGCACCACCCGCCCCCTGGAATTGTTTGGCGCCCCGGACCTGGACAGCGGCGCTTTGCTGGCCGCCATGCATGAGCTGGCACCCCAGTGGCTGGCGGGCTGCCGGCTGCGGCCCTGCTGGTTCGAACCCACCTTCCACAAGCACGCGGGCCGGCTCTGCGCCGGCATGCAGATCCATGTGGAGGACGGCGCCTACGACCACACCGCCTTTCGCCCCTGGCGCCTCCAGGCCCTGGCCTTCAAGGCCCTGCGCCGGCTGCGCCCGGACTTCCCCCTGTGGCGGGACTTCCCCTACGAATACGAGCACGACCGCCTGGCCATCGACCTGATCAACGGCGGCAGCGGCCTCAGGGAATGGGTGGACGACCCGGCCGCCGGCCCCGCCGACCTGGAGGCCCTGGCCGGGCCGGACGAGGCCGCCTGGGCGGACGTGCGACGGTCGGTCCTGCTCTACCCCTGACCCATTCCCGCGCGGCCGGGCAGGGATCGGCTACGCTGGAGATATGGGCAATGCCTGGACCTCTCCGCCATGACCTCCCCACCCCGCACCCTGCCGCCCTGCACCTTCGTTTCCTGGGCCGCCGTCTATCGCCTCAGCCGCGACCTGGCCCGCGCCGTGCGTGCCTCCGGCTACCGGCCCGACATCGTGGTGGCCATCGGCCGGGGCGGCTATGCGCCGGCCCGGCTGGTGTGCGATTTCCTGCACCTGGATGCACTGACCGGCATCAAGGTGGAACACTACAGCGCCACCCGCAAGCAGACCCGGGTGGTGATCCGCTACCCACTCAACACTGACATCCGCGGCCTGGACGTGCTGGTCGTCGATGACGTGAATGACAGCGGCGACACCCTGGCCGTGGTGGTGGACACCCTGCGCGGCTTCGTGCCCCATGACGTGAAGACCGCCGTGCTCCACGAAAAGGCGGTCACCCGATTCCCCGCCGACCTGTGCGCGCGGCGCATGAAGAAATGGCGCTGGCTGGTCTATCCCTGGGCGGTGATCGAGGACGTCACCTCCTTCGTGCGTGCCCTGGCGCCGCCGCCGGCATCGGCGGAAGAGGCGCGCCGGCGGCTGCTGGAGGAGCACGGCCTCCGCGTGCCCCTGCAAAACCTGCGGGACGCGCTGGAATTCCTGGACGCCGCGCCCACAAAGGCCGCGTCATGAGACAGGAACCCGACCCCGAACTGGGCCTGCTGCTGGAGGATATCCGCCAGGAGACGGAGTTGACCGCGGGCTACACCGGCCGCGCGGCCCTGGACCGGCGGGTCATGGAGGCCATGGCGAAGGTACCGCGGCACGCCTTCGTCCCCGACCACCTGCAACTCAGCGCCTATGCCAACCGGCCCCTGCCCATCGGCCACGGACAGACCATCTCCCAGCCCTACATCGTCGCCCTGATGACCGACCTGATCCGTCCCCGGCCCGAGCACATGGTGCTGGAGGTGGGCACCGGCTCGGGTTATCAGGCGGCCATCCTCGCCTGCCTGGTAAAGCAGGTCTATTCCCTGGAGATCGTCACCGCCCTGGCCGAGCAGGCGCGGGAACGCCTGCAACGTCTGGGTTACAGCAACGTGGCGGTACGCGCCGGCGACGGCCATGGCGGCTGGCCGGAACACGCGCCCTACGACGCCATCCTGGTGACCGCCGCCGCGGCCGCCGTCCCCCCGGCCCTGGTGGAGCAACTCAAGCCCGGCGGCACCCTGGTCATCCCGGTGGGCAACCGCTTCACCGGCCAGGACCTGCGGGTGGTCAGCAAGGACGAGCAAGGCCGGGTGAGGGAGAAGAACGTGCTGCCGGTGATCTTCGTGCCGCTGGTCGATGCGGAGGACGACGCGGACCGCTAGACCGGCCGGTGGCGCCGCGCCTCAGCGGCCGGTGCGCCGGTCCACCGCATCGGCCAACCGCCGCAGGGGTTCGGCCACCGTCACCGGATAGGCCTCCGCCTGGTCCAGGCCACGCAGGACCTCGGGCAGGGCGACCAGTTCCGCCTGGGCATATTCGCGCAGGGCGGCAAGGGGGGGCGGGGCGGCCAGCCGCCGGCCGGCGCGCATCACCGGCTCCAGCAGGGGCCGGCCAGGCAGCAGATCGTCGGCCGTGGTCAGCACGTCGCCGGCCGTGCGCCCATCGTCCCCATAACGGCGATAGACCTGCTTGCGGCCCGGCCAGGTGGCCTTGCCCTCTGAACGCTTGCGCCGCGCCAGGCCGGCGTATTCCTGGAGCTTGTAGGCGCAGTCCAGGTAGGGCCGGTCCGCCGAGGTGTTCATGCGGGTGCCGACGCCGAAGCCGTCGATGGGGGCGCCGTCGGCCAGCAGCGCCGCGACCCGGTACTCGTCCAGGTTGCCGCTGGCGAAGATGCGGATGTCGGGCAGGCCGCCCTCGTCCAGGATGGCGCGCACCCGCCGGGCATGCTCGCCCAGGTCGCCGCTGTCCAGGCGCACCGCCTGGATGGAGATGCCCTCCCCGGCCAGCCGGTGGGCCAGGGGCACCAGGGCGCGGGCCGCCGTCTCGGTGTCGTAGGTGTCGATGAGCAGGGTGGTGGCCTGGGGATGGGAGCGGGCGAAGTGCTCGAAGGCGGCCAGTTCGTCGTCGTGGGCCTGGATGAAGGAGTGGGCCATGGTGCCGAAGATGGGCACGCCCCAGCGCATGCCGGCCAGCACCGTGGAGCTGCCGTCGAAGCCGGCCAGGTAGCTGGCCCGGGCCGACATCAGTCCGGCCTCGGCGCCGTGGGCACGGCGCAGACCGAAATCCACCAGCAGCCGGCCCGGCGCGGCCAGGCGCACCCGCGCGGCCTTGCTGGCCACCAGGGTCTGGAATTGCAGCAGGTTGATGATGCGGGTCTCCACCAACTGCGCCTGGGGCAGGGGTGCGGCCACCCGCAGGATGGGCTCATCGGGGAAGAAGACCGTGCCCTCGGCCATGGCCTCCACGTCGCCGGTGAAGCGCAGTTTGCCCAGGGAAGCGAGGAAGCGGTCGTGGAAGCGGCCCGTGCCGGCCAGCCACGCCAGTTCCTCTTCCGTGAAGCGCAGCCCCTCCAGGAAATCCAGCACCTGCTCCAGGCCCGCCGCCAAGAGGAAGTTGCGCCCATCCGGCAACTTGCGGGCGAAGAACTCGAACACCGCCGTCTCCCCCATGCCCCGGTCGAAATAGGCCTGGAGCATGGTGAGCTGGTAGAGATCGGTGAGCAGGACGCTGGTGCGTTCCGGCATCAGGCGATGTCCCCACTGGAAACGAGCTGTGCGCCCAAGGCGGCCATTTCGGCGATGGCCTTGTCACCGTCGTCCGGCCGCACGTTCACGGCGCGGATGGCATCCAGCAGCAGGCAGACCCGGTAGCCCAGCCTGAGGCCGTCCCGAACGGTGTTGAGCACGCAGTAGTCCGTGGCCAGCCCCCCCACGAACAGCCGTGTCACGCCCTGCGCCTTGAGTTGGCCATCCAGCGACGTGCCTTCGAAATCCGAATAGTTCTCCCGCGCCGGGTCCGTGGCCTTGGAGATCAGGCCGGCCGAGGCGGGCGCCTCCAGAGCCGGCGAAAACGCCGCTCCTGGCGAGCCCTGCACGCAATGCGCGGGCCACGGTCCGCCCTGGCCACGGAACGAGCAGTGGTCGGCGGGATGCCAGTCCCGCGTCACATAAATGGGCAGTCCGCGCGCCTGGAAGAGGGCCATGCAGCGGTTTAGGGGGGCGATGACCCGGTCGCCTTCGGGCACGGCCAGTGCCCCGCCCGGCAGGAAATCGTTCTGCACATCGACGACAATCAGGCCATCGCCACGCTGCAGCGTGATGCGCGTCGGATCGGTTGGCATGGCTTCACTCCCGTTTGTCCCCGGCCTGCGTGTCGTCATCCTGGCCGCCCTCCGGGCCATCCTCCTGGCCGTTGCCCGCCGCCTGGCGTCCGGCGGCCGCGAAGGCCTGGCGCAGGGCCGACAACTCGGCCAGCTGGGCCGCCACCCGGTAGTTGAGGCTGCCCTCGGGCACCAGGCCGGTCTCGTCCGCCTCGCCGGCGGGCACGCCGGTGAGCAGTTCGATGGCCTGATCCACGTCCGCCACCGGATAGACGGCGAACCGGCCCTCGGCGCAGGACTCCACCACGTCCCGGCGCAGCATCAGGTGCTTGACGTTGGCGGCGGGGATCAGTACCCCCTGTTCACCGGTCAGTCCCCGCGCCCGGCAGATGTCGAAGAAACCTTCGATCTTCTCGTTGACCGCGCCGATGGGCTGCACGTCGCCGAACTGGTTCACCGACCCGGTGACCGCCAGGGATTGGAGGATGGGCGCGCCGGCCAGGTTGGAGAGCAGGGCGCACAGCTCCGCCAGGGAGGCGCTGTCGCCCTCCACCGGGCCGTAGGACTGCTCGAACACCAGGCTGGCGGACAGGGACAGGGGCACGCCGCGGGCATAGCGTCCGCCCAGAAAGGCGCTGAGGATCATCACCCCCTTGGAGTGGAGTGCCCCACCCAGTTCGGCCTCCCGCTCGATGTCCAGCACATCCCCCTCCCCCAGGCGCACGGTGGCGGTGATGCGCACCGGGTAGGCGAACTGAAAGTCGTCCAGGGCGACCACCGCCAGGCCGTTGACCTGGCCGATGTGGGCGCCGGTCACGTCGATGAGCAGGTTGTCCCGCAGGATCTGTTCCTGCACCCGTCCGCGCAAGCGATCGACCCGGCGGATGCGTGCGTCCAGGGCGGTTTCGATGTCCTCGCGGCGGATCGTCTCCCGGTTCGCGCTGGACGCCCAGTGGTCGGCCTCCTGGAGTAGGTCGGCCACCTCCCGCCGGCTGGCGCTGAGCCGGCCCGCATCGCCGGCCAGGCGGGCGCTGTGCTCCACCACCCGCGCCACGGCGTCCCGTTCCAGGGGCCGCAGTTCTGCGCCGCGAGCCAGGGTGGCGATGAATTCCGCATAACGGCGCGTGCCGTCGGCGTCCCGGACCAAGTCGTCCTCGAAGTCCGCCGCGATCTTGAACAGCTCGGCGAAGTCCGGGTCCAGCAGCTTCAGCAGGTAATAGATGCGCCGCTCGCCCACCAGCACCACCTTGACGGACAGGGGCATGGGCTCCGGCTCCAGGGCCATGGTGCTGACCAGGCCGTAGATCTGGCTCAGGGACTCGATGCGGACCTGCCCGGCGCGCAGGGCGCGCTTGAGGCCTTCCCAGGCATAGGGCTGGGTCAGCAGCTTGATGGCGTCCAGAACCAGGTAGCCGCCGTTGGCACGATGCAGGGCGCCGGGCTTGATCAGGGTGAAGTTGGTGACCAGGGTACCCAACTGGGAGACGTGATCCACCCTGCCCACCAGGTTCGGGTAGATGGGGTTGTCCTCATAGACCACCGGCGCGCCGCGCGTCTCCGCATGGTCCACCATCAGGTTCACCTGATAACGGGTCAGGGATAGGCTGCCGCTCATCAGGACGCCGGACAGGTCCCCCTCGTTCTTGGGCTGCTCGCGCAACTGCTCGCCCACCTCCACCACGTCCTGGCGGACCTCGTTCAGGAAGGCCTGCACCGCCTCCAGGTCGGCGTAGCTTTCCTTCAGCTCTTCGATCAGATGGCCCACCGCCAGGTCCAGGGTGTCCCGGTTGGCCTCCTTGATCTGCCCCTGCAGCGCGCGCCGCCAACGGGGGAATTGCTGCATCAGCTGTTTGAGCCGGGCGGTGAAGGCCTCGATCTGTCCGCCGATGCGCTCCTTATCCTCGTCCGGCAGTTTGTCGAATTCGTTGGGCGTGAGCGCCTCGCCCTCCCGCATGGGGGCGAAGGCGAAACCGTGCGGAGTGCGCAGCAGGGCGATGTTCTGGTCCGACGACTCCTGCCCCAGCCGGCGCAGGGCCTCTTCCTCACGCTCCTTGTAGGCCTCCTGGATGGCCTCGATGCGCGCCCGGTAGGCGTCGCTCTCGAAGGCCGCGGCGATGGCGGTGGCCAATTCCGAGACGAAGCGCTGCATGTCCCGTTTGAACTGGCCGCCCCGCCCGGCGGGCACCCGCAGCAGGCGCGGCTTGTTGGCCTCGGCGAAGTTGTTCACGTAGCAGCCGTCGCCGGGTACCTCGCCCTCGGCGGCCTTGGCCTCCAGCAGGCGGCGCACCACCGAGTGGCGACCGCTGCCCGGATCGCCCAGGACATAGAGGTTGTAGCCCGGCCTCTGGATGTCGATGCCGAACCGCACCGCGTCCACGGCCCGGTCCTGGCCGATGATCTCGGTGACTTCGCTCAGTTCCGCCGTGCTCCGGAAGGGGAATTCGGACGGGTCGCAGGCCCGGTACAGCGACTCCGCGGCCAGGGCTTTGACGATGGGTTTCCGGCTGTCGTTGGGTTTCTCGGACACGATGTTTTATTGGGAAGTGTGCGGATGAGAGGCTCACTACTCACGATAGCGGATCGTGGGCAGGTCGGTGATGTTTCCGGCCGATCGGGCAGCCGGTCGCGGGCGGCCTATGATGAAAACAGGACTTCGGGAGGCATCCATGATCAGAAACCCCCGCAAGCGGCGAATGTGGTCTTTTTCCCTGATGGCATTGGGCGGGTTGCTGTTGTTCCTCGCCCCGGCGGACGTCTGGATCGGTGCCCTGCTGCTGGCCCTGGGTATCGCATTGGAGGCAGTCGGCACGCTGCTGCACCGGCAGCCATGATTCCCTGTTTAGTTCCTGGCGGCGGTCCAGGCCGCAAGGGGACGCGCCGTCCTTTCTGGAGAACGACATGACGATCAGCGAGCTTTGCAACCGTGAAGTGGTCTTCGCCGAGCCGACCCTGAGCATCGCCGATACCGCGCGGCTGATGCGCGAACACCATGTGGGCGACGTGATCGTCGCGGAACGCGTGGGCCACCATGCGCGACCGCTGGGGATCGTCACCGACCGGGACATCGTGGTGGAGGTGGTGGCGGCGGGCCTGGCGCCGGAAAGCCTCACTGCGGGCGACGTCATGGGGCCTGAACTGGCCGTGGTCCGGGAAAACGAAGGGGTGTTCGAGACCCTGCGCTACATGCGCGTCAAGGCCGTGCGGCGCATGCCGGTGGTGGACCGGGACGGCTGGCTGCTGGGCATCGTCACCCTGGACGACCTGATGGAACTGCTGGCCGAGGAGATGGGCGAACTGGCCAGACTGATTTCCCGCGAACGCCACCGGGAAGCCGAACTGCGCAAGCAGTCGATCCCCGCCTAGGCGGCGCGGCGCTTCGATACCGAGCAACGACTGAAAGGAGGGCGAACCGTGAAATTGCCCCTGCAAATCATCCAACGGGACATGCCTCCCTCCGAGGCACTGGAGGCGGCCATCCGCGAAAAGGCCGACAAGCTCGACCATTTCTATCCCCACATCATGTCTTGCCGCGTGACCGTGGAGATACCCGGCAAGCACAGGAACCAGGGCAAGGAATTCAAGGTGCGCATCGACCTCACCGTGCCGGGCACGGAGATCGTCGTCGATCGTGACCACCACGAGGATGTCTATGTGGCCCTGCGCGATGCCTTCGACCATGCCAAGCGCCAGCTGGAGGACTACGCCCGGCGGCAGCGGGGTGACGTGAAGGCCCATGAGGCGGAGAGCCGCGGCCGGGTGGCACGCCTTTTCCCGGCCGAGGGTTACGGGTTCATCCGCGCCCCGGACGAGCGGGAGTTGTACTTCAGCGCCGACAACGTCGTGCATCCCAGCTTCGACCGGCTGGCGGAAGGCATGGACGTGACCTATCTGGAGGAAGCGGGCGGCGAAGGCCCGCAGGCGAAGCGGGTCAGCGCGACCTAGGCCCCGACGCTCGGGGGCGCGGGACATTGTTAACGAACGGAGACGATTCATGACTGCTCATGTGCCGCAAGTCGGCGCGCCGGATCCCGAACTGAACACCTCGCCCATCTTCGACGAGTACGAGGAGATCTCCGAGGACCAGGAACTGGAGACGGGCGCCTGCTACTTCAATAACGTGGTTTATCCCATGGGCCAATACCTACGCAGCGGCAGCGAACTGCTGCACTGCGAGGAACGGGGGGTATGGGTGCGCAGGGGCGAGTTGCGACCCCAGTAACACCGGCGTCCGCCGACGGTGCTAGCGGCCCCGCCGGTAATGGCCCAGCAACTCCGCCTGGGCGAGGACATGGCCCCGCATGGCCTGCTCCAGGGCTGCCTTGGTGGGCCGCCGCATATCCGGCAGGACCATGTCCAGGGCATACAGCTTGTGGAAGTAGCGATGCCTGCCGATGGGCGGACACGGCCCGCCATAGCCGGTGCGCCGCCAGTCGTTCATGCCCTCCAGGGCTCCCTTCGGCAGGCTGGCCGCGGCCACGCCCTCGGGCAGGCCGCGGGTGTCGGGCGGCAGGTTGTACAGCAGCCAGTGCACCCAGGTCATCCGGGGCGCAGCGGGGTCCGGGGCGTCCGGGTCATCGACGATCAGCACCAGGCTGCGGGCGGCGGGCGGCACGCCCGTCCAGGCCAGGGCGGGCGAGAGATCACTGCCGTCGCAGGTATGACGGACGGGGATCGTGCCGCCGTCCGCGAAGGCGGTTGAGGTCAGGGTCAGTGACATGGCGATGTTCTCCTTCGCTCGGGCGGCGGTCCAGCCGGCGGCAAGCCCTGCGGCGAGGGTCAGCAGGACCCAGGACCGCGACCGCCAGCCTGAATCCCCACCGGCGGCCTACCTCGGGCGCGGCGGACATGTTCAGGATACCGGGATGGTCGTGGCACCGCCGGCACCCGTCTTGGGCAGGCGGACGGTGAGCACGCCGTTCTTGTAGCTGGCCGCCGCCCGCTCCACGTCCACGTTGCGCGGCAGGACGATGGCGCGCCGGAAGGCCCCGTAGGCCCGTTCCATGACATGGTAGGTGCTGTCGTGAGTCTCCCGCTCCAGGCGCTTTTCGCCGGACAAATAGAGCACGTTGCCCTCGATGGAGATGTGGCAATCGGCCTTCTCCATGCCCGGCACCTCCAGCCGCACCACGACCTCAGAGCCGGTTTCCTCCACCTCGCTGGCCAGCAGGCTCCAGCGCGGGAAGGGGGCCAGTGCGCCGCCCGCTTCGGTATCGGGGTCGTGGCTGAATTGGGTCAGGGCGTTGCCGCTGCGGCTGAGCAGTTCGCGCCAGCCTTCCGACAGGCTCTCCCAGGCCCGGTTGAGTTCGCGGCCGATGTGCTTGCCGGCCTCTTTCAATGATTCGAGCATTTGCCTACTCCTTCCCGGCTGCAACAGCCCGTTCGCGGTGGCGGCCGCCGCGCGGGGCTAGCGGAACACCAGCACGGGCACCTTGCAGTGGGTCAGCACTTTCTGGGTTTCGGAGCCCAGCAGCAGGGCGCTCACGCCACGCCGCCCGTGGGATGCCATGAAGATGAGGTCGCAGCCCTTGTCCGCGACCGCCGCGATGATGCCCTGGTAGGGCGTATCGCATTCGTCGCTGTAGATCTCGCAGGCGACGCCCGCCGCGTCCGCCACCCGCATCGCACCGCGCAGGATGGCCTGGGACTGCTTGTCCATGCCGTTGCGGAAGGCTGCATAGGCGGCCCCGTCTTCGAACAAGGCCTCGCCGGCGATGACCGGCGGAAAGTACGGCGGTTTGGCATGGTAGAAGGTCAGGCGGGCACCCATGTCCCGGGCAAAGTCACAGGCGCCACGCACAGCCGCGTCCGACATTTCGCTGCCATCGATGGGTACAAGGATATGTTTGTACATGGCTCACCTCCGTTTTCATCCCCAGCATAGATCATCCGGACCCGTCCCACCGCCCGAGATGGCGGGCGCGTTTCCCCAATGGACCGCTGCCGAGGGCATATATTCATAGTGAGGCCGCGTCGCGGCCAGCCAAGACCGATTCCACCATGCCCGTCCACAACGCCGACATCGCCGCCATCTTCAACGACATCGCCGACCTGCTGGAGATCGAGGCGGCCAACCCGTTCCGGGTGCGGGCCTACCGCAACGCCGCGCGCCAGTTGCAGACCCTGGCGGAGGACGTCGGCGGCATGCTGGCCAGGGGCGAGGACCTGACCCGGCTGCCGGGCATCGGCAAGGACCTGGCCGCGAAGATCCGCGAGATCGTCGAGACGGGTCGCTGCCATGCCCTGGAACAGCTCAGGCGCGACCTGCCGCCCACCCTGACCGAACTGCTGCACCTGCCCGGCATCGGTCCCAAGCGGGTGCATGCTCTGTACCACGAACTGGACATCCAGACCCCGGCCCAGCTCTACCGTGCCGCCCGCGACGGCCGGTTGTGCGAACTGCCCGGCTTCGGCGAGAAGACCGAGTTGAAGCTGCTGGACGCCCTGGAGGCCCACCTGGCCACCACGCGTCGCTTCAAGCTGGCCACCGCCCGCCAGTACGCCGAACCCCTGCGCGACCACTTGGCAGGGACGCCGGGCGTGGGCGAGGCGGTCATCGCCGGCAGCTACCGGCGGCGGCGCGACACGGTGGGCGACCTGGACATCCTGGTCACCACGGATGACGCCGCGGCGGTGATGGCCCGCTTCCGGGACTACGATGAGTTGGACAGGGTCCAGTCCTTGGGCACCACGCGCGCCAGCGTGCTGCTCAAATGCGGCCTGCAGGTGGATCTGCGGGTGGTGGCACGGGAGAACTACGGCGCCGCCCTGCACTACTTCACCGGCGGCAAGGCCCACAACATCGCGATGCGCACCCTGGCGCGGGAGCGTGGCCTGAAGGTGAATGAATACGGGGTCTTTCAAGGTGTCCGGCGCATCGCCGGCGACACCGAGGAGTCGGTGTTCCGCGCCCTGGGCCTGGCCTGGATACCCCCCGAGCTGCGTGAGAATCAGGGCGAGATCCAGGCCGCCGCCGCAGGCACGCTCCCGACTCTCGTCTCCCTGGGGGATCTGCGCGGCGATCTTCACGCCCACACCACCGCCACCGACGGCCATGCCGGCCTGGAGGCGATGGCGGCCGCGGCCCGCGCCCGCGGCCTGGAATATCTGGCGATCACCGAGCACTCCCGCCGGCTGACCATGGCCCACGGCCTGGACGCGCGCCGCCTGCGCGAACAGGGGATGGACATCGACCGGCTGAACGCGAAACTCAAGGGCATCACCCTCCTCAAGGGCATCGAGGTGGACATCCTGGACGACGGCAGCCTGGACCTGCCCGACACGGCCCTGGCGGAGCTGGACCTGGTGGTGGCCGCCGTGCACAGCCGGTTCAATCTCTCCCGCGAGGCGCAGACGAGGCGCATCCTCAAGGTGCTCGCCCATCCCCTGGTCAGCATCCTCGCCCACCCCAGCGGCCGCCTGATCGACCAGCGCGACCCCTACGACGTGGATATGCCCCACGTCATCCGCGCGGCACGCCAGCGGGGATGTTTTCTGGAACTCAACGCCCATCCCGAACGGCTGGACCTGCTGGACACCCATTGCCGGCTGGCCAAGGAAGAAGGGGTACTGGTGGCGATCAGTTCCGATGCCCACAGCGAGGCGGATTTCGACAATCTGGACTACGGCATCGGCCAGGCGCGGCGCGGCTGGCTGGAGGCGGGAGACGTGCTCAACAGCCGCTCGCTGGCGGAGGTGAGGCGGCTGTTGAAGCGGACGGAGCGGGCATAGGGCGACTCAAAGCCGGTGTACTCACACCCGCTACAGCGATGCGAGGGGGAAGATATCGCAAGGTATCCCGCGATAGTGGGCGCTCGCGGCCGCCGCCGCTCAGAACTCGAAGTAGTGGCGGCCCTGTTGCCGCAGACGCGCGCGGGGGGCGTCGTAGCCCGGATACAGGCGCCCCACCTCGCGCCAGAAGGCAGGCGAGTGGTCGCGGCGGCGGAAATGGGCCAGTTCGTGGCAGATGACGTAGTCGATCTCTTCGCTGCTCGCCTTGACCAGGCGCCAGTTCAGGCTGACCGCCCCCTTCGGGGACAGGCTGCCCCAACGGCTGCGCGCATCCGACAGGTGCAACTCGGGTACGGGTATCGCCAAATGGCGGCACATGGCGCGCAGATGCTCGTCCAAGACACGCGCCGCCTCGCGCCGGTACCAGTCCCCCACCGCCCGGGCCAACTCGCCCTCGGCCACGTTGCACAGCAGCACGTCGCCGGCGAACACCACCTCGGGCTCGGGCGGGTCTTCGGGCACAGCGAAGAGCTCCATCTGCGGGGCGGTCTTGGCCATCGGCATCAGGCACAAATGAACGAGACTGCCCAGATAGGGCAGCACCATACCGTCCCGCCACTGAAAGGGCGCGGATTGAACCGCCAGGCGGCCGCGCAGCCATTGGGCATGGCGCAGGATGAACAATTCGATTTGCTGCCGCGGGGTGGCGAGCGGCGCGTTGACCCAGAAACGGCCGTTATCCTGTACCCGCAAGGCCAGGGTATGGCGGGCGGAACTGCGCTTGAGCAGGTAGGCGACGGGACGGCCGTCCAGTTCGATGGCCGCCGCTTCCTCCCGCCGGACGATGGCGCGGCGCCTGGCCGCCTCGCCCGCGGAATGCTTGGCTGCTTTTCTCAAAGGATGCCGGTTCTTGCCATGACCCGGCGAAGGTAAGCGATTTGGGTCTGCAATGGCAATGCCTTCGGGCAGACATCATGGCAGCCCAGCAGGGCCATGCAGCCGAACACGCCGCTATCGTCACCCACTACCTGGTAGAACGCTGCGTCCGATCGCATGTCGCGCGGATCGAGGCGGAAACGGGCGAGCTTGTTCATGCCCACCGCGCCGACGAAGTCCTCGCGCATGCGCGCGGTGCCGCAGGCGGCCACGCAGCAGCCGCATTCGATGCAGCGGTCCAACTCGTAGATGGCCTCGGCGAGTTCCGGCTCCATGGGCGTCTCCAGGCGGTCGTGTTCGGGCTCGCCGGCCAGATGAGTCCAGGCCTCGAGCCGTTCCGACATGCCACGCATCCATTTGCCCGTGTTCACCGACAGATCGCCGATCAGTTCGAAATTGGGCAGCGGATACAGATGGATCTCGTCCGGCAGGTCCTTGGTCTGGGTGCGGCAAGCCAGGCCGGGCCGGCCGTTGATGACCATGGCGCAGGAGCCGCACACCCCGGCGCGGCAGACGAAATCGAAGTTCAATGAGGGGTCCTGTTCGTCGCGGACGCGGTTCAGGGCGATGAACAGGGTCATACCCGCGGTCTCGCCGAGAACGAAACGGTCCTGGCGCGGCACGGACGCCGGATCGCGTGGGTTGTGCCGGAAGACGGACAGGGTCAGTCGCCGCGTCATTGTCGCGCCTCGCTTCTCGCGCCCAGCGGTTCGTCCAGTCGCTCGTTGCGACCGCGATAGCGCTCCGGCAACAGCTGCCGGAACGGCATCAAGGCGGCCTGCAGCTTGTGCCGATCGGCGATGGCCGCGCGCGCTTCGTCCACCTCGCCCTGCCGGCAGGCGCTGTCCGGGTGATCGACGATGTTCTTCGCGCCATAGCCCCGGACGCCGGGCGGCAATTCCATGCCCGTGATGTCCAGGGGTTCGTAATCGAGGGCTGGCGCGCCTTCGCCCTCCGGCCAGCGGACCAGGGTGCGCTTGAGCCAATCCCGGTCGTTTCGCGCCGGGAAATCCTCCCGTGCGTGGGCGCCCCGGCTTTCGGTGCGGGCCAGGGCGCCCATGGCCACGGTCAGGGCGATCTTGAGCATGCGCGGCAGGCGGTAGGCGGCGACGAGTTCGGGATTGGCGTCCAAACGATGGCCGCGCATGGCCAGGCGTTGCGAACGGACCAGCAATTCCGCCAGTTCGCCGACCGTCGCTTCCAGGTGTGGCCCATTCCGGAACAGGCCGACCGAGTCGGTCATGATCGCCTCCATGCGCCGGCGGATGGCGACCCCATCCTCGTTGCCCCGGCCGGCGGCGATGGCCCGCAGATGGGCAACCTCGCGGGCGAGAAACTCCCGCGCCAGGGCGGTGGACACGGTCAGATCGCCGGCGTCGGACTGGCAGAAGTCGGCCACGTATTCGCCGATCAGCATGCCGGAAACCACGGTCTCGGCCACCGAGTTGCCCCCTAGGCGGTTGAAGCCGTGCAGATCCCAGCAGGCCGCCTCGCCGCAGGAGAACAGGCCGCCCAGCCAAGGCGACTCGCCGCGATGATCGGTACGCACGCCGCCCATGGAGTAGTGCTGGGTGGGGCGCACGGGGATGGTGTCCTTGGCCGGATCGATGCCCAGGAAGTAGTGGCAGATGTCCTTCACCTCGCGCAGGTTCTTGTCGATATGCGCCGCGCCCAGGACGGTGATGTCCAGCCACAGGTGCTCACCGTAGGGTGACTTGACCCCTTTCCCCTTGCGCATGTGCTCGGCCATGCGCCGCGACACTACGTCGCGCGAGGCCAGTTCCTTCTTCTCCGGCTCGTAGTCGGGCATGAAGCGGTAGCCGTCGGTGTCGCGCAACAGACCGCCGTCGCCGCGGCAGCCTTCGGTGACCAGGATGCCGGCCGGGACGATGGCGGTGGGGTGGAACTGCACCGCTTCCATGTTGCCCAGGCGGGCGACACCAGTCTCCAGGGCCAGGGCGGCGCCCATGCCCTCGTTGATCAAGGCGTTGGTGGACACGCCCCAGATGCGCCCATAGCCACCGGTGGCCACGACCGTGGCCCGCGCGAGATAGGCGGTCAGCTCACCGCTGACCAGGTCGCGCACCACCGCGCCGTGGCAGCGATGGCCGTCGTGGATCAGGGCCAGGGCCTCGCGGCGCTCGTGCACGGGGATGGATTCGGCGATGGCCCGGTCGCTCACCGTGTACAGCATGGCATGGCCGGTGCCGTCCGAGGTATAGCAGGTGCGCCACTTCTTGGTGCCGCCGAAATCGCGCGCGGTGATGAGGCCGTGCGCCTCGGCGCGTTCGTCCAGGCTGACCCGCTCGCCGTTGATCACCGCCTCGTGGGCGCCGGCGCGCACCCGGTTCCAGGGCACGCCCCAGGCGGCCAACTCGCGCGCAGCTTTGGGTGCCATGTGCGCGAACATGCGCGCGACGAGCTGATCGCAGCCCCAGTCCGAGCCGCGCACGGTGTCCTCGAAATGCACGTCCTCGTTATCGCCGCGGCCCTTGGCGGCATTGGCCAGACTGGCCTGCATGCCGCCCTGGGCGGCCACCGAGTGGGAGCGCTTGGCCGGCACCAGGGACAGGATCAGGGTATCCAGGCCGCGCCGTTTGGTGGCGATGGCGGTGCGCAGCCCCGCCAGACCACCGCCGATGACCAGTACGTCCGAGTAGATGATCTTCATGGCGCGGGCCGTCCTGTGAATGTCGCGGGGTGACGCATGGTGCTCCCCTCTCCCGCAAGGGGGGCGAGAGGGGAATTCGGGAAGCACGGCTCCCCACCCTCGCAGCCGGCTGGCGATGCAGCGCCAGCCGTGGGGCGCGGAGCGGGGGTTGGGGGTGAGGGGACAGACATGTTGCTCGCCGCCATGCCCGTTTGCCAGGTGGGGAGGTAAGGCTCGCCGGCGTGGGGCGCGTGGGCGATGCCCAGTTTCACGTAGGCCGCCAGGCTCAACAGGCCGAGCACGAGATAGAACACGGTCAGCCCCCACTTCAGGCGCTTCAGCAGACGCCGCGTCCGCTCCGGGTCGCGGCCCGCCGGCCACCCCCACTTCACCGCCAGGCGGTACAAACCGATGCCGCCGTGCAGTTCGACCAGAAACAGGAGCACCAGGTAAAGCGGCCAGAAACGGCCGGTCCACACCCGGTCGGCCGATTCGTAGGGACCGATCAATTCCGGGTGCGCCATCATCGTGTACAGATGCACCGAGGCCAGAAAGAACATGCCGAAGCCGGTGATCACCTGGACGAACCACAGGGTGGTGTCTTCATGCCGCATGGCGCGCATGTGCCGCCAGTATTGGCTGTGCTGGCGCCAATGGGTGGGAAACTTGCGCAGGGCCAACCAGGCATGCAGCACGAACAGGCCGAACACGAATGCGACGAAGAAGGACACCAGGATGGGATAAGGGCGGCCGAAGAAGAAATAGCCCTCGAAGAAGCGGGCCACCGTCCAAAACGCATCCTCGCTCACCAGGATGGAGGCCACGAACAGCATGTGCAGCCACATGAACAAGCCCAGGAACAGGCCGGAGAAGCTTTGCGCCACGTCGAGGCGGGCGGACCAGGGGCTGGAAGGGGCGGTAGTGCGGGTCAAGGCGCGGGCCGCGTAAGCGAGATTCTGCATGATAGCCAGGCTGGTATCGGAAAACATTCCGGACCGCATCCGGCTGCGCATCTTTGCCTGGCGGCGCCCAGCGCGGCTGGCATAATGCCGCCGCATGAGACGGGATCTGGATTGGGCGGACGAGGCCTGGCGATCGGGCGGATGGCAGGAATGGCTGCGTGATCGCGGCTCCCTGACCCTGCGCCTGCAGCAGCGCTGCGGCGACTTCCGGGTGCGCCGCCTGCGTCAGGTGATGGACCGGCCCAACGCGGATGAACGCCGCCTGCTGCACCTGCGCGCCTGCCAACGCGCCCTGGTGCGCGAAGTCCTGCTGCTGTGCGGCGAAACGGTGCTGGTATTCGCCCACAGCGTGATCCCCCTGAAGGGTCTGCACGGGCCCTGGCGGGGATTGTCCAAGCTGGGTCAGCGGCCCCTGGGCACCACCCTGTTCGCCGATCCCCGTGTGCGCCGCCTGCCGCTGACCAGCCGGCGCCTGGATCGCCGCCACCCGTTGTACCGAGGACTGTCGGCCCAGCAGCCGGACCTGCCCCGCCAGCTCTGGGCACGCCGCTCCCTGTTCTTCCTGGATGGCCAGCCCATCCTGGTCACCGAGGTCTTCCTGCCCGCCGTGCGTGCCCTGCCCCGCCCTGACGTGGCGAGGGCCAAACGCTAGAATCCTGCGCTCAGCCATTACCCGCCAGACATGTCCGACCGACCGCCTCTGCCCCTGAAGGCCCGCCTGTCCCTGTATGAGAAGCTCATGCGGTTGGACAAACCCATCGGCATCCTGCTGCTGGCCTGGCCGACCCTGTGGGCCTTATGGCTGTCCAGCGACGGGCACCCCAGCCCGGTGGTGTTCTGGATATTCACCCTGGGGGTGGTGCTGATGCGTTCCGCGGGCTGCGTCATCAACGACTACGCCGACCGGGATTTCGACCCCCACGTGGCACGCACCCGCCATCGCCCCCTGGCCGCCGGCCTGGTGAGCACACGGGAGGCACTGCTGCTGGCCGCGGGACTGGCCCTGCTGGCCTTCCTGCTCATCCTGCCGCTGAGGAACGGACTGCTCATCGGCCTGTCGGTGGTGGCCGCCCTGCTCGCCGCCACCTACCCGTTCACCAAACGGTTTTTCGCCATCCCCCAGGCCTACCTGGGCATCGCCTTCGGCTTCGGCATCCCCATGGCCTTTGCCGCGCACACCGGCGAGGTCCCGGCCATGGCCTGGGTGCTGCTGGCCGCCAACATGTTCTGGAGCGTTGCCTACGACACTGAGTACGCGATGGTCGATCGGGAGGATGACATGAAGATCGGCATCAAGACCTCGGCCATTACCTTCGGGCGCTTCGACGTGGCCGCGGTGATGCTGAGCTATGGCATCTGCCTGGCCCTATTGGCCTATGCCGGCCGGGCGATGGGGCTGGGACTGGTGTTTTTCGCGGGCCTGGCGGCGGCCGCCGGTCTGGCGGGCTATCACTACACCCTGATCCGCGGCCGCGACCCGACACGCTGCTTCAAGGCCTTCCTGCACAACAACTGGTTCGGCGCCGCGGTGTTCGCCGGCATCGCCGGGGACTATCTGCTGGCCGGCTTGCGGCCCTGAACCATGTCCGTGCCGGCGCAATTCGAGCGCACCGCCATCCTGGTCGGCGAGGCCGGCGTGGCGCGGCTGGCGCGGAAGCATGTCTTCGTGGCCGGTCTGGGGGGCGTCGGTTCCTGGTGCGTCGAGGCCCTGGCGCGAGCTGGCGTCGGCCGGCTCACGCTGGTCGATCACGACAGGGTGTCGGTCTCCAACATCAACCGGCAACTGCCTGCCCTGATAAACACGGTCGGCATGGCCAAATCGGAGGTGCTGGCGGAACGCATCCGCCTGATCAATCCGGATTGCCGACTCGACTTGCACACCCAATTTCTCCAACCCGACAACGTGGCCGGTCTGCTGCCGGAAGACGCGGACTGGGTGGTGGACTGCATCGATTCGCTGAACTGCAAGGTGGCCCTGATCCACGCCGCCCACTGCCGGGGAATGCGGGTGGCATCCAGCATGGGAGCGGGCAACAAGCTGGACCCGGGTCGGGTGCGGCTGGCGGACATCGACGAGACCTGCGTCTGCCCGCTGGCACGAGCGGTGCGCAAACGTCTGCGCAGGCTGGACATCCGGCGGGGTATCTACTGCGTTTTTTCCGACGAACCCGGACGCCCGCCCCTCCCCCCCGAACCCACCGAGCATGGCCGGCCGCGGGCGGTGAACGGAACCATCTCCTATCTGCCCGCCCTGTTCGGGCTGATGCTGGCCGGCGGTGTCATCCGGCACATGCTGGACGAGGCGTGAGGCCGCGGCCAGCCGTCAGAAATTGCAGAACACCAGCTGGAAGGGGATTTCCTGATCGCAGGTACGCGGCTTCTGCAATTTGTCCAGGGTCATGAAGCGGATGTTGACGGCGTACTTGTTGGCGCTCACCTCCGGCGCGCAGCCCGCCGATGATTCAACCCCCACGCGGATGAGTTGTGCGACGCGGCCACCCAGCATCAACTGAAACAAGCCCTGCGCGGCCGCATGTCGGGAGGCGTGACCGCTCTCCCGCAACAGCTGCATCACCACTTCCACCCCCGCCTGAAGCGGCAACAGGGGACTGAGCCAGTCGTTCAGATCGGCCCGCCGCGCATTCGCGGGCATATTCAGCCAATACTGGTAGGTCGGCAGGTCGAAGCTGCATACCCCGCCGGGCAAGGCCACCCGACCCTTGATGCCCATCAGCCATTCGCTGTCGCGCACGTGTTGGCCGGTCTTGCCGGTCATGGCGTGCAGATCGGCCAGGGCGGAGGTGATGCGCGAGAGGATGTCCTGCAGCCGACCGCCATCCACGGCGGGATTGCTGCGCAGGCCCTCCAAAGAATTTTTCTGGCGCTCCAATTCTTGCAGGAGTTCGCTCTTGAGATCCGCGCGGGCAGCCATGTCGATGAGCTCGAATATGGACAACAGGGCGGCGTGGTGGTGGCGCGCATCGTCCCCCGCAATGAAAAAGCGGGTTTTCCCGAACAGATCCTCGAGGCGCAACCACGTGCGGACCCGTTCATTGAGGGGGTATTCGTAATAGATCACGGAGGGAATCTGTAGTCCTCTGTAAACAATAGCGCGCAGTCGATTGAATGAGAAGGAAATTCTGAACGAACCCAGAGACCGGCGCAACGCCTGGCGTCAATGGCGTCGGAATGACTCTGCCAAAGCAAGATAGTTCGCGTGCAGGTGCCGCACCCGCTCGTCCAGCGCATCCTCGTCATCGTTGTTGTCGATCACGTCATCGGCATGCGCCAGGCGTGCGTCGCGTCCCGCCTGGGCAGCAAGAATGGCACGCACCTGGCCGGTATCCGCGCCATCCCGTGCACTTGCCCGCCGAACCTGTATCTCGGGATCGCAATCCACCACCAGGATGCGGTCGCACAGGTCGCCGTATTGTCCAGACTCCACCAGCAAGGGCACCACCAGGATCACATAGGGCTCGCGGGCGGCGGCCACCCGCCGCGCCGCCTCGGTCCGGATCAGAGGATGCAGGATGGCCTCCAGACGGCGGCGCGCCTGGGGATCGGCGAACACCTTGGCGCGCATGGCCTTACGGTCCAGGGCGCCGGTTTCGTCCAGGCAATGGGCGCCAAAAACCGCCGCGATGCTGGGCAGGGCCTCGCCCCCGGGTCGGGTCAAGTCATGGGCGATGCGATCGGTATCCACCACCCCGGCGCCCGATTCAGCGAACCGTTTGGCCACCGTGCTCTTGCCACTTGCGATACCGCCGGTCAGACCGACACAAAACGGCCGGTTCATGGGGCCAGGTAGAGATCCATCAGCGGCCGGCCCAGGAACAGCACCAGCAAGCCCGCCAGAGCCAGATAGGGTCCAAAGGGAATGGGCTTGGCCCGGTCGTGGCCGGACACCAGGATCAGGGCCACGCCCACCACCGCGCCCACCAAGCTGGAGGCGAGGATGATCAGGGGCAGGACCTTCCAGCCCATCCAGGCGCCCAACGCGGCCAGCAGCTTGAAGTCGCCGAAGCCCATGCCCTCCTTGCCGGTGACCAGCTTGAACAGGTGATAGACCAGGCGCAGGGAGAGGTAACCGGCCACGGCACCTATCAGGGCCTCTTCCAGGGGCACGAACAGGCCGTTCAAATTGGCCAGCAGCCCGATCCAGATCAGGGGCTGGGTCAGGCTGTCCGGCAGGAGATGGGTCTCGAAGTCGATGAAGGTGAGGGCCAGCAGCCCCCAGACCAGCAGCAGGGCCAGGGCCGCCTGTCCAGTGGGGCCGAAATGCCAGACCGTCAGCACCGTCAACAGTCCGGTGACGGCCTCCAGCAGGGGATAGCGCCAGGAGATGGCGACGCCGCATCGGGAACAGCGGCCCTTCTGGCGCAGATAGCTGAGCAAGGGGATATTCTCGTACCAGGCGATGAGGTGGCCGCAATGGGGACAGGCGGAGCGCGGCACCACCAGGTTGTAAGGCTGCGTCTCTTCCGCCTTCTCGCCATGGAATTCAGCACACTGTGCCCGCCATTCCCGTTCCATCATGATGGGCACGCGATGCACCACCACGTTGAGGAAGCTGCCGAACAGTAATCCCAGGACCAGGGCGATGACCAATACCTCCACGGTCATGGCCGGGACCTCTGCCGTTGTGGCTGAAACGTCCCGGGCATGCGCCCCACGTCGCCCTCCCAGGACGCGGCCGGCATGGCGCGCCCCCTAGACCACGGACCCCATCTTGAAGATGGGCAGGTACATGGCGATGACGATGCCGCCGATGAGAACGCCCAACACCACCATGATCATGGGCTCCATCAGGCTGGACAGACCGGCCACCGCGTCATCGACTTCCCGTTCGTAGTAATCGGCAACCTTGGTCAACATGGTATCGAGGGAGCCCGACTCCTCGCCGATGGCTACCATCTGGATAACCATATTGGGAAACACCCTGGCCGCCTGCAGGGACGAGGCCAGGCTGGCGCCGGTCGCCACATCGGCGCGGATCTTCTGCGTCGCCTCGGTGAACACGTGGTTGCCGGCCGCCCCGGCCACCGAATCCAGGGCCTCCACCATGGGCACGCCGGCGGAGAACATGGACGAGAACGTGCGCGCCCAGCGGGCCACGGTGGCCTTTTCGATCAGCGGACCGAACACCGGCAACTTCAGGACCCAGGCATCCAGCCGGGCCTTGAAGGTGGGCGAGCGCTTGATGGATTGGGTAATGCTGAAGACGGCGGCGCCGATACCGCCGAAGATGGCCCACCACCATTCCACGAACAGGTCGGAGATGGCCATGACCATGGCCGTCAGGGCGGGCAGGTCGGCCCCGCCCTTGCTGTACATGTCCTTGAAGGCGGGAATGACGAACAGCATGATGCCGGCGGTGATGACGAAGGCGATGACCAGCACGATGATGGGGTAGAACATGGCCGAGCGGATCTTGCCCTTGAGGGCGAGCATCTTTTCCTTGTAGGTGGCGATGCGGTCCAGCACCCCGTCCAGGATGCCTGCCTGCTCCCCGGCGCCCACCAGGTTACAGTACAGGCCGTCGAAATATTTGGGGTACTTGCGGAAGGCCTGGCTCATGCTGGAACCCGCCTCCACCGTCCCCTTGATCTCGCCCAGCAGTTTTTGCAGGGAGGGATTGGAATGGCTGCGGGCGGAGATGTCGAAGGCCTGCAGCAGGGGCACGCCGGCCTTGAGCATGGTGGCCAGCTGTCGCGTGAAGATGGTTACGTCCTTCTCGGAGATGGGCTTGGTCCGGGCGAACAGGCTCTGGCGGCGCACCTTCTGCACCGTGATGCCCTGCTTGCGCAGGTTCTGCCGTACCACGGCCTCGCCGGCGGCGAGCATCTCCCCCTTGACCTTCTTGCCGGAACGATCCGTGCCCTCCCACAGGAAGGGGACATCCCTGGCAAAGTTCGTGACACGCGCGGCAGTCGCCATGCTCTAAAGCTCTCCTATGGGTTGCGAGGGACCGGGATGGCCGTCACTCGTTGGTCACCGCCAGCACCTCCTCCAGGGAGGTCATGCCGGACTTGACCTTCCGCAGGCCCGCCTGGCGCAGGTCCAGGACGCCTTCCCGCTTGGCCTGGGCGGCGATATCCAGGTTGGAACCGTTCTTCAGGATGATGCGGTTGATCTCGTCGGTGATGGGCATGACCTGATAGATGCCCACCCGCCCCTTGTAGCCGGTGTTGTTGCACAGATGGCAGCCGACCGCCGTGTAGGGTTGCCAGGAATCGTCGATGTCCACCTCCAGGAAACCCGCGTTGAGCAGGGCCTCGGGAGGGATTTCCACCGGTTTCTTGCAATTCGGGCATAGCTTGCGGCCCAGGCGCTGAGCCGTGATCAGCAGCACCGAGGCGGCCACGTTGTAGCTGGGCACCCCCATGTTGACCATCCGGGTCAGGGTGGAGGGCGCATCGTTGGTATGCAGGGTGGACAACACCATATGGCCGGTCTGAGCGGCCTTGATGGCGATCTCCGCCGTCTCCAGGTCGCGGATCTCACCCACCATGATGATGTCCGGATCCTGGCGCAGGAAGGACCGGAGCGCCGAGGCGAAATCCAGGCCTGCCTTCTCGTTGATGTTCACCTGGTTGATGCCGTTCAACTGGATTTCCACCGGGTCCTCGACAGTGGAGATGTTCACCCCGGGCTGGTTGAGCAGGTTCAGGCAGGAATACAGGGACACGGTCTTACCGCTGCCGGTGGGACCGGTCACCAGCACCATGCCGTAGGGACGCTGCACCGCGTCCAGCAGGTGCTGCAACTGTTCGGGCTCGTAGCCCAGTTCCTCGATCTTCTTTTGCAGGGCGGTGGTGGAATCCAATATCCGCATGACGATCTTTTCGCCATACAGGGTCGGCAGGGTGGAGATACGAAAGTCCACCGATTTGTTGCGCGAAACCACCAATTTCAGACGGCCGTCCTGGGGCACGCGCTTCTCGGAGATGTCCAGCTTGGAGATCACCTTGATGCGGGAAGCGATCTTTTCCTTGATGGCCAGGGGCGGCTGGGCGGTCTCGTACAGCAGGCCGTCCATGCGGTAACGGATGCGGTAACTCTTCTCATAAGGCTCGAAGTGGATATCCGAGGCACCGCTGTTGATGGCATCCAGCATGATCTTCTGCAGGTAGCGCACCACCGGCGCATCGTCGATATCGACGGCCGCCGCGGTATCGGCCGCGGCTTGGGCCTCCTCGTCGCTGAAATCGAGATTCAGGTCTTCCGTGTCGATGGCCGCCAGGATGTCCTGTTCGCCCCCCTCCCCATACATGTCCAGCAGCTTGCCCAGCTTGTCGTCCTCTACGACCACCGGATCAATGGTCAGGCCGCTGCGGAACTTGATGTCATCCAGCACCTGGATATTGCTGGGATCGGAGATCGCCATGAACAAGCGGTTGCCGCGCTGGCTGAGCGGCAGCGCGCGGTGCTTGTGAAGGATTTTCCCCTCGACGATCCCCTTGGGCAGGATGGACGGATCCATGGCGTCCAGGTTCAGGAAGGGGAAGCCGAAGGTGATGGAAGCAAAGGCGGCGATCTGATCGGCGCGGAAGCGGCGGGTGCGCAGCAGGTGGGCCAGGAAATTCTCGTTGGCCGCCTTTGCCTGGTTTTGCAGGTTCTCTCCCTCCTCGGAGCTGAGGAGTCCCTGCTGGACCAGTTCCCGGCATAAGCCGGTCAGATTTCCGGATACGTTAACCGCGACCAAAACGCGCCTTTCCTAAGCCGTTGATATGCATTGGCATGTCCGTTCGATGATGCCTATCGCACTTGCAAATGTAAAGCTGGCGTCCGGTTGGCCGGTGCGATTCGGAGCACACCGGCGCAGGATTCGGCAGGACGGGTGCGCACTCCCGCCGCGGCCCGCGCTGTCGGACGATGCCGGCCCAACTGATTGTCGTCACAATGGGGTGATTTCTTTAGGTCTTTCCGTCACCGCTATACTGCGCCGCATGTGGACCCACCGCGCGCCACCCCCGCTGTTTCTCGGCCTGACCCTCCTTGTCCTGGCATGGTCGGGGATCGGCCCCAAGGACCGCTTCACCTGGTTTCTGGAGGTGGCGCCGGTGCTCATCGGTTTGCCCGTGCTGCTGGCCACCCATGGGCGCTTCCCCTTCACTCAACTGGCCTACTGCCTGCTGACCCTTCACGGCGTCATCCTGATGATCGGCGGCCACTACACCTACGCCGAGATGCCTCTGTTCAACTGGCTGCGCGACGGCCTGGAACTGAGCCGCAACCACTATGACCGGGTGGGGCATGTGGCCCAGGGCTTCTTCCCGGCCATCGTCGCGCGCGAGGTCCTGTTGCGCGCCTCTCCCCTGCGACCGGGCAAGTGGCTGTTTTTCATGGTGACCTGCTTTTGCCTGGCCCTGTCCGCCTTCTATGAAATGATCGAGTGGTGGGTGGCGGTCGCCAGCGGTGACGAGGCGGTGGCCTTCCTCGCCACCCAGGGCGACGTCTGGGACACCCAGTGGGACATGTTCCTGGCCCTGACGGGCGCGATCCTTTCCCTGGCGCTCCTGTCAAAACCACACGACCGACAGCTTATCCGGATGGGATATCTCCATGTCTGATTGCGACCACCACGATTGCACCCCACCCCACCACCCCGGCAGGCCGGGCATTCCCCAGGTGGGTAGCTTCAACCCCGCGGCTTTCGAGCGGGCAGTGACCGACCTGTTGCGCGCCTGTGGCGTATCGCCGGATTCGGTGCATACCGGCAAGACCGCAAGGCGCGTGCGCGAGTTGTGGGAGCGGCGTCTGCTGGGCGGCTATGCCATGGACCCGGGCGAGGCCCTGGGCGAGGGCTTCGCGGACGACCGGGACGACATGGTGGTGGTGCGCGGCATCGCCGTGCACGGGGTCTGCCCCCACCACCTGGTACCCTTCCGCGGTGTGGCCCATGTGGCCTACATCCCCGGCGGCCGGCTGCACGGCTTCGGACGCATCGCCCGCATGGTGGATGCCATCGGCCACCGTTTCACCTACCAGGAGTGGATGACGCGCGACATCGCCGAAGCCCTGGTGAACCATGGCCAAGCCAGGGGGGCGGCCTGCATCATCGAGGCCGAACAGCTCTGCCTGCTGCTGGGGGAGGACCGGCGCGGCGACGAACGGGTGGTCACCCAAGCCTACACCGGCTGCTTCAGGACCGATATGCAGAGCCGAAACGAATTCCTACGCGCCCTCGGCGGCCCCCTGCCATGAACCCGGCGCGCCGGCCGAGCACCTTGGTGCTGCCCCCCCTGCCCTACGCCCTGGCCCTCTACGCCGGCTGGTGGCTGGACCGGCACTGGCAGGCCTGGTCCCTGGATTTTGGCAGCTTGAACAGGCCCCTGGGCGGGCTCCTGGTGGCCGTCGGCCTGACCCTGTTCGCCTGGACCCTGATCACCTTCTGGCGCCACCGCACCACGGTCAACCCCTACAAGGCGGCCAACAGCCTGGCCACCGACGGCCCCTTCCGCTTCAGCCGCAACCCCATCTACCTAGGAGACTGGTTCATCTATGCCGGGGTGACACTGCTGCTGGCCACCCTGTGGCCCATCGTCTTCATCCCCCCGGTGTGGCTGATCATCCGCTACGGCGTCATCCGCCACGAGGAGGCCCACCTGACGGCCCGTTTCGGACAGCCCTACGAGGATTACCGGGCGCACGTACGGCGCTGGCTTTGAAGGAGAAGTAACACATGCTGCGATGGATCATCTTGCTGGGCAGTCTGCTGGTCGCCCTACCCACCCCGGCCCAGGACTGGAAACTGGATACCGCCTCCAGCTGGGTGCGCTTCACCTCCAGGCAGATGAACGTGCCCATGGCCGGCGGCTTCAAGCGCTTCGCCGCCAGCGCCCGCTTCGACCCGGCGCGGCCGGAGGCGGGCAGCTACCGGGTGGAGGTGGAGGTAGCCAGCATCGACACGGGCACCGCCGAGGGGGACGATGAGGTGAAGCGCCCCGCTTGGTTCGACGCCGCGCGCCACCCCAGGGCCAGCTTTACCACCCGCCAGGTGCGCAGGACCGCCCAGGGATTCCTGGCCCAGGGCGACATGACCGTGAAGGGCCAGACCCGCCCGGCCGAGATGGCCTTCACCCTGGTCCCCCAGGGCAAGGGCTGGCGGGCGGACGGACGCTACACCCTGAAACGATCGGATTTCGGCATCGGCGGCGGCGAGTGGTCCGACCCGTCCATCGTCGCCGACCCGGTGCAGGTGGAATTCCGCCTGGTGCTGACGCCGTGAAGCGATCCGGCCTCGCCCTGCTGGGCTGTCTGGCGGCCCTGTCGTGCCGGGCCGCCGACAGCTACACCCTGGATCCCAGCCACACCTTCCCCAGCTTCGAGGTGCGCCATCACGGCGTGTCCATCATGCGCGGCAAGTTCAACCGGAGCCGGGGCACGGCCGTGCTGGATCCCGTTGGCGATGTCGGCCGTATCGAGGCGGTCATCGACACGGCCTCGGTGGACACCGGCCTGGACGAGCTGAACCGCATGCTCCAGGGCGGGCTGTTCCTGGACAGCACCCGCCACCCGGAGGCGCGCTTCGTCTCCAACCAGGTGGAATACCGGGACGGCAGACCGGTGCTGGCCCGGGGCGAGCTGACCCTGCGTGGCGTCACCCGGCCGGTGGTACTGGACATCCATGACTTCACCTGCACCACCCACTTCCTCTCCCGTCGCCCCCTGTGCGGCGCCGATGCGCACACGGTGATCCGCCGCGGGGACTTCGGCATCACCTTCGGCGGCAGTCTGATCGGCGAGGAGGTGGGGCTGGCCATCGCCGTGGAGGGCTACCGTGAATGACCTTCCCGGTGTAGCGGCAGCGGTCACTGCCGTGCTAACGTTCGCCCATGACATCTTGCCGAGGAGAGCCACGCCATGAGCGAGATCATCCCTGAAACCCCCGCCGACTACGACCACACCCGCATCATCGAACTGCCCGACGGCTTTTACTGGCTGGACGAAAAGACCACCGAGCGCTACGGGCCCTTCGCCACCCTGCTGGAGGCCGTGCAGGACATGGAATACAACGCCGACAGCGATTACGAACCGGCGGAAAGCCTGGAAGAAGCGGAGGCAGAACTGGGGCTAACCCACTGGGTGGACCCGGAGACGGGGGAACTGGCGGAAGACACCCTCACCCACCTGGAAGAGCACTGAGCCGGCTGGCCGCCAGGGCGGCCCCCTTCAACCCCACCGCCTCGTCGAGCACCACCCGCACCGGGACCCCGCTCATCCATTCGCTGAACCGGCCCTTACCCGTAAATCCCTCCAGGAAGGCTACTCCGCTCAGTGCGGGAAGGATCTTCAGGGCGATGCCCCCGGCCAGATAGACCCCGCCGCGGGCCTGGGCCAGCAGCGCCAGATCGCCCGCCACCTGTCCCAGAATGCGGCAGAACGATTCCAACGCGGCCTGCGCCGCCCCGTCCCGATGCGCCAGGGCCGCGGCGCTGACCGCGGCGGGGGAATCATCCGCCGGGTCCCCCGGCATTTCCGATTCCGCCCGGAAAAAGCCGTACAGGTCGGTCAGGCCCGGGCCGGACAGGATGCGTTCCACGGACACCCGGCCATGGCGCCGCCGCAGGTAGGCCAGCAGGCGGTCCTGCAGGGCATCCATCGGCGCGAAGGCCATGTGCCCCCCTTCCGAGGGGAGGGGCCGATAGCCGGCCGCAGTGGGGATGCATTGCACCACGCCCAGGCCGGTGCCCGGCCCCAGGGCCACCCTGGGCGCGTCTGGCAAGGTCTCGCCGGCTTGGAGAACGGCCAACTCACCGTCCCCCAACGCGGACAGGCCATGGCCCACGGCGACGAAATCGTTGATCAGCGCGGCCCGCCGCAGGCCGAGGCGGGATGCCAGGGCATCGGCGTCGATCAGCCAGGGCAGATTGGTCAGCCGCGCCCGGCGCCCGTCTGTGGGGCCCGCCACCGCCAGGCAGGCGGCCGCGGGCGCCGGCTGCCCTGCCAGGAAGCCGGACAGCAAGGTCTCCAGCCCGTCGGCCTCGCGGTTGGCGAAATGACGCCGGAGCAGGATATCGACACGGTCGCCTTGCACCGCGGCCAGGGCCAGGCGGGTGTTGGTGCCACCGATGTCGCCGGCGAGAAACAGGTTCGAATCCGGCACGCGGCTCTCCGGCTCAGCCCCAGATGCGCCGCTCGCCGCGCAGGAAACGATCGCGGATCAGGGCATCCAGGCTCAGGCGGCCGGGACCGGAAAAGATGAGGGGCAGGAACAAGACCAGATAGATGAGCGGCAGTTTCCAGCCATTGTCGCAGACGTTGTAGCCCAGTCCCGCATGCACGCTGACCCAGGCCACGACGGTGAGCAGGCTCAGGCCGAGGCTGACGATACGGGTGCCGAGCCCCATCACCAGGGCGGCGGCGCCCAGCAGTTCGAGCCAGATGGCCACCTGCCAGCTCAGCTCCACCGGCAGCAGATGCAGGGGAAAGGGGAAACGGTCCCGTATCTCGTGAAACCAGTTGTCGCCGGCGAATTTCTCCACGCCGGACTGCCAGAATTCATAGGCCAACAACAGGCGCAGGGCCAGAGGGGCCAACCAGGTGCCGATTTGGTCGAGGCCCGTGAGCGAGGTCTTCAGCCATGTCCAACCGCGCTGCATGTATCCGTCTCCTTCGCATAGACAAAGACCTGGTTGCGGCCGGCCGCCTTGGCCTGGTAGCAGCACTTGTCCGCCACCGCCAGACATTCATCCAGCGTCTCCCAATCGGGCGGCACATGGACCACGCCGATGCTCACACCCACCTGGTAGGTCCGGCCCTCCCACAACAGGCGATGCGCGGCGATGGATTCCCGGATCAGCCCGGCGATGCGCTCGGCCACATTCGGTGGGCAGGCGGGCAGCACGAGGGCGAATTCGTCTCCGCCCAGCCGGGCCAGCAGGTCGGTTTCCCGCATACGCGCCTGCATGATACGGGACAACTGGCGCAGCAGTTCGTCGCCCGCCGCATGGCCGCCGAGGTCGTTGACCTGCTTGAAACGGTCGAGGTCCATGAACAGCAGGCTGAAGGGGTGATCCGAGGCCCGCTTGCTGTGCAGGATGCGCGCTAGCGTGTCCTCGAAGGCGCGGCGGTTGACCAGGCCGGTCAGATCGTCATGATCGGCCTGCCAGACCAGGCGGCGCTGCATCTCGCGCGCCTCGGTCACGTCGCGCATCACCAGCACGCCGCCCATGACCTGGCCTTCGGGGGAATGGATGGGCGTCAGGCGCCCCTCCACCTCGTATTCCATGCCCTGCTGGGACAGCAGGGTGGCATTCAGAGGCAGGACCGCGGGCCTGCCGCGACGCACGTCGGAGAGCAGCAATTCGGTCATGTCCTGGCGATTGTCGCGGTGAACGAGCTTCAACACGGCCGCGGCGTTCACCGCCTCGCCCTCGCCCGCGCTGACCTCCAGCAGGGATTCGGCGACCGGATTCAGGTAGGTGACGCGGTCCTGCATGTCCAGGCGGATGACCGCATCACCGATGGATTCCAGGGTCACCTGGGCGCGTTCTTTCTCCTCCAGCAAGGCGTTTTGCAGGCGCCGCGTGGCGCGTGCCACGAAAGTGGCCACCAGCAGCCCCACCAGGATGGCGATGCCGCACAGAACGAACACGACGTTCTGGGCGCGCCGCTCGGCATCTGCAGCCTCCTCGACGGCCTGCCGGTTGTAGCGATGCTGCAACTCCACCAACCTCACCCAGTCCTGGGTCAGGCGTTCCTGATGCAGGGCGATGCGCGACTTGAGCAGCATGCGGGCATCGGCCACACGGTCTTCGTGCAGCAGGGCGAACAATGTCTCGGAGACGCCCTCCACGTCCTTCACCTCGCCGCGCACGTCCTCCCACAGGCGCAGTTCCTCGTCATCCATGGGCAGGGCGAGAAAGTCCTCGCGCACGCGGATGAACTCCCTGGCCAGGCTCGCATAGTGGGTCATGGCCTCATCGCGTTCGAAGGGATCGTTCAGATAGGTGGCCAGCATCAGGGTCTGGAAACGCTCCCGGTGCAGGCCATGCATGACGCTGGCCATTTCTGCCTTCTGGTTGCGCTCCGATACGATGGACGTGAGCTGCCGGCTGAGACTGCGCACATGGCTGATGCCCACGGCGGTGACCGCCAGAAGGAGTATCAGCATGATCGCGAAACCGGCCACCAGGGGTGCGAGATGGGCAAGGGATTTGTTGTTCTTGTCCACGGGCCAGGTCATCGTCGCTGGAGGATCGACACTAGACGAAATTGAGAAAGAGGCAGGCGAATATCGGCATGCTCAAAGACCCATCCATAATGTGCAGCATTATAGATAGTGAAAATGATTAGTATATTCATGCCATCCCTTACAGGAGAGCCTGAATAGCGCCTCGATAAGAGGCCGGGTGCGCTATTGCCGGCCAGAATATGTTTGAACTCGTCACCCCGGCGCAGGCCGGGGTCCAGTCATGGCATCAGCAGAAGACCTGGATACCGGTCTTCGCCGGTATGACGGCCACTCCAAAAATTCACTTGGCCGGATCAATGGGGCGTGTTCACACTAAGCCGCCAAACCCTGAATCCAGCGCCAGTAAAGTCGATCGGCAACCGCCGTCATCGGCGCGAGCCGGCTATCCGCTTCGGCCAGTATGCGCTCCGGCGTCTGCACCGCCGGGCTGTCCGCCACGCGGATCTCATCCGCGCCTACCCCGCACCAGGCATCGATCATCTCGCGGGTCATTTCCACGTGGCATTGCATGCCCAAATGCCGGTCGGCGAGGACGAAGGCCTGATTGGGACAGTAGTCGCTCTCCAGGACGCGGGTGGCGCCCGGCGGGATGGAAAAGGTCTCGCCATGCCAGTGGAAGGCGTCGAACGTCCGCTGCGCGCCAAACCAATCCCGCGCGACGGCGTTGTCCAAAACCCGCACCCCGCCCCAGCCGATCTCCTTGACCGGATTTCCGGTCACCTGGCCGCCCAGGGCCTTGGCCATCAACTGCCCGCCCAGGCAGTGGCCCAGCACGGGCGTGCCCTCCGCCACCGCGGACCGGATGAGGGCCAGCGCAGGCGCGATCCAGGGCAGATCGTCGTTGACGCTCATCGGCCCGCCCATGAACACCAGCCCGGCATAGTCATCCGGGCCGGCGGGCACCGGCGCTCCGGCATCGATGGGAATGAGCACATGGGGCAGGCCTTGGCGCTCCAGGAACATGGCAAAATAACCCGGCCCCTCCGTGGGGGCATGGCGAAGGATGGCAATGGGCTTCATGGTGAAAACGAATATCGGAGGGTGCGCAGGGCTTGCATTATGCCTGCTCCTCGTCACACCTGCCGGTCAGGCGGCCAGTGTGGCGGTGAGCGGCATCATGGGCGACAAGGCCCTGGTGTCGGTGGATGGCGCCTCCCCCAAGGTGGTGTGTGGCGGCGACACCGTGGGCAGCGTGCGCATTATCGAGGTCCGGCGCGACGTCGTCCTGATCGACAACGCGGGTCGGCGCATGCAACTGGGCATCGGCCAGGCCAACTCCTACGCCGGCGTACCGCCGCCCGCGGCGGAATCCGGTACGGCGGAGGGCGGTGCCGGCAGCGTCGTCATCACCGCCGATGGCCGGGGCCAATTCCTGACCAGCGGTTCCGTCAATGGACGCCAGGTGAGTTTCATGGTGGACACGGGTGCCACCCTGGTCACCCTGCCGCGTAGCGTGGCCATGCGTGCGGGCGTGGATTTCCGCAACGCCCGGCATACCCAGGTCAGCACGGCCAACGGCATCGCCATCGCCCAGCGGGTGACGCTCAACCAAGTGCGCCTGGGCAACATCCGCGCCAATCTGGTAGAGGCCCTGGTGGTTGAAGACGCGGGTTTACCCGTCGCCCTGCTGGGGATGAGCTTCCTGAACCGCACCGACATGACCCGCCAGGGCGATGCCCTGACTCTCAAGCAGCGTTACTGAAGGTAATCCCCGCATAAGCACGCCCGCACGGCGGGGGTGCGACCCCGGAGCGGGGGCAATTTCGAGCCGGGGGGTCAGGCTTGCGAAGTCTTGTCCCGCTCGATCAATGCGTAGGCCGAGTGGTTGTGGATGGACGAGAAGTGCACCCGAGCCGGGCGGAGCAGGGGCCCCGCACGGCGGGGATGCGACCCCGGAGCGGGGGCAATTTCGAGTCGGGGGTCAGGCTTGCGACGTCTTGTCCCGCTCGATCAATGCGTAGGCCGAGTGGTTGTGGATGGACGAGAAGTGCACCCGAGCCGGGCGGAGCAGGGGCCCCGCACGGCGGGGATGCGACCCCGGAGCGGGGGCAATTTCGAGTCGGGGGTCAGGCTTGCGACTTCTTGTCCCGCTCGATCAATGCGTAGGCCGAGTGGTTGTGGATGGACGAGAAGTGCACCCGAGCCGGGCGGAGCAGGGGCCCCGCACGGCGGGGATGCGACCCCGGAGCGGGGGCAATTTCGAGTCGGGGGTCAGGCTTGCGACGTCTTGTCCCGCTCGATCAATGCGTAGGCCGAGTGGTTGTGGATGGACTCGAAATTCTCCGCTTCGACGACATACGCATCGATCCGCTCATCCCGATTCAAAGCAGCCGCAACGTCGCGCACCAAGTCCTCTACAAACTTGGGATTGTCGTAGGCCCGCTCGGTGACGAACTTCTCGTCGGGACGCTTGAGCAAGCCATACAACTCGCTGGAGGCGTTCTCCTCGGCCATGCGCACTACATCCTCGATCCACACGAAGCTGTTGGTGCGCACCGTGATGGTGACGTGGGAACGCTGGTTATGGGCACCGTATTCCGAAATCTTCTTGGAGCAGGGACACAGGCTGGTGCAGGGCACCACCACCCGCATGGTCTGCAGGTACCGGCCGTTCTTGATCTCACCGATGAAGGTGACGTCGTAGTCCATCAGGCTGGCCACCCCGGAGACCGGCGCCACCTTGTTGATGAAGTACGGGAAATTCATCTCCACATGGCCGGACTCGGCCTCCAGCCGGACCACCATCTCGCGCAGCATCTGCTCGAAGGATTCCACCGAGATCTCTCGCTCGTTGCCGTTGAGGATCTCCACGAAACGGGACATGTGGGTGCCCTTGAAATGGTGGGGCAGGAACACGTACATGCCGAAGGTGGCGATGGTGTGCTGCACGCCGCCGGACTTGTCCAGCACCTTGACCGGGTGGCGGATGGATTTGATGCCCACCTTGTCGATGGCGATGCGGCGCGCGTCGTGGAAGCTCTGCACGTCGGGCATGGGGTTGGCGGGACAGGCCTCGCTGGTATCGCAGACAGTCCCCTCGCAGACGGGAGTGTTCATGTTGTCGTCTTTCATGGTCATGGGGCGGGAGTATAAGACAAGGCTAATAGTTGAGTAAACAAATCAACTAATGGTTCCCGCCCTGGCCATCTCCTGCCGCGGTTGCCCGTCCAGGGACCCCCTGATCGCGCTTTCCATGCCCGCCGCGTCCAGGCCGCAGCGGGCCAGTAAGACGGCGTGCTCGCCGTGCTCGACGAATCGGTCGGGCAGTCCCAGGTGCAACACGGGCCTGACCACCCCCAGCCGCGCCAACACCTCGGCCACGCCGCTGCCCGCCCCGCCCGCCAGCGCGTTTTCCTCCACGGTCACCAGCTGGTCGTGGCCGGCGGCTAGGGAAAGGATGAGGTCTTCGTCCAGGGGTTTGACGAAACGCATGTCCGCCACGCTGGCATCCAGACGCTCGGCGACCTCCAGGACCTGTGCCAGCAAGCTGCCGAAGGCGAGGATGGCCACGCCGCGCCCCTGTCGGCGCACGATGCCGCGGCCCACGGGCAGCGCCTCCAGACCTTCATCGATCAAGGCCCCGGGCCCGCCGCCGCGCGGGTAGCGCACGGCGCTCGGGCCCGGATACTGGTAGGCGGTGCACAGCAGGCGGCGGCACTCGTTTTCGTCTGAGGGTGCGGCGATAAGCATGTTGGGCACGCAGCGCAGATAGCTCAGGTCGTAGGCTCCCGCGTGGGTGGGGCCATCCGCGCCCACCAATCCGCCACGATCAATGGCCAGCAGCACCGGCAGGTTCTGCAAGGCGATGTCGTGGATCAACTGATCGTAGGCCCGCTGCAGGAATGTGGAATAGATGGCCACCACCGGCTTGTAGCCCTCGCAGGCCAGGCCGGCGGCATAGGTCAGCGCATGCTGCTCGGCGATGCCCACGTCGAAATAACGCCTGGGGAAGCGCTCCGCGAACTCCACCAGCCCGGAGCCCTCGCACATGGCCGGCGTGATGCCCACCAGGCGCTCATCCCGCGCCGCCATGTCGCACAGCCAGCGGCCGAACACCTGGGTATAGGTGGGCCGCCCGCCGGCCCTGTTCTGCAGGCCCGCCTCCACGTCGAACTTGCCCACCCCGTGGTACAGGCAGGGATTGGCCTCGGCCGGGTCGTAGCCCCGGCCCTTCTGGGTGACCACGTGCAGGAACTGTGGGCCCTTGAGCTGGCGGATGTTGTCCAGGGTCTCCAGCAGGGTGTCCAGGTCATGGCCGTCGATGGGCCCCAGGTAGTTGAAACCGAATTCCTCGAACAGGGTGCCCGGCGTGACCATGCCCTTGACGTGCTCCTCCGCCCGCCGCGCCAGCTCGTGCAAAGGCGGCAGGCCGGACAGCAGCCGCTCGCCGCGCCTCCGCACGGCGTTGTAGAAGCGGCCCGAGAGCAACTTGGTCAGGTAGCTGTTCAGCGCCCCGACGTTGGGCGAGATGGACATCTCGTTGTCGTTGAGGATGACCAGCAGGTTCACGTCAGTGGCGCCGGCGTTGTTAAGGGCCTCAAAGGCCATGCCGGCGGTCATCGCGCCATCGCCGATCACCGCGATGGTGCGCCGCTCCTCGCCCTTGAGCCTGGCGGCCATGGCCATGCCCAGGGCGGCGGAGATGGAAGTGCTGGAGTGGCCGGCGACGAAGGCGTCGTACTCGCTCTCCTCTCGCTTTGGGAACCCCGACAGACCGTCGGTCTGGCGCAGGGTCCCCATGCGGCCGCGCCGGCCGGTGAGAATCTTGTGGGCATAGGTCTGGTGGCCCACGTCCCAGACGATGCGGTCATGGGGGGTGTCGAACACCCGGTGCAGCGCCACGGTCAGCTCCACCACCCCCAGATTGGAGGCCAGGTGGCCGCCGGTGCGGGAAACGGAATCGATGATGAAGGTGCGCAACTCGGCCGACAGCTGTTTCAGCTCATCCGGTTTCAGGCCTTTCAGGTCGGCGGGTGAGGCGACCCGATCCAGCAGCGGCGTATTCAAAACGATCTCTTGACGACGAATTGGGCGATCTCCGCCAGGCGGCGTCCTTGCGGGCCGAACGGTGCGATGGCGGCGAGGGCGCGGTCCAGCAGCTCACGGGCATAGCCGCACGCCTCGGGCACGGACATGAGGGTGAGATAGGTGGCCTTGCCCTGGGCGGCGTCCTTGCCGGCGGTCTTGCCCAGGGTGGCGGTGTCGGCCTCGGCGTCCAGCACGTCGTCCATCACCTGGAAGGCCAGGCCCACGTTGCGTGCGTAACTCTCCAGCCCGTTACGCGCCTCCGCCGGCAGGAAGCCGCCGGCCAGGGCGCCGAGTTGCACCGCCGCCTGAATGAGGGCGCCGGTCTTGTGGATGTGCATGAATTCCAGTTCGGCCAGGTCCAGGCTGCGGCCGGTGGCCGCCAGATCGACGGCCTGGCCGCCGCACATGCCGCGGGAACCGCTGGCCCGCGCCAGCAGGCTGAGCATTTCCAGACGTACCTCAGCGGGTCCGTTCAGGCCGGACCTGGACAGGACGTCGAAGGCCAGGCTCTGCAGGGCATCGCCCACCAGCAGGGCGGTGGCCTCGTCGAACTGGATGTGGCAGGTCGGCTTGCCCCGGCGCAGGTCGTCATCGTCCATGCAGGGCAAATCGTCGTGGGTCAGAGAATAGACATGGATCAGTTCCACCGCGCAGGCGGCCGCCTCCACCACCGTCTCGTCGGCGCCCACCACCTCGCCGGCTGCGAAGGCCAGCATGGGCCGAACCCGCTTGCCGCCGTCCAGGCAGGTATAGCGCATCGCTGCATGCAGGCGCTGGGGTGCGAGTTCGGCGGCCGGCAGAATCCTGGCCAGGGCCGCCTCCATGCGCGTCTGTATGGCACGCGACCAAGCGGCGAAATCAGCGGCTGGTGTCATCCTCGGCGTCGTCACCCAGAGAAAAATCCTTGAATACCCCGTCCTCCAGAATCTTCACCTGCTGCTCGGCCTCGCTGAGGGTCTTCCGGCAATAGGCAGCAAGCTCCATGCCCCGTTTATACGCCCGCAAGGAGACCTCCAGAGACTGATCGCCGGACTCCATCCCCGCGACGATGGACTCCAGTTCGGCCATGGCACTCTCGAAATCCCTGGCGGGGACCTCGGTGGCAGGGCTGTCTTTGCTAGGGGAGTTGCGGCCCGCTTTGCTCACTTGCGGCTCTCGGGCAGGTGATGTGGACGGAAAGGGGTGGATGAATGTTCAGACATCAGGGAGGAAACTGGTGCGCCCGGCAGGATTTCAAACCCACGCCCCCTGCTTCGCAGCGGGGAGGGTGTGGCTTTTTCGACTTTCCCCTACCTAAACGCACCTCAATGAACCCCGTAAAAACAGCAAGATACGCTACACAAGACAGCGCTGGCCATTACGGATCAACGTACTTCCTAAGCCCCGGCAATTGCCGGAAACCGGTAGAGAACTACTGTGTATTGCAAGTCGAGAATTGTCTCAGAGAGCAAGGCCCACTTCAACAAATCCGTCGCCGGAGGATCGGACCCGGGTCAGACCCGCCCCCGATGGAAGATGCCTCGATGATCCTCAACAATCGGCATCAAGGCAGCCATTGCACGGGGGTATCGGGTCGCAGGACACTGGAAAAAGGACATGTCTCGCGTGGTCAGCCGCCTACCGGCGGGCCATCGAAAGCTTCTGGAACGCCGGCGATGGGCAACAGCGGCTCCCCGGAACTTTGGACGAACTACTCCTCGACCCGCGCTTCCCGCACGGGGTGAGGCACCTGCGGCGCGTCTATCCCGATCCGATGACCGGCCGTGCGGAGTGGGGCCTGGTGAAGGACCAGGCGGGGGGGATCACCGGTGTCCACAGCCTGTCGGAAACCAGGCCGCTGAAGACCGCCAATTTCCCCGCCGCCTACCAGACATTCACAGACCAACGGAGCGTCCGGGATTGGGTACTCGCTTCGTCAGTGAAGAAAACACGACAGCCGGCAAGGCGACCGATCCGCCGGGCATACGGCATCCAATTGGCAGTGACCGGACCGGCGGCTCCGCGCTGCCCGCCCAACCCACGGAAACCTCGCTGAACTCCCGCCAATAAGTCTGTAATGGCCGGGATGCCCCGGCAGTGACGCATCATCGTCATGCCCGACAACCCCGCCCGTGGCTTGGGATGAGGAACTTGTTCATCCAATCCACTCCCTGAGGAATACTGGACCAAGCCGGAGGTGCAGAAGGACTTCAAGTTCCTGGCGGCGGGGTGCTGAATCGCACCTTGTCATTTGCCCTTGACGATCAGCGGGATGGCGTCCCCAGCGTGTTTTCGGGTCAACTTGGCGGCCTTTTTTTCCTTTGGCGATAACAAGGACTGTTTCTTCACTTCCTTGTTGGATTTCTGTGACTTGGACATGGTGTGCTCCTGGTTGGGCTGAAGGGGGGTGCAAGGCGAGACGACAGATATAACGGCGGGCGGTTACCCGACCGATCCGTTCCGCCTGACCGTTCGGCTGACAGCCCAGTGTTGGCGTATGCGTTGTCAGAAAGAGGCTGTACCCAGTGCGTCGGAAACCCACGCTGAACCGGTTGGTGCAACACCCTCGTCAGTGCTTGGATCTGGCCCGGAATGCTCAGTACTGGTCAGCCGTCCACTCATCTAGCTGAATGCAGGCTTCTTGCGTGGGCATGCTGGCACCTTTACGGAGCAATGGAATGAAGCATAGGTATTCATTGCCCTGGCCATCCGACAGGTTACGCAGGGGCATGTTCCCCAGTTTTTCGTAGCCGCGAGCGTCCATCATGATGAACTGGTAGTCCTCCCCCACGCAGACTTCGAGCCTGCCGCCGTTGCCGGCGCCGTACTTGGCCCACCAGGTGTCGGGGTCGGCGCCATCGTAGAAGGCGGGTGTGCCCTGGCCGTTGCTTTGATGCCAGGCCATGATGGTGGGATCCAGCATCTGGTTCTCCTTGGCTACGTTCTTGGCGATAAGGCTCGCGGTTTCGAAGCTGTGGTCTTCCCCCTGATACTCGGTATGAACGTTACGCATGGCATTCCTTTCGGGAATAGGTACTTCTTGACCGGCGCAGGCAAGATTGCCGCACCGCGCGAACCACTAGTACTCCTTTGCCCGACAAAAGCAATCAAGTAATTTCGATGGCCTTGGACGACGCCCGTCGCGCCATGAAAACGCCGCGCTTCCCAATGGGATGCGCGGGATGGCGGTGGCGCGCATCGTCCGTGTATTGTGCGCGGCACGCTCCCCCGCTATCGTCCCCATCCAGCCCACCACCGCCGCCATGCGCCCCCGAATCACCATCCCGCCGGAAGCAGTCGAGTTCAGCGCCATCCGCGCCCAGGGGGCCGGCGGGCAGAACGTCAACAAGGTCTCCAACGCCGTCCACCTGCGTTTTGACATCGCCGCCTCGTCACTGCCGGAAGAACTCCGCGCGCGGCTCCTGAAGCTGGGCGACCAGCGCATCAGCAAGGACGGTGCGGTCATCATCAAGGCCCAGAAATTCCGCAGCCTGGAGAAAAACCGCGCCGAGGCCCTGCGCCGGCTGGAGGAACTCATCGCCGGCGTCGCCGAACCGCCCAAACCCCGCCGGGCGACCAAGCCCACCAAAGCCTCGGTGGCCCGGCGCATGGAAGACAAAGCCAGACGCGCCTCGGTGAAAGCGCAACGGGGCAAGGTCCGCGACTAGTGTGAACACGCCCCAACCAGCCAAACAACACCTGACGGGAAGTCCCCCATGACCTATGAAGAACATCTGGACGAAGTCACCACCCTCATCACAGAGATATACGGCCTCGGCGACCAGGCAGCCATCCAGATGGTGATGCGCGCCCAGGCGGACGACTACTTCAGCGGCCACGACGACGACCCCTCCATCTGTACCCTGGAGCGCGCCCATCAGGACGCGCGCGACGTATTCAAGAAGTACCAATAAACCAGCCTCCAATCACGCCCGAGGGCGAGCAAAGGAAACCAATTGGCCAAGCCAAACTACCAGTTCGAAAAGCGCCAAAGGGACCTGGCGAAGAAACAAAAGCAGGAACAGAAGCGGCGGCAGAAGTTGGCGGGCAAGGCTGTCGTCGAGGGTGGAGACCCGGGCGGCGGCAAGCACACTGGCGAGTCCACCTCCCAAGACGAATCCCCCGTGGCACCTGACGGAGCCACCACGCCCGAGGCATGACGATCCGGGACGCCTGTTTTCAGGCATCCCGGGGCCGCTTGCAAACCCGGTTCCGGTTGCACGCGGCATGGGTTGCGCTCGCCAGTTCCCAGCCTTGGCTGTCGGGATCGTCCAGCCTGGCCAGGCCGGGCAAAGTCTTCATGCGCGACATGCGCCAGAACATTGAAGGGGCTACAGTGGGGTGGGCTTGCCCGCGCGGCCTTTCACGCGGGTCCCGTGAAAGGCCGGGCTTGATTCGCCCCACGCAATGAAAGGCACACCATGCGGCGTCTGAACATCAACCATGTCACCGAGTACCTCTTCGCCGCGCCAGTTGCATTGCTACCCCATCGGCTGCTGCTACGCCCCCGGGAAAGCCACAACGTCAGGATCGAGTCCTCGACCCTGGAAATCTTTCCCGGCCATGGCCTGCAATGGAAGCGCGACGTGCTGGACAACTCGATGGCGCTGGTGAGCTTCACCGAGGCCTCGGACCGGTTGCGGATTGCCAGCAACGTGGTCATCCAGCATTACGAAGACAACCCGTTCGATTTCCTGGTCGACGACTACGCGGTCAGCCACCCCTTCGCTTATGCCGAGGAGGAACGGGTCGAACTCGCCCCCTTCCTGCAGGCCGTGTACCCGGCCGACCGGGAGGCGGTGCGGGGATGGCTGGACGGATCGGGCCTGCCCCGGCCACGGGAGACGTTCACGCTGCTGGACCAGATGAACCGCCGCATCGCCGGCCAGTTTTATTACCTGATGCGCGAGGAGCCGGGCGTCCAACCCCCCGCGCTGACGTTGTCGCGGAATAGCGGTTCCTGCCGTGATTTCGCCGCCCTGTACATGGAAGCATGCCGATGCCTGGGACTGGCCAGCCGCTTCGTCAGCGGCTACCTGTTCACCTCGGATTTCGACACCGGCATGGCTTCGACCCATGCCTGGGCCGAGGTTTACCTGCCCGGCGCGGGCTGGAAGGGGTTCGATCCCACCAGCGGCGAGGTGGCTGGCAACCGGCATATCGCGACCGCAGTGGCGCGCCATCCGGAAGCCGTGCCGCCGGTGGCCGGCAGCTTCATCGGCCCGGGCGGATGGCAACCGAGGCTGAACGTGACAGTGCGAGTCAACACGCTCGCTGCGTAAGCGAATGGCATGGCTGAAGAGCAAGAAATCGCCATACCCTCGCGAAGGTCGGCTGGCTGCCGACGTTCTCTTGCGCGCGTTCAGCGATCGGAGAACGTCGGCACTTGGCGACAACAGCCCAATACGGATGCCACCCGATTGCCGACGTTCGCGCGCACTGTTCAAGATCAATCTCCACCGACCGAAGTTGACCCCACCCGGTCCGCCATCACCACAACATCAACATGAGAGGCAGCCACGTGTTGAATAGCGGCCTACCATGGCTTTCTTCCTACCAGCCACACTCTCGGCGGGTGCGACGCTCCCACCCAAACCAGGTTGTTGCGTGAGGGATCGTCACCGAAAGCCGAGACCCGACAGCTGGACGAGGTCCCGATGATTCGCGTGCCGCCGGAACCCAAGCGGCGCATCCGCTGGATCACCCGGGACGAAGCTGACCGTCTCATTGCTGCGCTGCCTGAGCACCTGGCCGCGATGGTGAGGTTTTCCCTGAGACAGGCCTCCGACGTGCCAACGTCTCCGGCCTGCTGTGGTCCCAGGTGGACCTCGCCCGGAGGGCGGCATGGATACACCCGGACCAGGCGAAATCTCGTAGGGCAATCGCGGTCCCGTTAAGTGCCGCCGCTGTGATCGTCATACGAGAGCAGATCAGCCAGCACCCAACGCATGTGTTCAACACAAGGGCAAGCGGTCACCCAGCTCAACACCAAGGCCTGGCAGACGACCCTGGCAAAGGAGGGGATCAGCAATTTCCGCTGACATGACCTGCGCCACACCTGGGCGAACTGGCATGTGCAAGCGGGGACACCGTTGCATGTGCTTCAGGAGTCGGGCGGTTGGGAAAGCGTGGAGATGGTACGGAAGTACGCACACCCGTCCAGCGAACACCTGATCGACTACTGGACCACGTGTCCAGCCTAGGGCTGGTTGCTCGAAGTACGGGGGAATGGTTACGTTTGGGCTACGCGCAGCAAAGTGAAAAGGGCCTGCAATTTTGCAAGCCCTTGATTTACTTGGCGCGCCCGGCAGGATTCGAACCCACGACCCCCTGGTTCGTAGCCGGACCGGCGTGGGTTTCCTTGATCTTTACCTACCTTAACGCACCCCTATAAACCCCGTAAAAACAGCGAGTTATGCTATATCTAACGCAACCGGCTTTTACGGACTTTGCCGTACTTCCTTAGCCCGGCATTAGCCCGGGTAGACAGCACGGCATGTGGAATACGACGTGTTAACGAAAGGGAGATTGTGTGTCGGCGCGCGTTTAAAAGT
>DEQR01000073.1 GCA_002360535.1 Thiobacillus sp. UBA3361
GGCGGGCGCCGGCGCCTGGGTGGGCGGCGCGGTCGCGGCTGTCTTGCCCTCGCCCTCCGCCGCGGGGGCATCCGACGCCGCTGCCGGGGGCGCCTTGCGCAGAGCCTTGCTGATGCTGGTGGACTTGTCCTGGTAGATCACCATCTTCATGCCCGGACGGTCCAGGCGCAGCTCATCCATGTCCACGCCCTGGGCAGTGGCCACCAGGCTCCGGGCGTACACGGACTTCCAGGCCAGCAGCCGGTCACCGGTGCTGGCCTCCTTGATCAGCAGGTCGTCGATGCTGAAGCCACCCTGGTAGCGTGGGGCCTGGGCCAGGTAGCGCACCTGGCCGGCGGTGGATAGCCGGCCCTGGCTGAGCACCAGGTTGGTGGCCTGGGCCAGGTAGGGCTGCACCGGCTGCAAGGCCAGGCCGGCCAGCTTCAGCTTCAGGTCGGCCCGCTGGCTGGCCGGCACCACGCTGCCGCCGGCCTCCAGGCGGCCGCCCTCCTTCACCCGTAGGGCCAGCTTCACCGGCAACTTGACCGCCAGGTCCTGGCTCAGGCCGGTGATGCTGGCCTCGATCTGGGCCAGGGTCAGGGCGGCGGCCGGGCGCACGGTGTGGTCCCGGGCCGCCACCTCGAAGCCGGACAACTCCAGGC
Organism: Thiobacillus sp. UBA3361; assembly: GCA_002360535.1. Taxonomy (GTDB): domain Bacteria; phylum Pseudomonadota; class Gammaproteobacteria; order Burkholderiales; family Thiobacillaceae; genus UBA3361. The sequence continues at coordinate 642 of DEQR01000073.1, forward strand.
TGTCCAGGCGATATTTCCAGGCCGGGCCGCCATTGTCGTCGGCACGGGCCGGCGGCACGGCCGCCGCCGGCGACGCCGGCCTGAAGGCCTCGGCCAGGGCAATGCGGCCTTGTTCGTCCCGTTCCGCCTCGATCCTGCCATTGAGCAGGGCCACGCGGGCCACTCCAACCTCGCGGCCGGCCAGGTCCAGGCGGCCGCCCTCCAGGGCCACCCCGCCCAGCACCAGCAGGGGCTTCGGGTGGGCCATGGAGTTCACGCGGATGCCTGACAGGCTCACCCCGAAATCCTCCACCTTCACCTGGGGCGCGCCGCCGCCGGCCTGGGCCTGGGTCTTGAAACCGACCTTGACGTTGCCCACCTCGCCACTCAGGGGAGCGGCGAAGGTGGCGTCCTGGTAACGCAATCCCAGGCCATCCAGGCTGAAGGCCTCCAGGTTCACCGTCCAGACGCCAGGGGCGCCGCCACCGCCGGCGCCGTCTGCCTCCGGGTCCTGCCCGGGCAGGTGGAAGCGCAGCACCACCCGCCGGTTAGCCTCGCGCCCCGCCTCGGTGGCGTTGTCGGCCACCGGGCGGCTTTCGCCGTAACCCCGGGTCTGGATGCGTTCGGCGCCAATGCCCTGGCGGGCCAGGTAGTCCCGCACCGACTCGGCCCGGGCCTGGGACATGCGCAGGTTGTAGGCGTCGCTGCCGACGCTGTCGGTATGGCCGCCGATCTGGACTTCCAGCTCCGGCTTGTCCTTCAGCACCTGCACGACCTTGTCCAGGCGGGGCAGGCTGCCAGGGTGCAGTTTGGTGGACTTGTAGGCGAAGGCCAGGCCGCCCAGGCGCACCTCGCCACCGGGCTGGATGGCGTACAGATCATCCATGTTGCCCCGGGCTGCCGGTACCAGGCTGGGGCCCGGGGCCGCCGGGGCGGCGCCGCTAGTCGTCTGCTCGGCCGCGCCGCTGGCGGGCCGGAACCAGTCGGTCAGGTCGATGCTACCATCACCCCGACGCTGTACATGCACATGCCCGCCCTGGAGGGCAATGCGGGCGATGTCCAGACGTTGCTGGCCCAGGTCGAAGCGCCCGCCTGCCAGTTCCAGGCTGTCCAGGGCCACAACCGGCTCGACGTCATCCGGGCCGCGCAGCTTCAGGCCCGCGAGCCTGAAACCCAGATCGTTTACGGCCAGGGAAAACTGCTTGTCGGCATAGGCGGCCCGGTAGGTCAGGCCCAGGGCGGCCACCCCCTCCGGGGTCTTCATGTTCAGCTTGTCGCGCAGATAGGGCCAGACCCGGTCCAGGCGCAGGTCGTCCACTGCCAGCTCGCCGCTGGCCAGCATGGGGTTCAGGGCCAGCTCCCCCTTCCAGCGCACCCGCGCCCCGGCCTGGGTGCGGGTGGCCAGGGTGTAGGCGCCCTTGTCGTCGGGCAGGGTCGACAGGTCGGTGAGCTGAAAATCGATCGGGTTCAGTTCGGCCTGGTAGCCGGCGGCCACCTTGCGGTCGGTGAAATGCACCCGACCCTTTTCCAGAGCGATGCGGCCGATGAGCAGGCGCGGCAGGTCCTTGTCCTCCTCCTCGTCCTCGCTCTTGAAGGCCTCGATCAGGGCCGTCCAGTTGAGCCGGCCATCGGGCAGCAGCACCAGATGGGCATCCGGCCCGGTCAGGCGGATGTCCCCGAAGGCAAAGGCCCGGCGCAACAGGCCGCCGGCCTCGAAATCCACGAACAGCTCGTCGAAGGCCAGCAGGGGCTTGCCGTCGGGTTCCTTCAAGGTCAACCCCTTGATACTCAGCGACAGGTCCAGGGGGTCGAACTTCGCCGCGCCGATGCTCAACTGATGCTGGCTCTTGTCCGCCACATACTTGGGTGCCGCCCACTTCACCAGAGGCTCGAAGCCGAACCAGCCGAACAGCAGCCAGGTCAGCACCAGGCCCAGGACGATCAGGACCGGGGTCTTGAGCAGCAGGGCAACGAGAGTTTGGCGCAGGCGGTCGAGCACGGTGTCTCCTTTGAGTTATGCGGCCATATTGTCAAAGAATAGCCAGGCGATAAACCCGGCGGCAGTGAAACAGACCACTGTGAGACCACCGAGCCCGGCACGAAGCCGCTGCCAGGGCCGGCACGGACAAACAAAAAGCCCGCCTAGGCGGGCTTTATTCAGGTCGGTGCCGGATCAGCGGCTAGGGCAGACGGCCTCGCCGGGCACCTTGCTGGCCAGGGTCATGAAGGCCTTGAAGGGGCCCATCACGCTCATCGCCTCCAGCTTGGGGCCGTCGAACTTCAGGTTGCCGAACATCATGGCGGTGGCCGGGTTCATGTCCGACTTCCAATCCTTGGTGGTTGCATGCATCAGGTAGTCCACGTCATAGTCCAGCTTGGCGGTGGCCACCGGACCGGCGTAGGTGCACACGGCCTTGCCGTCCTGGGAGACGATCTTCATCTCCACCTTGCCGGCGGCGCCGCAATCGGTGCGGTACATCTGGATGATCTTGTAGCCGCGGTTCTTGTCGTTCTTGACCCACTTGGCGCCCAGCTCGTTGGCCAGCGGCGCGCTGGCATTCCAGCCCTGGCAGGCCTGGACGGCCCAGTCGGCGGACATGTAGGGGGTGGCGGCAGTGGCAGCGCCGGCGGTCAGCAGGCCGGTGGCCAGGATGCTCAGGACGGCTTTCATGAACTTCTCCTCTCGGGTGTAAAAAACAGCGGGCGCAGGTTAGCGGCGCAGGCAGGCACTGTCAAAAAGGCCCTATTGATTCGGGGGTCAATGAAATTTATGGGCTTGGTCGAACGTGCAATACCAATATCCAATGGGATATGGACGTCCAGTATTCGAATCCTATAGTAGTAATTGACAATATCAGTAATTACCCCAGGGACGAGCCCCACGTGCCCCACAACAACAGCAAAGGCTCCCGCGAGGGCGACCCGATCCTGCTCGATCTGGTCGGCGACATCTACCAGGCCGGCCTGGAACCGGAACGCTGGCCATCCGTGCTGGCGCGATTAAGCTGGGCCTTCGCGGCCGACCTGGCCTGCATCTACACCCCCTTCCCCGCCCGGCCCGAGCAGACCCTCTATCTCACCCACAACTTCACCCCGGAGATGGAGCAGGCCTACAGCGCCTACTACCACCGCCTGGACGAATGGACCGGCGCGGCCCTGCGCCAGGGGCGCTACATCCAGGGCACCGTCGCCCTGGGCGAGGAAATCGTTCCTCAATCGGAACTGCGCCGCACCGAGTACTACAACGACTTCCTCAAAGTCCACGATATGGAGTGGATGGTCACCACCGCCCTGTTCGACGGCCGCGCCGAAGGGCCCGCCACCCACATGAGCTTCACCCGCCGCCGGAGCCGGGACGCCTACGGGCAGGATGGAAAAGACCTGATCGCTCTTCTCGCCCCCCACGTGCGTCGCGCCCTGCTCACCCACTGGCGCATCAGCCAGGCGCGTCTCGACCAGTCCCTGCACCAATCCGCCCTCGGCCTGTTGGGCTACGGCGTCATCCTGCTGGCCGAGGATGGCCGGGTGGTCTATCTCAATGACCTGGCGGAGTCCCTGCTCCGGGCCGGGGATGGCCTCAGCCTGCGGGCCGACCGTCTGCATGCCCTGGACCCCAGGGATGACGACGCCGTGGACGCCCTCATCCGCCATGCCGGCATCGGCCTGGGCGGCGGCCTGTGTATCAGCCGCGCCGCACCCGCCCCCGACGCTGTTGCGCCCCCCTACTGTCTGACCGCCACGCCGCTGGCCGAAGACCTGCGCCACCCCGCCCTGGCGCCGCACCTCCACGGCCAGCGCCCCAAGGTCATGCTGCTGGTCCACGACCCGGCGCGTGCCCGACCCGTGGATGGACTGCGTGCCCTGGTGGCACGGCACCACATCACCCAGGCGGAACTGCACGTGCTGCAACTGCTGCTGCGCGACATGGCGCCCAAACGGATCGCCGAGACCCTGGAGGTGAGCATCCGCACCGTGCGCAGTCAACTCTCCAGCCTCTTCGCCAAGACCGGCACCCGCAACCAACGGGAACTGGTGGCCCTGGCCCTGCGCCAAGGCGGCAGCGGATAACAGACATGCCGATCCTGTTTTCCGTCAAATGACGGATGAAAACAGCGGTCGACCTCAGAAGAATGGAAATCGAGGACGTGCCCAAGCACGTCGGACGCAACAAATGGCAGACGGTCAGGGAGACCGGGCAAGACCAGAAAGGAACTCACAATCTCCAACAACCCACTGGGAGAAACATCATGCTGAAACTCCTCGCCCTGGCCATCCTGATGGCTGCCAGCCCAGGCGCCTACGCCGCCAGCTACGATTTCAGCGGCAACCTGGCCGAACATTTCGACCAGATCCAGAACAGCCCATTCCCATCCAGTTCATTCCAGCAGGATGGCAAGCTGGCCTTCCACACCAATGGCGTCACCATGGCATCGGCCAGCGAGATCTATGTTTACCGCAACCTCCTGCCCACCTACCAGCAATCCTGGCTGGCCCAAGTGGATGTCCAGGTGCCCGCCAGTCTGTACATGCAGGTACCGGCATCGAATGACGCCTGGGCCAGCGCCATGCTCATCGCCTTCATCCGCGACGGCCAGGGCACGCTGACCCATGGCATCAGCATCGACCTGGAGCCTGACCACCCCATGGGCAACCAGTATTGGGCAGGCGTCTGGGGCGACGAGGAAACCACCTGGGACGTGGCCACCAGCGACATCGCCGGCACCATCTGGCTCAGCTTCGACGCCGGCACCAAGGTGCTGAGCGCCTACAGCGCCCACGGGACGCTGCTGACTGTGGACATAGACGACCCCACGACAAGCTGGGGCATGGGCGCGGAGGATCGATTCCATATCGCCATCGGCTTCGACGCCGAAAACATGTACGTAGGCAGCAATGAGGCGCTCACCATCGACAACTTCAGCGTACAGGCCGTCCCCGAGCCCGAAACCTACGCCCTGATGATCGCCGGGCTGGGTTTGGTGGGCCTGGCGGTGCAGCGCCGCAAGCCGCAATGATCGCAGGCTGCATGGGCAACCCCTGACATGGGCTGAGGATGAAGCCCTCAACCCATGAGCGCATCACGGCCCTGGCGGTCGAGATCGGGGCGCAGTCCGGCAATGGGGGCCTGGCCAGGTTGTTCAATGACCCGGCCTTCAGGCCGGGTGTGATCGAGGGCGTTGTGTTGGAAGACGCCCCAACCCTGTCGCGTCTTCTCAACTGGCATTTCCATCCCACCAACGAAACCCTGCGCAGGAAAATCTGGGCTATCGTCGAGCCCAATTCGCGCCCGTTGCTGGCACGACGCCAGGAGCGGTTTCTGGAAGCCTGCCAGGGACACCCCGCCTCAAACCCGTACCTTCTGCTCGGGCGCATCATCCACCACATCCAGGACATGAGCACCCCGTCGCATGTGGTGCCGGTCTACCACGGGCCGGGGCTGGACGACCCTTACGAGGACTATCTGGAGGTTCGCTGGGACGATATCCAGTCCTGCGCCAGGACGCGGGTACGAACCCTTCAACATGATGCGCCGCCCCCTGCCCATGATTTTCTTGGCCTGTACGATCGAGCGGCGCAAGTCACCCTGCTATGGCTGGACGCAGATAGGCGGTGCATCGAGGTCGTCGTGGATGATCAGATCGACTATGCCTCCGGCGCCCTGTTCTGGGCAGGGCACGAGCAGACGTTCGCCGAGCCGCCCCCTTACCACTCACGCGGCTTTGGCGGTTTCGGGCCCATGGGCAGGCAATTCGGCAACGGCGCCGAGGTCGTGATCGGCACACACCGCCATCGGGTAAGGGATGCCAGCTACCTGGAGGTGGCAACGCATTTCGTCACACAGGCCCTGGAGGACACGCTTGCGGCCATGAGACTTGGCGCGGCATGTCTGGCCGGCGAACCCCTGCCAACATGAACACGCCACGTACACGCTAAACAGGACAACGGGAGCACTCATGGACATTGTCAAACGCTCGACACGCCTCTTCCTGGTGGTTGGTGTCGCGCTGCTGCTCACTGCATGCGCCAGACCTTACCGGGTCGCCGATTTCGATGCCCGACCGCCCGGACAGGCGCATTTTCCTGGTCTGCACACCCTGGTCGCCAATGCGCCGGACCGGGTCCTGGATGTCCTGCTGGTGCATGGCATGTGCAGCCATGATGTCGGTTGGGCCGTGAATGCCATCGATGCCCTGCGTGCCGGCCTGGGCGCCCATTACCCGCCCGGTGCGGAAGGGCCCGCGCGCAGGTCCGGCGATGTGATCGTCTATCAGCGGACCTTGATCGCGCCCGGGGGCACCGTGCGTGCGAATGCGCTGGTGTGGACACCCGTCATCGCGGGGCTCAAGCGCCAGCTTTGCTACGACCAGAGCGTGAAGAGCGAACTCTGCGGCACCGACCCCTGTGACTCGCCGGCCTATCCCCATAGCCGCGCGAAGCTGAATGCCAGGCTGAAGGATGTCATCCTGAACGATTGCCTGGCGGATGCCATCATCTACCAGGGTGCATCGCGGGACGCGATTCTCAAGCAGTTGCGCCAGGCCATGCTGGACGCGCTGGCCCGTTCGGGCGGACGCCCCCTCGCCGCGGATATCCTGCAGACCGTCACCGGGGAGCGCGCACCGCTGGTGGTGATCACCGAAAGCCTGGGCAGCAAGGTGGCCTTCGACGCCCTATACCAGTTGTTGCGCGATGCTGATCTCAAGGCACGCGCGGCCGCGGAACGCACGCTGGAGCGCATGGTGCAGATTTTCATGGGCGCCAACCAGATGCCTATCCTGGCTCTGGCGGATCAGACCCTGGACGGACAGGCACGCAGCACCGGCTACCCCGCGGAACCCTTGGCGGAACTGGTCGCCCTGCGCCGCGACGGGCCTGGCGCAGCCTATCACCCCCCCTTGAGGGTGGTTGCCTTCACCGATCCGAACGACGTGCTCTCATATGCCCTGGCACGGGGCAAGCCAAGGCAGTCCTATGACGTGGTGGATGTACTGGTGTCCAATGCCGACACCTACCTGGGGCAGCTGGAAGAGCCCTTCTCGGCGCACATGAACTATCGGACCAATCCGGAAGTCATGCGCCTGATGGTCTGCGGCAACCCAAGCCCCCAGGCCTGTGTGGCAGCGCAGTGAATCCCCTGCGGGGCGCTGGTGGAATTGGTGCTTCACGGTCGCGTGGAACCGGGCCCGGTTTGCTCAACGCACATGCAGGCCACATTGGGCGGTACTTGTCGTCGTCCGCGCAAACCGTTACCGCGAGAAAAAGAGATACCCCGCCGCCACCGCCGCCACGAAGCCGGCCGCGTCCGCCACCAGGCCGCCGGCCACGGCGTGGCGCACTCGCCGGATGCCCACCGCGCCGAAGTACACGGCCAGCACGTAGAAGGTGGTCTCGGTGCTGCCCTGGACGATGCTGGCCAGGCGGCCGGCGAAGCTGTCGGCGCCGTGCATTTGCATGGTTTCGATCATCATGGCCCGGGCACCGCTGCCGGACAGGGGCTTCATGAGCATGGTGGGCAGGGCGTCCACCCAGGCCACGTCGCCGCCCAGGGCGGCGACACCGCCGCGCACCGCGTCCATGAACACGTCCAGGGCGCCGCTGGCGCGCAGCATGCCGATGGCCACCAGCATGGCCACCAGGTAGGGGATGATGGTGACGGCGATGCCGAAGCCGTCCTTGGCGCCTTCGATGAAGGCCTCGTAGGCGTTGACCCTCCGCACCAGGGCACCGATCAGGAAGGCGGCGATCACCGCCAGCAGCAGGAAGTTGCTGATCAGGGCGGACTGGGGCGCCATGGCCTCCGGCGGCAGGCTCATGAACCAGGTGGCGAGCCCCCCCACCAGCAGGGAGAGGCCGCCCAGCCAGGCGATGAGCACCGCGTCCAGGCGGATGCGCTGCACCGCGGCGATGAAGGCGAAGCCGGCCAGGGTGGAGCAGTAGGTGGCCATGAGGATGGGGATGAACACATCGGTGGGGTCGGCCGCGCCCAGCTGCGCCCGGTAGGTGAAGATGGTCACCGGCAGCAGGGTCACCGACGAGGCGTTGAGCACCAGGAACAGGATTTGGGCGTTGCTGGCGGTGTCCTTGTCCGGGTTCAGTTCCTGAAGTTCCTTCATGGCCTTCAGGCCCATGGGGGTGGCGGCGTTGTCCAGGCCCATCATGTTGGCGGCCATGTTCATGGTTGCCATTGGGGCCAGGCACAATTTACCCAATGCCCCTGCCCCTTCATCCGGCCGGGAGTGTTGTTCAGATCAGCCTTCCCGCAACTCCCTCGTATGCCAAACCCGGATGACCACCGGCTGGCCGCTTTCATTCAGCCGGTAGCGCAGCACATAGGCTCCCGCTCCGAAGGCGGCGAACAATTCTCTTCGGCCATCTCCCAGGGGCTTGCCGATCTCCGGAAAACACTCCAGCTGGCGCGCGGCGGCCTGGATGCAGAGAACCGCGTTGCGCGCCGCCAGGGGGTTCTTCCCGGCGAGGAAATCGTTGAGGCGCAGGATGTCGATCAGCGCCTCGGGCAGCCAGACTACTCGGGGCACGGTTCCCGGCGCCCATCGGCCAAGGCGTCGAGCCATTGCATGACCCGCTCCTGAGGGATGGCCTGCCCGGTTTCCTGGTAGCGCGCCCAGCGGGCCTCGTCTTCCCGTCGTTCCCTCAGGGCGGTTTCTTCCCGTTCCAGGAACTCGATCAGTGCAGTCTTAATGACCCAATGGGGCGAGCGGTCAAGACCCAAGGCGACGTTATTCAAACGCTCCCGGGTTGCGTCATCCAGTTTGATTCCCATGGTTGAGGGCATGAGAGCTCCCGTGGTTGCGATTAGTGCAACCGATTATTCCCGCCCCGAGGGTGTAGGTCAAAGGGTCAAGCTCAACTCCCCCACACCTTCCCCAACAGGTATTCACGTCCTCTTGGCCACCTTCCCCCAACAAACTCAGGCAGACCCAGCGCGGCAGCAGGGGGCAGGATGCGCAGTTCCGGAATGGCGGGCGCCTCCAGCAAATCCCGGTCAGCGCTCACCAGCAGGGCCGCCCGGGCGGCCAGGGCGGTGTGGATGAATTTGTCATCACCCGGATCGCGGCTGTGGGTTTGCGCGGCGATGATCGCCGGAATGTCCACCCAGATCGCGGCGGCATTCAGGTCGTGGAGCTCGCAGCGGCGCGGGCAATCAGCTCTCGTCCGCCAGCAGCGTGTCCAGTTTCTCCTGCGTCAATACAGCCAGCGCGGCCTGAGCGGCGGCCTCGGCCAGGGTATGCCGCAGGCGGTCGGCGTAGATCGTCCGCATGGCCTCGTCGGCGGTCATGGTGATCATCCGCTCTTCCCTAATATGAATTCGATAAGCTCAATTTGGGCAAATCGCGTGATTCGATCGAGCCGCGCGAATCAACCCGAAATACTGCCAAAGAACAGATACCCCGCCCCCACCGCCGCCGCGAACCCGGCCGCGTCGGCCACCAGACCGCCGGCCACGGCGTGGCGCACGCGCTTGATGCCCACCGAGCCGAAATAGACCGCCAGCACGTAGAAGGTGGTCTCGGTGCTGCCCTGGACGATGCTGGCCAGGCGGCCGGCGAAGCTGTCGGCGCCGTGCAATTGCATGGTCTCGATCATCATGGCCCGTGCGCCGCTGCCGGACAGTGGCTTCATGAGCATGGTGGGCACCCCGTCCACCCAGCGGGTGTCAGCCCCCAGGGCGGCGACGCCGGCGCGCACCGCGTCCATGAACACGTCCAGGGCGCCGCTGGCGCGCAGCAGGCCGATGGCCACCAGCATGGCCACCAGATACGGGATGATGGTGACGGCGATGCCGAAGCCGTCCTTGGCGCCTTCGATGAAGGCCTCGTAGGCATTGACTTTTTTCACCAGGGCGCCCAGCAGGAAAGTGGCGATCACCGCCAGCAACAGGAAGTTGCTGACCAGGGAGGAGCGGGGCGCCATGGCCTCCGGCGGCAGGCTCATGAACCAGGTGGCCAGACCGCCCACCAGCAGGGTGAGGCCGGCGATCCAGCCCACCAGAACCGCGTCCAGGCGGATGCGCTGCACCGTGGCGATGAAGGCGAAACCGGCGAGCGTCGAGCAGTAGGTGGCCATCAGGATGGGGATGAACACGTCCGTGGGGTCGGCCGCGCCCAGTTGCGCCCGGTAGGTGAAGATGGTCACCGGCAGCAGGGTCACCGACGAGGCGTTGAGCACCAGGAACAGGATTTGCGCGTTGCTGGCGGTGTCCTTGTCCGGGTTCAGCTCCTGCAATTCCTTCATGGCCTTCAGGCCCATGGGGGTGGCGGCGTTGTCCAGGCCCATCATGTTGGCAGCCATGTTCATGGTGATGGAGCCCAGGGCGGGGTGGCCACGCGGCACGTCGGGGAACAGGCGGGCGAACAGCGGGCCGAGGATGCGCGCCAGGATGTCCAGGAAGCCGGCCCGCTCGCCGATCTTCATGATGCCCAGCCACAGGCACATGACGCCGGTGAGGCCCAGGGCGATCTCGAAGGCGGTCTTGGCGTTGTCGAAGCCGGCCTTCATGAGGGCGGCGAAGATGTCCGCCTGGCCGGCGATGAGGTATTGCCAGCAGGCGGCGGTGAAGGCCACCAGAAAGAAACCGACCCAGATGAGGTTGAGCATGGGGGAGCGGTCAGCGGTCAGCGGTCAGCGGTCAGCGGTCAGCGGTCAGCCAGGCTTGTGGTTGACGCCTTGGCGTCAACCCATCTTTCAAGCTGAAAGCGGATTGCTGACAGCTGACCGCTCTCCTCACAACCCCCCCAGCCACAACAGCCCCAGTACTGCCACCCACAACAGCGCCACCCGCCAGATCAGGGCCACGGCGCCGTCCATGTATTCCGGCGTGGCCGGCTCGCCCTCCCCCAACTCGGGCCGTTCCAGGGTCTCGCCCGCCACCTGCAGGGGGCCGCCCAGGCGCACGCCCAGGGCGCCGGCGGCCGAGGCCAGCAGCACGCCTTCGTTGAGGTCTTCCCACTCCATGGCCTGGGTGCGCCAGCCGTACATGGCGTCCTCGAAGTTGCCAACGATGGCGAAACCGAAGGCCGCGACACGCACCGGCAGCCAGTCCATGAGGCGAAGGGCACTGCCCATGTATTCGGCAAAGGCCGGTTCCCCCCGCCAGCGCCGGTAGCACAAGTGGGTCAGGCGATACAGCACGGCGCCAAACACGCCCAGCAGCGCGAACCAGAAGATCATGCCCAGCAGCCGGGTCACGGCCAGACGCAGCAACTCCTCGATGGTGATCCGCGACAGGGCGCTTTCATCCGCCTCGTCGGTCTCATTCACCCCCCATTCGGCCAGCAGTTCCCTGGCGCGGGGCAGGTTCCCTTCCTTGAGGGCGCGGGCGATGGAGGCGCAGGTGAAGGTGATGCCCTTGAAGCCGGTGGCCAGGTAGAGCACGGCCACGCTCCAGGCCCAGGCGAAGACCACATGCAGGCCTTCCAGCAGGGCACCGGCCAGGGCCACCGCGGCGGCCGGCAGCAAGGCGCCCAGCCCCCAGGCGAGCAGCCAATGCCGGCTGGGCCCTGCGCCGGCGCGTAGGACCAGCCAGTCGCTCCAGCGGCTGAATTGCGTGTCGAACAGCAGCGGGCCGCGCAGCGGGCGGTATTGCTCCCAGAGCAGTGCGGCGATGATGGACAGCAGGGTCATGGTGTGTCCCTCCGTGGCGAATCGGGCTCGAGGTCCATTTCCACCGTCAATTCACCCATTTTGTAGATGCTGTCGGCCGCTTCATAGATCTCCACGGTCGGCATGACGATGCCCCTGTTGCGCGCCTGCAAATAGCTGTCCAGGGCCTGGTAGGCGCGGCTGGGGGCGAGCAGGATGGCCGCCCGCACGTGGGTGGCCAGCACCGGCCGGTGGGGGATTTCCGCCTTCAGCAGCGGCGCGGCGGGCCGGGCGCCCGCGGGGATCAGGTAGCCGGTGCGCGCCCGGCGGGCACCCTTGGCGACGACGTCCGGGTTGGAATAGAGCACGGTGATGGCGTCACCGGCCTCGATGCCGGCCTTGTTCAACTCGTGCAGCACCTGTGCCTGGACCTTGGGCAGCTTGGCATAGTCGCCGGTGTGCTCCAGATAGGCGTAGGTGTAAGGGCCGCGCGACTGTTCGCGAATCTCGACCGGCGAGAAACCGCCCCACCAGGCATAGACGGCGACCAGGGGCAGCAGGAAGGCCAGCAGGAAGGGAAGGAATTTCTTGTGTTTCACGTGTGTCCACACGATGAGTGGGCAGTCCGACAGGGCCGAAGATACTACATCAGCATCATCGACTGCTTTCTATACTCGCCTGGTCTTTTGGATACGCACAGAGGAGACGCCATGCGCGCGCTCATTTTCATGTTTTTCGCCGTCCTGTCCTGGATGTCGGCTCCGGCGGTCCAGGCGGCTCCCAATTACCCACCCCCCGGCGTGTCGGTCAAGGCGATACGCCTGTCCGGACACAGCTATTACGTACCCGGCTTGTCGGGGGCCGCTTCGCCGGAGAACGAGGGCTTCATGTCCAACGCCGGCTTCGTGGTCACACCGGCCGGGGTGGTGGTGTTCGATACCCTGGGCACGCCCACCCTGGCCCGGGCGATGCTGGACGAGATACGCAAGGTCACCGATGCGCCAATCCGGCGGGTGATCGTCAGCCACTACCATGCCGACCACTACTACGGCATCCAGGTGTTCAAGGATGCCGGCGCCGAAATCTGGGCGCATCGGGGCGGCAAGGGCACCATCCACACCGACGCGGCGCGGGAGCGCTTCGAGCAGCGCAAGGACGTCCTGAAGCCCTGGGTGTCGGATGCCTTGCAGCGCTTTTACGAGGCCGACCTTTGGCTGGACGGCGACACCGATTTCGAACTGGGCGGGTTGCATTTCCGCCTGCGCCACGTGGGCCCGGCACATTCGGCGGAAGACATGGCCATGCTGGTGGCCGAGGACGGCGTGCTCTACGCCGGCGACCTGGTGTTCAAGGGCCGCGTGCCCTTCGTCGGCGATGCCGATTCCAAGCTCTGGCTGGCGGCCCTGGACAAACTGCTGGCCCTGGAACCGATGATACTGGTGCCCGGCCACGGCGCCGCCTCGGATACACCGCGGGACGACCTGATCCTGACCCGCGACTACCTGCGCTTCCTGCGCGCCGAGATGGGCAAGGCGGTGGCCGAGTTGGTCCCCTTCGACGAGGCCTACGCGGCCACCGACTGGTCCCGCTACGAAAACATGCCCGCCTTCCCCGAGGCCAACCGGCGCAACGCCTACAACACCTACATCCTGATGGAACGGGAGAGCCTGGGAAAATAGGGCCTGTTCATACTACTTCCACCCCTGCGCCGGAATGGCGGGGCGGTCAGGCCCGCACGCTCCAATGGACGGGGACCGCCCCCGTCCACCCCATCTTTTCCAGCAGGTCACCGAATTCACACGCCAGCGGCGCGACAAGCCGCATCTCGCTCCCTTCCGCCGGATGCCGGAAGGCCATCTCCACGCAGGCCAGCCACAGCCGTTCGTGGCCGCACAACTCGGCAAACAGCCGGTTGTGCCGGCCCTTGCCGTAGGTGGCGTCGCCGATGATCGGATGGGCGATGTGCTTCAGATGGCGGCGCAACTGATGGCGCCGGCCGGTCAGCGGTTCCAACGCCAATAAAGCATAGCGACTGCTCGGATAGCGATCCACGCGGTATGGCAATTCAGCCGTGGCCAACCGTAGGTAACGGGTGACGGCATCCTGGGGCTCTGGATTGGCTACCGGCGCGTAAGGGTCGTGCACCGGGGCCAGCGGATGGTCGATCACGCCCGACTCCTCCGGCCAGCCGCGCACCACCGCCAGGTAGGTCTTGGCCACCTCTCCGGCCTCGAACTGCCGGTTGAGCCGGCGCAGGCTGTCCGCGTCCAGGGCGAACAGCAGCAGGCCTGAAGTCCCACGATCGAGCCGATGCGCCGGCCAGACCGGCTGGCCGATCTGGTCGCGCAACTGTTGCACCGCGAAACGGGTCTCCTGGCGGGCGATGGGGGAACGATGCACCAGCAGGCCGGCGGGCTTGTGGATGGCGACGATGTGGTCGTCGCGGTAGAGGATGGGCAGGGCTTCGATGCTAGGGTCCTGAGTAATGGGCTACGGCCGCGGCCGGCCTTTACTTCTTGCCCTTGTTCGCTCCCCGCGCGCGTCGCCCCGTGGGTACGCCGGTCTCGGCTTGCGGGCGGCTGCCGCGGGGGAAACGCTCCTTCTTGGCCGGCGCCTTGCGGGGCTCGGACTTGGCCGGGGCCGGCCGGGTATCCTCGGCCACTTTCGGCCGCCACGGCTTGCCTTCGGTCCGCCTGCCGGTGCCAGCCGGCTGAAACCCCGGCACCAGGCATTGTTTGCCGCTGCCGATCAGATCGGCACGGCCCATCTCCTTCAGCGCATCGCGCAGCAGCGGCCAGTTCTCCGGGTCGTGGTAGCGCAGGAAGGCCTTGTGCAGCTTGCGGGTGCGCCCCTGGCGAGTCACCGGCACAGGCCGCGCCTTGCCGCCCAGCACCTTCTTCAGGGGATTAAGCTCCGTGTGGTACATGGCCGTGGCCAGGGCCAGGGGCGTGGGCAGGAAAGTCTGCACCTGGTCGAGGCGGAAATCGTTGCGCTTCAGCCAGAGGGCCAGGTTGAGCATGTCCTCGTCCGTGGTCCCCGGGTGCGCGGCGATGAAATAGGGGATCAGGTACTGCTCCTTGCCGGCCTCCCGGGAGAACTTCTCGAACATCTGCTTGAACCGGTCGTAGGCGCTGATGCCCGGCTTCATCATGTGTTCCAGGGGGCCGGCCTCGGTGTGCTCGGGGGCGATCTTGAGATAACCGCCCACGTGGTGGGTGACCAGTTCCTTCACGTATTCCGGCGAGCGCACCGCCAGGTCGTACCTGAGCCCCGAGCCGATCAGCACCTTCTTGACGCCCGGCAAAGCGCGCGCCTTGCGGTAGAGCTGGATCAGCGGCCCGTGGTCGGTGGACATGTTCGGGCAGATGTCCGGGAAGACGCAGGACAGGCGCCGGCAAGCGGCCTCGATCTTCTCGTCCTTGCAGGCCAGGCGGTACATGTTGGCAGTGGGCCCGCCCAGGTCGGAGATGATGCCGGTGAAGCCCGGCGTCTTGTCCCGGATATCCTCGATCTCATGCAGGATCGAGGCCTCCGAGCGGCTCTGGATGATGCGCCCCTCGTGCTCGGTGATGGAACAGAAGGTGCAACCGCCGAAGCAGCCCCGCATGATGTTCACCGAGAAGCGGATCATCTCCCAGGCGGGGATTTTTGCTCCCCCATAGGCCGGATGGGGCGCGCGGGCGTAGGGCAGGCCGTAGATGTGGTCCATTTCCGGCGTGGTCAACGGGATGGGGGGCGGGTTGAGCCAGAGATCACGCAAACCCGCGCGCTCGCCGTGGGCCTGGACCAGGGCGCGGGCGTTGCCGGGGTTGGACTCCAGGTGGAATACGCGCGAGGCGTGGGCGTAGAGGACCGGGTTCTTCTCCACCTGTTCGTAGGCCGGCAGGCGCACCACGGTGTGGGCGCGGGCGTCCTGGAGGGCGGCACGGCGCTGGTCCTTGTCCAGGAAGCGGATGGGCATGGCGTAAGGGTCCGGATGCCGATCCACATGCCCGGGCGTATCCATCGCCAGCGAGTCAATCTCCCGCCATTCATCCGCAGGCTTCCAGCCATGGGGCGCCATGAACGCGGAGCCGCGCAAATCCCGAATCTCGCCGATGCTTTCCCCCGCCGCCAGGCGATGCGTCAGTGCCACCAGGGCACGCTCGGCGTTGCCGAACAGCAGCATGTCCGCCTTGCTGTCCGCCAGCACCGAGCGGCGGACCTTGTCCGACCAGTAGTCGTAATGGGCGATGCGGCGCAGGCTGGCCTCGATGCCGCCGATCACCACCGGCACGTCCTTGAAGGCCTCCCGGCAGCGCTGCGCATAGACCGTCACTGCCCGGTCGGGGCGGCGGTTGGGTTCGGCGTTGGCGGTGTAGGCGTCGTCAGAGCGAATCTTGCGGTCGGCGGTATAGCGGTTGACCATGGAATCCATGTTGCCCGCCGTGACCCCGCAATACAGGTTGGGCCGGCCCAGGGCGCGGAAGGCGTCGGCGGATTTCCAGTCCGGCTGGGCGATGATCCCCACCCGAAAGCCCTGGGCCTCCAGCAGCCGGCCGACCAGGGCCATGCCGAAGCTGGGATGGTCGATGTAGGCGTCGCCGGTGACCAGGATGACGTCGCAGCTGTCCCAGCCCAGCACGTCCATCTCGGCGCGCGACATGGGCAGGAAGGTGGCCACGCCGAAGCGCTTGGCCCAGTAGGGGCGATAGGAGGTCAAGGGCTTGGCGGGCTGCATGGGGGGATAATAGAGCATCCGCGAACCCCGACAGACCGCTTATGAAAGAACTCGCCGAACGCTTCGGGATCGCCTTCCTGGGCGAAACCTGGATTCTGCAAATTTTCACCGTGGTCCTCGTGGTGGTGGCCCTGAACCTGTTCGTGGGTTTCCTGCTACGCCGGGCGGAGCGCATCGCGGGCACCACCAGCAACGTGTGGGACGACGCCCTGATCCGCGCCGCCCGGCGCCCCCTGGGGGCCATGCTGTGGATCATCGGCCTGGCCTATGCCGCCGACGAGGCGCGCCTGGATGCGGGCCTGGAGGTCTTCCGCTTCACCGCGCCCATGCGGGACGTAGGCGTGGTGCTGTGCCTGTCCTGGTTCCTGCTGCGCCTGATCCGCAACGTATCTCTCAACGTCATCCACATGCAGGAAGCGCTCGGCGAGACGGTGGACCACACCACCGTCGATGCCATCAGCAAGCTGCTGCGCATCACGGTGCTGGTCATCGCCGGCCTGGTGATCATGCAGCACCTGGGCTTCAGCATCACCGGCCTGCTCACCTTCGGCGGCATCGGCGGCATCGCCGTGGGTTTCGCCGCCAAGGACATCCTGGCCAATTTCTTCGGCGGCCTGACCATCTACCTGGACCGACCCTTCGCCGTGGGGGAATGGATCCGCTCGCCGGACAAGGAGATCGAGGGCACGGTGGAGTACATCGGCTGGCGCCACACACGGGTACGGGCCTTCAACAAGAACCCCATCTACGTGCCCAACGCCCTGTTCACCACCATCGTGGTGGAAAACCCCAGCCGCATGACCAACCGGCGCATCAAGGAGACCATCGGCATCCGCTACGCCGACGTGGCGAAGATGGCGCCCATCGTCGCCGACGTGAAGGCCATGCTGCGCGAGCACCCCGAGATCGATACCGACAAGACCCTGATCGTCAACTTCAACACCTTCGGCCCCTCCTCCCTGGACTTCTTCATCTACACCTTCACCAAGACCACCGAGTGGGTGCGCTACCACGAGATCAAGCAGGACGTGCTGCTGAAGGTCGCCGGGATCATCGCCCGGCACGGTGCCGAGATCGCCTTCCCCACCCGGACGCTGCACATCGAGACCGAGGCGGCGGAGAAGTAATGCGGCGCGGCTCAAGACTTGAACCCCGCGGCCGATAACGCGGCCAGGCAAACCAACCGGACCGCCGATGTCCTTACCCCTGGAACGCGACGAGATCCAACAGCTCACCGAAGAGCTGGAGTTCATCATCGCCGCCCACCTGGCCTGGTTCAAGCAGATCAACCGCGCCCTGGTGTGCGCCATCTCGCCCAACGACACCGACCTGCTACCCGACGCCCACCTGCGTTCCCCCTTCGGCCAGTGGTACTACACCTCGGAGCCGCATCTGCTGGCCGAAAACGCCGTCTATGAGGAACTGGGGGCAATTCAGCAGGCCATGCACGCGGCCGCCCGCATGGCCCTGCTGGAGGTGGTGGAGGGGCGTCGCCCGGCCGCCGACCTGTATGACCAATGCATCGACCTCTCCCTGCGGCTGAACACCCGGCTCAGGAACCTGCAGTTGGAGATCATCGGCGAACTGCTCACCACCGACCCCCTGACCGGCTGCGCCAGCCGGCGCGGCATGCTCAACCGCCTGCGGGAGGAGCAGGAACGCGCGCAGCGCATCCAGCGCCCCTGCTGCATCTGCCTGTTGGATTTCGACCGCTTCAAGCGCATCAACGACGAACTGGGCCACCCGGCCGGCGACGCGGTGTTGCGCCAGGGCATGCGCTTCGTGTCCGGCACCCTGCGCAAATACGATTCCATCTACCGCTACGGCGGCGAGGAATTCCTCATCTGCCTGCCCGGCTCCCCCCTCAAGGACGCCACCCAGGTGGTGGAGCGCATCCGTGCCGGCCTGGCCCAGTTGCCCATCCGCCTGACGAGCAACAAGCTGATCAACGTCACCGCCTCCTTCGGACTGGCCGAGATGCGCCCGCGGGCCGGCGTGGAAGAAGCGGTCGCCAACGCCGACCTGGCACTGATCCGGGCCAAGGAGAACGGGCGCAACCGGGTGGAGGTCTGGGAAGGATAGGTTCAAGGTACAAGATTCAAGATGCAAGGAAATGCTTGGCGATACACTCCCCTTGCACCTTGAATCTTGTACCTTGCACCTTTCATGGACCTCTACCCCCTGCTCCGTCCCCTCCTTTTCCGCCTCGACCCGGAAACCGCGCACAACCTGACCCTGGCGGCCGTAAAGCGGCTGCATGCCCTGGGCCTGCTCAAGCCCTTCCTGCCCGAGGTGCCGGCCGCGCCGGTGAAGTTCATGGGCCTGGACTTCCCCAACCCCGTCGGCCTGGCCGCCGGCCTGGACAAGAACGGCGAGGCCATCGACGCCTGGGCGGACCTGGGTTTCGGCTTCATCGAGGTGGGCGCGGTCACGCCCCGGCCGCAGGCGGGCAACCCCAAGCCGCGCATCTTCCGCCTGCCCGAGGCGCGGGCCATCATCAACCGCATGGGCTTCAACAACGCCGGCGTCGATGCCCTGCTGGAGAACCTGGCGCGCACCCGCTGGCCAGGCATCATCGGCGTCAACATCGGCAAGAACTTCGATACGCCGTTGGAACGGGCCGCCGAGGACTACCTGATCTGCCTGCGCAAACTGTACGGCAAGGTCGCCTTCGTCACCGTCAACATCTCCTCGCCCAACACCCAGAACCTGCGCAGCCTGCAGGGCAGCGAGGAACTGGACCGCCTGCTCGGTCGGTTGAAAAACGAGCAGGTCCGGCTGGCCGACCAGCACGGCAAGTACATGCCGGTTGCGGTGAAGGTGGCGCCGGACCTGGACGACGCGCAGATCCACGCCATGGCCGCCCTCTTCCGCAGGCACCGGGTGGACGCGGTGATCGCCACCAACACCACCCTGTCGCGCGCCGGCGTCGAGCACCTGCCCAACGGCGGCGCCCAGGGCGGGCTGTCCGGCGCGCCGGTGAAGGCGCTCTCGACGCGCGTGCTGGGCGAATTCAAGCGTGAGCTGGAGGGCGTGGTGCCGCTGATCGGCGTCGGAGGCATCATGATCGGCGGGGACGCGCGGGAAAAGATCGCCGCCGGGGCCGGGCTGGTGCAGCTCTATACCGGCCTCATCTACCGGGGTCCGGCACTGGTGGCCGAAGTTGCCAAGGCGTTGGCCCAGCCACCAGGGCGGCCATGACTGAAACCCCAGGGAAGACACAAGGACATATCGTGTCTCAGGTTTCTCCAAATCCACGGCCGGAACGCCGATCCAAACGCTATGCCCTGGCCCTGGCCGCCGTGGGAGTGGTGTTCGGGGACATCGGTACCAGCCCCCTCTACGCCATGCACGAGGTGTTCGCCGGCGCACATCCCCTGTCCCCCTCCCAGGACAACATCCTGGGCATCCTGTCCCTGGTGTTCTGGTCCCTGATCCTGGTGGTCTCGGTCAAGTACGTAGTGTTCGTCATGCGCGTGGACAACCGGCGCGAAGGCGGCATCATGGCCATGCTGGTCCTGGCCCAGCGGGCGCTGGCCGAGCGCCCCCGCCTGGCAGGGCTCCTGCTCCCCCTGGGTATCTTCGGCGCAGCCCTGTTCTATGGCGACGGCATGATCACCCCGGCCATCTCGGTGCTTTCGGCGGTGGAAGGCCTGGAGGTGGCGGCGCCAGTCCTGGAGCCCGTGGTGGAGCCCGTCGCCCTGCTGGTGCTGGTGCTCCTGTTCGTTCTGCAACGGCGTGGCACCACCCATATCGGCGGCCTGTTCGGCCCGGTGATGCTGCTCTGGTTCGTCACTCTGGCCCTGCTGGGGATTATCAACCTGGCCCAGCACGCCGAGGTGATGCTGGCCGTGAACCCCCTGCACGGCCTGCGCTTCTTCCTGGAACACGGCATGTATGGCTTCCTGGTGCTGGGTGCGGTGGTGTTGGTGGTCACCGGCGCCGAGGCCCTCTACGCGGACATGGGCCATTTCGGCGCCCGGCCCATCCGCATAGCCTGGTTCTTTCTGGTCCTGCCGGCCCTGATGCTGAACTATTTCGGCCAGGGCGCCCTGCTGCTGGCCGACCCGACCGCGGCGCGCAACCCTTTCTACCTGCTGGCGCCGGAGTGGGCCCTATACCCCCTGATCGGCCTGGCCACGCTGGCCACCATCATCGCCTCCCAGGCGGTGATCACCGGCGCCTTTTCCATGACCCGCCAGGCCGTCCAGCTGGGCTATCTGCCGCGCATGGAGATCCGCCACACCTCGGGGCAGGAGATCGGCCAGATCTACATCCCCCTGGTCAACTGGCTGCTCCTGGCCGGCATCGTCTTCCTAGTGCTGGGCTTCGACACCTCCTCCAATCTGGCCGCTGCCTATGGCATCGCCGTGGTGGGCACCATGGTCATCACCACCGTATTGGGCTTCGTGGTGGTCCACATCCTCTGGCACTGGAACAAATGGCTGGTCTATCCCGGGCTGGCGCTGTTCCTGGGGGTGGACCTGAGCTTTCTGGGCGCCAATGCCCTCAAGATCATGGACGGCGGCTGGTTTCCCCTGGCCATCGGCGCCCTGCTGTTCACCCTGCTGAACACCTGGAAACGGGGCCGCGAGATTCTGGCCGAACGTACCCAAGCCCAGGCGATCCATCTGGTGGAGTTTCTCCACAACTTGGCCCACGATCCCCCCCTGTGCGTGCCCGGCACGGCGGTCTTCCTGAGCAGCCAGCCCAACATCGTGCCGCGCGCCCTGCCGCACAATCTGGCCCACAACAAGGTTCTGCACGAGCGCAACATCTTTCTCACCGTAGTCACCGACGACGTGCCCACGGTGCCCAGGCACGCACGCACCGAAGTGACGGAAATCTGCCCCGGCTGCTACCGGGTGATCGTCCACTACGGCTTCATGCAGACGCCCAACATCCCCCGCGCCCTGGCCAGTTGCCGGGTGTGCGGCGAGGACCTGAACCTGCTGGAAACCTCTTTCTTCTTCAGCCGCGAGACCCTGATCCCCAGGCACGGCGCGGGCATGGCCTTCTGGCGCGAGGCGCTGTATGCCTGGATGGCCCGTAACGCCCAGCGGGCCATGCTGTTCTTCAAGATCCCGCCCAACCGGGTGATCGAACTGGGTACCCAGGTCAGACTTTGATGCCCGGCCGAGTCCATGGAGAGATTGGGGTTGAATGCCCCATGGGTTGCATTAGCATGGGGCCAGCGACCTCATGAGGCGAATCATGCACATCGGCATCCCCAGGGAAATCAAGGTCCAGGAGCATCGGGTAGCCATCACACCGGCCGGCGTGGCGGCCCTGATCCGTGCCGGACACGAGGTGAGCGTCCAGGCCGGTGCCGGCCGGGCCATCGGCTTCACGGACCAGGCCTACCGGGCCGCAGGGGCAACGATCGCGCCGGACGCGGCGGCGGTGTATGCGGCGGAATTGGTATTCAAGGTCAAGGAACCCCAGCCCGACGAACTCGTCCTGCTGCGGCCGGGGCAAATCCTGTTCTGCTACCTGCATCTGGCCGCCGCGCCGCGGCTGGCCCGCGAACTGCTGGACCGGGGCGTGACCGCGCTCGCCTTCGAAACCGTGCAGGACGCTCGGGACCGCACCCCCCTGCTCGCCCCCATGTCCCAGATCGCCGGGCGCATGGCCGTACAGGCCGGCATGCAGGCCCTGGAGATGGAGAACGGCGGCCGCGGCGTGCTGCTGGCCGGCGTGCCCGGCGTGTCGCCCGGCCGGGTGGTGATCATCGGCGGCGGCCAGGTGGGCGGCAACGCCGCGCGCCTGGCTGTGAGCCTGGGGGCCGACACGACCCTGTTGGAGCGCGGGCCGGACAAGCTGCAACACTATGACGACCTCTACGGGGGACGCCTCAAGACCCTCTACTCCACCCCCGCCAACCTGCGCGACTGCCTGGTCCAGGCCGATCTGGTCATCGGCGCCGTCTATGTGCACGGGCGCCGCGCCCCGACACTGATCGACCGCGAACTGCTGCGGCTGATGCCCGACGGCTCGGCCCTGGTCGATGTAGCCATCGACCAGGGCGGCATCGCCGAGACATCCCGTCCCACCACCCACGACGCGCCGTTCTATATCGAGGAAGGGGTGGTGCATTACTGTGTGGCCAACATGCCCGGCGCAGTGGCGCGCACCAGCACCCTGGCCCTGGCGGAAGCCACCCTGCCCTATCTGCTGCGCCTGGCCGATGCGGGCGTGGTTGACGGCCTGGCGGCCGACGCCGGCTTCGCCGCCGGCCTCAACCTGGCCGGCGGCCAGGTCACCCATCCGGGCCTGGCCCAGGACCTGGGTTTGGCGGCGGCAGACTGGCGGACGGCCTTGCCCTGAATTCCTGACGGAATTACTCGGGTATAATCCGGCCATCCGGCGACTGCCGGAACCGAATGCCAACCCCAAGCACAGGAGCCGAGATGAGTGAACCCGTCGTAGCCGGAAAATCCCCCCTGGAAGCGCAACTGGAACCAGGCGAATACTGGTGGTGCGCCTGCGGACGCTCCAAGAACCAACCATTCTGCGATGGCTCGCACGCCGGCACGGGCATCGAACCGATGCCCTTCAGGGTGGAGGAAAAGGGCAGCTACTGGCTGTGCGCCTGCAAGCACACCGCGAATCCTCCGTATTGCGACGGCACCCACGATCTGTTGGACTGACAGGCAGGCGTCATGCCCCACGCCCTGCTGGCCGATCTGGTCCTGATCGTCCACCTGGGCTTCATCCTCTGGGTCGTCCTGGGCGGGCTGGCGGTGCTGCGCCGGCCGTGGCTCGCCTGGCTGCACTTGCCCTGCGTAACCTGGGGCGTGGCGATCGAACTGTTCGGCGGATACTGCCCGCTCACCCCCCTGGAGAACCATTTCCGCATCCTGGCCGGGCAGTCCGGCTATGCCGGTGACTTCATCCAGCATTACCTGCCGGCGCTGATCTATCCGGCGGGCCTCACCCAAGGCATCCAGATCGCCCTGGGTCTCATCGCCCTGGCGATCAATCTGGCGATATACGCCCGGCTGCTCAAAAGGCGTGCCGCTGCCAAGGTTGTCCCGCCGCGCGGCCCTGGCGGATAATTCGGCCACTTCCACGGGCAGGCAATGCGAGACTACCTCCTCATCCTCATCGGCACGGTGTTCGTGAACAACATCGTCATGGCCAAGATGCTCGGCCTGTGCCCGTTCATGGGGGTGTCCAGGAAGCTGGAGACGGCCATCGGCATGGGCGCCGCCACCACCTTCGTGCTTACCCTGGCCTCCGGCGCCAGTTACCTGATCGACACCTATTTGCTGGGCGCGGAGCTGTCCTACCTGCGCACCCTCAGCTTCATCGTGGTGATCGCCGGCATCGTCGGCTTCACCGAGATGTTCATCAAGAAGACCTCGCCGGTGCTGTTCCGCGTGCTGGGCATCTATCTGCCGCTGATCACCACCAACTGCGCGGTGCTGGGCATCCCCCTGCTCAACGTGCAGGCGGAGCACAACTTCGTCGAGTCGCTGTTCTTCGGCATGGGCGGCGCCATCGGTTTCACCCTGGTGCTGGTCCTGTTCGCCGCCATGCGCGAGCGCCTGGAAGCGGCCGACGTGCCGGCCCCGTTTCGCGGCACCAGCATCGCCCTGGTCACCGCCGCGCTGATGAGCCTGGCCTTCATGGGCTTCGCGGGACTCATCAAATAATGCTCTCCGCCCTGCTCATCCTTGGCGGCATCGGCCTGGTGCTGGGCGGCATCCTGGGCTGGGCGGCGATCCGCTTCCGGGTGGAGGACGACCCGCTGGTGGAGAAGATCGACGCCATCCTGCCCCAGACGCAGTGCGGCCAATGCGGCTTCCCCGGCTGCAAGCCCTACGCCGAGGCCATCGCCAAGGGCGAGGCGGACATCAACAAGTGCCCGCCGGGCGGCGACGACGGCATCCGGCGCATGGCCGAACTGCTGGGTGTCGAGCCCAAGCCGCTGGGGGAGGGCCTGGCGCACAAGCCGAAGAGCGTCGCGGTCATCGACGAGAACACCTGCATCGGCTGCACGCTGTGCATCCAGGCCTGCCCGGTGGACGCCATCGTCGGCGCCGCCAAGCAGATGCATACGATCATCGAGGCGCAATGCACCGGCTGCGAGCTGTGCCTGCCGCCCTGCCCGGTGGATTGCATCTCCATGGTCGTCATCCGGGAGGAGATCGACAGCTGGAAATGGCGTTATCCCGTGTACATGCTGAAGCAGGCCGCGTGATGGGCGCCAGGGAGCAACGACCGGGGGCCGGCGGGCGGCGCCTGCACGCCTTCAACGGCGGCGTGCATCCCGAGGAACACAAGTCCGTCTCCACCTCACGGCCGATCCAGCCGCTGCCCCTGCTGCCACGCTACGTGGTGCCCATGCGGCAGCACATCGGCAACCCCGCCGCGCCGCTGGTCCAGGTCGGCGACAAGGTGCTCAAGGGGCAGATGATCGGCCTGCCGGAAGGCGCGATCTCGGTCGCGGTGCACGCCCCCACCTCCGGCACCGTGCTGGCCGTGGGGCATCGCCCGGTCACCCATCCGTCCGGCCTGCCGGACATCTGCGTGGAGATCGAGGCCGACGGCGAGGACCGCGCCGTGGCCATGGCGCCGGTGGACTGGCGCGCGATGGAACCCGGCGCCTTGCGCGCCCACCTGCGCGACATGGGCCTGGCCGGCCTGGGCGGCGCGGTGTTCCCCAGCCACGTCAAGCTCGATCCGGGCAAGGAACGCAAGATCCACACCCTGATCCTGAACGGCGCCGAGTGCGAGCCCTGGATCACCTGCGACGACCTCACCATGCGCCACCACGCCGCCGAAATCCTCGCCGGCGCGGCGGTGATGCGCCATGCCCTCGGTTGCGAGACGGTGCTGGTCGGCATCGAGGACAACAAACCGGAGGCCCAGGCGGCGATGCGCGCGGCGGCCGAGCATGCCGGCTATCCCGTCGAAGTCGTCGCGGTGCCCACCCGTTACCCGGGCGGCGGCGGCAAACAGCTCGCCTACACCCTCACCGGCCTGGCCACGCCCTCCGGCGGCCTGACCACCGACGTCGGCGTGCAGGTGTTCAACGTCGGCACCGCCTACGCCCTGCATCGCGCCGTGGCCCTGGGCGAGCCGATGCTTTCGCGCATCGTCACCGTCACCGGCCACGTGGCCCGGCCGGGCAACTACGAAGTGCGCATCGGCACGCCCATCGCCGATCTGCTGGCCCAGGCCGGCGGCGAACTGCCCGAAGCCACGGGCCTGATCATCGGCGGGCCGATGATGGGCTTCGACCTGCCGGAGACGGCGGCGCCGGTGGTCAAGGCGGTCAACTGCGTCATCGTCAAGGACCGCCTGCTGTTCCCGCCGCCGCCCGCGCCGCTGCCCTGCATCCGTTGCGGCGCCTGCGCGCGCGCCTGCCCGGCCGACCTGCAACCCTTCGAGATGTACTGGTACGCCAAGGCCAAGGACTTGGGCAAGGCCCAGGCCTACAGCCTGTTCGACTGCATCGAGTGTGGCTGTTGCGGCTACGTCTGCCCCAGTCACATCCCGCTGGTGGGCTACTACCGTTTCGCGAAGAGCGAGATCTGGGCGCGCGAACAAGAAAAGGCCGCCGCCGACGCCGCCCGCGCCCGGCACGAGTTCCGTGATTTCCGGCAGGAACGTGAGAAGCGCGAAAAGGCCGAGAAATTCGCCGCCAAGGCCAAGGAAACCCTGGCCGCCACGACGGCCACCGCCGAGCCGGGCGAGGATCCGGAAGCCGCGCGCAAGAAGGCCATCCTCGCCGCCGCCATGGAAAAGGCCCGGCAGGCCAAGGAAGGCGTACAACCGAAGAACATCGACAAACTGACGGCCGCGCAACAAAAGGAGATCGAGGAGATCGAGGCGCGGCGTGCCAGAGCGGTGGAAGAGAAGGGGACGCCATGAGAGAGGGGCAAGGTTCAAGATGCAAGGTGCAAGACATCGGGGCCATGCCGCCTCGCCTGGCTCCTGTCTTGGCATCCTGCCGCTTGCCCCTTGTGTCTCGTGTCTTGTGTCTTGCCCCTTGCCCCTGAAATGATCGGCTCCCCGCACGTCGTTTCCGAACGCAACTCGGTGCGCCTGGTGATGGCCAAGGTGATGGCCGCGCTGGTACCGGCCACCCTAGCGCATGCCTGGTTCTTCGGTCCCGGCATCTGGGTCAGCCTGCTGCTCTGCCTGCTATTCGGCCTGTTCTTCGAGGCCTTCGCCCTGGGCATGCGCGGCTATCCGCTCAAGCCCTTCCTCACCGACGGCTCGGTGTTGCTCACCGGCTGGCTGCTGGCCCTGTCGCTGCCCACCCTGGCGCCCTGGTGGCTGTACGCCGTCGGCATGCTGTTCGCCGTCCTGGTCGCCAAGCATCTCTACGGCGGCCTGGGGCAGAACCTGTTCAATCCGGCCATGGTCGGCTACGCGGTGCTGATCATCAGCTTCCCCACCCACATGACCCAATGGCCCGCGCCGGGCGATCTGGCGATACACGTGCCCGGCCTGGCGGAGGCCTTCGATCTGGTGTTCGCCGGCCAGGGATCCATCAGCCCCGACGCCTACACCAGCGCCACGCCACTCGACAGCCTGCGCACCCAACTGCTCAACGGCAAAACGGCCGCCGAGGCGATGACCCAGCCCCCGTTCGGCTATTTCGGCGGCAAGGGCGGCGAGATGGTGGCCGTCATGGTCCTGCTGGGCGGCGTGCTGATGTTGATGAACGGGGTCATCACCTGGCGCATCCCGGCCGCCTTCCTGGGCGGCATCGCCCTGACCGCCCTGGTCATGCAACTCATCGACCCCACCCGGCAAGCCGGGCCGCTGTTCCACCTGTTCTCGGGTGCCGCGATGCTGGGCGCCTTCTTCATCGCCACCGATCCGGTGTCCGCCTCCACCACGCCGCGCGGCCAGCTCATCTACGGCGGCCTTGCCGGCATGCTGACCGTGCTGATCCGTGTCTTCGGCGGCTATCCGGACGGCGTCGCCTTCTCGGTGCTGCTGCTCAACATGGCCGTGCCGCTGATCGACACCTACACCCAGCCGCGGGTGTTCGGCGCCAGCGCGCCGCGGAGGCCGCGCGTGTGAAGGCCCTGGCGCGCGACATCCTGTCCACCTCGCTGACCCTGCTGGTCTTCGCGGTGGTCGCCGCCGGCCTGCTGGCCGGCACGCACGGCCTGACCCGCGAGACCATCGAGGCCACCGAACGCGCCGCCCGCCAGGCCTTCATCAGCCAGACCTTGCCCGCCGGCGGCTTCGACAACGACCTGATCGCCGATGCCCGGCCCCTGCCCGCCGATACGCTGTTGGGCCTGAAACGGCCCGGCCAGGCCTATCTGGCGAAAAAGGCCGGCGCGCCGGTGGCGGTGGTCCTGGAGGTCATCGCGCCGGATGGCTATTCGGGGGAGATACGCCTGCTGGTCGGCATCCTGGCCGATGGATCGGTCTCCGGCGTGCGCGTCACCGAACATCGGGAGACCCCGGGCCTGGGGGACTACATCGACAAGGCGCGCGGCGACTGGATCGACCAGTTCGCCGGCAAATCGCTCGCCAACCCGCCGGCCGCGGCCTGGCGGGTGCGCAAGGACGGCGGCCGGTTCGATTACCTGGCCGGCGCCACCATCACCCCGCGCGCGGTGGTCAAGGCGGTACGCAAGGCGCTGGAATACTTCGCCGCGCACCGCGACACCTTGTTCGCCACCTCCCCCAAGGAGACGCCATGATTTCCCCCGAAGCCCGCGAGATCATCGTCAACGCCCTGTGGCGGCAGAACCCCGGCATCGTCCAGCTGCTGGGCCTGTGCCCCTTGCTGGCGATCAGCGGCACCGTCGTCAACAGCCTGTCGCTGGGCCTGGCCACCACCCTGGTGATGGCCATCGCCAGCGGCTCGGTATCGGTGATCCGCAACTTCATTCCGCAGCCGATCCGCATCCCGGTCTTCATCCTGATCATCGCCGCCCTGGTCACCGTGGTGCAGTTGCTGATGCATGCCTACGTGCAGCCGCTGTATCTCGTGTTGGGCGTGTTCATCCCGCTGATCACCACCAACTGCATCGTCCTGGCGCGGGTGGAGGCCTTCGCCTCCAAGCAATCGACCGCCCACTCCATACTCGACGCCACCTTCATGGGCCTGGGCCTGACCGCCGTGCTGGTCGCCCTGGGGGCGTTGCGCGAGGTGTTCGGCAAGGGCACGCTGTTCTCCGGCCTGGACCTGGTGTTCGGCCCC
Source organism: Thiobacillus sp. UBA3361 (assembly GCA_002360535.1). Lineage (GTDB taxonomy): Bacteria > Pseudomonadota > Gammaproteobacteria > Burkholderiales > Thiobacillaceae > UBA3361. The sequence continues at coordinate 29,126 of DEQR01000073.1, forward strand.
GCCGCCCAAGACTGGGTGATCCACGTGGTGCCCGATTACGGTGGCTTCCTGCTCGCCATCCTGCCGCCCGGTGCCTTCCTCGGCCTGGGACTGCTGATCGCCCTGCGCAACTGGATCATGGACATCCAGCAGCAGCGCGCACCCCGGCTCGTCCCGGCCGGGGAATCCCCATGAGAATGTCGGATTTTTTTACGGACACTGCCGCCATGACCGCATCATGCCAGCCTATTCAAGCACTTGCCGATAAGGCACAGGCTTTGCTTGCAGATGCAGATTGAATTCGGCCGGGCCCGTGCCAGGCCGCTTGCCCAGGAGACGTTCATGAACCTCAAACCGTCCGCTGTCCTGTTCGCCTGCCTGGCACCGCTGCAGGCCTCGGCCAACATCGACATCGTCTTCGACTACAGCTACGACAGCTTTAACTTCTTCGCCGACCCCGGCCGGAAAAGCCTGCTGGAGGCCGCCGCCTCGGTGTTCGAGAGCCGTATCGGCGACAGCCTGACGGCCATCAACCCCACCGGCAGCAACCATTTCCAGGTCAATTTCGCCGATCCGGCGAACACTACCGGCAGCATCACCCCCGCCACCACCCAGTACCAGGTGGCCGCCAACGACATCATCATCTACGTGGGAGGGGCCAGCCTGACCGGCAGCGCCGTGGGTGAAGGCGGCCCGGGCGGCTACAGCTCTTCCGGCTCGCAGGTTTTCCTGGACAATGCCGCCACGCGCGGCCAGACCGGGGTCACCACGGACACCGATTTCAGCCTCTGGGGCGGCTCCATCCGGTTCAACAAGGACTACGGCAACTGGTTCTTCGACTCCACCCTGGCCACCGACGACGACATCAGCGGCGTGGATTTCTACTCCGTGGCCGTGCACGAGATCGCCCACGTGCTGGGCTTCGGCACCGCAGATTCCTGGGACCACTGGGTGACCGGCACCACCTTCGACGGGCCCAATACCCTGCCTACTGCCCTCACCAACGACGCCGCCCACTGGGCGGACGGCACCACCAGCACCATCAACAGCCTGGGCAGCTTCGAGGCGGCCATGGACCCCAGCATCAACACCGGCACCCGCAAGAACATGACCGATCTGGATTGGAACGGCATGCGCGACATCGGCTGGCAGGTCAGCGCCGTGCCTGAGCCGCAGACCTGGGCCATGCTGCTGGCCGGTCTGGGGGTGGTGGGCGCCCTGGCGGGACGGCGGCGCGCCTGAGTCTTACCCACCCCGGAGAAAGGGCGTTGCACGCCCTTTTTTCTTTTATGATTCGGCCATGAACGCCGCCAAACGCCGGGCCATCTTTGAACGTCTGCGGGCCCGCAATCCCCATCCCACCACCGAGTTGATCCACCGCTCGCCCTACGAGCTGCTGGTGGCCGTGGTGCTCTCCGCCCAGGCCACCGACAAGAGCGTCAACCAGGCCACCGAGACCCTGTTCCGGATGGCGGACACGCCGGAGAAGATGCTCGCCCTGGGCGAGGACGGCCTGCGCGGACACATCCGCCGCATCGGCCTGTTCCAGACCAAGGCGAAGAACGTCATCGGCCTGTCGCGCAGGCTGGTGGAAAACCACGGCGGCGAGGTGCCGGCCGACCGAGCCGCCCTGGAGGCCCTGCCGGGCGTCGGACGCAAGACGGCCAACGTGGTGCTCAACACCGCCTTCGGCCAGCCCACCATCGCCGTTGACACGCACATCTTCCGTGTCGCCAACCGCACCGGCATCGCCCCCGGCAAGGACGTGAACGCGGTCGAGCGCGGTCTGCTGCGCCATGTGCCCACCGAATTCCGCCACGATGCCCACCACTGGCTGATCCTGCACGGCCGCTACGTGTGCAAGGCCCGCAAGCCGGACTGCGCGACCTGTTTTATCGCCGACCTCTGCGAGTGGCCCGGCAAACTCGCCCTGCCCGCCTCATGATCGCCGCCACCGCCCTGGCCCATGCCAGCCGCGCCAGCACCGGCCTGGTCGGCGACGTGGTGCGCCGCGCCATGGACAAGGCCGGGCTGGAGTTCGCCCACACGGTCATCCTGTTCCTGAGCGACGATTTCGCCCACGACCCGGAATCGGCCATCCGCGCCGCCGCGCGGGCGTCCAACAGCACCCAGATCGTGGGCTGCACCTGCGGGGGGCTGTTCACCGAGGAGGATTGGGTCCTGGATGCCCCGGCCGCCGCCGCCATGGTGGTCAGCGAGGCCCTGTTCGGACCGCAGGACGGCGCCCACGCCGCCTCGGACTGGATCTTCAGCCTCGCGGCCCCCAATGCCATCGACACCAGCTGGCTGGAGCATCCGGGCCAGCGCTTCGGCGGCGTGGCCGGCGACGCCACCGGCCAGGGGCCCTACAAGGTCTGGGCGCACGGCCGGGTCGCCACGCAGGGCCGCTGCGAGCTGCCCGTGGCGGGCAAGGCCTGGCGCATCGGCCTGTCCCAGGGGGTGCGCGACTTGTCCAGGCCGGCGGAGGTCACGCGCGTGAACGACCATGACATCCTCGGCTTGGATGACCAGCCGGCCCTGCTGCACCTGGCACGCCACCTGCCCGAGGACCTGGGGGCCTTGCAGGACTTCCCCTTGCACCTGCTCATGGCCGGGCTGCCCTACGGCAACCCCGAGGGGGCCGTGGAGGAAGGCCGCTATCTGACGGTGCCGGTACTATCCGCCAACAGTGTCGAACGCTCCGTCACCGTCTCCACCCGTCTGGAGAAGGGCGCCCGCCTGTTCTGGGCCCTGCGCCAGCCCGAGGTGGCGGCCCGCGACATGGGCCAGACCTTGGAGCGCCTGGACGCCAACGCGCGGGGCCGCCCCGACTTGGGCCTGATGTTCGCCTGCATGGGGCGCGGCCCGTATTTCTACGGCGGCGTGGACCGGGACATCGACCAGTTCGTCGGCCGCTACCCCGATACGCCCCTGATCGGTTTCCACGGCAACGGCGAATTCGCCCCCCTGAACGGTGTGAACCGCCTGTTGCAGTACAGCACGGTGGTGGCCCTGCATGGCGGCGTCGCGGCCCGCCGCGCCCGCAAGCGCAGCACGGGCGAGGCCTCGTGAAGCCGGACTCATGCCACAGGGTTTGGCGGAGCACGGCGAGGCGAAGGAACTGAGGAAAGCATATGTTCAACCCCAGCCGTGACCAGGTCCGCCGTTTCTTCCTCGACGCCTGGCGTGCCTGGCGCGAGCAACGGCCGCTGGAGCCCATGCAGGCCCTGGCCGTGGAACATGTCGCCCGCCACCCGGAGTATCATCGCTGGCTGGAAGACGAGGACGCGCTGGATCGCGACTTCCCGCCCGAGGCTGGCGAGACCAACCCCTTCCTGCACCTGGCACTGCACCTGTCCATCTCCGAACAGCTGTCCATCGACCAGCCGCCCGGCGTGAAGGGCGCCTACCAGCGCCTGCTGGAACGCCTGGATGACGAGCACGACGCCCAGCACGCGGTCATGGACTGCCTGGCGGAGATGATCTGGCAGGCGCAGCGCCATAACCGGCCGCCGGACACGGTGGCCTATATCGAATGTCTCAACGCTAAATGTCCTGGCTGAAAAAAGACCGCTTCGGCGAATTCCTGGCCTGCAACCTCTGGCTGTACCAGTTCCTGCCCTTCCTGAAGTGGCAGGACCGCATCACCCGCGGCAACCTCAAGGCTGACGGCATCGCCGGCTTCACCGGGGCGCTCATCGTCCTGCCCCAGGCGGTGGCCTTCGCCACCATCGCCGGCCTGCCGCCGGAATACGGCATCTACGCCGCCATGGTGCCCACCATCGTCGCCGCCCTGTTCGGCTCGTCCTGGCACCTGGTGTCCGGGCCCACCACGGCCATCTCCATCGTCGTCTTCGCCTCGGTCTCGCCTTATGCGGAACCGGGCACGCCGCAATACATCAGCATGGTGCTGACGCTGACCTTCATGACCGGCCTGTTCCAGCTCATCATGGGCCTGGCCAAGATGGGCGCCCTGGTGAACTTCATCTCCCACACGGTGGTGATCGGCTTCACCGCCGGCGCGGCCCTGCTCATCGCCGCCAGCCAGGTGAAGAACTTCTTCGGCCTGGACATCCCGCGCGGCGCCCCGGTAAACGAGGTGCTCGGCACCCTGCTCACCAGCCTGCACGCGGTGAACCCCTACATCGTCACCGTGGCGGTGGCCTCCTTGATCGCCGGCCTCGTCTCGCGGCGCTACCTGAAGAAGGTGCCCTACATGATCACCGCCATGGTGGCGGGAGGCATCGTGGCGGAGCTCCTCAATGCCGAGGCCGGCGCCGACGTCACCCGGATTCGCACCGTGGGCGCCCTGGCCTCCGGCCTGCCGCCCCTGTCGCTGCCGGATTTCTCGCTCAAATCCCTGTCCAGCACCTTCTTCTCAGCCCTGGCGGTGACCGTGCTGGCCCTCACCGAGGCGGTCTCCATCTCCCGCTCCATCGCCATCAAGAGCGAGCAGCACATCAACGGCAACCAGGAGTTCATCGGCCAGGGCCTGTCCAACATCCTGGGCAGCTTCTTCTCCGCCTATGCCTCTTCCGGCTCCTTCAACCGCAGCGGGGTGAACTACGAATCCGGCGCCAGGACGCCCCTGGCGGCGGTGTTCTCCGCCTTCTTCCTGTTCGGCATCCTGCTGCTGGTAGCGCCGCTCGCCGCCCACCTGCCCATCCCGGCCATGGCCGCCGTACTGTTCCTGGTGGCCTGGAACCTCATCGACTTCCACCACATCGGCGCCATCCTCAAGGCCCACCGGGAGGAGGCCGTCGTCCTGGGGGTGAGCTTCTTCGGCACGGTCATCGACCTGGAGAAGGGCATCTTCTTCGGCATCCTCACCTCCCTGATCTTCTACCTCTCCAAGACCGCCAAGCCGGCCATCCGCTCCGTGGTGCCCGATCCGGTGAACCGGGACAGCCCGCGCCGCAAGTTCATCGTCGAGACCGGCGCAGAGCCCAGCTGCCCGCAACTGAAGATGATGCGCATCGAAGGCTCCATCTTCTTCGGCGCCGTGGATCACATCCAGCAGGCCTTCGTGGCGGTGGACGAGCACGTGCCCACGCAGAAGCACCTCCTGCTGTTCTCCAAGGGCATCAACACCATCGACCTGGCCGGCGCCGAGACCCTGTCGCGGGAGGCCCAGCGGCGCCGCAAGCTGGGCGGCGGCTTGTACCTGTGCGGCGTGCGGGAAGGCTTCTGCGGCATGCTGCGCAAGGGCGGCTACCAGGAGGACATCGGCAAGGACCACATCTTTCCCCACAAGCCCGACGCCATCGCCGGCATCTATCCCCGCCTGGACAGCGACCTGTGCCGCACCTGCAAGTCGCGCATCTTCCGCGAGTGCCAGGCGCGCCTGCCCAACGGCGAGGCCCGCCCGGAAGAGACCCAGGCCCTGACCCCGGCCCTGAACGAATCGGTCACCGTGGTGGAGGCGGCCCTGCCCATGCGCCTGACCAGCATCGTCACCCGCACCGGCGACGACGGCACCACCGGCCTGGCCACCGGCGCCCGGGTGGCCAAGCACGACCCGCGCATCGAGGCCATCGGCCAGGTGGACGAACTGAACAGTCAGCTGGGCATCCTCCTGGCCGGCAGCCTGCCGGCGGAACTGCGCGACCTGCTCACCGGCATCCAGCACCACCTGTTCAACCTGGGCGCCGAACTGGCCTGGCCGGGCCAGAGCCTGCTGGATGACGAGGCCGTGCTCTACCTGGACCAGGCCGTCGCCCACTACAACGCCGCCCTGCCTGCGCTGAAGGAATTCGTCCTCCCCGGCGGCACCCCCGCCGCCGCCCAAGCCCACGTCTGCCGCACCGTCTGCCGGCGGGCCGAACGCAGCGTCACCCGGCTGGCGGAAACCGAACTGCTGTCCACCAACCTGGGCCGCTACCTCAACCGTCTGTCCGACCTGCTGTTCATCCTCTCCCGCTGGATCAACCGCAGCAGCGGACAGGCGGAGCCGACGTGGCGGGGCGGGGACTGAAGGGGTCGGCACGTGGCACTGAAGTTGCGCAAATGGGATAGCGCCGAGCACCTCAAAACCAAGGAGGACATGGCCGCCTATCTCGAAGCCTGTATGGAAGAGGCTGGCGACGACGCGGCCTTCATTGCCAAAGCCATCGGAAACATCAAGAAAGCCAGGGGCATAATCCAGCTGGCGAGAGATTCAGGCCCAGAGCACGAGAGTCATTGATAGGAGGTACTCGCAGGAAAAAAAAGCAATGAGGTCAACACAGCTTAGAATTACATGCGTGTCTAGTCATGAGAGGCCCAACGTGCTTGAGGGGCGCGAAGCCGGCGAGCGAAGCTTGCTGGCGGAGCGTCCCTCTCGAAGCGTTTGTTGGGCCACTACGACAGCATGTGAAAACTCAACATAAATCGAGCCTGGCCCCTTTCTTTTCTTTCGAGCTATACAACTCAAAAGGCTGAGCGCCGGCCGGAAGGTTGATGCCCCCGACTACTGACCACGCTGCCTTGTATGTATAACGCATCAGTTTTTTGACGCCCAACGCCGCTAATCAGCCGCGCGCGCCTTTGGCGCGTCGGCTGAATTAGCCTTGTTAGCTGCTTTTACTACCTTCGCACATAGTTCTATGAATTCGTTTAACGACAAATCGTTTTTTGCATCATTTGTCCTCCATGCGCATATTTTAAAATCAGCCTCTCCTTTTCCATCTCCAACATGGTCTACCGAAGGCAACAAAGCGAACTCTTTTTTGTAATGACGACCATGTTTCATTGATTCATCATTATCATACTTGCTAAGGAGGGACCAATTTAATTCTTCATTTGTATAAGCATCTTTTCCTTTACAATGGCATACTGCTTTATGAATTTCTATTTTGTAGCTTTCTACGGTTGCCGATGTGTTTCCACGCTTCTTATCTCTTTTAACATGAGCCATAGCTTTTCTATGAAGCCATCTTTCATAAGTTTGTTGATCCACTAGAGCCTGCATTTCATCTGTAAGTTGGTACTTGCGCATTTTCTTGTTGCAGCTAACGTGGAGGTCACCGGCGCTGCGCGGCTTTATCGCGCAGCGTCCGGTGGACCGCAGGGTTAGCCATCAGCCTTCGCAGTAATTCCATATGAACTCCCCTGAGAAGTCGACGAACCAAAGGAAAATCTCATGTACGCGGTCGGCGATGCGATCAGCTTCGGAACGAAGATCTTTGTCACGTGGTATGGCCCAGATTTGGCGAACAACGATACTGTCTATGATGTCATCGGCAACTTTGAAATGCCAAAGATGCGCGGTGTTGCCTCTCGTTATTGATGACGTTCTTGCATCTGGGCGAGTTGCTCTATCAGCAACAGCCTGTTCAATGAGCTTTCCACTCTCATCGTAGTGGAACGTCAGATTGTGGCGGATGCGGCCGACGAGTTGTTCAAACTCACGGCGCTTCGGTGCCTTTGGAAGAAATTGTTCAAGCTCCTTGAAGGATTGCTGCGTTTGACCGTCGCAACGCGCAATTAGCGCCATGAGCTGTGGGTCATTCTTGATTTCTTCGATGACTTTCAATCCCTCGTGAAGATGCGCAAGCTGTGTTCTCACGAAGTACATTCCAGCACCAATCTGGCGGGCCTTCATGCCAGGCGGCAGTTCCTTCTTCCATTCAGACAGCGACTGATTTGCCAGCGACAGATCGTTGCAGGCCATCATCAGTTTGATGACGGTCATCGCGCTGGCGCCACGGGCCTGCAAACGCTCAAAGTTTAAGAATCGCGTGGTTGTCCTGGTCACGTTCGGGGGATGCTGTTGTGATGGCTAACAGTTGATTAAACAGATTCTGGTATATCCGTGATACACGGATTCTGTGTATTTCGGTCCACCCGTGCTGTCATCGACTTGGTCTTGTCGCACGATATCCTCCGCTTATGAATCCAACACTAACAGGGATGGATCGACGGGAGAAGCCTCTCGCGTGGTGAGTGCGATGAGGGTTTCTGGCCGTTGCCTGAAATTTTTTATTTCACAATGGGTTATGCCGCTCTCCGGACGCTGGCACGAGGGCCGGCCGGGCGGTTGATCAGGCTGTTTCCGGTCTGTTGGTTGGCCGATATCAGCCCAAAACAGGGCTCCGGCTAGCAGGAAGCGGCAGGTCCGAGATGTGCTTTGGCGGCTTGGTCGGGCCGCCGCTTCGGCGTTGCTACACGGATTCTGTTTATCACCAATAAACCAGATAGGTTTGCGTCATGCATGCGCGACGCAACCGATATCCACGGGCCGTGCCAGGAGGAAATGGCGACAGGGGCGGAGAAGTGGCATTGGCATCGGGCACGATGCCGGGTGGCGGTGGCCGTGAACGGACCTGGCCTGCACTTCAGACTTTCTTGTTCGGCTGCGCCAGGTGGCCCTTGTCCCAGATGTCGTCCTTGCTGGTGATCAGGGTGTTGTAGAACTCCCGCAGGGCGATCAGCTCGCGTAGGGCGGAACGCGCTTCGCTTTTCCGCCCTACCCGCTCACACTCGCCGCTGGCTATCGCCCCTCAGCATCTCCACCCCCAGCGCCACGCCGAAGCCGGTGATGTCCGTCCCCACCGCCCCCAGGCCGCCCTTGCAGCGGCTGGCGGAGAGGTCCATGTGCAGCCAGGGGCGGTCGTCCACGAAGCGGTGGAGGAAACGGGCGGCCAGGATGTGGTCGGCCTCGCCTTCCAGGAGGCATTGCTTCACGTCCGCCACGGGGGATTCCAGGGCCTCGTCGTAGTCCTCGGGCAGGGGGAAGGCCACCACCCGCTCGCCCACCGTCTGCCCCGCCGCCACCGCGCGGGCGGCCAGGTCGTCGCGGTTGGCGATGACGCCGCTCATGCGCTCGCCCAGGGCCACGGCCATGCTGCCGGTGAGGGTGGCGAAGTCCAGGATCAACTCCGGCTTCTCCCGCGCCGCCAGGGTCAGGGCGTCGGCCAGCACCATGCGGCCCTCGGCGTCGGTGTGCATGATCTCGATGGTGGTGCCGTTGAGCGCCGTGACCACCTCGTTCTGGGTGTAGGCCTCGGGGGACAGGTGGTTCTGGGCGACGGCCAGCCAGGCGTCGAGGCGCACCGGCAACCGGAGCCGCGTGGCGGCCAGCAGGATGCCCAGCACTACCGCCGAGCCGTTCATGTCGTCGTGCATGTTGTGCATGTAGCGGGCCGGCTTGAGGTTGTGGCCGCCGGTGTCGAAGCAGATGCCCTTGCCCACCAGGGCGACCGTATTTCCCTTGCGCCCTGCGCCTTGCCCCTGGTAACTGAGTCGGACTATGGCCGCGTCCTGGTGGCCGCTGCCCCGGGCGACGGCCAGGAAGGCGCCGGCGCCCAGTTTCCTCAGGCGCTTGTGGTCGTATTCCTGGATTTTCCAGCCCTCGGCCCGGGCCAGTTCGCGGATGCGCGCTCGGTAGGCGGCGGGGGTGAGCAGGTTGGGCGGCAGCCAGGTGAGCTCCCGGCAGAGCAGGTTGCCTTCGGCCACGGCCCGTTCCCCGTCCAGGTCCAGGTCCGGCGGGGCGCCGTACAGGTGGATGCGCGCCAGGGGGGCGGGGGGTTTGTCCTTCTTCCACACCGGCAGGGGGGCACCGTTTAGCCAGGCCACCCGCGCCGCTTCCCGTGCCGCCAAGCGGCGGAACTCCGCGTCGCCATAGACCGCGATATTCAGCCGCGGTGGGTGTTCGTCCAGCAGCGCCCTGACGGCCTTGCGCACCAGGCTGAGGCGGTCGAAGGCGGGCTTGGCCGGGTCCAGGCGCAGCCACGTGCCCAGGTGCCCGCCGGGCAGGTCCAGGGTCAGGGGGGACTTGGCCAGGGCCTCCCCCACGGCGAGCTTGCCCTTGCGCCCGATGGCGGCCTGGACCGCCTGGGCGCCGGGCACGCCATGCCAGTCGTCGCCGGGCGGCAGCAGGAACAGGGTGTGGCCGGGCCGGGCCGGCAGGCGGGTCAGGGGGGCACGCTTCAGGGTGAGTTTCGCCAACATGGGGAGGTCCGGGGTCGGGGGTACGGGCATTATTGCTGATCCGACAGCCGGATACCGCATAGGTGATCGGCCCCATGCCGCCGATGGTCTTGTCCGTAACGGTGCCTATGCCCCCCATTGATTTTTTCCGGTGGGGGCTGCGGTCCGGGTTCCACCCTGCCAGAATCGCGGCCAGACAAGGCCGAGGAGGATGACCCGCCATGACCCGCAAGGACGCCAGCAACCCGCCCCCCACCGATGCCTCCCCGGCGGCGCCGTCCGGGCCGCCCGCCTCCGACCTGCTGCCCCGGCTGGATGCCCTGCTGGAGGCCTTCCGCTCGGAGGTGGCCCAGGCCATCGAGGCGGCGGCCGCCACGCCCGCCCCCGCC
>DEQR01000044.1 GCA_002360535.1 Thiobacillus sp. UBA3361
GCTCAAATTTTTCCTTGGCCATTTCGCTTAACCTCAATCAAACAATCACTTTTTACTGTTGATCACGGCGTCCGCGACGTTCTTGGGCGCCTCTGAATAGTGCTTGAATTCCATGGTATAGGTGGCACGACCCTGAGACATGGAACGCAGATCGGTGGAGTAGCCGAACATCTCGGCCAGCGGCACCTCGGCCTTGATGGACTTGCCGGCGGGCAGATCGTCCATGCCCTGGATGATGCCGCGGCGGCGGTTCAGATCGCCCATGACGTCGCCCATGTAGTCCTCGGGGGTCTCGACCTCCACGGCCATCATGGGCTCCAGCAACGCCGGGCTGGCCTTGCGCATGCCATCCTTGAAACCCAGGATGGCGGCCATCTTGAAGGCCGTCTCCGAGGAGTCCACCTCGTGGTAGGAACCGTCGAACAGGGTGACCTTCACGTCCACTACCGGGAAGCCTGCCAGCACGCCATTATTGAGGGCATCCCGGAGGCCTTTGTCCACCGCGGGGATGAATTCGCGGGGCACGGTGCCGCCCTTGATGGCATCCACGAACTCGTAGCCCTTGCCGGGTTCGTTGGGCTCCAATTTGAGCCACACATGGCCATACTGGCCCTTGCCGCCCGACTGCTTGACGAACTTGCCTTCCTGCTCCACGGACTTCTTGATGGCCTCGCGATAGGCCACCTGGGGGGCACCCACGTTGGCCTCGACGCTGAATTCCCGCTTCATGCGGTCCACCAGGATCTCCAGGTGCAGCTCACCCATACCGGAGATGATGGTCTGCCCGGACTCCTCGTCAGTGCGCACGCGGAAGGAGGGGTCTTCCTGAGCCAGACGGTTCAGGGCCAGGCCCATCTTCTCCTGGTCGGCCTTGGTCTTGGGTTCCACCGCCACGTGAATGACGGGCTCGGGGAAGATCATGCGTTCCAGGATGATGGGCTTGTCCAGCGCGCTCAGGGTGTCGCCGGTGGTGGCATCCTTAAGGCCCACGGCCGCGGCGATGTCGCCGGCGCGCACTTCCTTGATCTCTTCCCGGTTGTTGGCGTGCATCTGTAGGATGCGACCCAGGCGCTCCTTCTTGCCCTTGACGGTGTTGTAGATACTGTCGCCGGTGTTGACCGTGCCGGAATAGACGCGGAAGAAGGTCAACTGGCCCACGTAGGGGTCGGTCATGATCTTGAAGGCCAGGGCGGAGAACGGCTCGCTGTCGTCCGCCTTGCGCTCGGCCTCGCCGCCGTCTTCCAACTCACCCTTGACGGGCGGGATATCCACCGGCGAGGGCATATAGTCGATGACCGCGTCCAGCATGGCCTGCACGCCCTTATTCTTGAAAGCGGAGCCGCACATCATGGGAACGATCTCGCCGGCGATGGTGCGGGTGCGCAGGGCCAGCTTGACCTCCGCCTCGGACAGGTCGCCCTCTTCAAGGTACTTGTTCATCAGCTCTTCGGTGGCCTCGGCGGCGGACTCCACCATCTTTTCCCGCCACTCCTTACAGGTCGCCAACAGTTCAGCCGGGATGTCGCCGTACTCGAACTTCATGCCCTGGGAGGCCTCGTCCCAGACAATGGCCTTCATCTTCACCAGATCAACCACGCCCTGGAACTTGTCCTCGGCGCCGATGGGCACCTGGATGGGCACGGGGTTGGCCTTCAGGCGTGTGCGCATCTGTTCATAGACGCGGAAGAAGTTGGCACCCTGGCGGTCCATCTTGTTGACGAAGGCCAGACGGGGCACGCCGTATTTGTTGGCCTGGCGCCACACGGTCTCAGACTGGGGCTGCACACCACCCACGGCGCAATACACCATGCAAGCGCCGTCCAGCACGCGCATGGAGCGCTCCACCTCGATGGTGAAGTCCACGTGGCCAGGGGTGTCGATGATGTTGACGCGGTGCTCGGGCAGGGACAGGTCCATACCCTTCCAAAAACAGGTGGTGGCCGCGGAGGTGATGGTGATACCCCGCTCCTGCTCTTGCTCCATCCAGTCCATGGTGGCGGCGCCGTCGTGCACCTCGCCGATCTTGTGGTTCACCCCGGTGTAGAACAGGATGCGCTCGGTGGTAGTCGTCTTGCCGGCGTCGATGTGCGCGGATATGCCGATATTGCGGTAGCGCTCGATGGGGGTAGTGCGTGCCACGATGAAATCCCTTTGCGTCAGAACCTGAAGTGAGAGAAGGCCTTATTGGCCTCGGCCATGCGGTGCACTTCGTCACGCTTCTTCATGGCGCCGCCGCGGCCCTCGGCCGCATCCAGCAACTCGCCGGCCAGACGCTGGCCCATGGACTTCTCGCCGCGCTTGCGGGCGGCATCCTTCAGCCAGCGCATGGCCAGCGCCATGCGACGGGAAGGACGCACCTCCACGGGCACCTGGTAGTTGGCACCGCCTACACGACGGGATTTCACCTCGACAACGGGCTTGACATTGGCCAGAGCGGAAGAGAAGACCTCTACGGGATCCTTGCCACTTTTTTTATTGATCTGATCGAAGGCACCGTAAACGATGCTCTCGGCCACGGACTTCTTGCCGCTGTGCATAATCACGTTGACGAATTTGGCCACGTCCTGGTTGCCGAACTTGGGATCGGGCAGGATGTTGCGCTTGGGGACTTCGCGACGTCTTGGCATTTTCTATCTCCGAATTGCGCGCGGCTTACTTGCCGGCTTTGGGCCGCTTGGCACCGTACTTGGAGCGGGACTGCTTGCGGTCTTTCACCCCCTGGGTATCCAGGCTGCCGCGCACGATGTGGTAGCGCACGCCGGGCAAATCCTTGACCCGGCCGCCACGCACCAGCACCACCGAGTGCTCCTGGAGGTTGTGGCCTTCGCCGCCGATGTAGCCGATCACCTCGAATCCGTTGGAAAGCCGCACCTTGGCGACCTTGCGCAACGCGGAGTTGGGCTTCTTGGGGGTGGTGGTATAGACGCGAGTGCACACGCCGCGCTTCTGCGGGCAGGCCTCCATGGCCGGCACCTTGCTTTTGTCCTGCGGAGCCTGACGCGGCTTCCGCACCAACTGGTTGATGGTTGGCATCGAATGCTATCCCGACAAGTTACGGTTCCATTTCCGGAACCCGAAAACACAGCCCGCGGTCTCGCCGCGGGCTGCTGAAAAGACCGAGGATTCTATTGGCGGCCCATGGGCCTGTCAAGGATTATCCTCACCCGTACCGTGCTCCGCCATCGCCTCGTCGGAAGTGTCCGCGAAGAACAATTCCTCCTCGGACTCCTCCTCGGCCAGCCGGCGGCGGGTGCGGTGGTAGGCCAGGCCGGTGCCGGCGGGAATCAGCCGGCCGACGATGACGTTTTCCTTCAGGCCGCGCAGGTCGTCCTTCTTGGCCATGATGGCGGCCTCGGTCAGCACCCGTGTGGTCTCCTGGAAGGAGGCGGCGGAGATGAACGAATCGGTTGACAACGAGGCCTTGGTGATACCCAGGAGGATATTGTCGTAGCCGGCCGGCTGCTTACCCTCGGCAACCACACGGTCATTTTCCTCCAGCATATCGGAACGCTCGACCTGCTCCCCCGGAATGAACCGGGTGTCGCCCGGATCCACCACGTTGACGCGACGCAGCATCTGGCGCACGACGACCTCGATGTGCTTATCGTTGATCTTCACGCCCTGCAGGCGATAAACGTCCTGTACCTCGTCGATGATGTAGCGGGCCAGGGCCTCGACGCCGCGCATGCGCAGGATGTCGTGGGGATCGGCCGGTCCATCGACGATGGCCTCGCCTTTGTTGACCACCTGCCCGTCATGCACCGTGACGTGCTTGTCCTTGGTAATGAGGTATTCGTGCGCCACGCCGTCGAAGTCGGTGATCACCAGGCGCTGCTTGCCCTTGGTGTCCTTGCCGAAGGAGGCGGTACCGGTAACTTCGGCCAGCATGCCGGCATCCTTGGGCGAACGGGCCTCGAACAGTTCCGCGACGCGGGGCAAACCGCCGGTGATGTCGCGGGTCTTGGAGGTTTCCTGCGGGATGCGGGCAAGCACGTCGCCGACGCCCACGTCCTGGCCGTCCTTCACGGTGATGATGGAGCCCACCTGGAAGGTGATGCTCACCGCGTGGTCGCTGCCGGCGATCTTGACCTCGGAGCCGTCGTCCGCCATCAGCTTGACCTGCGGGCGCAGCCCCTTGCCGGCGCTGGTGCCGCGGCGCTTGGGATCGATGACGATCAGGGTGGACAGTCCGGTGATCTCGTCAATCTGCTTGGCGACGGTGACACCTTCCTCGACGTTGTCGAATTTCACCCGGCCGGCGTATTCGGTAATGATCGGACGGGTATGCGGGTCCCAGGTGGCCAGCACGGTGCCCGCCTTGATGCCCTGGCCGTCCATGACCGCCAAAGTGGCGCCGTAAGGCACCTTGTGGCGCTCGCGTTCCCGGTTGCTTTCGTCCACCAGCAGGACCTCGCCGTTGCGGGAGATGACGATCTGCTCGCCGCGGGCGCTGGTGACGTAGCGCATGGAAGGCTCGAAGCGCACCGTGCCGGCGGACTTGCATTCCACCTGGCTGGCGGAGGCGGCACGGGAGGCCGCGCCGCCGATGTGGAAGGTGCGCATGGTCAGCTGGGTGCCGGGCTCGCCGATGGACTGGGCGGCGATGACGCCTACCGCCTCCCCGGAGTTCACCAGGTGGCCGCGGCCCAGGTCGCGGCCGTAGCACTTGGCGCACAGGCCCCAACGGGTGTCGCAGGTGAGCGGGGTACGCACCTTGACCTCGTCGATGCCCAACTGCTCGATCTTATCGACGGCGTGTTCGTCCAGCAGGGTGCCGGCATCAATGGCGGTCTCGCCGGTATCCGGATTCACCACGTCCACCGCCGCCACCCGGCCGAGGATGCGCTCGCGCAGGGCCTCCACCACATCGCCGCCTTCCACCAGGGCCTTCATGACCATGCCGTTGGTGGTGCCGCAATCGTCCTCGGTGATCACCAGGTCCTGGGTCACATCCACCAGACGGCGGGTCAGGTAGCCGGAGTTGGCGGTCTTCAGGGCGGTATCCGCCAGGCCCTTGCGGGCGCCGT
>DEQR01000023.1 GCA_002360535.1 Thiobacillus sp. UBA3361
GAGGTTAGACCTCGCTGTCTTAGCCAAGAACATTCGAAGTCCTGGCGCTTGAGTTCGGAATTCGGTGGTGCTTCTCGATGATGGCCAAGATTTCGCCACCGAGTTGCCGTGCCCTCTTGGTAATGCGTAGGGCCTCCTCAAATGCCTCCGCCGGGGCCGGGCTTACGTTCAATAGACCACCAGGCTTAACGTCTTGGACTACGGCTTCCAGTAGTTGGTAGAACTCGACCACCTTCACCTGAATCTCGACTTCGAGCATGCCAAGGCGATCTAGGCTGCTCTTGAAGACGGGGAACCTGTCCTCTGGCACTTGAATCTGATACGTGTACGAAGTTATCTGTTTGGACTTGAACGCCTCTACCAGGTGCTCCAGTTGCTGTATGTAGTTCCGGTGCTCGGCAAGCTCGATTGTTGCCTTAACTTCCGCATATAACTGGAGGGTGGTGGAACGTTTGTCTTTACGGTCTTTGAGCTTAGCGATTATGTAGTTCGGAAAGAACGACGATATCGCTCCGATAAAGGCGCCGCCAAGAGCGCTGTACATAGGAAGGTATGGATTCTGCTCAACGAACAGAGACTTGACGGCTCGTATGATCTCAATGGTTTCGAGAACACTTTTCGGATCGATGTCGGCCATGGGCGAAGGTAGTGTGAGGTCTAACGTGAATATATGGACTCCCCCCTTGCGCAAGGACGAGTTTTCTCTGGAAACTGGCAAGGCTGCACAAATATATCCGGCCTGTAATGGGCAATGTTGCCCTGGCCCTGATGACATCCGCGCGCGGGGGCCTCATTAGCTTAGCGGCCTTGTTGGGCCAACAACGTTACCAGGTTTGCCCCGCGCCGGTCCGACCGGTTTCCATCAATCGCTAGTCCCAAGCACCCTTCTCGGCGGGAACCCCTCCTTGCAAAACGCTGTTCAAAACCCCTGCTGTCCTTACGGTGCCGGACAGTAGGCCTCGCCCTTGGCCAAGAGCGCCCAGACGATGCGCGCGTGCTTGGCGGCCAGGGCCACGGCGGCGACGTTCTCGCCGCGCCGTTGTTTCACCGCCTCGGCCCAGCGGCCGAGCCGATCCGTTCTGTCCTTGGCCAGTCTGAGCACCGAGCGCGCCCCGTGCACCAGCATGCGCCTGAGGTACGCGTCGCCGCGCTTGCTGATTCCCCCGAGCCGGCTCTTGCCGCCGCTGGAATATTGCCTTGGGACTAGCCCCAACCAGCCCACGAACTGGCGCGCGTTGGCGAAGGTGCTCGCATTGCCCACCGTGGCCACCATCGCCGTGGCGGTGATCGGGCCGATGCCGGCGAGCCGCATCAGCCGCAGCGCGGCCGGCATGAGCCGGGCTTGCGCCTCGATCAGCGCATCGTAGTGGCCGATGCGGGTGTTCGCCTCGGCGAGCCGTTCGGCCAACTCCGCCAATACGGGGCGGAACAGGGACGGCAGTTCGTTGTCCGCAGCCTCCAGCACGGTGGGCAATTCCCGTTGCAGGCGTTCCCGGCCCTGAGGCAGAACGAGGCCGAATTCGCCAAGCAGGCCGCGAATCTGATTCACCAGGGCGGTGCGCTCGGCCACCGCCAGCTCGCGTACCCGGTGCATGGCGAGCACGGCTTGCTGCTCCTCGCTCTTGAGCGGTACGAAACGCATGTTCGGCCGGCCCACGGCTTCGCAGATCGCTTCGGCGTCGGTCTTGTCGTTCTTGCCTCTGGCGCCGCCCTTGCGATAGGGCGAGACGAACTGGGCGGCCATCAGACGCGCGTCGTGGCCGAGCTTGTTCAACCGGCGGGCCCAGTCGTGCGCGCCGGCGCAGGCTTCGATGCCGATCACGCAAGCGGGCAGGTTGGCGAAGTAGGGCAGCACTTCGGCGCGCCGTAGCGTCTTGCACACGACGGTCTTGCCGTGCCCGTCCACGCCGTGCACCTGGAAGACGTTCTTGGCGATGTCCAATCCGATTCGCGTCACTTGCATGGCCTGCTCCTTCGCTTCAAGGCGGGGGTATTCCCAACTTCAATTTGGCACCGCCGGTGGCGCCGGGGAAGGGGGAGTCCATGTCATTAGCTAACCGGCGGCCGAAAGCAAGCGAAGCTTGCTGGAGGGCGTCCGTGTTGAGCATAGGGTTAGATTTGCTTGTCCTGAGGCGGGTCATTTTCAGGCAGGAAAAGCACGGGCTCCCCATTTTGGCCAAGGTGTTGGATATTTGCAGCCGATTTCATGATTTGTTGAATAGCTGCGGATCGCCCCTCGTTTTCATTCTGAACTTCATTGTTGTTCTTATTCTTATCCGGCGGAGCAACTCTAAGCTCAATACTAAAACCACGGTCAATGCGATTGGCTAGTTTGCTGAGGGAGTGCCGCACTTCAATCGATACTTCGTTTTTACGGGCCGGGTCTAAGTGATCTCCGTATTTCTCCATTAATTCGTTTGCCAGTTCGTCAAGCTTGGGACTGACTATGGATGAAGCGTACTCATCTATGCCGGACAACTTTTCTTCTGGGACATGTTGCGTTATTAGGTCTTGCTTAAGTTTCTTGATTTCCAGGAGCTGTTTGTACAGAGCGACAATTCGCTCAACAGCTATCGCTATGCAAGCGCCTATTTCTGGTATGTAGTCCAGAAACACCGACAATTCGCTTGAAGAAATCTGTCTTATGCTTGTTGGCTCGCGGTGGCCGGTGGCTAATTCGGAGAAGACCAGGAGAAGCTTTTCTAGTTCGATAAGCTCTGAACCAAACTTCCTCAAGTTGTCATCCACATACGCGCGCGGCACAATAACTCCGACTTCGCATTTGTTTCTGGTTAAGACATCTTCTCCTACATCAAAATACTCAAGCCCATTAACCAATCCAGATAGATTGCTCTCGGTGTTGGATAAATCCTTTTGTATTTCCTGAAGTTCCTGTAATGCCGTTTGTGGTGTAATTTGGTTTTTTTCAAAGATATCGCGAACAGATTCTTGTAGGCGAGATCCAAACTGATCGGCGACGCCAAGCTCTTCAAGTGCATCGCGCCAAGCTGGGCTAAAGCCATCAACAGGGGATGCGTCTAAACTGTTGTACAGTTTGGTGAGGTGGTTAGATAGTTGCTGCTGGTGGCTAGGTTGTTGCGGCTGATTAATTTGATTTTGCAATGATTGGGTTGCTTGCTGTATCAGTGACACAGAATTGGTGCGCCTCAATTCTGCAATTAAGGCTTTTGCAATGACATGAAGTTTTGTTGTGTTCATAGTAAAAATCTAACAGTTGATTAAACAGATTCTGGTATATCCGTGATACACGGATTCTGTGTATTTCGGTCCACCCGTGCTGTCATCGACTTGGTCTTGTCGCACGATATCCTCCGTTTATGAATCCAACACTAACAGGGATGGATCGACGGGAGAAGCCTCTCGCGTGGTGAGTGCGATGAGGGTTTCTGGCCGTTGCCTGAAATTTTTTATTTCACAATGGGTTATGCCGCTCTCCGGACGCTGGCACGAGGTTCGGCCGGGCGGTTGATCAGGCTGTTTCCGGTCTGTTGGTTGGCCGATATCAGCCCAAAACAGGGCTCCGGCTAGCAGGAAGCGGCAGGTCCGAGATGTGCTTTGGCGGCTTGGTCGGGCCACCGCTTCGGCGTTGCTACACGGATTCTGTTTATCACCAATAAACCAGATAGGTTTGCGTCATGCATGCGCGACGCAACCGATATCCACGGGCCGTGCCAGGAGGAAATGGCGACAGGGGCGGAGAAGTGGCATTGGCATCGGGCACGATGCCGGGTGGCGGTGGCCGTGAACGGACCTGGCCTGCACTTCAGACTTTCTTGTTCGGCTGCGCCAGGTGGCCCTTGTCCCAGATGTCGTCCTTGCTGGTGCTCAGGGTGTTGTAGAACTCCCGCAGGGCGATCAGCTCGCGCAGCACGCTCATGGGGAAGCCCTGGCGGTCGCCCCGGTCGTCCAGGAGCAGGCTGTCCAGGTATTTCGCGCCTTCACCGGGGATGTCCCAGGTGTGGGCCAGATGGTTGATGATGCGGGGGTAGTGCCGGGCCAGTTCGATGGGGAAGTAGTCCCGTTCCAGGGAGAGCAGCCATTTCATGCCCTGCTGGGAGACCTGCTTGTCTTCCTCGTATTCCATGCGTTGGAGGTGTTCCGGTGTCAGCTTGGCCATGGCCCACTTTCTAAAGAAACGTTCAGGGTTTGTGGGAATGTAACAATTCCCGCCCTTCAAGTGAATGCCCCGGCCGACGGGCGGGGCGGCTATGGCGGGATCAAGCCGCCTTGAGGATTTCCAGCAGGTCTCGTTCCAGGGCCTGGCCTTCGCCGGGCTGGGTCAGGACGCCGCCGGAGATGACGAACACGTCTTCGGCCCGGTTGGCCAGGGTGTTGATCTTGGCGCTCTTCAGGTTGATGCCGTGGCGGTGCAGGACCCAGGCCACCTGGTGGATCAGGCCGGGCCGGTCGCCGGCGATCAGCGACAACACGTAGTCGGAGCCCCCTTCGCTGGCCGTCAGGCTCACCTGGGGCTGGATGGGGAAGTAGCGCAGCTGGCGGGATAGGCGGCCGGGGACGGGTTCGGCCAGGGGCGGGCGTTCGGTGAGGATGCGGGTGAGTTCGTATTCCACGTAGCCGAGGATGTCCCGGTAGGCGGCATGGGGCTGTTGCGGGTCCATGGCCAGGAAGCTGTCCAGGGCGTAGCCGTCGCGGGTGGTGTGGACCTTGGCTTCCAGCACCGAGTAGTGCATGCCGGCGAAGAAGCCGCTGATGCGGGCGAACAGGCCGGAGCGGTCGGGGGTATAGACGGTGACCTCGATGCCTTCGCCGATGGGGGCCAGACGGGCGCGCACGATGGTTTCCTGGCGCGGCAGCAGGGGCAGCAGGCGGCGCGTCTGCCAGGCGATTTCCTGGGCCTCCATGCGCAGGAAGTAGATGTCGTCGAGCCGGTTCCAAAAGGATTTTTCGGCGCCGTCCGGGTAGCCGTACAGGCGCAGGGTGGCGCGCGCCTCTTCCTTCTTGGCCTCCACCAGGTCGGGCGCGGGCCGGTCGCCTTCCAGCCGGGCGCGGGCGGCCAGGTAGAGCTCGCGCAACAGCTTTTCCTTCCAGGCGTTCCAGATTTTCGGGTTGGTGGCGCGGATGTCGGCCACGGTGAGCAGGTATAGGGCGGTGAGCCGGCGGGTGTCGCCGCATTGGGCGGCGAAGGCCTGGATGACTTCCGGGTCGCTGAGGTCCTGCTTCTGGGCGGTGGCGGACAGGGTGAGGTGGTGGCGCACCAGCCAGGCCACCAGGTCGGTCTGCCACTTCTCCAGTCCGTGGGCGCGGCAGAAGCGCCGCGCGTCCGCCTCGCCCAGGGTGGAGTGGTCGCCGCCCCGGCCCTTGGCGATGTCGTGGAACAGGGCGGCCAGATAGAGCAGTTCCTTGTGGTTGCAGTCGGCCATCAGCCGGTGGGCCAGGGGCAGCTCATGGGCGAACTGGGGCAGAGAGACGCGCCGTATGTTGCGCAACACCATGAGGATGTGTTCATCGACGGGGTAGATATGGAAGCCGTCGTGCTGCAGCTGTCCGGTGATCCGGCCCAGGGCGGGGATGTAGCGCCCCAGCAGGCCCAGGCGGTGCATGAGGCGGAAGCTGTGGGTGATGCCGCGCGGCTCGTGCAGCAGCGCCATGAACTGGGCGCGGTGCAGCGGGTCGCGGCGGAAGCCGTCGTCGATCTTCCTACCGGCCCGCCACAGGGCGCGCAGGGCGCGAGGGGTGAGACGGGTCAGTTCAGGGTGCCGTTGCAGGGCCTGGAAGGTGGGCAGGATGGCCTCAGGATGTGCCTCGTACAGGTCCTCCCGGCGGATGTCCAGCTGGTCGCCGCGGCACAGGTAGTCGGGATAGCCGGGCAGATCGCCCACCGCCCCCACGGGGAACAACTCCTGCCGGAAGGCGCTCAGCAGGTATTCGTTGGCCAGGGAGAGCTCGCGGCAGACCCGGTAGTAGCGCTGCATGAGCAGCTCGGAGGCGCGCCGCCGGGCGTTGGGGAGGAAGCCCATGCGCTCGGCCAGGGGTTCCTGGTATTCGAACAGCAGCCGGTCCTCGCGGCGTTTGGCCAGCAGGTGCAGGTGGATGCGCAGATGGTTGAGGAAGCGCAGGTGGCGGCCGATCAGCCGCACTTCGTCGTCGCCCAGCAGGCCCTGCCGGGCCAGGCCGGGGAAGCTGGTGGGCAGGCCGGCCGCGTGGGCCACCCAGATGATGGTCTGGAGGTCGCGCAGACCGCCGGGGCTTTCCTTGATGTTGGGCTCCAGCAGCAGGGCGCGGTCGGCGAATCGTCCGTGGCGGCTGCGCTGCTCGCGCAACTTGGCCTCGTAGAAGGCGCGCGGCTCCAGGGCGGCCCGGAAGCGGTAGCGGAACCCCTCGTACAACTGGCGGTCGCCGGCCAGCAGGCGCGATTCCAGCAGGTTGGTCTGGATGGTGGTGTCGCCGGCGGACTCGTCCAGGCACTCCGTGAGGCTGCGCACGCTGTGGCCGATGGGCAGGCCCACGTCCCAGAACAGGCCGATGAGGGGTTCGAAGGCGGTGCGTTCGTCGCCGCTCAGGCCGTCGTCGAGCAGGATCAGCACATCCACGTCGGACTGGGGAAACAGCTCGCCGCGGCCGTAGCCGCCCACCGCCACCAGGGCGGAGCCCGCGGGCAGACGGTGGGCCTGCCAGATGTGGCGCATGAGCCGGTCGGTGAGCCGGCTGAGGCCGTGCAGCAGGGGGGCGGGACGGCGGTCGGCCAGATAGCCGTCCTGCAGGCGGGCGCGGCCGCGGGCGTATTCCTCGCGCCAGAGGGCGGTATCCGCGGAATGGGCCATGACGGGCGAACGGCTGCTCGGGCCGGGCCGGCTCAGGCGGCCCGTGCGAAGGCCGGCAGGGCGGGGGATTTGTCGGACAGGGTGAGCACCTCGTGCCCGCTGTCGGTGACCAGGATGGTGTGTTCCCACTGGGCCGACAGGGCATGGTCCTTGGTCACCACGGTCCAGCCGTCGCCCAGCACGCGGATGTCGCGGCGGCCGGCGTTGATCATGGGCTCGATGGTGAAGATCATGCCCGGTTCCAGGGTCAGGCCGGAGCCGGGCTTGCCGTAGTGCAGCACCTGCGGCTCTTCGTGGAACTGGCTGCCGATGCCGTGGCCGCAGAATTCGCGCACCACGGAAAAGCCGCTGCGCTCGGCATGGGTCTGGATGGCATGGCCGATGTCACCCAGGCGGGCGCCGGGCCGGACCGCCAGGATGCCCTTCCACATGCATTCGTAGGTCACATCCACCAGCCGGCGGGCGAGGATGGAAGGCTCGCCGACGCAGAACATGCGCGAGGTGTCGCCGTGCCAGCCGTCCTTGATGACGGTGATGTCCAGGTTCACCACGTCGCCGCCCTTGAGCTTCTTGTCGCCCGGTACGCCATGGCAGACTTGGTGGTTCACCGACGTGCAGATGGACTTGGGGTAGGGCTTGTGGCCGGGTGGGGCGTAGTTGAGGGGTGCGGGGATGCAGCCCTGTACCTCCACCATGTAGTCATGGCAGAGCTTGTCCAACTCGCCGGTGGTCACCCCGGGTTGCACGAAGGGGGTGATGTAATCCAGGACTTCGGAGGCGAGTCGGCCCGCCACGCGCATCTTTTCGATGTCTTGGGCGGTCTTGATGGCAATCGTCATGTATGGGTGGGCTTCGCTTAACAAACCCTGGGATTAGAGTGTCCGGAGCGGAAAAAGTAAACCCGGGCATGGCCCCACCGATCGTCGGGTTTTCCGCACGGGAAGTCGGCCCGCCGGATGTGGGGGAAGGGATGAAAGCGGCGCGGTGAATGCCGGGCAGGCCCGGTCAGGCGGTGTCCCGCTTCTCGAATGCGGCGTGCGGGGCGGGCGCCGTCTCCGCGACGGTCACCTCGTCCACGCGGGCGCCGGACGGCCCCTGCCAGGCCCAGGCGATGATCGCCTCCACCGCCGCCGTCTCGCCCTGGACCAGGGCCTCCACCGTACCGTCCAGGCGGTTGCGCACCCAGCCGGCCACACCGAAACGGTCCGCCGCCTGGCGCATGGATTCCCGGTACCAGACTCCCTGCACCCGGCCGGTGATGCGCAGTTGGCGGGCGATGACCGGCATCGGTCGCCTACTTGATGCGCATGCCCGGCAGGGCGCCGCTGTCGGGGGTCAGCAGGAACGGCCCGCCGCGTTCGTCGCTGGCGGCCAGGACCATGCCCTCGCTCATGCCGAACTTCATCTTGCGCGG
>DEQR01000078.1 GCA_002360535.1 Thiobacillus sp. UBA3361
CCAACAGGACAGGAGCGGGCGAGGGGAGCGTTACTGGCGGTGGAGCCGGATTGGCAATCCGGCCCCGACCCTTTCTCAAACCTTTCGGCCATTCCCCAGCCATTGGCTGGCCCGGGCCCGCCAGCCGACCGCCAGGAGCGGGAGTCCGGCCAGTTCCTCCAACTCGGCCCACTTCGCTCCGTCCGCAAACAGTGTCCGGAACAGCCGGGCCACGGGCCATTCCGGTAGAGGCCGGTCCAAATGGATCAGCATGTCGCCGGGGCCCGCCATGCCTTCCTCCAGCACCCGGTAGTACCAGCCCGTGCGGCCGCTGTCCCGGACCCGTTCCAGCATGTCCGGCACGGCGAAGCGCAGGTTGAGTTTGCGGCACGGGCTGCGCCCCTGCGACACCTGGATGACGGCACCGCCCAGCCGAAAGATGTCGCCCAGACAGACGTCGTCCTCGGTAAGGCCGAGGGTGGAGAGGTTCTCTCCGAAGCCGCCGAGCTCGAAGGCCGGCCGATGCGGAAACTGCTCGCGCCAGGCGGGGTAATGTTCCGCCGGGTAATGGTGCAGGGCCTTGTCCGGGCCGCCATGGTGGATGCGGTCGGCCTGTTGGTCGCCGGCCAGGCCCAGGCGGGTGACGGCCAGGGGGCGGCCAATGGGGAGCTTGTGAATGGCGCTCGGCAAGCCTTCCTCACCCAGGGGGCGGATGCTGCCTGCCCGCAGGGAGAGCAGGGCGAAAACGGTATTCGAGGGCAGGGCGGTCAATGGTGATGCGGAAGGCGGGCCGTCGGGCGGAACAAGCCTGCCCATGGCACCGGGAAGGTGCCGGTCGGCACCCTCAGGGCTGGCAGCCCATGATGGCGTACATCTCCCGCAGGCGCTGGGCCTGGACCCCCATCGCCAGGATGGTGGCGTCATCCCGCGCACCCAGCAGGATGGTGGGGATGATGATCCGTTCGCGGGTCATCTTGAACGCCTCCCACGGGATGCGGAAGGCCGCCACCCGCATGGGGTCGGAAGCACTCATTTGGCCTAGGACGCTGTCCAACACGGCGCTGTGGTAGTTCACCTGGGCACGCAGTTCCAGCACGTCGCGCGGGTCCTGGACCGTCAGCATGCGCACCAGGCTGGCCCGTGCCTGGGCCAGGGCGGCGCAGGCATCATCCGTGGGACCGGCGCGGGCCGGCTTGGGCAGTCCCAGCAGGACGATGGCGGCCAGCAGCGTGGCGGTGAGCAGGCTTTTCAGGGGGGAGAGGCGGCGTGTGGGCATGGTGGATATGGCCGTAGTGGGATGGTTCAGTGCTCCCCCTTGGTCTTGCGGATGCCGGCCAGCCGGTTGCCCTGCTTCTGCGGGCCGCCCATGGGGAAGATGTCGTGCAGGTAGCGGCTGTTGCCCTTGTCGGGGCCCCACGCCACCCGGAAGTGCTTGACCATGTCCCGCACCGGCGCCTGCACGCTGTGTTCCTCGTAGTACTCGCGTATGAAGCGGATCACCTGCCAATGCTCGTCGGTGAGTGTCAATTTTTCCTGGACGGCCAGGGCGCGGGCGTAGCCTTCGCTCCAGTCCTCCATGTTGAGGATGTAGCCTTCCGGGTCGGTGAGCACCGTCCGGCCGTCCACCTCCAGCTCACGGGTGTAGATGGCGTAGGGGTTGGCGGTGTCCTTGGCCTCGGGCAGGTGGTGGCTCTGGGGCATGTTGAACTTGCGCGGTGTCTGGGATGCGGACATGGTCATGGCATTACTTGAACAGGTTGCTTGGGTATGGAGGTTGGACCGGTTGGCCGGTGTCGGCCTTGATAAAAGTCAGCCTCCATCCACCACGGGTTGAAAAAGGGCCACCGTGACACGACTCGTGGAAAACAGGAGTTGCGAAGGAGGGGACGAGACGCGGGAAAGGTCACGGTGGCGCGAAATCGAAGGATGATCAGGCGACCCGCTTGGCGCGCACGATCTGGTAGGCGCGGAACAGGTAGCTCACCGGCGCGCTGAAGATGTGCACCAGGCGGGTGAAGGGGAAGAACAGGAACACCGACAGGCCCAGGAAGATGTGCAGCTTATAGACCGTGTCCAGGCCGCGCAGCAGCTCCGGGTTGGGTTGCAGCAGGACGATGCTCTGCACCCACTCGGCCAGGCGCAACATGACCGTGGCGTCGCCGTTGCTGGCGTGCTCGATGGACCAGAAGATGGTGGAGAAGCCGACGCAGGCGGTCAGCACCAGCCAGCCTAGGATGTTGATGTCCATCCAGCGGCTGGCGGCGCGCACCCGCTTGTTGGTCAGGCGCCGCAGCCACAGCATGGTGCCGCCCAGGATGACCATGGCGCCGAAGATGCCGCCGGCATAGATGGCCAGGCCCTGGTGGGCCATGTCGGACATGCCGATGGCCTGGAACACGGCGTGGGGAGTCAGCAGGCCCACCATGTGGCCGCCGATGATGCCCAGCATGCCGATGTGGAACACGTTGCTGGCGAAGCGCATGTTCTGCTTCGACAGCAGTTGGCTGGAGTCGCTCTTCCAGGTGTATTGCTCGTGGTCGAAGCGGATCCAGCTGCCCAGGATGAAGGTGGCCAGGGCCAGGTAGGGGTAGACCCCGAAGAGGATTTGATGCAGGTCCATGGTGACTCCTTAGGAATGGGGAATGAGGAATGGGGAATGAGGGATGGGATAAGGGGCCTGGGTGTTCTCGTTACCCATCCCCCATTCCTCATCCCCGTTGTTCACGCCGCCGCCTTGATCAGTTGCGCGCGACCGCCGATCAGCCGCACCAGGGGCGCGTAGGGGCTGCCGGCCTCTTCCAGGTTGGTGGCCAGTTGGTTCAGCACCTTGGCCCACTGGGACAGGAACATCTCCGCCTCGCCCTCGTGCAGTTGGGAGGCGAACTCCAGCACCAGGGGCAGGAAGTCGGGCAGCTCGTTGACACCTTCGTCGGCGCCCTCGGCGCGGGTGACGATCTCCAGGCCGTATTCCTTGTAGAACTCGGTCAGGTCGATGAGCGCCGGCCCCCGGTTCTTGTCGTCGCCGAACAGGTGGTGGGTCAGGTGCAGGGCGTGCTCGGGCGTCAGGTCGAAGGTCAGCACGTAGGACGATTGCCATTCGGTCAGGGGCAAGGGCTCCATCCGGTCGATGAAGTCCAGCACCACCCGGCCCTCGCCGGGCCGGAACTCGCCGCCGAATTTGGCCCGCTCGCGGATTTCCCACAGCACCGAGACCAGTTCGTCGTCCGGATAGTCGAGCAGCTTGGAGAGAATGCGGTAGAAGAACATGGCGTATCCCTCCCTGGCTCAGCGCTCGTCCGCCGACGGGGCGGGCGCCAGGGATTCCACCGTCTCCTTGCGCCGCTCGGGGAACAGGGAGTTGGGGGAGATGCCCTGGGACGAGTCGTTGCCGAAGGTGAAGCCGTTCTGGCCCTGGTGGCCGTAAAAGTCGTCCAGGCTGATCTCCTGGTGGCCGGTGGGGATGACGAAGCGGTCTTCATAGTTGGCGATGGCCATGTAGCGGTACATCTCGCGGGCCGTGTCCTCGTCGATGCCGGCGGTCTTCAGCGCGGCGGTGGCGGGTTCGCCCTCCACGTGGATGGAGCGCATGTAGCTGCGCATGGCGATCATCCGGTTCAGGGCCAGGCGGATGGGCTCCTCCTTGCCGGCGGTGAGCAGGTTGGCGAGGTATTTCACCGGCAGGCGCAGGGTGCCTTCCTTGGGGATGCAGCCGTCGGCCTCAGTGGGCAGGTTGCCCTGGTCGATGTGGGACTGCACCGGCGACAGGGGCGGCACGTACCAGACCATGGGCAGGGTGCGGAACTCCGGGTGCATGGGGAAGGCGATCTTCCAGTCCATGGCCATCTTCCAGATGGGGGACTTGCGGGCGGCCTCGATCCAGTCTTCGGGGATGCCTTCCAGGCGCGCGGCCTCGATCACCTTGGGATCGTTGGGGTCGAGGAAGATGCGGGTGTGCGCCTCGTACAGGTCCTTGGGATCGGTGGTGGAGGCCAGTTCCTCGATGCGGTCGGCGTCGTAGAGCATGATGCCGTTGTAGCGGATGCGGCCCACACAGGATTCGGAACACACCGTGGGCATGCCGGATTCCACCCGTGGGTAGCAGCCGATGCACTTCTCGGCCTTGCCCGATTCCCAGTTGTAGAACACCTTCTTGTAGGGGCAGGAGGAGATGCACATGCGCCAGCCGCGGCACTTGTCCTGGTCCACCAGCACGATGCCGTCTTCCTCGCGCTTGTAGATGGAGCCGGACGGGCAGGCCGCGACGCAGGCCGGGTTGATGCAGTGGTTGCAGATGCGCGGCAGGTACATGTGGAAGGTGTGCTCGAACTGCTTGTAGATCTCCTTCTCCAGGTTGTGCATGTTCCGGTCCCGGGCGCGGGACTCGAACTCGCCGGCCAGGTCGTCTTCCCAGTTGGGGCCCCAGGTGACCTTGTCCATCTTCTCGCCGGTGATCTGGGACACGGGTCGGGCGGTGGGGGCGGCTTCGGACAGGGGGGCGTTCTGCAGCCGGGCGTAGTCGAAGGTGAACGGCTCGTAGTAGTCGTCGATCTCCGGCATGTCCGGGTTGGCGAAGATGTTCAGCAGCCGGTCCAGCTTGGAGCCGGACTTCAGTTGCAGCTTGCCGTTCTTCAACTCCCAGCCGCCGCGCCAGATCTCCTGGTTTTCCCACTGCTTGGGATAGCCGATGCCGGGCTTGGACTCCACGTTGTTGAACCACATGTACTCGGCGCCCTTGCGGTTGGTCCAGACGTTCTTGCAGGTCACCGAGCAGGTGTGGCAGCCGATGCACTTGTCCAGGTTGAAGACGAAGGCGAATTGGGCTCTGACTTTCATTTAACTTCTCCTATCTCGTAGGGCGGATTAGGCGTAGCCGTAATCCGCCGGATGTGTGGCGGCGGATTGCGCTTCGCTAATCCGCCCTACGGGTTGGTTCATTTCGTTCCGATGCCGACGGGGTTGCGCTGCTGCTCGCGCTCGGGGGTGAGCGGCCGCTCCAGCCAGTCCACGTCCCGGTCCTCGATCTTGCGCACCACCACTACCTCGTCCCGGTTGCTGCCCACCGGGCCGTAGTAGTTGAAGCTGTAGGCCAGCTGGACGTAGCCGCCGATCATGTGGGTGGGCTTGACCACCACCCGGGTGACCGAGTTGAGGATGCCGCCGCGCTTGCCAGTGGTGGGCGAGCCGGGCACGTTCACGTTCTTCTCCTGGGCGTGGTACATGAGCGCCATGCCGCGCGGTACCCGCTGGCTGACCACCGCCCGGGCCACGGTCGCGCCGTTGGCGTTGACCGCCTCCACCCAGTCGTTGTCGCGGATGCCGACGCTCTTGGCGTCTTCCTCGGCGATCCAGAAGTAGGGGCCGCCGCGGAACAGGTTGAGCATGCGCAGGTTGTCCTGGTAGCTGGAGTGGATGCCCCACTTGGAGTGGGGGGTGATCCAGGACAGCACCAGATGGGGCCCCTTGGTCACGCTGGCGGGCACCTTCTTGTGCTCCTGCATGTCCACGGGTGGCTTGAAGGTGCAGAAGCCCTCGCCGAAGTCCAGCATCCACTCGTGGTCCTGATAGAAGTGGGCCCGGCCGGTGAGGGTGCGGAACGGGATGTGCTCGTGCACGTTGGTGTAGCCGGCGTTGTAGGACACGTGCTCCGACTCGATGCCGGACCAGGTGGGCGCGGTGATGATCTTGCGCGGCTGGGCGACGATGTCGCGGAAGGTGAACTTGTCCTCGTGGCGGCCGGCGTACAGGTGGTGGTGGTCGATGCCGGTCTTCTTGGACAGGCTGGTCCAGGACTTGTGCGCCACCTCGCCGTTGGTCTCCGGCGCCATGCGCATCACCGCGTCACAGACGCCGATGTCCTCCTCCAGGCTGGGCATGCCGAAGGACACGCCGTGCTCCTTCACCGTGTAGTTGCACTTCTTGAGCTCCTCGTATTCCTGCTCCGTGTTCCAGTCGATGCCCTTGATGTTGTTGCCCAGCTTGGTCATCAGCGGGCCCAGGGCGATGAACTTGTTGTAGGTCTGGGCGTAGTCCCGCTCCACCAGCTTGATGAGCGGCATGGTCTTGCCGGGGATGGGGTCGCAGTCGCCCTTCTTCCAGTCCTTCACCTGGCCCAGGGGCTGCGCCAGTTCGAAGGGCGAGTCGTGCTGCATGGGCAGGGCGACGATGTCCTTCCGCACGCCCAGGTGCTTGCCGGCCAGGCCGGAGAACTTCTTCGCCAGGGCCTTGAAGATCTGCCAGTCGGACTTGGATTCCCAGCCGGGAGAGACCGCCTCGGACAGCGGGTGGATGAAGGGGTGCATGTCCGTGGTGTTGAGGTCGTGCTTCTCGTACCAGGTGGCGGTGGGCAGGATGATGTCCGAGTAGGCGCCGGTGGAATTGAGGCGGAAGTTGATGTCCACCATCAGGTCCAGCTTGCCGGCGGGGGCCTCGGCCACCCATTTCACCTCCTTGCAGTCGTTGCCGACGCCGCCTTCCTGCAAGACGCCGTTCTGGGCGCCCAGCAGGTGCTTGAGGAAGTATTCATGGCCCTTGGCCGAGGTGCCGATCAGGTTGCCGCGCCAGACGATGAGGTTGCGCGGCCAGTTCACCGGGTTGTCCGGGTCGGCGTAGGCCACGTCCAGGGCGCCGGACTTGAGCTGCTCGGCGACATACCTGGCGGCGCCCGCCTCGTCGGTGGCGCCGGCCTTGGCCGCCTCGTTGGCCAGTTCGATGGGGTTCTTGTTGAAGTGGGGCGCGGACGGCAGCCAGCCCAGGCGGGTGGAGACCACGTTGTAGTCCGCCAGGCTGTAGCCCTTGTTGCGGCCCTTGCCGGCGGGGGACAGCAGGTGGTCGGCCTTGACCGTCTCGTAGCGCCACTGGTCGGTGTGGAAGTACCAGTAGGAGGTGGAGTTCTGGTGCCGGGGCGGACGGTGCCAGTCCAGACCGAAGGCGATGGGCGCCCAGCCGGCCTGGGGCCGCAGCTTCTCCTGGCCCACGTAGTGCGCCCAGCCGCCGCCCGACTGGCCGACGCAGCCGCACATGTGCAGCAGGTTCATGATGGAGCGGTAGGACTGGTCGTGGTGGTACCAGTGGTTGATGGCGGCGCCCAGGATGACCATGGACTTGCCCTGGGTCTTGGCGGCGTTGTCGGCGAATTCGCGGCCGGTGCGCTCGATGTCGGCGGCCTTTACGCCGGTGACCTTGGCGGCCCAGGCGGGGGTGTAGGCGACATTGGCATCGGCGTAGGACTTGGCCACGTTGCCGCCGCCCAGGCCGCGATCGACGCCGTACTGGGCCAGCAGCAGGTCGAACACCGAGGTCACCAGGGCGTCGGAGCCGTCGGCCAGCTTCACCCGGCGGGCCGGTACATTGCGCCACAGCAGGTCGGGTTCATCGGGGGTGAAGTGCGGGAAGCCCACTGACACCACCTCGGTGCCGGCCTTGCCCTGGCAGGTCAATTCCAGCTTCGTGTCGGCGCCGCCGGCCTTTTCCAGCAGGTTCCACTTGCCCTCTTCGCCCCAGCGGAAGCCGATGGTGCCGTTGGGGGCGACGTACTGACCGGCGTTCTCGTCGAAACCGATGGTCTTCCACTCCGGGTTGTTGGTCTCGTTCAGGTTGCCGGCGAAGTCGGAGGCACGCAGGTTGCGGTCGGTCACATAACCGCTTTCATGCGGACGCAGCAGCACCTGCATGGGCAGGTCGGTGTACTTGCGGGCGTACTCCTGGAAGTAGGGCACCTGCCGCTCGACGTAGAACTCCTTCAGCGCCACGTGGCCCATGGCCATGAAGGCGGCCGAGTCGGTGCCCTGCTTCACCGGCATCCACAGGTCGGCGAACTTCACGTATTCGGCGTAGTCCGGCGCCATGGAGACGATCTTGGTGCCCTTGTAGCGGGTCTCGATGGCGAAGTGGGCGTCCGGCGTCCGGGTCATGGGCAGGTTGGCGCCGGCGATGATGATGTACGTCGAGTTGTACCAGTCGGCCGCCTCGGGCACGTCGGTCTGCTCGCCCCAGGTCTGCGGGCTGGCCACCGGCAGGTCGCAGTACCAGTCGTAGAACGAGCCGCAGGCGGCGCCGATGAGGGAGAGGTAACGGCTGCCGGCGGCGTAGGAGATCATGGACATGGCCGGGATCGGCGAGAAGCCGTAGATGCGGTCCGGGCCCCACTTGTCGATGGTGTACACGTTGGCGGCGGCGGCGATCTCCAGCACCTCGTCCCAGCTGGTGCGCACGAAGCCGCCCAGGCCGCGCACCTTGACGTACTTGTCGCGCTTGGCGGGGTCGGCCTGGATGGCGGCCCAGGCCTCGACCGGATCCTTGCCGGATTTCTTCTCGGCGCGGTACAGGTCGAGAAGGCGGCCGCGGATCATCGGGTACTTGATGCGATGCGGCGAGTACAGATACCAGGAGAACGACGCACCCCGCTGGCAGCCGCGCGGCTCGTGGTTGGGCATGTCCTCCCGGGTGCGCGGGTAGTCGGTCTGCTGCATCTCGAAGGAGACCAGGCCGTTCTTGACGAAGATCTTCCATGAGCAGCCGCCGGTGCAGTTCACGCCGTGTGTGGAGCGCACCACCTTGTCGTGGCGCCAGCGGTTCCTGTAGGCGTCTTCCCACTTGCGGTCCTCGATGGTCATCACGCCGTGGCCGCCGGAGAAGGGCTCCTTGGGGTGGGTGAAGAAGGTCAGGCGGTCTAGGAAGTGACTCATGTGTTGCTCCTTGCGGTTTCGTAGGGTGGGTTACGCCGCTGTGCGGCCAACCCACCCTACGGTTGTCGTTACGGGTTACGGATTTCGCTGCCCTTGCGCAGGTAGAACCACCAGTTGATGACCAGGCACACCGCGTAAAAGGCGGCGAAGCCGTACATGGCCATCTCGGGGGTGCCGGCCTTGATCTGGCCCTTGATCACCTCGGGGGCGATGAAGGCGCCGTAGGCGGCCACGGCGGAGGTCCAGCCCAGCACCGGGCCGGCCTGCACGCGGTCGAAGATCACGCCCACGGTGCGGAAGGTGGAGCCGTTGCCGATGCCGGAGGCGGCGAACAGGATCACGAAGGTGACCATGAACTGGAAGAAGTACTGTTCCGGCGTGGCCGACTGGTAGGCCTGCATCATGATCCAGCCGCCATAGGCAGAGGCCGCCACCATGACCGCGGAGATCACCTGGGTGACGATGGCGCCGCCCACCTTGTCGGAGATCCAGCCGCCCACGGGGCGGATCAGGGCGCCGACGAAGGGGCCGATCCAGGCGTAGGTCAGGGCCGACGGGCCGTTGGGGTTCTTGACGTGGGTCCAGGTGTTGGTGGCGGCGTCCAGGATGTGCATGTCGCCGAAGATCACCTTGATGGACAGGGGCACCGCCATGGAGAAGCCGATGAACGAGCCGAAGGTGACGATGTACAGCGCGGTCATGGACCAGGTGTGCTTGTTCTTGAAGATCTCGAACTGCTTGGCGATGTTGCCCTTCATCTCGCCGAAGGCGGCCAGCTTCATCACCAGCAGGGTGGCGACGATGATCAGCGGCAGGGCCACCCACATGTTCAGCATCCCCAGGCCGGTGGGCGCGGGCAGGTAGAAGTACAGGCCCACGGCGGCGGTGGCGAGGGCCAGGCCGTAGAGCCACAGCACCTTGATGAAGGCGAAGATCGTGCCGCCGATGTTGGGGGAGATGGGCAGCAGGTTGTTCATGCCGAAGAAGCCCAGCACGCCCAGCGGGATCAGGAACACCAGCCAGATGAAGCCGGCGTTCTGGATCCAGGTGTCGGTGCCGGCGGCGATCTTGCCGAAGATCCAGCCGGAGTCCTTGGCCAGGGCCATGGGGTCGCCGGCGAAGGCACCGAATACGCCCATGGTCATCACCAGCGGGATGAGGATCTGCATGGTGGTGACACCGAAATTGCCCAGCCCGGCATTAAGACCCAGGGCGGTGCCCTGCAGGCGTTTCGGGAAGAAGGTGCTGATGTTGGACATGGAGCAGGCGAAGTTGCCGCCGCCGATGCCGGACAGCAGGGCCAGCACCTGGAAGGTGAACAGCGGCGTGTCCTTGTCCATCAGGGCGATGCCGGTGCCGAAGGCCGGGATCATCAGCAGCGATGTGGTCAGGAAGATGGTGTTGCGCCCGCCCGCCAGGCGGATGAAGAAGGACGACGGGATGCGCAGGGTGGCCCCGGACAGGCCGGCGATGGCGGTGAGGGTGAACAGTTCCTCCTGGCTGAAGGCGAAGCCCAGGTTGGACATTTGCACCGTGATGATGCCCCACATCAGCCAGATGGCGAAGCCCATCAACAGGCTGGGGATGGAGATCCACAGGTTGCGGTTGGCAATGGACTTGCCTTTGGATTCCCAGAACTTCTGGTCCTCCACGTCCCATTTCTCGATGTTGGTGCTCATAGTGGGGTCTCTCTGTCGCGGGTTGAGGGAGGGGGTTATTCCAGGACGTCCGGCTCGGGGCTGGGCTTCATCATCAGGTCGAGCTTGCGCACCTCGGTCCAGTACATCCAGATGAGCGACACCCAGACCACGCCGTACATCAACATGAAGCAGGAGGTGCGCACGCCGGTCAGGTCCACCAGCGCCCCGAACATGATGGGCAGCAGGAAGCCGCCCAGGCCGCCGGCTAGGCCGACGATGCCGGAAATGACGCCGATGTTGTGCGGATAGTCGTCGGAGATGTACTTGAACACGCTGGCCTTGCCGAAGGCCCAGGCCACGCCGACGATGAACATCAGGATGGTGAAGGTGGTGGGGGTCAGACCGATGTGGAAGGTCTGGGGCCCGGTGACGGTGTGGATGGTCAGCGAGGTCTGGGGGTAGGACAGGATGAACAGGCAGATCCAGGACACCCACATGACCCACCAGGTCACCCGGTGGGCGCCCCAGTGGTCCGACATCCAGCCGCCGATGGCGCGCAGCACGCCGCCCGGCAGGGAGAAGCAGGCCGCCAGGAAGGCCGCGGTCTTCAGGTCGAAGCCGTATTCGGCCACGTAGTACTTGGTCATCCACAGGGACAGGGCCACATAGCCGCCGAAGACGATGGAGTAGTACTGGCAGTACTTCCACACCGCCGGGTCCTTCAGGGCCTGGAGTTGGTCGCGCACGGTGACGTGGGCGGGCACCTTGTGGCCCGGATCGTCGTAGGTGAAGAACCAGAACAGGGCGGCGGTGATCAGCATGGCCACGGCATAGACCTGGGGCACCATCTCCCAGCCGTAGGCCAGCACGATGGTCGGCGCCACCAGCTTGGTCAGGGCCGCGCCCGAGTTGCCGGCGCCGAACACGCCCATGGCCATGCCCTGGCGCTTCTTCTCGAACCAGCGGGCGCAGTAGGCGATGCCCACCGAAAACGAGCCGCCGGCCACGCCCACGAACAGGCCGGTGACGATGAAGTGCCAGAACTCGGTGGCGTAGCTGATCATCCAGATGGGCAGTACTGTGGACAGCATCAGGATGAAGAACACGATGCGGCCGCCGAACCTGTCGGTCCACATGCCCAGGGGCAGGCGGATGAGCGAGCCGGTGAGCACCGGGGTGGCCACCAGGATGCCGAACTGGGTTTCGTTGAGGTCCAGCAGCTTCTTGATGGGCACGCCGATCACCGCGAACATCATCCAGATGGCGAAGCACACCGTGAACGCCAGGGTGCTCATGGTCAGGACCGATAGTTGTTTCTGTTGCTGGGGTGTCATGGTTGTCTTGCCTCGCTCACCTGGGGATCAACAAACCCGCAAATCCGAAAAGTCACGAGGCCAACTATAGGCGCCGGAAAGCCTGTGCCTAGGGGGCTTCCGGCCGGTGTCCAAGAGTGAATTACTACTTAGTGGGTATGGTCTTCAGGCGGTAAGCTGTTGTTATCTATGCCCTCGACCACAGCCGGGGCGGGGGCCGCGACGTCATGCAGCGAATAAGGAGTAGTTCCATGAATCCGCCCCGCGAACCGCTTGGGGTAAGCCCCCTGCGCCGCGCCGCTGCCCCGGCCGGCGGGGAGTGCCCGCTCTCGGGGGGGTATGCCCCATGAGTCTGCCCCTGGCCCCCTTGTTCGAGCGCTCCATGGTCGCGCGCCTGGGCGGGGCCATCGCCGCCATCGCCCTGCTGGCGGTGGTGGGCATGTCGGTGTCCAGCATGGTGGCCCTGTCCACACGCGGCAGCGGCGAGGCCATCAACCTGGCCGGCAGCCTGCGCATGCAGAGCTGGCACCTGGCGGGCCTGCACCTGTCGCGCGGTAGCCGGGACGCCGCCGCCCACGCCGGCGAAGTGGCCCGCGCGGTGGCGGCCTTCGAATCGACCCTGGCCTCGCCGCCCATCCTGGACATGCTGCCCGGTGGCCGGGACGCCCAGCTGGAGATCAGTTATCGGCGGGTGGCCGACACCTGGCGGCGGAGCATGCGCCCCTTGTTCCTGTCCGCCGCAGGCCCCGCCGACGCGGCGGCCCAGGCCGCGCTGTTGGACCGGGTGACCCGCTTCGTGACCGACATCAATCTGCTGGTGAAGCAGCTGGAGCAGGCCACCGAGGCCAAGATACTGGTCATGCAGATGGTGCTGGGCGTGGCCCTGGTGATCACCGTGCTGGTGGTGCTGCTCACCATCCACCTCATCCACCACGGGCTGGTCAGGCCCTTGCAGGGGCTGTTGGCCGGCGCCGCGCGCATGGGCCAGGGCGACCTGGCGGTGCGTACCGCCTACACAGGCGAGGACGAGCTGGGCCGCCTGGGCCAGGCCTTCAATCTGATGGCCGCCGACCTGCAGAAGCTATACCAGAACCTGGAGGACCGGGTGGCCCAGAAGACCGAGGAGCTCACGCGCAGCAACCGCTCCCTGGAACTGCTCTACCACTCCATCGCCCGGCTGCACGGCGCGCCGCCCGGCCGTGACACCTACCTGGCGGTGCTGCGCGACATCGAGCAGGTACTGGGCATGGGGCACGGCATCGTCTGCCTGGGCGAGCCGGGCGGGCGGCACGGCCAGGCGATCGCCTCCACCATGAGCTCGGGAGACGTGAACCCCTGCGACAAGGCCGACTGCGTCTGGTGCCACGGCACCCGGACGCCGCGTGTGAGCATCATGAACGGCGGCTGCCAGCTGCTCACCTTCCCCCTGTCCGACGCGGAACGCCAATATGGCGTGCTGATCGTGGACGCCCCCGACGGCATGCACCCGGAGGCCTGGCAGGTGCAGCTGCTGGAGGCCCTGTCCCGGCACATCGGCGTGGCCATCGGCGCCGAGCGGCGCATCGAGCAGAGCAGGCGGCTGGGCCTGCTGGAGGAGCGCGCGGTCATCGCCCGCGAGCTGCACGATTCACTGGCCCAGTCCCTGGCCTATATGCGCATCCAGGTCAGCCGCCTGCAGGCGGTGATCGGCCGGCCGGAGAAACAGGCCGAGGTGGAGGAAATGCTGCGCGAACTGCGCGAGGGCATGAGCGGCGCCTACCGCCAGCTGCGCGAACTACTGTCCACCTTCCGCCTGAAGATGGAGGGCGAGGACCTGCGCAGCGCCCTGGCCCAGACGGTGGAGGAATTCGCCGAACGTGGCGGGCTGGCCATCGACCTGGCTGTCGATCTGGGCCCCTGCGCCCTGAGCCCCAACGAGGAGATCCATGTCCTGCACGTGATCCGCGAGGCCCTGTCCAACGTCCTCAATCATGCCCATGCCCACCACGCTCGCGTCACCCTGGCCTGCGCCGGGACCGACACAC
The DNA here is from genome assembly GCA_002360535.1 of Thiobacillus sp. UBA3361. GTDB lineage: Bacteria > Pseudomonadota > Gammaproteobacteria > Burkholderiales > Thiobacillaceae > UBA3361. Next base: position 13,641 of record DEQR01000078.1, read on the forward strand.
TGGAGGCGGCGGTGGAGGACGACGGCGTGGGCATCGTCAAGTCCGCCGACGTGCACCACTACGGCATGACTATCATGGAAGAGCGGGCGCGCAGCCTGCAGGGCGCAGTCCGCTACGAACCCAGGGCGGGCGGCGGCACCAGAGTGATCCTGAGCTTCATTCCCCACAGCCGCCGGCCCATCCCTCTCCTCAGAAAGGCGGCACCATGATCGACACCCCGCAACGCCTGCTGATCATCGACGACCACCCCTTGTTCCGCAAAGGTGTGCTGCAACTGGTCAAACCGGAACCGGAGTTCGAAGTGGTGGGCGAGGCCTCCTCCGGCGTGGAGGGCCTGGAACTGACCCAGAGCCTTCGTCCGGACATGATCCTGCTGGACCTGAACATGCGCGGCATGGACGGCGTGGAGGTGCTCAAGGTGATCAAGTCCTCGGGGTGTGATGCGCGCGTGGTCATGCTCACCGTCTCCGACCAGGCCGAGGATCTGGTGGCCGCCCTGCGCGCGGGCGCCGACGGCTACCTACTCAAGGAGACCGAGCCCGAGGCCCTGCTGGTCAAGCTGAAGGAGGCCGCCGCCGGGCAGATGACCCTGTCCGACCGCCTGGCCGGCCTGCTGGTCCGCTCCATGCGCCAGGACACGCGCCCCAGGGACCCGGACGAGGCCGGCCTCACCGACCAGGAACGGCGCATCCTGGGCCTCATCGCCGCCGGCCGCAGCAACAAACTCATCGGCCGCGAACTGGACATCGCCGAGAGCACGGTCAAGGTGCACGTCAAGCACCTGTTGCGCAAGCTGGGCCTGCGCTCGCGGGTGGAGGCGGCGGTGTGGGCGGTGGAAAAGAAATACGGTTAGGCATGCCCGAACACGACTCCAGCGGTAAGCCCGGCGGTTTCCTGCCGGCCTTCGCCCGCCGTCTGCTGCTGGCCGACACCCCGCCCCTGTCGCCCGCGGAGCGGCGGCGTTCCGTCATCGGCGCCCTGCTGGGCACCGTGTTGTGCGGTCTGCTGCTGTACGCCATGCCGGTGGACGGCCATTGGATCATCGCGCCGGTGGGGGGCAGTGCCATCATCCTGTATGCCCTGCCCCACAGTCCGGTGGCCCAGCCCTGGCCGGTGATCGGCAGCTACCTTTTCGCCACCCTGGCCGCCCTGGCCAGTGCCGCGCTGATCCCTTTCCCGCCCCTGGCGGCGGCCGTGGCGGTGGCCGGCGGCATCTGGCTGATGGCGCGCTTCAACTGCATCCACCCGCCCGGCGGGGCACTCGCCCTGTTGCTGGTCCTGGACGGCCCGCGCGCCACCAGCCAGCCCGGCCTCACCCTGGGGCTGGTGGCGTTGAACGTGGCGGCCATGCTGCTGTCCGCGGTGCTGGTCAACAACTTCCTGATCGGGCGGCGGTATCCCTTCAGCCTGGGGCTGGCCGAGGGCAACCCGCACCGGACCCGTGACGCCTCCTCCCTGGCCCGCATCGGCCTGACCCACGCCGATCTGGCCAGCGCCGTGCAGGCCCTGGACACCTTCGTGGACATACAGGAGAACGAACTGGTGCGGCTTTACGACCTGGCCGTGGATCACGCCTTCAACCGGCACGTGGGGCTGTCCTGCGGCGACATCATGGCCCGCGACCTGGTGACGGTGCGCTTCGGCACCGAGCTGGAGAAGGCCTGGTCAATGTTGCGGGCGCACAAGATCAAGGCCCTGCCGGTGGTGGACGGTTTCGGGCGGCTGATCGGCATCCTCACGGTGGCCGATTACCTGCGCCAGATGGACGACACCACCGCAGCCGGTCTGGCGATCCGCCTGCAGGGTCTGTTGCGGCGCACGCCGGGCACCACCTCGGATAAGGCCGAGGTGGTGGGCCAGATCATGACCGCTCAGGTGTTCGCCGCCCGCGCCGACACGCCCATCTCGGAGCTGGTGCTTCGTCTCTCGGACAAGGGACTGCACCACATCCCGGTGCTGGATGACACGGGCCGGGTGACGGGCATGGTGACCCAGTCCGATCTCATCGCCGCCCTGTACAAGCGCATCGCCCTGTCTTCGGCCTGAACCCGGGGCAGGGCATTCGCCGCCGCGGCCGTCAGGTCTGGAAACGGGCCAGGCGGCTGTTCAGTTCATCGCTCAGGCGAGACATGCGATCGGCACTGTCGATGATCTCCGCCGCCGCGGCGGCATTGGCGTCGGCCGAGGTCTTGATGCGGCCGATCTGGCCGACGATCTGGCCGATGCCGTCCTGCACCTTGCCCGACACGCCGGCGGTGCGCTTGACCATCTCAGCCACCTCGCTGACCCATTGCGCCGAGCCGTCGATCACCTCCTCCACGTTGCGAGAGGCCTGGGCAAGGCCATGGTAAACCTGGGTCTGGCGCTCCATTTCCCGGCCGGTATCGGCCACCGATTGGTTGATGCCCCCCAGGGTGGCGCCGATTTCCGCGACGCTGCGCTGGGTGCGCTCGGCCAGCTTGCGCACTTCGTCGGCGACCACCGCGAATCCGCGCCCCTGCTCGCCGGCGCGCGCGGCCTCGATGGCGGCGTTGAGCGCCAGCAGATTGGTCTGTTCGGCGACCTCCGAAACCGTGGTGAGCACCTGGTTGACCTGGACGGCGGCCTCCGAGAGGTGATTCAGCTTCTCCGCCAGGGTATCGCCGATGCGCGTGCTTTCCGCCACCTGCTCGCTCATGGCGTTCATTTCCTGGCGGGCATGGGCCAGTTTCTGGCGCGCGGTTTCCATGTCGCGCGCCGTGCCTTCCGCATCGGCGGCCAGTTCGGCCACCGCCGCGGCGATCACCGCCGCGCTGTCGCCGGCCTGCTCGGCGAGGCTGGTTTCTTCCCGCACATGCCGGCCGATGCGGTGCGAGGCTTCGCTGAAGGACGCCGAGGCGCCGGCACTCTCCCGTGAGGATTGCTTGACCTCGTTGAGGGCGCCGCGGATGTTTTCCCGGAACTGGTCGATCACCGTCAGCATGTCATGCACTTCCCGGTTGAAGCTGGCGTTGATGCGCGACTCCTGGGACAGGTCACGGGCGCTGAAATGGGCCAGATAGGCCGAAACCTGGCGCACCGTATCGACCCCCCAGCGCTTCTCGTCGATGTCGTGCACCAGCACCACCAGGGCGACCACGTACTGGACGACGGTGCCAATCAGGTTGTCGGTGAAGAAAGTGGCGTTGGCCAGCAGCAGAGTCACGCCCAGCCAATGCACCAGGCGCATGCGGAAGAACAGCGATTTCATAAGGGGGCTCCTGACAACAAGTGGGACGAAATCGGCTGGGGTGGTGTTCGCCTTCCCGGCCGGCCCGATGACCCCCATTAACGGCACATGAGCCGGGTATCCGTAGCCGGCGGCTTGATCCGCGACAAGAAAAGTGCCCGGCAGGCCAATCTGGGCGGGCGATTCCCCGCCCGTCTCCCGCCCCTAGCCCGGCTTGCCGTCCGCCCGCGGCCGCCAGTAGAAGGGCGCGTAGCGCCAGGCCCAGGCGGCGAAGGCCAGCAGCCAGAGCAGCGCCGCCAGGTAGTACAGCCAGGGCAGCCCGTAGCCGGCGGCCAGATCCGGGAGCATGCGTGCCAGGGCGCTGGCCTGGACCAGCCAGAACAGCCCCCAGGTCAGTCCGTCGGCCTTCAGGGGCCGGCCGGAGTGGCCCAGGCTCACCCGGCTGGCCATGGCCAGCAGCATGCTGGCGAAGAAGCCCGCGCCCAGGGCGTGCAGGGGCGCCAGGCCCATACCCCAATCAGACCCCAGCCAGGCGGCCAGGCTGTCCAGGCCGTGCAGCAGGAAGGCCAGCACGGCCCAGACGAAGGCGATGTGCAGCATGGCCAGCAGCCGCTCCGCCCGCAGCCCCCGGGCGATGCCCCAGCGGGTCAGGAACCAGACGGCCAGGGCCGCCAGGGGCAGGTCCGCGAGCCAGGTCCAGGCCGCCAGGCCGGCGATCTCCAGGGCCGCGTGGGCCAGGCAGGCGCCCACCATCCCCCACAGGGGGCCGTAGGGCCGGACTATGACGTAGTTGGCCAGCACCCGGCTGGTGAACCAGGGCAGCATGCGGTGGCACACGGCCAGGAACAGGGGCGTCAGAAAACCCCAGACGCCCAGGCTCATGCCGGCCGTCCTCCAGAGGACTCCGCCGCCGGCCAGCCAGAGGGCGAAGGCCAGGCTACCTGGCAGGCCTAGGGCCACGGCGGCCCAGGCCAGCCAGGGCTGGCGCGGGTCCTGGCCGGCGGGACAGGCGCGCAGCACCCGCAGCAGGGCGACCAGAGCGATCCACCAGCCGGCCGCGTGCAGCCCCAGGGCCAGCAGCGCCAGGGGCCGGAGGTAGAGGCCGGGGTAGAACAGCAGACCGCCCACGCCCAGCAGCAGGGCGCTGGCCAGGTAGGCCGGCGCCGGGACTCTGGGGCCGTTCACCCAGTTGGGCAGGGCGGTGAACAGGAAGCCGAACACGAAGGGCGGAAACAGGCCGTAGATCATCAGCCAGCCATGGGCAGCGGCCGCCGCCGGCCCCGCCCCGGCCGGCAGCCGGCCCGTCAGGGTCAGGCCCCACCAGAGCATGGCCAGCACCGCCTGGACGGCGCCCATCAGGAACAGGGGCCGATGGGCGGCGGCGAGGAGGGCGGGGCCAGCGGCGGGAGTGGCGGGATTGATATGTATCAAGCGGTTTCCTTGTGCTGCCTGCTATAAAACGGCCCGTGCCCAGTTCCCTGGGGCCGTGCCTTTCCCAACCATGCCCGGAGATCGACCATGAACCTGCAAAAGATGTACGAATCCAGCGAGAACAAGGCAGTGCTGGCCCTGGTGGCCCTGTTCGTCGCGTTCCATTTCGCCGTCGTCATGCTTCTCAACTGACGCTCGGTTGACGTATTGATGCCGGGCCACCGGCATCACCCGCCTTCCCGGCCGCCGGCGGCGACAAACACCCGCCGCGCGCGCCACAACAGCCACCCCAGCATCCCGGCCGACACGGCCAGCGCCAGCCCACCCGGCAGGGCCAGGCCCTGGAGCCACGGGCTGGGGAGCAGCAGTCCCAGAGCCCCCAGATGCAGCCGGAACTGCCGGCGGGCGTCGGCGTCGGCGATGAAATCCTTCATGCTGGTCAGCCCCGTGCCGCGCATGCCCACCTGGGTGTTGAGGTGGAACCAGGCCAGGAAGGGCACGATCTTGAACAGCATGCCGTTCACCACCCCGACGGCGAAGCCCAGCAGGAACAGCAGGCCGATGAACACCTCCCAGGCATCGCCCAGGGCCTCGGGCCAGGCCTGACGGCCCACCGCAAACCCGCAGGCCAGCAGCAGGCTGGCCATGGCCAGCCGCCAGTAATCCAGGGTGGCATCGCCGAGCTTGCGGCGGCGGCGCCGTTGCAGGTCCAGGGTGGCCAGGGCGTAGGTCGCGAGCGCCGCCGCCAGGCCGACGGTCAGCCCGGTTTCCAGCCAGGCCGCCGGCCAGCCGGCCAGCCCGCCCGCGGCCAAGGGCAGGGCCAGGGCGAACACCCCCCAGGCCAGCCAGCGGGCGAGGCGGGGCGGGTAGTTGGGGGTGACCTGCAGCATGGGCACCACCTGGTAGGACACCCCCACCACCAGCAGGCCCACCCAGAGCACCAGCCCGGCCAGCGCGTGGGCGCCGGTCAGGGCGATGGGGTCGCGGGCGGGGGCCAGGCCCGCCAGCCAGGCGGCCAGCCAGGCGCCCAGGGGCCACAGGATCAGGAGCCCCAGCAGGGCCACGCGCATGGCCCAGACGGTGGGCGAGGGGCGGGCGTGCAGCAGGGCGAGGGCGGCGGCGCCGGCGAACAGGGCCAGGCCCAGGCTGGCGAGCCCCGCCCCGGCCAGCAGGGCCCAGGGCGCCAGGGTGAGCATGCCGCCCGCCAGCAGTGGGATGCCCGCCAACAGGCCCGCATGGCTGAGGCGGCTCACCGCCAGGCTGGCGGGCAGGGGGACGCCGGCTACTACCGGCAGCATCTGGGCCAGGGAGCCCAGCATCACCAGGCCCAGAAAGCCCAGGGCCAGCAGATGGGTCAGGGCGATGGCACGCGGGCTCCAGCGGGAGGAGGTCCAACCCCACGTCCAACCCCAGGGTCGATCCCAACTCCAATCCAGGTTCCAGGCCCCGTCGGGCCAGGCCGCCAGCAGCCCGGCCGCGGCCAGGAAAAAGGGTGCGGCCAGATAGAAGCGCAGGGGGACGGTAAAGGGGGGCGCCTGCTCCAGGCTCAGGCCGGGGCGCATCAGGCGTGCCGCGCGGCGGCTTCGATGAGCACGGCGAAGTCCCCGTCCGGCAGGGCCTCGGTGCGGTGGGCACAGCCCATGCCGTCGAGCATGGCGTAAAGGGGAAAGGGTTCGCGGTGGATCAGCAGCCGCAGCCGCTGGCCCGGCCGCAGCAGGGCCACCGCCGCCAGGGTGCGTTCCAGGGGCTCGGGGGGCTCAAGCCCGCGGGCGTCGAGTTCCACATCCCACATGGAGGCGAGCCTCACTTCACCCGGCGCATCCGGTCCACCAGCTCGTCGCACTCGGCCGCCAGGGCCCGGTCGGACATGGGGTAGAGGATCTGTTCCTCCTTCATGTTGTGCTGGCGCATAAGCATCAACAGGGTTTCCGACAGGCCCAGATAGACCTGGGCGTCACGGCGGGCCAGGGCGCTGGTCAGGTCGGCCAGGGTCTGGCGCATCTGCACGTGCTCGGCGCGCATCACCTGGGTGGGTCCGCCGGCCATGCCGGTGGCGGCCTCGAAAGCGGGAAACAGCACCTCCTCCTCGCGGGCGAAGTGGGCCAGGGTGGCCCGCTGGAAGTCCTGGAAGCGGGTTTGGGCGGTGTCCCAGTCCCGGCCGCCGACGGCGTTTTCCGCGTCGGCGAAAAGGTCGTCGCAGTGCTGGTGGTCTTCGGTCAGGTAATCGGCTATGGGGGTCATGGGACGGGCATGGATAAGTGGCAACCGAGCGCATGCTAGACAGCTTCCCGAAGTACCTCTTTGACTTTTCGCAAGTCCCCCCGGGCATCGGGCCTCCTCCCGCCCGGTGGCGAGGGCGGAGGTCATCGGAAGTGTTTTTTTCATGGCGCGGCCCGACCATGACTTGCGGCCGTTGCCCATCGGCCCGTTCGGGAAATCAGGGCGATCCCGTGGTCGGGCAAGGATCGCCGGCATTCATGCCGGCCCTCATTCCTCCACGCAAATCTCCTTCCTGAACACCGCCACCAGGGTGCGCGCGAACAGGCCGGCGATGACCACGCTGGCGATGCCCAGCAGGACGCCGGCCAGGCGCAGGTAGAGGGGTTCGCGGGTATGCTGGAACATGGCCAGGGTGGCGACGCTGATGGCCGCCAGGGGGAAGGAGTAGGCCCACCAGGAGAGGAAAAACTTCAGGCGCAGGAACCACTTGGCCTGGAACAGCAGCAGCAGGGTGAAGAACAGGCCGGTGTAGTAGAGCACGCGGGCGAAGGCATCGATACCGCCGGTCAGCTGCACGTAGGACAGGAAGCCCACCGCCGGCGGGGCGATGAGGATGAACAGGGTGGGCATCAGCCGTTCGGGCAGGCTGCCGTGGAAAATCACCCGGTAGATGATGATGGTCAGCAGCACCGGCCAGAACAGCAGGCCGATGCTGAAAAAGAACCAGGAGGTCTCCGCCGAGGCATGCTGCACGCCGGCGATAGGCACTAGGATGTTGCCTACCACCGGGATGAACCAGGCAGGGTTCAGGTGCACGATCTGGAACTTGTCATGGTGCACCCACTGGGTGATCACATGCAGGGTGAGGAACAGGTGCAGCAGGGTGCCGGCGCTCCAAAGCAGCTTCGACCAGGGCGGGTTGAAGGGCAGCCAGGCGATGGACAGCAGGATCAGGGCGATGGACACGGCGGGCACGAAGTTCATCTTGATGGGGTGTCCCCATTCCTTGGCCGCCGCTTGCGGGTACCTGATGACCTTGGCGGAGTAGAGGCCGGCCAGCAGGACGAACAGCAGGGTGGTCAGGGCGAGCAGTGCCGGGCTGACGCGCAGCGGAAGCGCGAGGAGGTCCTCGGCCTTGTGCCAGGCGATGGTCAGGCCGCCCAGGCCCATGATCATGGCGAACCAGGAGACGGGGAGGTGTTGCAGGCGGGAGGCGGGGTTCGGTTCGGTCATGGTTCGTCCGTCGCCCCGGCGGGCGGGGCAGTGGTCAATGAGTTGAATGGAATCCATAGCCGGGAGGAGCGCAACAAGCCCAGGCTATGTGCCGCGGGAGGTTCGACCCCCGCGGCCTTCATGGCTTACAACGGCCGCTTGATGGAAATGCCACCACGCAGCATGCCGGGTTTGTAGCCGGTGGCCTTGTCGTGGGGGTAGTCAGCGGCCAGCTTGGCCTTCACCCCATCCGGAATACCGTCCGGCGCGCCGTGGCAGGTGGTGCACAGGGGCGCCACGGGCAGGCCCTTCATGTAGCGGAACACCCGGCCGTTAGGTTCGTCCACCACCTGGCTGAACTCCAGGGTCTCGGGCTTCTCGCCGGCGGCCAGACGGGTTTCCAGGATCTTCAGGGCGCCCTGTTCCCACTCGTCAGGGGTGCCCAGCAGGCTGTTGCGGGTCTTCAGGCTGACACGGGTGACGCGCCAGCCGGTCTGGCGCGACATCTCGCCGGCGATGGCCGGTGCCTTGTCCCGGCAGACCGGGATGGCGCTTTCCGGGCCGCCCGCTTCCAGTTGTTTCTTCAGTTCGCCGCCCAGTTGCTTGGCCAGGTTGCCGGCCATCTGGCGCGCATCGGTGGCGTAGGTGTCGCTGTCTGCGGCGAAGGCCGGGGTGCACAGGGCAGCCAGGCTCAGGGCGATCAGGGTTTTGCGCAACATGATTCCTCCATCGGGTGAATGCCGGGGTGTATTCCCCGGTGGCTAATCTTAGCCTCAGCCTGCCAGTTGCTGCGCGACGCGCTCCAGGGCGGCGCGCGCCTCGGCCAGGGTGGCCTTGACGGCGGCGTTGTCGGTGACGGCGGCCACGGTGTCGGGATTCTGCAGGGCGATGCGGGTCTTGCCGCCGCCCAGGTCGAACACGGCGCAGCCGCAGGGCAGCATGGCCCCCAGGTTGGCGTCGGCCTTCAGCACCCGCTTGGCGTGGCCGGGGCCGCACACGCCCAGCATCTTGTAGGCGGGCATGTCGTGATCGAGCTTGGCCTTCATGATGGCCTGCACATCGACTTCGGAGACCACGCCCAGCTTTTCGGCCATCAGCAATTCCTTCAGGCGGGCGATGGCTTGGTCCATGGGCAGGGCGACGTCGGCGGTGAATGCGTACATGGGGATATTCCTCTTGGAGACGGTGGGTTGGGATTGGGGGAGCGTCAGCCGCGCAGGCCGTGCATCGGCGCCCGGTTGCGCATGTGGTCGCCGACCTTGACGAAGGCGGCGTACAACTCGGCGCGCAGGGCCTCGTCGGGCACCACCTCGTCCAGGGCCAGGCGCATGCACATGAGCCATTGGTCGCGTTCCTCGTCGCCGATGGGGAAGGGCAGGTGGCGGGCGCGCAGCATGGGGTGGCCGTGTTTCTCCACGTAAAGCTGGGGTCCGCCCATCCAGCCGGTCAGGAATTCGAACAGCTTCTGGCGCGAGCCGGACAAATCCTGGGCGTGCAGCTTACGGATGCCCCAGGCCTCGGGCAGCTCGTCCATGTGGTCATAGAAGTGATCGACCAGGCGGCGCACCTGCGTCTCGCCGCCGATGCGTTGGTAGTGGGTTTGCATGTTGGATGCGATGCCGGGGTTCATGGTCGATCCATTTTACCGGGCTGTACGTAACCCCGTGCCGTCCACGACGCGCAGATCTTCGATCCAGCCTTCCAGGACCCGGTTCGTCTCCTCGCTGGGCCCTTCCAGAAAGCTGACCAGGAAGCGGTTGCCCAGGTCGGCCACGCCGATGGCCCGCGGACGCAGGGCCAGTAGTTCCACATCCGGTAGGGCGGGGCCGAAACAGAACACGATTTCCTTGGCGTCCTGCACCTCGGGATGAAGCTCGCCGCCCAGGCGGATGGTGTGCCCGTAGTGGTCGAACACACCGATGAGGGCAATATGCCGGTCCGTCGTCACGCGCTCCCGCAGGTGGGCGACGATCTCGTCCACGTTGCGCAGGGGCGTGTCGGCCTTGGCGATTTCGGCCATCAGGATGGGATACCTGTCCCGCACGAGCAGCCTGTCCATCACCCTTCCCCTGGCGGGATACGGTTTCCTGGCCCGGCCGGAGAGCCGGTTGCGTGATCGGTGTGAACACAATTTTCGTCCTCGGGGCAAAAAAGACGGGGAAGAGATGGAGGAGAGATCCCTTCCCCGGACCCTATGAGGAGAAAGTAAACAACCCGGCGTTCACTGCCCGCTTGTCCCGCGTAATGGCACTGAGCGTTGCGGGTTGCACTCAATATTTAGCAATACGCATGCCAATGCCGGGCACGGCAGGTAAACTCATATAAGTGACTGTAATAAATCATGAATTTCAGCAGTACCACATTTCTGCAATGGTTATATAGGCCCGGAAAGTGCCAATACAGACATGCCGATACTGACAGTCATGACAATATTGTCTATGTGACGGCCTGTGTGCCGTTCAGGCCCGGAAGGCTTTCAGATAGTGCGACTCGAACCAGCGCTTGGCCCAATGGAAGACGCCCAGGGAGGGGAACAGCAGGGAACGCTTCATGTCCCGATAGACGAGGATGCCGGCGTCCACCGTGTCAACGATGCAGATCAGCTCCACCTTGGGTTTGACCACCGGCGGCCGACCCCGCAGGGCGAGGACCAGGTTCTCCGCCACGGCTTTGGCCTGGAGGTCGGCCATGTGGGCCTGCTTGGGCATCCAGTCGGGGCCCGGGAAGCTGCCCGCGTCGCCGGCCACGAACACCCGTTCCGAGCCGGGCACCCGGCAGAATTCATCCCCCTGGATGAAGCCGCCGGGCGACAGGGGCAGGCCGCTGTCGGCCGCCCAGGCCGGACCGGTCATGCCGGGCATGAACAGGATCAGGTCGGCGTTCACGTGGCCGCCTTCCGTATCGACGCCGTTTTCCGAGAAGGCCAGCGGCTTGTGGCCCAGGTGAGTGTCGATGCGCCGCCGGGCCATCTCCGCCAGCAGCCCGGTCACCGCCTTTTCCCCCAGGCGCTTGCCGGGCTGGGTGGCGGCGTTGAAGAAGGTCAGCTGTACCCGATCGCGCCGCCCCTGCCGGCGCAGCCAGGTATCGATGCCGAACAGCAGTTCGAACATGGGGCCGCCGCGCATGGCCGAGGGCTCGTTGGGGTTGCCGCCGAAGCCCAGGGCGATGCGGCCGCTGTCCATTGCCTCCAGGCGCAGGCGGATGGCCTCGGCCGCTTCCACCCCTTCGCACAACGTCAGGGCGTGCTCGATGCCGGGCAGCTTCTTGATGAAACGGCCACCGCTGGCGATGACCAGGGCGTCGTTCTCCACCTCGCCTTGGCGGGTGAGCACCCGCCGTCCGCCCTCCGCCAGGCCGGTCACCCGGCCGGCCTTGAAGTCCAGGCGATGGTGGATCAGGAATTTGTCCAGCGGCAGCACCAGATCGGCGGCCTTGCGGATGCCGGTGGGCACCCAGATGAGGCTCGGGTAATAGACGAACTCGGCCTTCGGGGCCACCAGGGTGATCTCGGCCGCCGGCAAGCGGCGGCGCAGTTCCCGTGCGGCGGTCAGGGCGGCGAAGCCGGCGCCCAGGATGACGATGCGCGGTGATGCGGACATGGGCAGATTCCTCTACTCGTTGATTCAGGGGGATGAAGCTTCATTATCCGGATGGGCCAGGGCGCGCACGTAGAAGGTCTCGCCGGCATAGGCCACCTGCTTGAGGTGGCCGTCCCGCAGCAGTGCCTCCACCCGGCCCCGGTCTGCGCCGGCCTTGCGCAGCAGGCCGTCCAGGCCCGACTGGCGCAGGGGATGGACGGCGGTGATGGCCAGCAGTTCCCGCTCCAGGTCGCCGGTGAAGGCGAAGTCCTCGCCTTCCGGGCCGGCGAGGAGTTCAACATCGAGGCCCAGTGCCGTCCACTGCTGGTGGATGCGGGTGAGCACCGCCTCATCGGGGCCGCGGGTGCCGGCAATGGCGGGGGGGCGGATGGGCACGGCCAGGTAGGTGCGCTTGAAGCCGGTGTCGGCCAGGAAATGCCCCAGTTCGGCGATGGCCGTCGCAGCGTCGTTCAGACCCTCCACCAGCATGGTCTCGCTCACCAGGATACCCCGGTAGGCATGGGCGAAGCTGCGGATGCCTTCCAGGATGGCCTCCAGCTCCAGTTCGCCGTGGGGGCGGTTGACCTGCCGCCAGGCGGCCTCGCGCACGCTGTCCACCTTGAGGCTGACCCAGTCCGCGCCCATGAGGGCATCCCGCACCTCCGGCCGCCAGATGAGGGAGGCGTTGGAGATGACGGCGATGGGCAGGCCCAGGTCCCGCAGCCCTCGGATGGCATCGTTCAGCCGGCTGTCCAGGGTGGGTTCGCCGTCGGGCACGAAAGTCAGATAGTCCACCCGCTCGCCCCGTTTGCCCACGGCTTCCAGACGTTGCGCCACCTGGCGCCGGATTTCCTCGGGCGCATGGAAGGCTCGGGGGACAACTTCCGGACGGTGCGTGGGGCCCACCTGGCAATAGAGGCAGGAATAGCTGCAATGCTTGGGCGGGATGTTGTTGATGCCCAGGCTGCGGCCCAGGCGGCGGGAGGGGACGGGGCCGAAGGCGATGTCCATGGGTTGGCGGTTCAGGGTCCGAAGTGGAATCAGGCAATGGTACCGATACCCGCCACGCAGGGAATGACCCGGCGCGCCTCGGCGGGCTGGACAGGGGGAAGGATGGCGACACGAGGCGGCCGACGGCTTGCCTCATGGCTTTATCCTGGGCAAAGATGCGGGCATCCATGTCTAGGTAAGCAGCGAAATGATCGGTTTTGTCGTGAAAGTGGTGGTGGTGATCGTGGTGGGCGTGCTGGCCTACAACTATTTTTTCGGGACGGTCGAGGAGCAGGCCCAGTCGGCCAAGGTGTTCGCCCAAATGAAGGAGGTGGCCGTATCGGTGGGGCAACTGGCACGCGCCGAGAAGGAGAAGTTCGACGCTGGCAAGTACGATGCTGCCCTGGACAAGCTGGCCGGCGTCTATCGCACGGCGCGGGAGGGGGCGAAGCGGCTGGACGCCGGCCTCCAGAAGCGGATTGGCGACCTGGAAAAGCGGGAGGGCGAGTTGCGGGCCGAAATCGAGGAGATCGACGCTGCCGAGAAGACCGCGGACCAGGGTCCGGACGCCGGCAGGAAACGCGCCGAACAGCAGGCGCGCAAGGCCAGGCTGCACAAGGAGATGGAGCGGCTGATCCGCGACTCTGAAAACCTGCTCAAGGAAGTGGAGCCCGGCTAGGTCGGAACCTCGACTCCGAGCCTGCCACGTCCATGCTGCCCTAGTGATCACCGCTCGGCGCGCGCGCGGATGGGTACCCCAGGCATAGAAACCCAGGGCGAATATCTCGCCGCCCTGAACACCCTGCTGACCCGGGCCGGAAGGCTCATCCGCATCCTGGACCCAGACCTGGCGGGCCAGGGTTGGGACGGGGTCGCGCGGCCCGCACTGCTGGAGCGCTTCCTGCTCGGCGATGGACGTTGCCGGGTGCGGATCCTCCTGGCGGACGGGGAGTACCTGGCCCGCCGCTGTCCCCTGTTGATGAACCTGCTGCGCTATCACGGCCACCAGATCGAGATTCGAGTGCTCGGGGACGGGCAGTCCTTCGCGGACGGTTTCGCCCTGGGGGACGACGGAATGGTCCTGATTCGCCATCATCGGCTGGGCTGGCAGGGACGGTTCTCCGACCACGATCCCCAGGCCGTCATCCGACTGGGGGAGCGATTCGACGAGGCCTGGGAACGGGTGTCCGGCGGCGGGCTGGGCTACACCACCCTGGGGCTGTGAGCCCGCTCGCGCCGCGGGGATTCAGCCCGCCCGGTTCCTCAGCCCGCCCGGTTCCTCAGCCCGCCCGGTTCCTCAGCCCGCCCGGTTCCTCAGCCCCTTGACCCAGCCCTCCATGGCCTCGTTGGCCGGCTGCATGGGGGCCTCCATGAAACTCACCACGAAACGGTCGCCCATGTCGGCCACGCCGATGGAGCGCGGCCGAACCGCCAGCACTTGGGGGTTGGGCAGGGCGAAGCCGAAGCAGAAGATCACATCCAGGGCGCCCCGGATGTCGGGGCTGATCTCGCCGCCCAGGCCTTTGGTGTGGGCGTAGTGGTCGAAGACGCCGATGAAGACCACCTTTTCCTTCTCGGCGATGCGGGCCTTCAGATAGGCCGCCACATCCTCCACGGTTTTGCAGGTGGTTTCGTCCTTGCCGATCTCTGCAATGAACACGGGGTACTTCTCTTGCAGCAGGGTCTGCTTCATGACGTCTCTTTTCCGGTGTCGTGAAGGATGGGAATGCCAGGGCCGGCCGCGAAAACGGCGCCGGCGCGATGGCCGTGGTGATGTTCATGTCCATGACCATCGTGGTCGGGCTCGCCCAGGGCCAGGCTGCCGGCCAGGTAGGCGGCCACGGCCCGGTCGGGATCGGTTTCCGGGGTGACCAGTGCGTCGATGCCCCGCTGCCACAGACGGTGCCGCAGGCCGGCACCCATGCCGCCGCTGATCAGCACGTTCACCTTGTCCAGGGGGTGAGCCTCGACCCCGTGGGTTTCGTGGAAGGACTGTTCGATGGGCAGTTCCAGCAGGGACTTGCCACGCAACTTTCGGCCCTCCACTTCATAGATCCAGAACTTGCGGCATTTGCCGGCGTGGCCGGTGACGGACTTACGGTTCTGGCTGGTGACGGCGATCTTCATCTCTTTCCCCTCGGCTTGTTGTGGGACCCATGCCCGGGACCCGGTCCGTGCCGCCCATTCGCGGCAAGAAGGACACGGGTGGGGCATCAGGATGCCCATGACACGGAATACCCAGGATGGGCAAGAGCCGTGCCAGGCCTGCAAGGCTGCATGAAATTGAGTAAATTCAATGCACTGGGATGCCGGTGGCGGCGTCTGGCCTGATGCCTGCCGCGTCTTCCTTGACGAATGTGACGCCGGCACCCATGCTGCATGACAATTCTGACATGCGGTGCCGACCATGTCCCTCTCCCCCGAACTCCGCTCCCTCCTCGAGGCCCTGCCCGAACCGCGCATCCTGGTGGATACCGACTACCGCATCCTGGCCGCCAACGCCGCCTATCAGCGCGAGTTCGGCAACCCGCACCGGCTCATCGGCCGCACCTGCTACGACGTCTCGCATCATTTCGACAAACCCTGCGACCAGTGCGGCGAATCCTGCCCGCGCCAGACCGCCCTGCAGACCGGCCAGACCAGCCGGGTGATGCACCTGCACCACACGCCCCGCGGCGAGGAATACGTGGATGTGGAACTGGTGCCCATCCAGGGCCAGGGCGGCCAGGTGACCTGCTTCGTGGAAACCATGAAGTTCATCAAGGAGATCGGCAGCCGGCCGCGCGCCCTGGGCATGGTGGGCCGCTCGCCGGCCTTCAACCGCATGGTCGATCTGATCAACCGGGCCGCCCCGTCCACCACCCCGGTGCTGCTGCTGGGCGAGTCCGGCACCGGCAAGGAACTGGCCGCTCAGGCCCTGCACGCCCTGAGCCCGCGGCGCAACAAACCCTTCGTGCCGGTGGATTGCTCCGGCCTCACCGAGACCCTGTTCGAGTCCGAGCTGTTCGGCTACGAGAAGGGTGCCTTCACCGGCGCCCACCAGCGCAAGATCGGTCTGGTGGAATCCGCCGCCGGCGGTACCCTGTTCCTGGATGAGGTGGGCGACATCCCCCTCAACCTGCAGGTGAAGCTGCTGCGCCTGCTGGAGACCGGCACCTTCCGCCGCGTGGGCGGGGTGGAAAGCATCCGCGCCGAATTCCGCCTGGTGGCCGCCACCCACCGGGGACTCAAGGATATGGTGGAAGAAGGCAGCTTCCGGCGTGATCTCTACTACCGCATCTCCGCCTTCCCGGTGCACCTGCCCGCCCTGCGCGAGCGCCGCGAAGACCTGCCGCTGCTGGTGGAAAGCCTGCTGGAGCGGCTGTCGCCGGAGCGGCCCATGCGCGTCGCCCCCCGGACCATGGACCGGCTGCTGGCTTACGCCTTTCCGGGCAACATCCGCGAGCTGCGCAATGTCCTGGAACGCGCCATCCTGCTGGCCGACGGCGACATCATCGGCCCTGAACAACTGCCCGAGGAACTGGAAGCCGCCGCCCCCGGACAGGCGCGGGCTGGCTCGGCGGCGCAACTGCTGCCCCTGGACGAGGCCGAGCGCCGCTATGTGAACTGGGCCCTGGAGCAGGTGGGCGGGGACAAGAAGGCCCTGGCGAGGATACTGGGGGTCAGCGAGCGGACGTTGTATCGCAAGCTCGCGACTTGATAAGCATCGTCGGACCCGTGACGGAACATCCAAATCACTTGGCTATTGCTGGCCTATGGCTGCTATGGATGAATGCGCTGCCTTTCACGAACCCATCCTTGTCGGGCAAGGGTGGGTCACAACCAGTCTGTGGAGTAGCGCCTTCCAATTCTTGTGAGCGTCAGCTTTGTGCCAACATGCCCATCGGGCAGCAGCCGGCCATGAAGAGACGGCCAAGTTCGTAGCGCGGATGGCAGCAAACCGTTCTATTGCTGACGTACACATCCAATCCTACTGGTTTAGAGGCATTGATGCCCTGCTCTCGAATCTGTAGCGCGGCACCCGCTCCTTCACCCCATCGCCAAAGCGCCCGCTCTCCCCGATCAGCGTGACCGAGCGCCCTTTCGCCAACAGGCTCAGGAGGTGGCCGCCCGAATGTGCGAGCGGAAATCCATAACGCGCGCCGCGACGGTTCCGCGCCATGGGCTGCAAGCCCAGGTCTGCGGCGACGAGCACGTCGCCCGGCTGGTAGAACTCGATGAACTTGCCCACCTGAAAGAACAGCACATCCCCCAGGAAACAACGCCGGAAATGCCGGTACTGCCGGGCCACGCCGCGCAGGCCCGGTGGCGTCTTGTCCCTGCGTCGCAGCGTGCCGCTGGCCAGGTCCATGCCGAAGTATTCGCCGAGAAACGGGAAATCGCGCCACAAGCCCTGGCGCAGCCTGTAGCTGTCGGCCAGCTTGAAGTGGCCCAGATACGAAGCCAACACGGCCTGCAATTCGTCCAGCGCCGCCGCGTCGAAGCGGTAGCGCCGGTAGCCCGGCCCGTCCAGCAGCAGCGCCTGCTCGAACTGGCGCAGCCGTTCCCGCAGATGGCCCACCACTCGCCGCCGCACCAGCAGGTAGTCGCGGCGCACGATGTAGCCCAGGAAGTCCACGCCGTCGCTCACCGGCCGCAGGCGTTCCCGGGTCGGGTTCAGTTCCAGGCGCAAGGCCTCGCGCAGATGGCCCTCGATGCGATCCCGCCATTCCACCAACTGCGCCCGGTCGGTTGAGAGCAACACGAAGTCGTCGCAGTAGCGCAGATACCAGCGGCATTTCAATTCGTGCTTCACGAACTGGTCCAGCCCGTTCAGATACACGTTGGCGAAGAACTGGCTGTTCAGGTTGCCGATGGGCAGGCCCTTTTCCGGGGCGCAGCCGAACAACGACTTGTGCGGCGGCAGCTTGCCATACAGGCCCACATCACCCTTTACGCCCTTCATCACGTAATCCTGGGTGCAATCGTGGAATACCAGCACTTGGGCCATCCACAAGGCATCCGGGTCATCCATCTTCGCCGCCAGCAAGCCGAACAACACCGGCTTGTCGATGCTCATGAAGTAATTGTGGATGTCCAACTGCAAATACCAGGCCGGGCGGGTGCCGTTGGCGCTGGCCTGGCGGATGAAGGTCTGCAGCCGCTTCACCCCCGCGTGCACCCCCTTGCCGGTGCGGCAGGCGTAGGAGTCATGGATGAAGATCGGCTCCCAGATGCGCTCCAGATAGTCCACCAGCACGTGGTGCACCACCCGGTCGCGGAAGTCGGCGGCAAAGATTTCGCGCAGCTTCGGCCGCTTGCAAAGAAAGCAGACAGAACGGCCGGGGGCGTAAGTGTGGCTGGCCAACGCCTCGCGCAAAGCCAGGAGGTGCTCTTCCTGGCGTACTTCGAAGCGCAGGGCGTTGGCGGTATTACGCTTGTTGCGCCGACAGGCAAGATACTGCCGGTGCAGGTTCTCGAAGGAAAACAGCAAGGGGCATCATTCTCCGGGGCGAACAGCCCAAGCGTAGTTGTCGTTGTTCTTGTTGTTCGCGTTCTGGTTGCCGTCGTTCGTGTTGAAGTTCCACGCGTTGTTTGGATTCGGCGCGTACTCCGTACCGGACCAGTACACGTAGGCTGCGCATTGCCCGTCCACTTTGGCCGCCGGCAAACCCAGCCTTGGCGGCCCCACCGGTTGGGGATCCCGGATGGGTACCCCGCCCTGCATCGTCATGCCTGGAACAAACCCCAGGCGGGACGGGCGCACAATGATGTTGCTCGGCACGCTCGCCGCCCATGCCGGCGCGGCGATTCAGGCCCCCTCACGATGCGTTCACCGCTTTATCCACACTGCGTAGCCACCCCTCGTTCTGTCTGCAAACCGTGACCACCAGCTCCGCCGCATGCTGGTAGGCCTGAAAACTCTTGAACGCCTTGACTTCCTTGGCCAGGCGCAAAAGCACCAGCACCCGCTCCAGGCTGTCGCGCAATCGAATCAACTCCGGCGAACGATTGCGCGCGGCGTTGGCGCGGATCACCTGCTCCACCACCGCCCGGCTGGCGTTGCGTAGCTCCGTGCCCAGGGTGTACTTGTGGTAACGGGAGAAGCCCGCCACCACTTTCTCGAAGTGCACCGCCGCATCGAGTGCAGCCTTGTAGATGGGCAGATGTTCGTAGCGGGCCATGGTGTGTCAACATAACCCGACAAAGGCGGGCTGCGCCCGCCTTAAAACCGTGGGGGCTAACGCCCCCACACCCCCTAAAGGGTCGAAGCGCTCGAAGTACCGAATCACCCACGCCGCCGCATCGCGCCCAACCCGGCCAACCCCAGACCCAGCAGCAGCAACGTCGCGGGCTCCGGCACGGCGGCGATTTGTCCGGGGCGAACAGCCCAAGCGTAGTAGGAGTTGCTCTTGTAGTACGCGTCCTGGAAGCCGTCGTCCGTGTAGAAGTACCACGCGAAGCGGGGATCCGGCGCGTACTCCGTACCGGACCAGTACACGCCGGGCTGCATGTTGGTGAAGTAGTCATCCAGTTTCCCTGGGGGGTCGGCGAGGATCGACTGACCCGCGCTCAAGCCCCCTTCCGTATAGAAGAGATGACCCATCTCACTGCCGGTGCAGTTGTGTCCAACACAAGGCCCGCTGCCATCCGCGTTGAGCGCCGTGGGCAGCCGCCAGTCGTCCGCGCCACCATAGTCCAGCCACTCGGCCCAGGCCTTGGCGCCCCACCAGGTCATGCTGCCGCTGCTGGTGAAGAAGTCGCCGGCAACCACGGTGTGGACCCCGAGACCGTCGGTAATGGTGGGGACCGCGGCGATGATCTGGTTCACCACCGTGTTGTCGGCGTCGTACTGGGTCTTGAACAGGTTGGCGTTGGCCACCCAGGTGAGATCGCGGTCGTCGTCATAGACTAGCTGGACCCCGCCGCTGGTGTAGGGTATCAGCGCGGCCGGCGCCGCGCCGCTCAAAGCCAGGCCGGTCAGCAGGGTTAGGATCAGAGGTTTCTTTTGCATGGCTTGCTCCCGAGGTTGCTGCGCGGGCCGATCCCGCGCACTCGGAATTGTATTAAGCAATTACCCTGCCACAACCTGATTGCTCTCCTATTCATGTTGTTATTCAATGACTTGACGCCGCGCCGAGAGAGAGAGCAACAGTGTAAAAAATCCCGACAAAGGCGCAAGCCGGGTACTAGTCGCCATCGCGCGACTCGTCATCGTCGCCCCACATGATGGGGCACGGATTGAAAGGGCCCGCAAGATCGCCTCACGCACTTCCAGGTATCTTTAATGGTGTCATTTTTGCTACCATTCATTTCATGGCACACCGGGTTGTTGTCGACACCAATGTTTTTCTTGGCGCCTGTCTGGGACAGGGCGCGGCCCACCATGTGATGGCGGCCTGCCTGCGTTGGCAATGCCAGCCGCTGATGGGCGCGGCGCTGTTCGCCGAATATGAAGATGTGCTGGGACGAAGCGAACTGTTCGAAACATGCCGCCTGAGCCCGGCTGAACGGGATGAATTGCTGGATATCTTTCTCGCCACCTGCGCCTGGACGCGCATCTACTTTGCCTGGCGTCCCAATCTGCCGGACGAGGCCGATAACCATCTGGTGGAACTGGCGGTGGCGGGAGGCGCCCGCTTCATCGTGACCCGAAATTTGCGCGATGTCGCGCGCATGGAACTCAAGTTCCCCGAGCTGCGTATCGTGAGCCCGGAAGACTTTCTCAAGGAGATCGCAACATGAGCGCATTGACCCTACGTCTGCCTGAAGACAAGCACGAGCGTTTGCGCGCCCTGGCACAGAGCCGTGGCACCAGCGTGAATCGCCTGCTGGATGAAGTCACCACCCTGTTGCTGGCGGAGTTCGACGCGGAAACGCGATTTCGCTTGCGGGCTCAACGCGGCGCAGGCAAGGCCGAGCGCGGACTTGGCTTGCTGGACAAGGCCGCCGGTAAATAAGGCCAGCGGCCGCTTGCTGCCCTATGGCGGACATTCGGCGGCAAGTCTTGTCCGTCGCTTCCGGGTCGGAAGCCCCGATCCAGGTTGAGAGGAAGCAGTCATTCCCAATCGACCGCTATCCAGATCAGGCCAATGTCGCCAGAGGCCGAGAAGACGTCACAGACATCCTGGTCACCTGAGACAGCTAACTACGTTCATGCAGCCATAAATCTTTCAGAACCCCGGCTCGTTCTGGAATGACCGGGCGGTTTCAATTCCCGTGTTGTAACGCCTGGCAGGCTATGCCAGCCCTGGTGCGCGACGCCGCATCAAGTTTTACTTGCTCGTACTTGACTGCGGTCAAGCAATGTTGATCAAATCGATCGGTCTATTTCCTTAGGATTGATCATGTCCCTCGCCAGCCCCACCCTGGATCTCAAGCAGACCATGCATTCCATCATCCAGCGCATCGCCACCGGGCCGGAGCTGTCCAAGGACATTGCTCAGGACGAGGCCCGGCTGGGCATGAAGGCGATCCTGGAGAACGCCGTGGATCCGGTGCAGGCTGGCATCTTCTTCATTGCCCTGCGCATGAAGCGGGAGACCAACGACGAGAACAAGGGCATCCTGGATGCGATTCTGGAGGCCACCCAACGGGTGACCGCAGAAGTGGACGAGGTGGTGGACATCGCCGACCCCTACGACGGCTACAACCGCTGCCTGCCCGCGGCGCCCTTCCTGGGGCCGGTGCTGGCCGAGCTGGGGGTGCCGGCGGTGAGCCACGGGGTGGACGCCGTGGGGCCTAAGTACGGCGTCACCGCCCGCCACGTGCTGGCCGCCGCCGGGGTGCCGGTGGACCTGAATCCGGCCCAGGCCGCTGCCCGCCTGGCTGATCCGGTCCTGGGTTGGACCTACCTGGACCAGGTCCAATTCTGTCCCGGTCTGCATGACCTGGTGCCCCTGCGCGCAAAGATCATCAAGCGCCAGGCGGTGACCACCGTGGAGGTGGCGGCCCGGCCCATCGCCGGCCGCAAGCGCACCCACTTCGTCACCGGCTACGTGCACAAGCCCTATCCGCCCATCTACGCCATGCTGGCCCGGCACGCGGGTTTCGATTCGGGGCTCATCATCCGCGGCGTGGAGGGCGGCGTGATTCCCAGCCTGCGCCAGCCGGGCAAGGCGTTTTGGTATCGAGACCGGGGCGAGGAAGTGGAAATGGACATCGACCCGGTTTCCCTGGGTATCGAGCAGAGCGCGCGCGCGGTGCCCCTGCCCGATGATCTGCCCAAGTCGGAGCGGGAGGGCGATGAGGTGGCCATCATGGTGGACGTGCGGGCCACCGCCCAGGCCGCCGCCGAGGCGGGCATGGAGGCCCTGGCCGGCAATCGGGGGGCGACCTACGACTCCCTGGTGCTGGGCGCGGCCCTGATCCTGCGCCATGTGGGCAAGGCCCGTTCCCTCATCGAGGCGGCCGAGCAGGTGCGCGCGGTGCTGGACTCGGGCCGGGTGCTCGCGCGGGTGAAATGATGCGGGTGCCATACGTCGCCGTGGCCGAGGCGGGCGAACTGGCCCCCGGCCAGATGAAGCGGGTGCGGGTGGGCGGCAAGAGGCTGCTGCTGTGCAATGCCGAGGGCAGCCATTACTGCGTGGACGAGATGTGCAGCCACGAGGACTACTCGCTTTACTTCGGCTGCATCAAGGGACGCAGCATCAAGTGTTCCCTGCACGGCAGCCATTTCGACCTGGCCGACGGCCGGCCCCTGAACGAGCCGGCCGATTGCCCCATCCGCAGCTACCCTGTGGCGGTGGAGGAGGGCCAGGTGTGGGTGGATCCGCGCTAGCCAGTGCGCCGCCTTTCCACTTGCATCCCTTCCCCTTCTTCCCGAAGGGGAAGAGAGATCGGCGCGGCGGCGAGCGCCCGCGTAAGCCATACTTTTGAAATCCCATCCGTCCGCAACTTTCCATCCCCACGCGGGGTCGGGATAATCCCAACCTGTTGCGCCGAGCGATCAACCCATGAATCTCAAGAAGTTTCTCCTGCCCGTGGCCCTGCTGGCCCTGGGCGTCGGTGGCTTTGCCGCCCTCAAGGCCACCAAGCCCAAACAGCCGGCGGTGCCGCCCAAGGAACAGGTCTGGCGGGTGGAGGTGGTGCCGGCCCAACCCTCGACGCTGAGCCCCGGCCTGACCCTGAACGGCACGGTGGAAAGCCCCCGTTTCACCGAGGCGGCGGCGCCCGGCGTGGGGCGTATCGCCCGCGTGCCGGCGCGCGAGGGCCAGGTCGTCGGCCAGGGCCAGGTGCTGCTGGAGATGGACGATCGCGATTTCGTGCCCAAGGTGGCGCAGGCCCGGGGCGAGGTGGATGAACTGGTGGCCACCATCCGCAGCGAGGAGTTGCGCCATGCTTCGGACCTGGACCAGTTGGCCGAGGAAAAACGTCTGCTGGAGTTCGCCGCCGCCGACGTGGCGCGTTTCGAGCGGCTGCGGGAGGAGAAGTTCTATTCCCAGGCGGCCGTCGATCAGAGCCGCGGCACCCTGGCTCGCCAGCAGATCAGCCTGCGCAGCCGCGAGCTGGCCATCGCCGACCACAAGGCGCGCCTGGCCCAGCTGCAGGCCCGGCTGACGCGCGCCCGGGCCAACCTGGAGCAGGCCGAACTGGCCCTGGCCCGCAGCCGTGTGGTGGCCCCCTTCGCCGGTTATGTGGCCAAGCTGGAGGTGGCCACCGGCGACCAGGTGAACACCGGCCAGACCCTGCTCACACTCTACCCGGCAGACGGCCTGGAGATACGCGCCAAGCTCCCGGCCACCCACCAGGACGCAATCCTCGCCCGCATGGACCGGGACAAGGCCCTTCCTGCCACGGCCCTGGTCGGCGGGCGGTCCCTGAACCTGCGCCTGAGCCGGGTGGCGGGGGCGGCGGATACCCGCGGCCTGGATGCCTTTTTCGTCCTGAACCGGCCCGACCCGGACCTGCGCCTGGGCAGCCTGGTCACCCTGCAGTTGAGCCTCGCGCCCGTGGAGCAGGCCGTCTCGCTGCCCTATACGGCGCTCTACAACGGCCGCCGCATCTATCGCGTCCGCGCCGGCCGGCTGGAGGCGGTGGAGGTGAAGGTGCTGGGCGAGCAGGGCGGCGTCGCCAACCGTCTGCTGGTGCACAGCCCCGAGCTGCGCAAGGGCGACCCGATCGTCACCACCCATCTGCCCAACGCGGTCAGCGGCCTGCGCGTGGAGGTCAAGGGTTGACCGGGGCGGCGCGGCGGCGCCTGGCTGCCGGCCTGCTGCTGGCCTGTCTGGCGGCCACGGCGCGGGCCGAGGCGGTGACCGAGATCCGCTACGCGGACCGGGAGCCGGACGGGAGCACGTACCAGAGCCGCATCCTGATCGCCGGCGAGCGCATGCGCATGGACTACGGCCGCGACGACGAGGATTTCATCCTTTACGACCGCAAGGCCAAGGCCGTCTATCTGGTCGCGCACCTCGCCCGGCGCATCACGGAGATCGCCGCCGCCAAGCCGACGGTGAAGACGCCCAAGGGCTGGCGCGTCAAACTCGACAGCCAGCCCTCCGGCAAGGACCGGCTGACCCAGGCGCGCCTGAACGACAAGCTGTGCGCCGAGTTCAAGAATGCCGACCTGCTGCGCGACGAGGCGCGCCTGATGGCCGATTTCCGCCAGGCCTTGTCGGCCAACCAGGCGGCTGCCTGGGCGGCGACCCCGGCCGAATTGCGTGACGGTTGCCAATGGCTGATGGACGTGAAGGAGGCCGGCGCGGAATACCGCCGCGGGCTGCTGCTGGCCCTGCGCCAGGCCGACGGGCGCAGCCGCGTCTATCAGAGCCACGCCGGCCGCGAGGTGCCGGCCGATCTGTTCGCCCTGCCCGCCGATTACACCCGCATGCGGATCGGCGGGACCGAGACGCGTGGCGGCGGGAAATAGGGAGGGTCGGCCATGTGGGGAGAAGCGCGGCGCATCGTACCCATCCTGGCCGGAGGGGGGACGCGCCTGCCGGCCCACGTCGGGGTGCTGTCCGCCCTGCGTGACCTGGAGATCGGTTTCGACCATCTCGTGGGCGTGTCCGGGGGGAGCATCGTCGCCGCCCTGCACGCGGCGGGCAAGACCGTGGACGAAATGCAAAACCTGTTCCGCGACACGGATTTCCGACAGTTCAGGGGCTTCAACCTGTATCAGCTCTTGGCCCACGGCGGTCTGACCGACGGGCGCCGCTTCGAGGAATGGCTGGACGCCCAGTTGGACGGGGCCTGTTTTGCCGACCTGGGTTTCCACCTGCACGTGGTGGCCACCGATGTGGTCGGCGGCGAGCCGGTGGTGTTCGACCGCGACACCACGCCGGAAATGAACGTGGCCGAGGCGGTGCGCGCCTCCATGGGTATCCCGTTGCTGTTCGCCTTCCGCCGCTGGCAGGACAAGGTGCTGGTCGATGGCAGCATCCTGGCCGAGGACGTGCTGCGCCGGGATTGGACCGGCGACGGCACCCCGTCCTGCTGCTTTCGCCTGCGCGCCAGCCAGTTGGGGGTGGGGCGAGCCATGCGTGCCTGGTTTCCCCTGCCGGACTATCTGGTGATGCTGGTACGCGCCTTCATGACCACCCTGTCGCGTGAGTACGTGGCTGAGCTGTACTGGAACACCACCGTGGTGATCGACAGCGGTGCGGTGCCGCCCACCGAGTTCGCCCTGAGCCCGGCGCAGAAGGATGAGCTTTACCAGCGCGGCTACCGGACCACCCATGAATTTTTGCCCCGCAAGCTGGGGCGCGCCACCGGCCGCGGCGACCTGCTGCCCGACAGCCTGCCGGCGTAGGCCCAGGTTCAACCCGGAGGCACGTGGCGAGTCCGGGAGCATTCCCGGCGGTGGATTCCCGGACTCGGCCTTCGGCCTTCTCCGGGCTACGCGGCTGCAGCCGGCTCGAAGTGGATCAGTCGGGCAGGCCGACCAGCCGGCAGCCGGCGTGGTCGCATTCCAGATAACCGCCGGTCCCGTACCAGTCCGGCAGCACCCAACGTTCGCAATCCCGGCCGTCCACCCGCAGTCCGTGCCGGGCGGGGCGATGGGTGTGGCCGTGGATCAGCCGCCGGGCGCTGCTGTCGGCCAGGGCCTGGCGCACGGCGTCCGTGTTCACGTCCATGATGTCCATCGCCTTGCCCGCCTTGCTGCGGTCGCTCAGCTCGCGCAACCGGCGGGCGATGACGCGGCGTTCGGCCATGGGTTTGGCGAGGAAGTCGGCCTGCCAGGCCCGGTCTCGCACCTGGGCGCGGAAGCGCCAGTACTCCGCGTCGTCGGTGCACAGGCTGTCGCCGTGCATGAGCAGGGTGGAGGTGCCATACAGGTCGAGGGTGGTGGGATCGGGCAGCAGCGCCGCGCCGCTCGCCCGGCAGAAATCCTCACCCAGCAGGAAGTCGCGGTTGCCGTGCATGACCCGGACGGCGACACCGTGCGCGTCGGCGAGCCGCTTCAGGGCCGCCGCCGCCTGGGCGTGCAGCGGCTCGGCCAGGTCGTCGTCGCCCACCCAGGCCTCGAAGAAATCGCCCAGGATGTAGAGGGCATCGGCCTGCGCGGCGGTGTCGGCCAGGAAGCGGAAGAAGCGTGCGTTGGCGTCGGGGCGCTCGGCACAGAGATGTAGGTCGGAGATGAATAGGGTGCGGCCGTCCACCCTGCGGCGCGCCTTACTCGATCACCTCGGCCTTCTCGATGAGCACGTCTTCGCGTGGTACGTCCTGATGGCCGGCGCGCATGCCGGTGGGCACCTTGCGGATGCGATCGACGGTGTCCATGCCTTCCACCACCTTGCCGAACACGCAGTAGCCGTAGCCCTGGGCGGTGGGTTCCCGGTAGTTCAGGAAGTCGTTGTCGGCCACGTTGATGAAGAACTGGCTGGTGGCCGAATGGGGTGCCGGGGTGCGCGCCATGGCGATGGTGTAGGTGGTGTTCTTCAGGCCGTTCTGGGCCTCGTTCTGGATCGGTGCGCGGGTAGGTTTCTGCTCCATGGCGGGGGTGAAGCCGCCGCCCTGGATCATGAAGCCGTCGATGACCCGGTGGAAGACGGTGCCGTCGTAGTGGCCGTCACGCGCGTATTGCAGGAAATTGGCCACGGTGTCGGGGGCCTTGGCGGCGTCCAGTTCCAGGACGATGGGGCCGAAGTTGGTGGTGAGCTTGATCATCGGATGGCCTTTCTTGGATTTACGGTTGCCGGCGGCCGAGGCGGGCAGGGCCGCGGCCAGGACGAGCCCGAGCAGGGCGCGCAGGCCGGCGCGGCGGCCGGCGAAGGGGGATGGGGTGATGCGTTCAGCGTTGAGCATAGCGGGTGGGGAGGTCCATGGTGCGTTCCAGCACGATCCGCCAGCCGCCCGTTTCCTGACGCAGATAGAGACGCTTTTGGGTGGCGTTGGTGAACTTGTCGCTGGCGTAGTCCTGGGCGAAGGTGGCCACGGCCATGTCGCCGCCCGGATAGAGGAACAGGCTGGTGTCGCTCAGGCTGACGCGAATCCAGTCCTTGGTCACGATGTTGCGCCGCTTGCTCACCGCCCAGCCGGTCCCGGCCAACTCAAGGAAGGCGGCGGAGTAGTGGCTCAGGAAGCGGTCCGCGTCGCGGCTTTCCCAATCGCCGCGCCAGGTGTTCAGTTGATCCCGCAGCTGGCCGCGCAGGGCCAGCCACTCATCGCGGGGCAACCATTCGGTGCGGTCGGCGATCAGCACCGGGGTGACGCCCACCTGCACATACTGGCTGAGTTCGGTCAGGTCCGGGTTGGTGACCACCACGCAGCCGTCGCTGGAGCGGGGCGGGCGGCTGTAGGTATCGAAGGGCACGCCGTGCAACCAGATGCCGTGCCCGCCGCGTCCCTGGGCCTGGTCCCATTCGTTGGGGTAGGTCAGGGGGAAGGCGCCGGCGCCGTAGAAATTGGTCAGTTCCCTGGGCGTCAGGCGCTGGGAGATGTGGTACAGGCCCATGGGCGTCTTCTTGTCGCCCTCCACCCGCTTGTCGGTGCCGTTGCGGCCGATGGTCATGTAGTAGTCGCGGATCAGGCGCGGCTCGCCGTCCACGTTCTCGAACAGGTACAGGCGGGCGCGGCTGGCGTCGGCCAGCAGGGCGAATTTCTGGTCGCCGGACAACTGCAGGATCTGCTTGGGCAGCAGTTCGGGGTCCGGCTGATCAACGTAGCGCATCAGGCGTACCCGCGCCTCATCGCGCAGGTCGGACAGGGATTGCTGGGAGGCGGCGGGGGCGGCACCCAGTTGGGTCAGGGGCCGGGCGCGGGCCATGAGCAGGTCGCCCTTGATCAGGTGGGCCAGCTTGAAGTCCGGGCGCAGGGCGATGAGCCGTTCCACCTCGCCCATGGCGTCGTCCATGCGGCTGTCGCGGATGCCCTGGAAGATGCTGGCCAGCAGGGTGTCGGTGGCGCCCAACGGCCGGATGATACCGCCGCCCAGCGTGTCATCGGCCCAGGCCGGGGCGGCGAGCAGGATCAGACCGGCGGCCAGGCATTGGCGGCTCAGCCGGCGCAGGAGGAAAAAGAGGCGGGACACGCAGCTCAGCCTTCCTCTAGGATTTTCCAGGCGCCGTCACGCCAGCCGAAGATGAGGGTCTTGCGCATCCGGTCCTGGACGATGTTGGACTCGTAGCGCTGGGTGAAACGCACCCGGACCTTGTCGCTGGCCAGGGTCCGGAAGGAGAACTGGCTGATATCGACCTTGATGAATTCGGGACGGGACACCCGCTCGCGGCGTTCTGCTTCCCAGGCCGCCCGGTCCTGCCCGTCGGGCAGCTTGAAGTCGGCGGCGTACATGGCCAGGTAGGCGTCGGCGTCGCGGGCGGACCAGGCCTCGGCCCAGGCCTTCAGGGCCTGCTGGGTCTCGGCCTTGGGGTTCTTGGGCTTGGCGGCGGAGGAGGGTTTGGCCGGAGCCTGGGGCTTGGCCGGGGTGGCCGCGGCTGCAGTGGGCTTGGCAGGTTCGGCTGCGGCCACTTTGACCGGCTCGCTGGCGGCGGCGGGCGCCTCGGCGACCTTGTCGGGATTCTTGCCCGGATTCCCCTCGGGACCGGATGCGGGCTTGCCGGCGGGTTTGGTGGCCGGCTTGGCCTTGCCCGCGTCGCTGGCGCGGGACGGGCCGAACAGGTCCTTGATCATGGCCAGCTTGGTCTGGGCCGAGGTGTTGCCCTGATCCAGCTGCAAAGCCTTGTCGTAGGCCAGGGATGCCATCTTGGCGTAGATGTCGCCCAGGTTCTCGTGGGCGGTGGCGTAGCTGGGATGAGTGCGGATGG
Source organism: Thiobacillus sp. UBA3361 (assembly GCA_002360535.1). Taxonomy (GTDB): domain Bacteria; phylum Pseudomonadota; class Gammaproteobacteria; order Burkholderiales; family Thiobacillaceae; genus UBA3361. Next base: position 42,467 of record DEQR01000078.1, read on the forward strand.
CCATCTCCAGGCTCTGCTTGGCCCGGTCGTACTGGCCCTGGGCGGCATAGAGCACGGCCAGGTTGTTGTAAGGCTCGGGCAGTTCGGGGTAGTCCTCGGTCAGGTCGTTGAAGACCTTGATGGCCTCCTGATAACGGGTCAGCTCGGTGAGGATCAGCCCCTTGATGAAGCGGCCCTGGGCATCCTTGGGGTTGGCGCTGACATAGCCGTTGATCTTTTCCAGGGCGGCGGTGGGCTGGCCCTGGCGCAGGAGTTTGCTGGCGTCTTCCAGGCGTGGCGCGGCAGCGAGGGCCACGGCGGGCAACAGGGCGACGAACAGGAGGGAAAATCGGGTCATGGGCATCGGTGCTATACTTTGCGTGGTTTCCGCGAGGTCTTAACCGCCTGGATTCTAGCAGTCCAAACCCCAATTCATACAGTCAGCAAGACGGATCACCGGTGTCCGAGATGAGCGACAGCGTTCCCAGCAACACCCCAATCATCGCCCCCGTTACCAATTTCATCCGCGGCATCATCGACGCCGACCTGGCCTCCGGCAAGCACCGGACGGTGGCCACCCGCTTCCCGCCGGAGCCCAACGGCTACCTGCACGTGGGGCATGCCAAGTCCATCTGCCTCAATTTCGGCCTGGCCCAGGATTACGCGGGCACGTGCAACCTGCGCTTCGACGACACCAACCCGGAGAAGGAGACCACGGAATACGCATCGGCAATCCAGGAGGATGTGCGCTGGCTGGGATTCCAGTGGCATGGCCCGGTGCGCTGGGCGTCGGATTATTTTTCACAACTCTATGACTTCGCCGAGGAGCTGATCCGGAAAGGCTTGGCCTACGTCTGCGACCTGACCGCCGAGGAGATGCGCGACTACCGTGGCACCCTCACCGAGCCCGGCCGCCCCAGCCCCTGGCGCGACCGGAGCATCGAGGAGAATCTGGACCTGTTCCGGCGCATGCGGGCCGGCGAGTTCCCGGACGGCTCCCGCACCCTGCGGGCCCGGATCGACATGGCCAGTCCCAACATCAACATGCGCGATCCGGTGATCTACCGCATCAAGCGCGCGCACCACATCCGCACCGGCGACGCCTGGTGCATCTACCCGATGTACGACTACACCCACTGCATCTCGGACGCGCTGGAGGGGATCACCCATTCTCTGTGCACCCTGGAGTTCGAGGATCATCGCCCTCTCTACGACTGGGTGCTGGACAACATCACCATCCCCTGCCATCCGCAGCAGATCGAGTTTTCGCGTCTGGAGATGCGCTATACGGTGACCAGCAAGCGCAAGCTCAACCAACTGGTGGCCCAGGGCCATGTGGCCGGCTGGGACGACCCGCGTATGCCCACCATCCACGGCATGCGCCGGCGCGGCTACACTCCGGCCGGCATCCGCGAGTTCGCCCGCCGCATCGGCATCTCCAAGAGCGAGAACCTGGTGGATCTGTCGGTGCTGGAAGGCTGTATCCGTGAAGACCTGGAGGCCAAGGCGCCGCGCGTCATGGCGGTGGTACATCCGATCAAGGTGGTGCTGACCAACTTCCGGGAGGGTGTGACCGCCAGCCGCAGCGCCGGCTTCCACCCCAACCACCCGGAGTTCGGCGAGCGGGAAGTGCCTATCTCCCGCGAACTGTGGATCGAGGCCGAGGATTTCTCGGAGGCCCCGCCGCCGGGCTGGCAGCGCCTCACGCCGGGTGGCGAGGTGCGGTTGCGCTATTCCTACGTGATCCGCTGCGACGGGGTGGTGAAGGACGAGCACGGCGACATCGTCGAGCTGCGCTGTACCCTGGATCCGGACACCCTGGGCCAGAACCCGGTGGGCCGCAAGGTGAAGGGGGTCATCCATTGGGTGTCCGCCGCCCATGCCGTGCCCGTTGAGGTGCGCCTCTACGACCGCCTGTTCACCGACCCGGAGCCGGACGGGCACAAGGACCGGGACTTCCTGGAGTTCCTCAACCACGAATCCCTGCGCGTGGTTCGGGGCTGGGCGGAATCCCCGGTCGGCCAGGCCAAGCCGGAGGCCCATTACCAGTTCGAACGCCTGGGCTATTTCTACGCCGACCGTTTCGACCACCAGCCGGGCAAGCGCCCGGTGTTCAACCGCACGGTGGGGTTGAAGGACTCCTGGTCCAGGGAACAGGCCTGACGGCCCCCGCCGGCCCCTCGGGGTGTCTGCATGCCTCCCGGCCGCGCGGGTGGGTATGATAGCGGCATGCGGAAACCCACTCGCCCCATCGCACGCCATGGCTGAGCCGCGCGCCAAGACGGTGTCCGCCGGTGTCGTGGTGGCGCGCCCGGAGGGTGGCACCTGGCAGCTGCTGCTGTTGCGTTCGTGGCAGAACTGGGATTTCCCCAAGGGCATGGTGGAGACGGGTGAAACGCCGCTGGGCGCGGCCGTTCGAGAAACCGCCGAGGAGACCGGGCTCACCACGCTGGATTTCCGGTGGGGCCATGATTTTCGCGAAGTCGGTCCCTACGGCAACCGCCGCAAGATCGCCCGCTATTACCTCGCCACTACCGACGAATCACACGTGGTGCTGCCCGTTTCACCTGAGTTGGGCCGGCCGGAACACGACGAATGGCGCTGGGCAAGCCCGGAACGCGCTGCCCAACTGCTGCCACCCCGCCTGCAACCGGTGCTTGCCTGGGCGCTCGATGTGTTGGGCGCGACAGGCTGAGCCCCCGTCACGCCACCTGGGGTTGTAGGCGTCGTTCGATGGCGGCCACCAGGATGCGTACTTCCTGACTGCTCAGGTCCGGGTAGGCTTCGTGCACCAGCCGCAGCGCCAGGTGTTCGATGGAACTACCCACCCAGGATTCGGTGGCATGAAAGAAACGTTCCACACGCTGTTTGGCGTCGTCGAACACGGCCCGTAAATGCGGGTGTTGCCTGCGCTCGGGGTAACTCAGCCCGTGGGCATCGGTGTAGCTGTCCATCTTTGTCTCCTCCAACACGACTCCGACATCGACCCTTCCTCACCAAGGGTCGCTTACTTTATACACCCCTGAGGCACGGTTGTCGGCAGGGGGGCTGAGTGCCCGGTGGCAGTCTGCGAATGATTCGGGCAAGCGGGTGTCGGTCAGGTTTACATCCGGTCGGGGGCAAGTCCTCTCTCGGCCGTATCTTCTGTCGGGTGGGAGGGGCAAAACCCATAGTTAAACAGTGTGTTGCGGATCGCGTGTGGGTGAGCGCCGGAGGCTGGCATGGTCATTGCATGGGTTTCACGGCCCATCGGATTCACGGAGCAAGACCATGCAGTTTTCCGCTTACCGTTCCCCGCACAACGATTCGCCGGCAGTCGAATTCGACCGACCCGCGGCGAGGGGCGCCTTCGATGAGGTGTCCCCCAATACCCTCCTAGACGCAAAGGCCTTGGATGAATTCCTGCTCGAACTCCAACAAGGTGACGATCTGCTCGAACTGGAAGACTTCTTCTCTTTCAGCGAGCAGGAACTGGATGTCTGACCTGTGCCGGGTGGCCGGTTCCGTGGGCCGCAACGAACGGCCGCGCCCCCACCCCGCCGGCAAACCCCGTGGCGTTCAGTCCGCGTGGTATTCCAGGGTGTGTGTGGCCTGGGCGTCCTGGCCCAGGTGCCGCGCCAGATAGGGCAGCACCGAGGCCATCAGCTCCGCCGTGACCCACGGCGGGTTGATGACGAACAGGCCGCTGCCGTGCATCCCGAAGCCGTCTCGCGCCGCTGCCCGGACCTGCAATGACACATGCAGCCAGCGTTTGGCAGGCAGCCGCTTGAGCCGCTCCGGCAGATCCCGGGATTCCATCCGTTGCAGCATGGGGTACCAAAGCACGTAGATACCGGTGGCGAAGCGGCTCAACCCCTCTTTCACGGCAGTAATCACTCGCCGGTAGTCCTCCTTTAGTTCGTAGGAGGGGTCGATGAGCACCAGCCCGCGCCGAGACGGGGGCGGCAGGACGGCCTTCAGGGCGGTGAGGCCGTCCGCCTGTTCCACCTTGGCTGTTCGGCCCGCCGGTTCCAGCGCATGGTGCAGCAGCGGTGCGTCGCTGCCATGCAGTTCGTAGAGGCGCAACTGGTCGCCGCGCCGCATGAGCCGTCCGGCCAGCCAGGGCGAGCCGGGGTAGAGGCGCAGGCGGCCGTCCGGGTTCAGCGCCCGCACCAGCCCCATGTATTCGGCCAGCGGGGCCGGCAGATCGGTGGCGTCCCAGAGCCGGCCGATGCCGGTCTCGAACTCGCCGAGCTTGCGCGCGGCGTCCGATTGCAGATCGTAAATGCCAGCGCCCGCATGCGTATCGACATACCACCAGGGTTTGTCCTTCTCGTTGAGGTAAGTGAGCAGATGCACCAGCAGGCAGTGCTTGAGGACATCGGCATGGTTGCCGGCATGGAAGGCGTGGCGATAGCTGAGCATGTTCGGGCGCGGTCTGGGGATGTTGCGCGGCGGATTATCCGACCGGATGGGGGTTTTGGCGCCGCCGGCCGCGCCCGGAGCGTGCGGGCTGCTTCATCACAGCAGACGTTCGATGTCCGCGACCAGCCGGTCGGGCGGGGTGGACGGGGAGGAGCGCAGCACTTCCCGGCCGTCGCGGTCCACCAGGAATTTGGTGAAATTCCACTTGATGGCCCGAGAGCCCAGCACACCGGGCGCGGCCTGCTTCAGGTGGCGGAATAAGGGGTGAGCGTGGGCACCGTTGACCTCGATCCTGGCCGACATGGGGAACGTCACCCCGTAATGCGTCTGGCAGAAGCGGCGAATACCAGCCTCGTCGCGCGGCTCCTGATGGCCGAACTGGTCGCAGGGACAACCGATCACCGTCAGTCCCTTGTCCGCGTATGCCCGCCAGAGCCGTTCCAGGCCGGCATACTGGGGCGTGAAGCCGCATTCGCTGGCGGTGTTGACCACCAGCAGGACGCGGCCGGCATGGTCCGCCAGGCACAGCTTGCCGCCGTCCAGGCCTGGCAGGCAGAAATCGTGGATGGCGGCATCGGTCATGATCGGCTTCTCGACGTCGGGTACGCTGGCGATTTCCCCACTTTGGCCTCACAATAGCGCAATAACAGACATGACTATCAGGAAATGGGTTAATAACCCGGGAGAGATGGAATGAAGAGACTGCTAATTTCCCTCGTCGGCGTTTTGCCGGCGCTTGTCACGCAGGCCGCGGGGAGCGGCGATTTGCCGCTCACGGCAGCGGATCACCGCATCGTCATCTCGGTCACGCAGGATGAGCGCAACCAGATGCTGTTCGAAATGCGTGAATTCCTGCACCACCTGTTCAACATCCACAACGCCCTGGCCAACGGCGACATGGCGGCGGTGGCCAGATCGGCCGCGCCCATGGGCGAGGGTATCCTGCACCGACTGCCGGCCTCGGTCCGCAATGATTCGCCAGTGGCCTTCCAGGAAATGAGCCACGGCATGCACGAGATCTTCCGGCTGATCGCCAAGGACGCCCAGGTCAAGGGCGACATCAAATACACCGTCGGCCAGCTGGCCGAGGCCATGACCTACTGCGCAGGCTGCCATGACACCTACCGGTTGCAGATTCAGCAGCGCAAGCGCGACTAGCGCACGGCGGCGCCTGGAGCTGGCCTCAGGAGGCCAGTTCCAGGCGCTCCTGGACAGCCTTCAGCGCCTCTTCGGCACAGGCCGCGTCCTTCTCGCCGCCCGGCGCGCCCGATACTCCCACCGCCCCCACCAGGCTGCCCGCGGCGCGTATGGGCAGGCCGCCTTCCATGACGATCAATCCGCGCATGTGGTTGAGTTCGGGCCGGATATCGGCCCGCGAGGCGCGAAAACCGCCGGTGTCGCTGCCTGACATGACGGCCATGCCCGCCTTGCGTTCCGCGATCTCCAGGGTGTAGCGGGGCGCCAGGCTGTCGCGCAGCGCGGCCTGCAGGTTGCCGGCGCGGTCCAGAACCACCGCCGATACGCTGTATCCGCCCTTGCGGCACGCCTCGATGGAGAGGGTGGCGATGTCCCGCGCCAGTTCCAGACTCATCTGCCTGACCGGCAGCAAATCCGGTTGGGTTTCCGCGGCACTGGGCAGGGCAAACGCGGACATGGCAAGGATGGCCGGAACGCGCATGGACATGATGTAGTTGGCGGTGGAAGGGAACGGAGATCGGGCGGAACGGCTCAGTCCGGCATGGACGAGGAGGCCCCCGAGTCGGTGGTAACCAAGTACATGCCCACCCCCGCGAGAATCATCCAGAGCCCCATGGCCCAGTTTCCGAGCATGGACCAGAGGCTGCCCAAGAAGAACAAAAGGATCAGTGAAACCGCCAATAAGGCATTGCCAAGCCAGAATTTGGGGCTGCGCTTGGCGTTGTTCATCGTCGGGTCTCCATGGGTCGGGCTTGGCTTGCGGGCCTTAACTCTAACTCATGAGGCAGGCTGTGCGTACACCCCTCTCGGGCCGGGTAGCTACAACGGCGCCCGCCGTGGGGCAGGCCATGTCCGGGCAGGCCACCCGGCGGCTATTTACAGACGGGCTGCAGGTCGATGGGCAACAGTTGGCTGGTTTGCACCACGGCCACGGCCATCAGATCACGCATGGCGGCCAGGGGGCCCTCGCCCTTGTCGAACTTGGCCAGTTCCATGCATGGGGTGGAGAAGGTCAGGACGGGTTTTTGCCCTTTCGGCATGTAGAGATGGACAGGTAATTCAGGCAGCAGGCTATTCGGGGCTGCCTGTGCGTCCCGGGCCTGTCCCAGGCCGGCGAATCCCGACAGCCAGACGAAAAGAGCGCATATCAAACACCGTTTGCCGTTCATTCCGACGTCTCCTTCTCTCGAATATTTCTGGGCTTTATTGCGGCTTCGGGCCTCATCCCGCCCGCTGCGTGTTTACTGTCGGCCCCTGGCGGGGGATGCACAATAGTTTATTTGAACCAATCCACCTGATTATCCGGATAGCCGCAATTGCCGATCCGCGCGGCGCCCGCGATCCAGGCTGTCTTTGGGTGTCCGTAGCAGGCATGCTTGATCCGGCGGGAGGATTGGGCTCGAATAGGACCCTCCCCCATCCGTCCGTCCCCGCCATGGAATACCGCCGCCTCGGAAGCAGTGACCTGAACATCTCCGCCGTCTGTCTGGGCACCATGACCTTCGGCCAGCAAAACACCGAGGCCGAGGCGCACGCCCAACTGGATTTCGCCTTCGACCGGGGTGTCAACTGCATCGACACGGCCGAGATGTATCCGGTGCCGCCGCGCGCTGAAACCGTGACCCGAACCGAGACCATCGTCGGCAACTGGCTGCGTGGACGACCGCGCGAGCGGGTGATCCTGGCTAGCAAGGTGGCCGGCCCGCGCCGGCGCATGGACTGGATACGCGGTGGACCACGGGCGCTGGATCGGGAAAATATCCGGGCGGCCATCGAGGGCTCGTTGCGGCGCCTGCGCACCGACTACATCGACCTCTACCAACTGCACTGGCCCGAGCGCAACGTGCCCATGTTCGGCCAGTACCAGTTCGAGCCCGCCCAGGAAACCCATGATGCGGTACCCATCCGGGCGCAACTCGAGGCCCTGGCGGAACTGGTGCGGGAGGGGAAGGTGCGCTACGTGGGCCTGTCCAACGAGCATCCCTGGGGGGTGATGGAGTTCTTGCGCCTGGCGCGGGAGTTGGAACTCCCCCGCGTGGTCTCCATCCAGAACCCCTACAGCCTCATCAACCGGGTGTTCGAGTTCGGCCTGGCGGAGATCGCGCACCGCGAACAGATCGGCCTGCTGGCCTATTCGCCCCTGGCCTTCGGTTATCTGAGCGGCAAGAATGTGGACAACCCAGATGCGCCGGGGCGGGTGACTTTGTTCAAGGGGTTCGCCCAGCGTTACCAGAAGCCCAACGTGCGGCCCGCCGTGGCTGCCTATGCGGAGTTGGCCGGGCGGCTCGGCCTTGCCCCGGCGACCCTGGCCCTGTCATTCGTGTATCGGCGCTGGTTCGTGGCGGGCACCATCATCGGTGCCACGACGCCGGAACAGCTGCGTGAAAACCTGGATGCCTGGGAGCATCCCCTGTCGGAGGAAGTGCTGGCGGAGGTCGAGGCCCTGCACCTGCGCTACATGAATCCGGCGCCCTGAGACGCGCACCGCCGCGTCCGATCAGGGAGCGACGCCTTGGCCCAGGACTGCCTGTTTGTTGCGGGGGTAGTAAGTCACCGGCATGAAAGTGGCTTTGCCGTTGCAGGCCAGCTCTCGGTCCCGTTTCGTTTCCAGATGGGCCTGCAGGAAACGCTCCCGTTCCGTGCCTTGCTGCAGGCCGGCGAGGGTGTGGATGAATGCCGAGCATTCCTGGGCCGTCATCAGGGCGTGGCAGCCCTCCGTGTGGCTTGGGTGGCCGGCATGGGCCGAGGCGGCGGCCTGCGCGGGTACCATCATGCCCAGCAACATGGTCGTAAGAAGCATGGATGAAGCGGATCTCATGTCGTGTTCTCCTCGATATGTGATTGATTGAAGCAATTTAAGCAATTCCTTAATTGCCGATATTGCATAAATCGTACCAATTCAGTCAACCATTTTTTTGTTATCTGGCGATGACAGGAAATCCTTTTTATACATGGGGTTGTTGTTGCCGTAAGGGAATGGGCGGGACTTGGGCAAAGCGAAGAACGCACCATGTTGGTGCGCCGTGCCTGATACCGGCGCGGTAGCGACGCCCCGCGTCCCCCTTCGCCCATGTTCAGCGATGCCGGCCGCCGGAGCGGTGGGATGCCGACGGGCGTCCACCGGCGACTTCGCCACCCGGTCGCGCTTTGGGTTTTGAAGTCGGGACAGCAGGGCGGCCGTGCTCCGTTTTACCGTGACTGCCGCCCGTGGGAGAGGCCTTGGCCGGCCGGGCATGTCCCTGTCCCTGGCCGCGTCCCGGACCGCTGCTGCGCATCTGGATGGGTTCGGGTCTGGCGTTGAGGTCGGGGGCAAAGCCGGGCACTACCTCCTTGGGTAAGGGCCGCTTGATCAGGCGCTCGATGCCTTTCAGGAAGTCGAATTCGTCCACGCACACCAGGGAGATGGCCTCGCCCTCGGCGCCCGCCCGGCCGGTTCGGCCGATGCGGTGCACGTAGTCCTCCGGCACGTTGGGCAACTCGTAATTGACCACGTGAGGCAGTTCGCTGATGTCGATGCCGCGTGCGGCGATATCGGTGGCCACCAGCACCTGCAGGTCGCCCTTCTTGAATTCTGCCAGGGCGCGGGTGCGTGCACTTTGGCTCTTGTTGCCGTGGATGGCCATGGCCGGGATGCCGTCCTTTTCGAGCTGTTCCGCCAGCCGGTTGGCGCCGTGCTTGGTGCGGGTGAACACCAGGACCTGGTACCAGTCGTGGGTCTTGATCAGGTGGGTCAGCACCTGGCGCTTCTTGTCCCGATCCACGTGATAGACCCGCTGGGTGACGGTGTCGGCGGTGGCGTTGCGACGGGCCACCTCGATGAGGGCCGGCTGGTGCAGCAGGCTGTCAGCCAGGGCCTTGATCTCGTCGGAAAAGGTGGCCGAGAAGAGCAGGTTCTGCCGCTGCCTGGGCAGCAGAGCGAGGATTTTCTTGATGTCGCGGATGAAGCCCATGTCCAGCATGCGGTCGGCCTCGTCCAGGACCAGGATCTGCACGCCGGAAAGGTCCAGGGTGCCTTGGCCCACGTGGTCGAGCAGGCGGCCCGGGGTGGCCACCAGGATGTCCACCCGGCCGCGCAGCCGGTCGATCTGGGGATTGATGCCCACACCGCCGAACATGACCATGGAGCTGAGCTTGGTGTGCTTGCCATAAACACGCACGCTTTCTTCCACCTGGGCGGCCAGTTCACGGGTGGGGGTGAGGATGAGGGCGCGCACCAGGGGACGGCCCGATGAAGGCCCTTTGACGGACTTGTCGCTCAGGCGGTGCAGGATGGGCAGCACGAAGCCGGCCGTCTTGCCGGTGCCGGTTTGCGCCCCGGCCAGCAGGTCGCCCCCGTTTAGCACGGCGGGAATGGCCTGGAGCTGGATGGGGGTCGGGGTGGTGTAGCCGTGTTCGGTCACGGCGCGGACAATGGCTTCGGACAGGCCGAGGTCGGAAAAATGCATGGAAACTCCGGGTGGGGTATCGGCCTGTCGCCACGCCTCAAGGGGCGCACGCCAGTCTCAAGCAGATGGGGTGGGTAAGGTAAGGGGCGCGGCCGTTTGACTGGAACGTGGTCGCGGGCGGCGATGTTAACAGAATGCGGCCGGCTCCACGGCGGATATATTCGGGCTTCCGCCCGCCGCCGTGCGGGACTTCAATTTTCCATGGCCGCCCTCTTCACGCGGTGAGCGGCCAGGGGCTGTCCACCGGACTGGGCGGCAGGCCCTCGATGGGTTCCAGGGGTGGCATGCCGTGGGCGACCCGCGCTTTGGTGCATTTCTCGCTGGGTTGGCCGTCAGCCTCCCAGGGCTCCAGTTCGCGGCAGGAGCTGGAACGCATCGGGTAGATCGTGCAACCGACCTGCTCGCCCACCGTGCCATCAAGGGCTACGCAGCGCACCGGCGCATGCAGTGTGCCGCGCATGGCGCTGCGGTGGGGGTTGAGCGGCTCGGTCAGATCCAGCGGCACGCTGCCGCCGAGGAAGGGGTCCGCCTCGCTCCAATAGAAGGACACCCGGAAATAGGCGCAACACGCCCCGCACCGCAGACAGGGATTGCCCACGGATCACCTCCAAGAACACAAGCCATGACAAAGGATTCCGGCCTCCGGAGGACCCGGAAGCGGCGCGAATTCTAGCCGTGAAACAGGTGGATGGATAGGGACGGACGGGTTGACTCCCGCCTTGGAGCAGTCTCCGGGGTCAGGTCTTCAGGGTTCGGCGGGCGGGCCGAGTTCTGTCCGGGGTTGCAGCCGAAGTCTCCTCGACGGGCCCAGGCTGCCATCACCGTCTCAGCCCCGAATGCCCCTACGGGATTGAATCCGCATTTTTAGAATGACCACACCCGCCAGCAACAACAGGATTCCGAAAAACTGCCCGTAACTGACCTCCAAACCGAGCGCTGCGGCGGTACCCGAGCCAATGTAGAAATACGGCAAGATTTCGTAAATCGCATCAGGCATTTCTTGGCCTCCTTTCCGGCATTGGGTGAGACGAGGGGACAAATGGAGTCGTACCATGTGAAGCAAATCACATACCAATTGCCCCCCGGTGCCGAAAGGCCAGCGAAATCAACGAATCCGCGCATGCCCGGAGTCGTGGCGCGGAAATCCGGGTGTACCGGACTCAGAGGGATTGCCGAGGATTCAACAGTTAAGACGAAGGCATTGCCGCGAGGATGCCGGGCGGTACGGGTGCCGAATCGGGAACGCTTGCCGCCGAAGGATGTCCCCCCGGAGTGTCGTTGCGAAGCGGGGTGGCCTGTCAGGGAAGGCCGTCGCGTGGGTCAGGCCAGCAGCCAGGCCTCCACCGCCTTCTTATCCGGCACGCCGCCGGCATGCACCACCTTGCCGTCGATGACCACGCCCGGCGTGGACATGACGCCATAGCCGAGGATACGCGCCATGTCGGTGACCTTTTCCAGGCTGATCTCCACCCCTAGGGCTTTGGCGCTTGTCTCGACCAGTTTGGCGGTGGTCTCGCAGTTGGCGCAGCCGCTGCCCAGTACCTTGATGTCTTTCATGTCGTGCCTCCTCAGCAGCAGGATTGTCTGCCCGGGGTGGGGGTGCAGCAGGCGCCGCCAGTGACCGGGATGGCGATGGGCTTGCCCTTGGCGACCTTGGGTTTGGCCACGGGTTCGACGGCCACTGCGCCCGTATCCGGTGCTGCCGCCTTCTCGTCGAAAGCCGCGTCCAGGTGCTGGCCGGCCTCGTCGCGGATGTGCCTGGCGATGTCGATGGCGGTCTGTATGTGTGCCTCGGGCACGCCCAGCTCGCGCAGTTTATCCAGTTGGCAAAGCCCCTGTTTGGGGTGGTTGGCGGCGATGTTGGCGGCCAGGGCCACCAGTGAGACGATGGCGGCGTGCAGTTCCGGGGTCGGGTTGGCGACTTCGGTCATGGGGGTGGATCCTCCGGGTTTGACGGCCTCGATATCGGCCGATACGACAAAGAGTTCGATGCCCCGGCCGGGTGCCCAATCTCGGATGAACTCGCGGCTTTCGTCCTTGGGGGTGACGCGGATGTCCGTGAACCCGGCTGCCGCCAGCGCGGCCTCGATCTCGTCCACCGGCGCGGCGCCGCCGATGCAGCAACTATATAGATGCATGTCGCGGCGAATTTCTTCCGGCAGGGCGGCGCTGGCCACCACGTCGCTGATCGCCAGCCGGCCGCCGGGGCGCAGTACCCGATAAGCCTCGCGGAACACGCGCGTCTTGTCCGGCGACAGGTTGATCACGCAGTTGGACAGGATCACGTCCACGCTGGCGTCCGCCACCGGCAGGGCCTCGATCTCGCCGAGGCGGAATTCCACCTGCTCGTATCCACCCTGGCTCGCGTTGGCCCGGGCCTTGGAAACCATCTCCGGGGTCATGTCCACGCCGATCACACGGCCCGTCTCGCCCACCTGGCGCGCGGCAAGGAAGCAGTCGAAGCCGGCGCCGCTGCCCAGGTCGAGCACCGTCTCGCCTGCTAAGAGCCCGGCCATGGCGCGCGGGTTGCCGCAGCCCAGGCCCAGGTTGGCGCCGTCCGGCGCGGCCGACAAGTCCGCCTCGCCATAGCCCAGGCGCCCGGCGGCGATGGACGCAGGCTGCGTCCCGCAACAGCCGCCGCCGTCCCGGCGGGCGACGGTGCCGTAGGCGACGCGCACGTTCCGGCGGATGTCGTCCTGATCATCAGGGTTCATGGACTCTCCTGGTCTAGCTGATGACATTGAAACCCCAGCCCACCAGTGTGATGGCCACCGCCAGCACAGTGACGAACAGGGCCAGCGCCGGCCAGCGGATGACCTTGCGCAGGATCAGCATTTCCGGCAGCGACAGCGCCGCGATGCTCATCATGAAGGCCAGGGTGGTGCCCATGGCCACGCCCTTGCCGAGCATGGCCTCGGCCACCGGGATGACGCCGGTGGCGTTGGAGTAGAGCGGGATGCCGACCAGGACCGCCAGGGGTACCGTGTACCAGTCGCCGCCTGCGAGATGGTCGGATACCCAGGCTTCCGGCACATAACCGTGGAACAGGGCGCCGACGCCGATACCCAGGAAGACCCATTTCCACAAGCGGCCGACGATTTCCTTGACCTCGTTGAGCGCGAAGCGGTGGCGCCCGGCCCAGGAGGCGTCGTGCTCCGGCAGGGCCGTTTCGCCCATGCGGATCTTCCAGACGTAGTCCTCCACCCAGCGTTCCGGCTTGAAGCGTTCCATGGCCAGGCCGCCGCACCAGGCCACAGCCAGCCCGGCGGCGACGTACAGCAGGGTGAGCTTCCAGCCCAGGATGCCAGCCAGGATGACCACCGCCACCTCGTTGATCATGGGGCTGGCGATGAGGAAGCCGAAGGTGACGCCCAGGGGAATGCCGGCCTCGACGAAACCGATGAACAGGGGCACCGAGGAGCAGGAGCAGAAGGGCGTCACCGCGCCCAGGCCGATGGCCGCGCCGCGTGCCTGCCAGGCCGGTAGCCCGCGCACATACCGGCGCACCTTTTCCGGGGTGAGCAGGGCGCGGAACAGGCCCATGGCGTAGATCACCGCCACCAGCATGAAGAATATCTTCGCCGTGTCCATGACGAAGAAATGCAGCGCCGCGCCGGTCCGAGTGGCGGGATCGAGGCCGAGGGCGTCGTGGACGAGGAGGCTGGCGAGGGCGTCGAACATGGGTTGGTGTCAACCGCGCCGCTGGCGGTTGGTGTCTTCCATCCTTTTCACTGCGCCTCGAACTCCGTGAACGCCCGGTTCATGTTGGCCCGGTGCAGGTCGGCGTAGTTTTGCAGGTCCCGGAATTGCGGCAGGTCGGCGTATTTCGCCTGGGTGGCGTCCATGGGTTCCATCTCCCTGGCCGCCGCGCCGACCTTTTCCGCCAGGAAGTCGTAGTAGTCGCCGGTCTCCCGTTTGGCCTGGGCGAGGTCGCATACCCGCCCGTGGCCGGGAACGATCCGCGCCGGGCTGAGGGCCTCCAGGGCGTGGAAGGCACGCTGGCCGTTCTTCACGCTGGACCAGGGCAGCACCCCCAGCAACCGGTCCACGTACACCAGGTCGCCGCTGAAGACCACGCCCGACTTGGGCAGCCAGACCCAGGCGTCACCCGGAAAGTGCGTGTCGGTATATGCGAGTTCCAGAGTCTCGCCGGACAACTCGATACGCGCGCGGTCGCCGGACAACGCCCTGGCGGCCGGCCGCGCCTTCGTGCTCGTCAGCCGCTCGCCCAGAAAGCGCTTCAAGCCGTCCATCTGCTGTTCTGCGAATTGCGCCTGGCCGGCGGCGGTGCGGGTAAGGGCGATGGTCTCGGCGCCCAGACCGGCGAAATAGTCGTTGCCCAGCCAACGGTGGTCCTGGACGCCGGTGTTGATCACCCAGCGCACCGGCCGGTCGGTGACCACGCGGATGGCCGCGTGCAGCTTCTCCGCGCCCAGGCGGCTGGCGCCGGAGTCGATGAGGATCACGCCGTCGGGGGTGACGATGAATCCGAAGTTGGCGTTGAGGCCGTCGTTTTCCTGGGATCGCTGACCGAGGGGGCCGACGATGGCATAGACCCCGTCGGCGACCCGCTCGGCCTTGGGTTGGTAGTCGGCCAGACCGGGGGCTGGAACAATGGCCAGGGCCATGGCCGAGAGGACGGCCAGCAAGGACTTGAACATGGGTGGACTCAATCGTTGTCGGAGTGCGGCAACATGACGTCATCTGCGCGCGTCGGCAAGGTAGGAATCAACCAGCGGAACAGAGCGGTGGCCGCCAGGGCACCCAGCAATTGGGCGGCGATGAAGCCCGGGGCGTCCGCCGGGCGGATGCCGGCGAAGGTGTCCGAAGCGGCACGCGCCAGGGTGACGGCCGGGTTGGCGAAGGAGGTGGAGGCGGTGAACCAGTAGGCGGCGGTGATGTACAGGCCGACCGCGTAGGGCACGGCGCTTGCGCGCTGCCGGGCACAGCCCCAGATCACCGCCAGCAGGCCGAAGGTGGCCACGAACTCGCTCCACCATTGGGCGGGGCCGGTGCGCACGTGTTGCGAGGCGAAGAACAACGGCTCCTGGAACATCAGGTGCGCTGCCGCCACGCCGGCGAAGGCGCCCAGCACCTGAGCCGCCAGATAAGGCGGCACCCTGCGCCAGGGCAGTCCGCCTTGCCAGGCGTCGGCCAGGGTCACGGCGGGGTTGAAGTGGGCGCCAGAGATGGGGCCGAAGGTGAGGATCAACACCACCAGGCCGGCGCCGGTGGCCAGGGTGTTGGCCAGCAGGGCGATGGCCACGTTGCCGCCGGCCAGGCGCTCACCCATGATTCCCGAGCCGACCACCACCGCCAGCAGGAAGGCCGTGCCCAGGGCCTCGGCGGTGAGATTTCGCGCCAGGCTCATGGCGAACTCTTGCCGATCTCGTCGAGGGCCTTCTGCAGCTTGATGCGGTCGAGCTTGTCCAGGGGCAGGTTGGCGAACAGGGAGATGCGGTTCCGCAATTGGTTGAAGGCCTGGAAAAACGCTTTGCGCTTCTTGTCGTCGCTGCCTTCCACGGCGGCCGGATCCGGTACGCCCCAGTGGGCGGTCATGGGTTGACCGGGCCATACCGGGCAGATTTCGCCCGCCGCGTTGTCGCAGACGGTGAAGACGAAATCCAGCTCGGGCGAGCCAGGTTGCGCGAACTCGTTCCAGGACTTGCTGCGCAGGCCTTCGGTGGGTAGATGGTTCTTGAGCAGCAGCTCGGTGGCGAAGGGGTTCACCGCGCCGGCGGGGTGGCTGCCGGCACTGAAGGCTTGGAAGTGCCCCTTGTTGACGGCCAGATTGTTGAGGAGGGACTCGGCCAGGATGGAGCGGGCCGAATTTCCCGTGCAAAGAAACAGCACGTTCATGATTCTCTCGGACATGGCAGGCCTCCTGCGGCTGCGGGGAATCAAACACCCAGATGTTCGCGAACCGCCGGGATCAGCCTGGCGCGGATGTCGTCGCGCACGGCCAGGAAACTCTCCAGCGGCTCGCCGTGCGGATCGTGGAAAGGCAGGTGGATGGATTTCACCGGCCGGGGGAACACCGGGCAGGTCTCCTTGGCGTTGTCGCAGACGGTGACCACCAGATCGATGTCCCGATCCATCACCGCGTCCACGTCCTTGGGATACAGGCCATCGGTGGGCAGACCGGCTTCCTTCAGCGCGGCGATAGCGCCGTCGGCCACCTTGGGCTGCGGCTTGGTGCCGGCGGATAGGGCGCGGGCGACACCGGCCAGGTCATGGTTGACGAGGACCTCGGCCATTTGCGAACGGCAGGAGTTTCCCGTGCACAGGATCAGCACGGTGGGTAGGGTCGGGTGGGTCATGGACATTCCTTGCATGCGGGGGTCGAAACGGGGGCGCAGGCAGCGGCGGTGCTGCCGCAGCAGTTTTCCGAGAGATAGTCGATGAGGCCGTGCATGGCCTCGAAATCGGCCGTATAGCGAATGAATCTGCCTTCCTGGCGGGAGTGGACCAGACCGCCGTGGGACAGCGTCTTGAGGTGGAAGGAGAGGGTTGCCGCCGGGATGGCCAGCGTCTCGGCGATCTGCCCCACCACCAGCCCCGCCGGCCCCGCCTGGACCAGCAGGCGGAAGATGGCCAGCCGGTGTTCCTGGGCCAGCGCCGAAAGGGCTTGTACGGCAGTGTTGGACAACATATTCACAATACCAGAAATATAGAATCGACAGCATTGTAGCCCTGTTCAGCCGGGCCTTGGCAAGGCCCGGCGCGCAGAGAATGGCCGGACTGGGTCGGCAGGCGGCCTTGTGCCCGCTCCGTTGCCGGAGCAGAAGGCCGTTTCGAAGTTCAGGATTGGTTGGCGGACCGTCGGTAGGCTATCCGCAGCCGCTCAGCTGTCCTGTTTGCGGTTTTCCGGCAGGGTGACGTTCAGCTCCAGGACGTCGTAGTCCTCGTGGTGCTGCAGGTTCACCTTCATCATGCTGCGGTCGATGTGGATGTATTTGGCGATCACCTCCAGCAACTCCTCCTGCAGGGCGGGCAGGTAATCGGGGGCGGAGGCGTTGCGGCCGGCACGCTCGTGGGCGAGGATGATTTGCAGGCGTTCCTTGGCGACGACGGCGGATTTCTTCTCGCTGCCGCGCAGGTAGTCGATCAGGCTGGCGATCATGGACATGTCAGCGGCCTCCGAACAGGCGTTTCAGGAAGGACTGCTTTTCGGCAGTCGTGAAGCGCATGGGCAGATCCTCGCCCATGAAGCGGGCCACCACGTCCTTGTAGGCTTCGGCCACGTCGGTCTTCTCCGTATGGATGGCGGGGGTGCCGGAGTTGGAGGACTGCAGGATGGCCTCGGATTCCGGGATCACGCCGATCAGCGGGATGCGCAGGATCTCCTGGATGTCGTCCACCGACAGCATCTCGCCCGATGCCACTCGCTTGGGGTCGTAACGGGTCACCAGCAGGTGTTCCTTGACCGGCTCCAGGCCTTCCACCGCGCGTTTGGACTTGGCGGCCAGGATACCCAGGATGCGGTCCGAGTCGCGCACCGAGGAGACCTCCGGGTTGGTCACCACCAGGGCCTCGTCGGCGTAGTACATGGCGGTGAAGGCGCCGTGCTCGATGCCGGCCGGCGAGTCGCAGACGATGCAGTCGAAGTCCTCCTTCAGCTCGTCGAGGATCTTGCCCACGCCCTCCAGCGACAGGGCGTCCTTGTCGCGGGTCTGGGAGGCGGGCAGCACGTACAGGTTGTCGCAGTGCTTGTCCTTGATCAGCGCCCGCTTCAGGGCGGCGTCGCCGTTGATGACGTTGATGATGTCGAACACCACGCGCCGTTCGCAGCCCATGATCAGATCGAGGTTGCGCAGGCCGACGTCGAAATCGATGACCACCGTCTTGTTGCCGCGCATGGCCAGTCCGGTGGAGAAGTTGGCGCTGGTGGTGGTCTTGCCGACGCCGCCCTTGCCTGAGGTGACTACGATGACTTTTGCCACGGTTCTATTCCTGACCTGAGAAAAAATATCGTTATGACAGTCTCGCTACAGGAGCGAGGGTAAAAAGCCTGGCTCATTGGCGCAAGGGTTCGAGCTTCAGGCGGCCGTCCTTCAGGAAGACCTGCACCGCCTTGCCGCGCAGGTTGTCCGGCAGTCCTTCCTCGAATACCTGGAACAGGCCGGCCACCGAGACCAATTCCGCCTCCAGGCTCTGCACGAAGATGCGCGCCCCCTCGTTGCCCCGCGCGCCGGCAAGCGCGCGGCCGCGCAGGGGGGCGTAGATGTGGATGTCACCGTCGGCGATCAGTTCGGCGCCGGCGTTGACGATCGCCAGCACTACCAGGTTGGCGCCCTCGGCGTGGATGCGCTGGCCCGCTCGCACCGGCTTGTCGATGACCAGGGTGGGGCGCTGAGTCGGCTGCGCGGCGGTTTCTGCGGCCGGCGGTTGTTCGGCCGGCGCGGCGGCCGGTACCTCCAGGCCGGGCAGTTCGGGCTGCACCGGGGTGCCCGTGCCTGCCGGCGTCTCCTCGGCCGGCGCCTTGGGCGGCGATGCGCCGCGCGCGGCCGTGTCCGGGAAGATGCCCAGTCCGGCCATGGTGGCCGCCAGCCGCTGTCCCTCTGAACCGCTCTGCACGCCCGCCACCCGCATGCCGTGCGCCACCAGGAAACGGACCAGATCGGTGAAGTCGGGTACCGCGTCGCTGCCGGCGATGCCCGCCAGCCCCAACACCACCGGCGTGTTGGTGAAGAAGCCGGGCATCTGGGCCGAACGTTTCTCCAGCTCGCGCTTCAGCCGATCCATGTCCAGCGTGGTGATGTGGATGACGAAGACGGGAACGGTGCTGTTCTTGATCTTGAAAGCGGGTTCTTCGCGGGGCATGGTTTTCCGGTCGTGTACGGGGCCGCTGGATCGGCTGAGGGTCCGGACCGCGCCGCCGCGCGGGACGGGGGTGCAAAGGCCGCGGGTAGCGGCTTCAGGCCGGCGTCGGGGTGCGGACGGCCCTGCCGTCCGTGCCCCGACTATTTCGTCTCGATCTCCACCCGGCGATTGGGCGCCAGGCATTCCTTGGTGACCGGGTTGGCGCCCCCCTTGCAGGTCTTCACGGGCTCGGACTCGCCTTTGGCCTCGATCTGGATGTGCTTGCCCTCCACGCCCTTGCCCAACAGATACTGGCGCACCGTCTCGGCGCGCCGGCGGGAGAGCTCCAGATTGTACCGGGTGGGGCCGAGCCGGTCGGCGTGGCCGGTCAGGCGCATGGGCTTATCCTTGGGTGCCTGGGCCAGCCAGGCGTCCAGCTCGGAGCGGCCCAGCGGGGTCAGGACGGCACTGTCGAACTCGAAATGAGCCAGGGCATCCTCCAGCTCCCGTGCCTTGCGCGCCGCTTCCGCCGCATCGGCGGCAGCCGGTGCCGCGGGTGTCGCCGGCGGCGTCGCAACGGGGGCGGCGGGTGAAGCGATGGGCTTCTCCACCAGGGCGATCGCCGGGGCTGGGGCGGTGCTCAGGGTCGGGGCAGGCGTGGCCGCGATGGCGGACGGCGGCGCCGGCGGTGTCGCGGGCTGGGCCCATCGAGGCGGCGC
>DEQR01000076.1 GCA_002360535.1 Thiobacillus sp. UBA3361
TTCTGGCGCCCGAAGCCCTTGACCTCGGTGACGGTGATGCCGGACACGCCGATGGCGGAAAGGGCCTCGCGCACCTCGTCCAGCTTGAAGGGTTTGATGATGGCGGTTACGAATTTCACGGTCCGTCTCCTGGGTGAGCGGCGGCAGGGCCGCCGCGGGGGTGATTAGAAGGTCTTGCCTACGGTGAGCAGGAGGGTGCCGTCGGTCAGGTCTTCGGTGTCCGTTCCCTTGGCCGCATTGACGTTCCCACCCCAAGTCGCGTTCGTGGCTTTCACGTCCGTGTCCACGTACGCCAAGGTCACGTTGAAGCCACCGATGGGCTTGCTGATGCTGATCTTCCAGTCGCTGTAGTCATCGTTGCCGGCGCCATCGACACCCTGGTTGGCGTAGTGCAGGCCGAGGGTGAAGTCCGAGCCCAGGGGGAAGGTGGCGTTGGCCTCCAGGTAGCCCGAGCCTTTCGAGCCGGCGATGCCGAACAGCTTGGTCGTGGTGTGGGAGTACTTCAGGTTCAGCCACTTCCAGGTGACGCCCGCATAGACCTCGAAGGTATCGATATCCGTGGCGGCGCCACCGGTCTGGCTGGGGTAGTAGTAGTACAGGCCGCCGACGTTCAGGTTGATATCATCGGTCAGGTTCGTGCTGTAACCGCCATAAAAGTCCCACTCCATGTTGGCGCCGTTCAGCGACACGGACTCGACGTTGGAGGCCCAGGTACCCAGATAGAAGCCGCTTGTGTGGGCATAGTCGAACCCGCCCTGGATGGCAGGGTCCTTGTAGGTCTGGGAAATGCCGCGGAAACGGTAGTCATTGGTCAAGGACAGGTTTCCGGTCACGGTATGGGGGCTGTCCGCGGCTATGGCGATGGCAGGCACGGAGACCAAGGTGGTCAGCAGAAGGGAGGGAACGAGCTTTTTCATTTGCATCTCCAGTGAGAATAAATGGGTGCAACAGCGCACACCCCCCATTGAGCAGCAACCGTGCCAACAAATATATTGATTTAATTCAATAAGTTATGTTGTGTTTGTCAGATTCCGGTCGGTGCATGCACCAAAACAATGCGTCAAGGTGAAGGCTTTGCACCATCAGCGCGCCTTTCCGAGGTGTGCCTGCATGGGTGCCGTTGGACGGACACGAGGGGGACACGGGCCTTGTGGCGGGGATGGCAATACCTGACAATGGCACTAGGTTTTATATCCGGAGTGCTCATGCCTTATTTCATTTATCGGATCGGCCCCATGAACATCCTGAGCAAGCAGGGTCAGGCCGAGACCTTCAAGGAGGCCAAGGCCGTGGCGAATGCCCTGCGCAAGAGCATGGATCCGAATGCCGGCCAGACCGTAAAGATGATCTTTGCCGACAACGAACTGGCGGCGGAGGACATCCTGTCCCAACCCAGGGAATTGGATCCCTCCCTGGCCGGGGACGATTACTGAGCGCCGCCGTTCGGCGAGACCATGTCAGGCTACAACGAGGAGGCTTACCAGCAGGCGCGGGAAAGTGCCATCAGTCTGCCCTGTCCGTTCGAGCGGGCGCTGCTGTCCCGCTGCGTGGGCTGCGGCTTGGCCAGGAAGTTGTTGCTGGCAGAGCGGGAGGCGATCTCCTGCACCGAACCGGGCATGAACGGCCAGTGCCAGGCCCTGCATCGGGCGCTGCATGAAAATGCCCGTTTCGCCCTGCGGATGGACCCGGATCGGCCCTGGCCTTTCGGCAAGGAGATACGGGCCCAGTGCGGCGGTTTGCTGGGATTGCGGGAGGCGTTGGAACTGCCCGGGTCCGACTGCGACGTAGCCGGCTTGGTAACGGAGGGCGTGGCGCGTTTCGGCGCCATCGCGGCGTTCCCTTATTCGCGAATCATGCGTGGCGTGGTGCATTACCAGCCCCGCCGCCGGAATCGTTGACCGGCGCCCGGCCATCGGGATAATCCGCCGCGGTCCCTTGTCCGCGGCAGCCGCGGGATCAGGCCAGCTTGCCGTGGCAGTGCTTGTATTTCTTGCCCGAGCCGCAGGGGCAGGGGTCATTGCGGCCCACCTTGGGCTGGTCGCGGTGGATGGGCTGCTGGGCGCGCGGCTCCCCCTCGCCGTCGTCCTTGTCCTCCGCGCCCAGTGCCTCGTCGTAGTCGGCATGGTGGTACTGGACGTTGCTCACCGCCGGTTCCTGTTGCTCCACCGCCTCCACGTCGGCTTCGGTGCGTACTTGCACGGTCAGGGTGATCTGGGTGACCTCGCGGGAGATCTGGCCGAGCATGGCCTCGAATAGCTCGAAGGCCTCACGCTTGTACTCCTGTTTCGGGTTTTTCTGGGCGTAGCCGCGCAGGTGGATGCCTTGGCGCAGATGGTCCATGGCGGCCAGGTGCTCGCGCCAGTGCATGTCTAGACTCTGCAGCAGGATGGCCTTTTCGAAGTGGCGGAGGTTCTCCGCGCCGGCCAGCCGTTCCTTTTCCGCGTAGGCGCCGTCGGCGGCGGCGGCGATCCGGTCGCGCAAACCCTGCTCGTCGAGCTTCTCGTCCTCGGCCAGCCATTGCCCGGCGGGGACGTCCAACTGGAATTCCGCCGACAAGGCCTGCTCCAGCCCTTCCACGTTCCATTGCTCGGCCATGCTGCCGGGCGGGATGTATTCGTTGATGGTGTCGTTGAGCACCTGGGCGCGCATGCCGGCGATGCCGGCGGACACGTCCTCGGTCTCCAGAAGTTCGTTGCGCTGGGTATAGATCACCTTGCGCTGGTCGTTGGCCACGTCGTCGTATTCCAGCAGTTGCTTGCGGATGTCGAAGTTGCGCTGCTCCACCTTGCGCTGGGCGGACTCCAGGGAGCGGTTCACCATGCCGTGCTCGATGGCCTCGCCCTCGGGCATCTTCAGCTTCTCCATGATCATCTTCAGGCGGTCGCCGCCGAAGATGCGCATCAGCGGGTCTTCCAGGGAGAGGTAGAAGCGGCTGGAGCCGGGGTCACCCTGTCGGCCGGAGCGGCCGCGCAGCTGGTTGTCAACGCGCCGGGATTCGTGCCGCTCGGTGCCGATGATGTGCAGGCCGCCGGCGGCCAGCACCTCTTCGTGAAGCGTCTTCCAGTCGGTCTTGATCCGGTCGATGCGGGCGGCCCTTTCGGCGTCCGGGATCTCCGGGTCGTCCTGGATGGCGTCGATCTGCTTGGCGATGCTGCCGCCCAGCACGATGTCGGTGCCGCGGCCGGCCATGTTGGTGGCGATGGTGATGGCGCCGGGCAGACCGGCCTGCGCTACCACCTGGGCTTCGCTGGCATGCTGCTTGGCGTTCAGCACCTGGTGCGGCATCTTTTCCTTCTGCAAGAGGCCGGACAGGAACTCGTTCACCTCGATGGAGGTGGTGCCCACCAGCACCGGCTGGCCGCGCCGGTGGCAGTCCTGGATGTCGTCGATGACCGCCTTCCATTTCTCGTTGCCGGTGCGATAGACCAGGTCGTTCATGTCCTTGCGGATCATGGGCCGGTTGGTGGGGATGACCACCGTCTCCAGGCCATAGATGGATTGGAATTCGTAGGCCTCGGTGTCGGCCGTGCCGGTCATGCCCGAGAGCTTCTTGTACATGCGGAAGTAATTCTGGAAGGTGATGGAGGCCAGGGTCTGGTTCTCCTTCTGGATGCTGGCCCCTTCCTTGGCCTCCACCGCCTGGTGCAGACCGTCGGACCAGCGCCGGCCGTGCATCAGGCGGCCGGTGAATTCATCCACGATGATCACCTCGCCGTTCTGCAGCACGTAGTGCTGGTCCTTGTGATACAGCACGTGGGCGCGCAGGGCGGCATAGACGTGGTGCATCAGGCGGATGTTGGCGGCGTCGTATAGGCTGCCGCCTTCGGGCAGCAAACCCATCCGGGTGAGGATTTCTTCCACTTTCTCGTGGCCCCGCTCGGTGAGCATGACCTGGTGGGCCTTCTCATCGACGGTGTAGTCGCCCACCGGCGGGCGGTTCTCTTCCGGCTCGTCGTCCTTGTATTCCCGTTCCTGGCGCTCCAGCTGTGGCGGCACCACGTTCATGGCCTGGTACAGGGCGACGTTGTCGTCGGCTTGGCCGGAGATGATCAGTGGCGTGCGCGCCTCGTCGATGAGGATCGAATCGACTTCATCGACGATGGCGTAGTTCAACGGCCGCTGCACCCGCTGGCTGGGGTGGAAGACCATGTTGTCGCGCAGGTAGTCGAAGCCGTATTCGTTATTGGTGCCGTAGGTGATGTCGGCGGCATAGGCAGTCTGTTTTTCCTCGTTGGGCTGCTGCGAGTAGATGACGCCCACCGTCATGCCCAGGAAGCGGTAGATTTTGCCCATCCAGTCTGCGTCGCGGCTGGCCAGGTAATCGTTCACCGTCACCACGTGCACGCCCTGGCCGGGCAGGGCGTTGAGATAGACGGCGAGCGTGGCGACGAGGGTCTTGCCTTCGCCGGTGCGCATCTCCGCGATCTTGCCCTGGTGCAGGGCCATGCCGCCGATCATCTGCACGTCATAGTGGCGCATGCCCAGTGCACGCTTGCCGGCCTCGCGCACGGTGGCGAAGGCTTCGGGAAGCAGTTGGTCCAGGGTTTCGCCCTTCTCCAGGCGGGTGCGGAACTCGCCGGTCTTGCCGCGCAGTGCCTCGTCGGACAACTTTTCGTAATCGGCCTCCAAGGCGTTGATTTTTTGCACCGTGCCGCGGTATTGCTTGAGCAGGCGGTCATTGCGGCTGCCGAAGACCTTCTTGATGATATTGGGGAGCATGAAGCGAATGCCAGAGAAATTAAGGGGTTAGCCAGGAGATCAAGTGGCGAATGCTAACATACGCGCCCTTAACGCTTTCTTACAGCCTCGTGCCTACCCCATCGCTGATCCGTCTGCGCGGCCTGCTGCATCAGGACAAGTCCCTGGCCGTGCTGCTGCCCGAGGCGGAGCGGCTGCAGCAGCTCAACCGGCGCTTCGCGTCGGCGGTGACGCCGGCCATTGCCCAATCATGCCGGGTAGGCGCGCTGCGCGACGACACCGCCATCGTCTATTGCCGGCACGGTGCCGCCGCCGCGCGGGTGCGCAGCCAGGCCGCCAGCATCGCCCGTGCCCTGGCCACGGCGCAGGCGCCGGTGGGGCAAATAAAGGTGAAGGTGCGTGCGGACTGGGCGCGGCCCGCGCCGCCGGAAAAGTCCGGGCTGGGGCGAGCGGCCCTGACTGCCTGGGGCGACTTCTCGGACCGGCTCCAAGAGGGCGAACTGAAGCAGGCCGTCGAGAAATTGTTGCGCCACCACAACCGGTAACCACTGGAACGCGTGGCCATGATACCGAGCCAGAACATCTTCCTCGTCGGCCTGATGGGCGCCGGCAAGACCACCATCGGCCGACTGCTGGCCAAACACCGGCAGCTCGATTTCCTCGATTCCGACCAGGAGATCGAGGCCCGCTGCGGGGTTTCCATTCCCACCATCTTCGAGATCGAGGGCGAGGCGGGCTTCCGCAGGCGGGAGTCGGCGATGATCGACGAACTCACCCAGCGCCAGGGCATCGTGCTGGCCACCGGCGGCGGCGCGGTGCTCCATCCGGACAACCGGCAGTGGCTCAAGTCGCGCGGGACGGTGGTTTATCTGCGCGCCCATCCCCACGAGCTTTACCTGCGCACCCGCCACGACCGCAACCGGCCCCTGTTGCAGGATGGTGACCCGCTGCTCAAATTGCAGGAGCTCTATACCTTGCGCAACCCGTTGTATATGGAGACCGCGGACGTCGTCATGGAGACCGGACGGCAGAGTGTGCATTGCCTGGTGAAGAAGCTGGAAGGCCAGCTCGAACTGGCGCAGACGGGTTGAGCGGGCACCTGGCGTGCGGTCCCCTTTTCGAAAGCGCCGCGTCGGGGCGGATCGCCCCGAACTGAGGCCGAGCGCCGGGGCATCCCTCTCCATGAGGTTGGCTGCGCTCGCCCTGTTGGCGCTGAGCCTGGTGCTCGCCCTGGATTACCCGGTGGGACCATACTGGCTGGCGGCGGGTCTGGCCGGCTATGTCGCCCTACAACTGCGCTGGCCGCTCATCTGGCTGTTCGCCCTGCCGTTCGCGATTCCACTCCTGGACCTCGCGCCCTGGAGCGGACGAATATTCTTGGAAGACTACGATTTGCTGGTGCTGGCGGCCGCCGCGGCAGCCCTGTGGCGGGGGCACTACACGCCGGGGCCGCTGCTGAGCAGGCGGCCCGGCCTGGCGGTGATCCTCGGCCTGCTGGCGGTTTCCTATCTGGTCAGCCTGTCCCGTGTGCTATGGCCGTTGCCGCCGGTGGATGCCAATGCCTTCGCCAGCTATCTCAGTCCCTACAATGCCCTGCGGCACGTCAAGGCGTTCGCCGGCGCGCTGATCCTGCTGCCCGCCCTGGCTTATGCGGCGCGGGAGGCGCCAGAACGGGCAACGCGCCACTTCGCCTGGGGCGCTGCCGCCGGCGCGGCGGTGTTGGGGCTTGTGGCCATGTGGGAGCGGGGCGTGTTCGCCGCCCTGGCCGCGGGTGCCGATCGTTACGGCCTGATCGGCAGTCTGCTGGATTTCTCCGGAACCTATCGGATTACCGGCCTGTTCCATGACATGCATATCGGTGGCGAGGCAGTTGACGGCTATCTGGCGCTGACCTGGCCGGCGGCGCTTTGGCTGCTGTTCACCGCCCGCGGCCGGCTGGCGGCGGCATTGGCCGCGGGCGCTCTGGCATTGGGCTTCTATGCGGTGACCGTGACTTTTTCCAGGGCCAGTTATCTGGGCCTGGCGGTCGGATTGTCAGCCATGGTTCTGGCCTACGCAGGGCTGCGCCGCAAGGCCAGGGACGGTATCCCGGCAACCCGTGCGCCGGTCTGGGCCTCCGCGGCCGCGCCGCCATTGCTCGCGGCGATGCTCATGGTCTTCGTCATGGCCTTCCGGGAGGGCGGGATGACGGTCCTTCTGGCGTCTGTCACCGGCATGATCGGCACCGTGCTGCTGGGCTATTTTCATGCCCGGCTGGGGTGGCGCACGACCCTCGGCCTGACGGTCCTGGTGGCGGCGGTCGTCGCCGCCGGCTCCGTGCACGGTCTGATGGGCAGCAGATGGGTGGCCCATGGCGCCACGCAAAGCCTCGTGCTGGGTACCGGCCTGGCGGCCATGGTCATGCTGTCAGGATTGATCCTGGGGGTCTCGGCCACCGGGCGGGCACGACCGAGGCAGATGATCGCGAGCCTGACACTTGCCGCGCTGGGGATTGGCGCCGTCTATCCAGCCCTGTTCGGTTATCGCATGTCGGAACGGTCGGCCACCGTCCGGGAAGACCTGGAATCCCGTGCGGAACATTGGCAAAAGGTGTTTTCACTGATGGACGGCAGTACCGTCACCACGCTGGCCGGTAAAGGGTTGGGGCGCTTCCCCGGCGATTATCTGTGGCGTTACGGGGCGGGGGAGGTGGGGGTGCATGCCCTGGGCAGCGAGGCGGGCAACACCTATCTGACTCTGGGAACGGGCAGGGAAATGATCCTGGGTCAGCGTGTGAACCTGGAGGCAGGGCAGGATTATCGGCTCAGCCTCAGGGTGAGGGTGTATGACGCCTCCGCCCCTCTGGCCATCAACCTATGCCGGCGCCATATCCTGCAGTTCGAGCTTTGGAACCCCTCTTGCGTTCAGGTGTCCTTGGCCGGCAATCCGCCGGCACGGGGCGTCTGGCAAGTCCTCGAAGCCCGCCTGCATTGGCCTGAACAGGGCGCGGGCGCCCATGAATGGCTCCGGCGGCCGATCGTGCTGCAGTTGAGCAATCCCAACGGTGTTCGTCCCGGCATGAACGGTAGCATCGAAGTCGATGACCTCCAGCTCCTGGACGGCCAGGGACGGAACCGGCTGGCGAACGGGGACTTCCGGTCCGGAATGGACCATTGGCTGGCTTATTACGACTATGAGCACCTGCCCTGGCACATGAAGAATTTCTGGGTGCACCTGACCTTCGAGCAGGGTGTGCTGGGTATCGCGGCCATGTCGCTTCTTTGGCTCTATGCCTTGGGACGCGCTGTCGTCCTCGCGCGCAGGGGCAACACGTCCGGTGTCCATTACCTCGGGGTGTTGCCGGCCTTCCTGGCCGTGGGCCTGTTCGGCGCTCTTCTGGACGTGCCGCGGGTCGCTTTCCTGCTGTTCATGTCCATGGGCATGGTCAGTCTGATTCCTGGCGGGCACTCCGGCAGGCGGACTGAATCGGGACGCGGCCGGACACACGCCGGGTTGGAGCGCGCCTCCTCCGCGGGCGGCGAAAGCCACGCCGGAAAGGGCTTGGTCAACCGAACTGCGGGCTGGATAGCATGGATATCCTGGGGCAGCGCTTTCCTGCTGCTCGGTACCGGCGGGGTGCATTGGGCTTCCAGCCAGTTCGGTGTGCAACCCGGCCTGATCCTTGCCAAATCGATTCAGGGCCTGGGCCTGGACTCGGGATGGGTCCGCGAAAAGGTGACCGGTGTACCCGATTACCGGGACCATGTGCTGGACGGCAGCTTCCGAGGCAGCCATCCGCGCATCCTGCTGCCCGGCCTGGCCGGCTGGCAGGGGACCGCCCTGCATCCGGAAATCGCCCGCCGCTTGTCCGGCCTGCCGGGCGGGCCGCCCGGTGACTGCGACGCGAACGATGTGCTCAAACTGGTGTCCTGCTGGCTGCAAACGGCGGACCCGGCTCGCTTTGGGCAACTGGACCAGGCCATGCAGGCGTTCAGGCTGGCGGAAGTCACGCTGAATACGAGCGATGTGGGCAACGGCTGGCAACTGGCCCTGGCCTACGACCTGGCCCGATCCACCCCTTTGCTGGACGAGCGTGCGCAACGTCGCATCGAGGCCACCCTGTTCCAGGCCCTGCGCGCCTATCTGGCGCTGCTCGACCGGCCGGAACCCAGCCTGTGGCATGGCCGCGCCTCCCTGGCCGCGGCGGCCTGGCTGTGCGCCATCGCCCTGGACCCGGAACGGGTGCCGGACAAGACCGCGCTCAGCCGCGCCCAGGGCCATTTCCTGGAGGCGATGCGCGCCCTCGCCCTCACCGAGGCCTGGCCCGAGGGCTACAACTACTGGATCAACAGCCGGGCCTTCGTGCTGACCCTGGCGGCCTCGGCCTACGTGAACGGCCTGGAAGGGGCCGCCAGAGGTAAGGAAATCCGCGGGATCATGCACCGGGTGGGCCTCTGGCACCTCTATGCCACCCGCCCCGACAACCGCATCGAGGCCCTGGGCGACGAGGGGCCGCGTGTCGATCTGAAGGACGAGACCCAGCGGGTCATCGACCTGATCGCCGCCTTGACCCGTGATCCCGTGTTCACCCGCTTTTCCCGCCACATCGAAGGCCTGCACGGGGTGGAGGGCTATTACTCCGACTATCGCTGGGGCAAGTCCCTGTTCCAGGATCCGGCGCTCCCCGGCCTGCCGGCCCTGGAGGCTGGCAGCCTGCGCGGACTGGAGCTGCGGCTGCCCACCGCCGCCCTGTTCGGGCGCCGCGCCATGGACCAGGCCTACATCCGTTCCGGTTGGGGTGCGGACGATACCTTCATCGGCTACCGGGCGGGCAAGAGTTTCACCCATCACGGGCATTACGACGCCGGCCACTTCACCTTGTTCAAGGGCGCCCCGCTGGCGGTCAAGAGCGGAGTCTATGACGGCGTTCCAACCCCGCACCGGCTGTATTACTCGATGCGCACGGTGGCGCATAACGCCCTGCTGGTGCTGCGTCCCGGCGAGCAGGTCCGGCCCAACCGCCTGTTCACCCGCAACGTGGCCGAGGGTGGGCAGCGGCTGGTCATGCCCACCGGCAGCGCCGTGCACAGTGTCGCCGAGTGGCGGGAGAACCTGGGAGCGGGCGGACACTACGAAGGCGGCGAGATCGTCAGCTTCGATCACCGCCCGGCCGATTACACCTACATCGACAGCGACCTCACGGCGGCCTACGACAACCCGCGCCACGACGGCAGCGGCAGGGGCGGCAAGGTCGCCGGCGTGCGGCGGGAGCTGCTCTATCTGGCCTGGGAGGACCGCCTCATCGTGCACGACGAGGTGCGCTCGACGCGGCCCGAATATGTCAAGAAATGGCTGCTGCACACCATGGCCCGACCCGCGGCCGAGGGGCTCGCGGTGCGGCGGGGGCAGTCGGACGACGGCATCCTGGAAACGGTGTCCGGTGTCGTCCGGGTGCGCAACGGCAAAGGGCATCTGCTCGTGCAGCGCCTGCTGCCGGAAGCGGGCATCACCCGCCTGGTGGGCGGCGAGCGGCACCGCTTCTACGTGGAGGCGGATGGGGACGACAGGGACTTGGACGGCTTCAACGCCGACGAGGGCGTCGGGCAGGCGCAACCCTGGTTCGACGCCGGCCTCTGGCGGCTGGAATTCCAGCCCGCGCGGCCGGCGGCGCTCGACCATTTCCTGGTCGTGCTCTCGCCCAGCCTGGACACCGCGCGGACGGACCTGGCTACCCCTCTCAGACTCACCCGCGGCGAGGGGCGGGGCATCGCCCTCGGCAAGGGCCTGGTCGTCTTCGTGGCGCGATCCGCCGCCCGGTCCCTGGCATTCAGCCAGCCGGGAGCGCAGGAAAGCCTCTATCTGCTCGGCCTGCCACCCCTGGCCGAAATCACCGTGACGGCCGGTGCGCACAAGGCGGTGCTGCGGGCCAATGCCTCAGGCGTGGTTGTCGCCAGCCTCCCGGCGCGTCCGGGAGTTTCCGTCAGCGTCGATTGGTGAGGTCTTCCCCGCCTCGTGCCGTGTCTCGTGGGGTGGCTTGGGATGCGGCCGGTGGGCTTGCTCGCGTCTGTACGCGCGCAGCCGGACGAGCCATATCACCCCCAGGGCCAGATAGGGCCACAGGGAGGCGGATGCCTTGGCCAGGCCCATGATGTTCAGCAGGCTGGCCTTGGGCAGGAGGAGGTACTCGGCCAGCGCCAGCCGTGCCAGCAGCGTGACGCCCAGCAGGGCGGCGGCCAGCCCCACGCGCCGCCTGGACAGGAAGGGATTGAGCAGCAGCCAGAAGGCCAGCAGGAAGCCGGACAGGGTTTCCAGCGACAGCACCCCCCCTACCACGCGCAGCTTGAGCAGGATGGTGGCGGTGAGCAGCTTGATGGCGAAGGCCAGCAGAAACAGCAGCACCATGGCGCTGACATAGCGGCCCGGCCGCAGCAGGCAGGCGGTGAACGCCCCCAGGGTCAGCATCTCCAGGGTGACGGCCCCGAACCAGGCCAGGTTGAGCTTGTCCAGCCCCCCCAGGGAGGTGTCAATGGAGCGCAAATGCAGTCCCAGCCAGCCCGCCCCAGGCACCGGCAGCAGGGAGAACTGGGCCAATCCCCACAGTAGCAGCAGCGCGAGCCCTGCATCCACCCACCTGCCCGGCAGAAACCACTTCACCCGCCAGCGGTGCGCCTTGCGGAAGGCGCGCAGGAAGCGCTGGTGGTGCAGCGACAGGATGGCCCCCGTGCAGGCGCCCAGGGTGTTGAGGAACACGTCCAGGTTGGAGGCGATGCGTGCCGGCACCAATTGCTGAAGGCTTTCCAGCGCCAGGCTCAGGGCCAGCCCGGCCAGGCTGGCCAGGGTCACGGCCCCACCCCGTTTGCGCGGGCGCGCCAGGGCCAGGGCCAGCATGTAGCCGAAGGGCACATAGACCAGGAAATTGGTGGAGATGTCCGTGCGGGTGATGAATGGCGGCAGCGGGGCGCTGAGGAAGGCGGCCGACCACTGGGACGGTTCCCAGTCCCGGAAGGGGTGCAGGCTGCTGCCGATCAGAAAGGCAGCATAGCCGATGACCAGCGTCCAGACGTTGCGGTGGGGGTGTTCGTGGGCGGAGGGCACGGTGGCAGGAAGACTGGAGAAACGGCTCGTTGGTTCTAGACTGGTTGTATTTCCCACAGGCGAAACCCATGCACCACGACGTCTTCAACGGCGATGCGGATGGAATCTGTGCCTTGCATCAATTGCGGCTGTTCGAACCCGTCGCCGGCGAGCTTATCACCGGCGTCAAGCGCGATATCGGATTATTGCAGCGGGTCAGCGCCCAGGCCGGCGATCGGGTCACCGTCCTGGACATCGCCGTGGGGCCCAACGCCGATGCCCTGGCCTGCCTGCTGGCGCGGGGCGTGCGGGTGCGCTGGTTCGACCACCACGAGCCCGGCGGGTTGCCCGCGCACGCCCTTTTCGAGGCCCACCTGGACACCGCGGCCGACGTCTGCACCAGCCTGCTGGTCGATCGCCACGTCGGCGGCCGGTATCGGGCCTGGGCGGTGGTCGCCGCCTTCGGCGACGCGGTCCTCGGCGACGACGGATCCCTCGACCGCGCCAAGCTCGCCGCGATCGTCTGCCTGGCCGGGCTGCGCGAACTGGGCGAATGCCTCAACTACAACGGCTACGGCGAGCGCACCGAGGACCTGCACTTCCATCCCGCCGATCTGTAA
>DEQR01000042.1 GCA_002360535.1 Thiobacillus sp. UBA3361
ACCGACATGCCCGTCGCCCGGGCCCTGGCGCGCGCCGCCGGTGCCCCCGTCGGCGTGCCGCCGGCCCGGCTGGACGTCCTGATCCAGGGCGGCGGCACGGGCCTGGTGGCCACCGGCCGCCTGTCCGCCGCGGCCCGTTACGGCGATCCGGATGCCTGGCTACGGGGACTGCTGGACCTGGAGGAAAACTGGTTCCGCCCCGCCCTGGCCGCCCTGCGCCGGGGCCGCCTGGACAGGCTGGTGCTGGAAGGCACGGGCGCCACGCCGCGCGCGGTCGCCCTCACCCCCCGGCGGGCCTGGCGGTTCTGGCGGCGCTGAGGGCGACCGGCAGGCGGCGGACCGGTCAGAGTTCACCGTAGGGCGTGCCGTCGCCGGCCACCCCCTCGGCGCCGCTCTTCACGTCGAAGACGCCCGCCGCCGCCTCCGCGGGCGGCGGCACTTCGACCCAGGTATCGTCCCGGTCGGTGACTGGGTCCCGGGGCACCTGGCGCAGGTAGCGGGCCTCGGCCAGGGCATGCAGGGATTCGGGCCACTGGCCCTTATCGGCGTGATACTGGTCGATGGCCTCCCGCAGGGTGGCCAGGTTCTCCCGCAACACCGCCTCCTTGGAACGCTGCACGTGCTGGAAGTAACGCGGCGCGGCCAGAGTCAGCAGGGTGGCGATGATGGCCAGCACCACCAGCAGTTCGATGAGGGTGAAACCGGCTTTGCGGGAGGGACAAGGGACAAGGGGCAAGGGGCAAGGAAAACCTGCAGTTTCACCCTTGCACCTTGCACCTTGCATCTTGCGTCTCATCTCACCACTCCCGATACGGCACGCCGTTCAGCCCCAGCCCCGGCGATTTGGAATAGACGTCGAACACGTCCTCCCCCTCCTGGGGCTCGTCGGGCGGGCTGGCATAGCTGCGCTTGCCCCAGGTCTCGGCGGGGGTGGCGTCGGGCTCCGTGCTCATGGGATCCCGGGGCAGGCGGCGCAGGAAGTACATGGCCCGCCGCTCGGGGTGGGTGATGTCGGGCACGCCCTTGGCGAGTGACTCCAGGTCCGGCGGGTAGCCGGAGGCGCCCTCGATGCGCTCGACCTTCTTGTCCAGCCAGGCCTGGTGATAGTCGTCCAGTGCCGTGCGGATCTGCCGCAGGGCGGCGCGCAGTTCGGCCTCCTTCTGGCGCTTGGCGGTCATCTCCAGCAACGGCACGGCCATCATGGCCAGCACGCCGAGGATGGCCACGGTGATGACCAACTCGACCAGGGTGAAGCCTTTTGAGCGGTCAGCGGTCAGCATTCGGCGGTCGGCCTACGGATCACTGCGCTGGCGGCGGCGCGGCGACGGGCGGCTGGGGCACGAACGGGGGAATCTGCGGCTCCTGCACCGGCGCCGGCAGCTCCTGCGGCACCGGCTCGGGCAGATCCACCGGCGGCCGGCCCGGCAGGCCCACGGCCGGGCGCAGGCGCAACGGCTGGGCGGACACGGCGGCCTCGGTGCCGGCCAGGAACTCCGCCTCGGCCAGTTCCGGACGCTCCACGTTGCGCAGCACCCGGGGCGTGATGAGCAGCACGATCTCGGTCTTGTTCTTCTCGTCCCGGTTGCTGGAGAACAGCCGCCCGATCAGGGGCAGGTCGCCCAGGCCCGGCACCTTGCTGGCGCTGGACCGGTCCTGGTCCGAGATCAGACCGGCCAGCACCTGGGTCTCGCCGTCCCGCAGCCGCAGGCTGGTGGTGGCGTTGCGGCTGCCCAGCTGGTAGGTGAGGGTGCCGGTGGCCGTCTTCACCTGCTGCACGATGTTGGACACCTCCAGGCCCACCTTCATGGCCACGTCCCCGTCCAGCATCACCTGGGGCTCCACGTCCAGCTTCAGGCCCACGTCCAGGTAGGACACGGACTCGGAGGTCACCCCGGTGGAGGTGACGTTGGAGGTGATCACCGGCACCTTGTCGCCGATGTGGATCTTGGCCTTTTCCTTGTTCTTCACCCGGATGCGAGGGTTGGCCAGGAGGTTGACGTCGCCATCTTCACTACGAAGGTTGAGTAGTGGGTTAGGAGAAACCCCCAGATCGCCCCAACCCTGATTTCGAACAGTTCGGATGTTCAAGGGCAATTGTCGAATCGTGTTGGTTGCCGTGGTTGCGCCCGTGGTATCCGTAATGACCGAAGTTGGAGTTGTCTGCTCAACATTTAAAACACTCAATTGTGTCGGCCACTGCACCCCCAGTTCCAATAGCTTGCCGCGCGACACCTCCAGAATCTCCACCTCCAGCATCACCTCCGGCTCCGGCCGGTCGGCCACCGCCACCAGTTTTTCCGCCAGGCGCAGGGTCTCCGGGGTGTCCCGGGCCATGACCATGTTGAGCTTCTCATCCACATAGACGTCGCGGATCTTGGCGATGCTCTTGAGCATGGTCATCACCTGCTTGGCGTCGGCATTGGCCAGGAAGAAGCTGCGCACCGCCACCTCCTCGTACTCCCGCTGCTTGGCGGGGAGGTTGGGGTAGATCATCAGGGTGTTGGCGTTGAGCACCTTCCTGGCCAGGCCGTTGCTGCCCAGGATCATGTCCAGAGCCTCGGCAATGGGCGTGTTGCGGGCGGACACGGTGGCGCGCTGGTCGGCGCGCACGTCCTTGTCGAACACGAAGTTGAGGCCGGTCTGGCGCGACACGGCGTCGAACACGCTGCGCATCGGCGCCTCGCGGAACTCCAGGGAGACCTGCTTGCGGTAGGCCTCGCCCAGCTGGGGGGGCTCGATGCCGGTGGCGCGGCGGGCCTTCTCCTCCAGCCGCTTGAGCAGGGTCTCGGCCTGGGCGTGATCCGGGGTCTGGGCCAGGATGGCGCGCAGCTTGATGCGGGCGGCCTCGGGCTCGTTGCGGTTCAGGGCCGCCTCGGCCGCTGCCAGCAGTTCCTGGTTGCGCCGTGCGATCTGCACCGCGGCCAGGCCCGCCGGGGCGCGCGGGTTCTGGGGATGCAGCTCCAGCACCGCCCGGTAGCGCGCCTCCGCCGCCTCCGGCTGGCCGGCCCGCAGCAGGGCGTCGGCCTGCTGCAGCAGGGCGGCGATGTGGCGGTCCCGGTGGGTGATGTAGGCGGTGCGGGTGCGCAGCTCGTCGGGGTGCTCCCGCATGGCCTGTTCCAGCTGCTTCAGCCCGGCCTCGGGCTGCCCCTCGGCGATCAGCCGCTCGCCTTCGCGCAGGGCGGCGTCCGTGGCACAGCCTGCCAGCAGAACGGCTGCCAGGGCCAGGATGGCGCCCCGGACGGGGTGGGATGGGGGTGTCGGTTTCATGGTGCCAGTCTCAGGGTTCGTGTTTGATCCAGGGGCAGATAGAGCAGGGTCATGCCGTCACCGCGTATCTCCTCCACCCGCCACTGGCCCAGCCGTTCGCCCCGGCGCACTGCGCGGGTGCGGTCGCCCTCGGCCAGGAAGATCACTTCCGCGCCGTCCTCCTGCCAGCGGCCCAGGTACTTGTAGGGCACCGGCGGCGCCTGGGGCGGCGGCGGAGGCGGCAGCACCACCGGCTGGGGCGGCGGACGCCAGGTCTGGACCGGGAACAGGTCCGGACCGATGGCGGTGAAGCGGTTTTCCGGGGTGTGCCCGCCCGCTCCCCCAGCCCCTCCCCCTTGGGGGGACGGACCGGGGATGGGGGAGGATGTCCCGGCCTGCCGCCCGGACGATATCGCGCCCACCACCTCGGGCACGTCACCGCCCTCTTCCCGGCCGACCCACCACGCCGCCGCCAGGGTGGCCGCCAGCAAGGCGGCGAGCAACCGTTGCCGCCCGCCCATCAGGCGTCCTCCCGCAGATAAAGGGTGAAACGCAGGGTGGCGCGCACATCGCCCGCCCCGATGCCGTCGCGGGCCAGTTCCAGACCGTCCAGGGCCAGGCTGGGGTGGCGCGCCAGCACCTGGGCGACGAAGGCGCGGATGGCCGGATAGGCGCCGCTCACCGGCAGGGTGATCTGCTGCCGTTGCAGGCCGGCGATCCGGTCCACCGTGAGGCGGTAGTTGCCTTGGTCCAGGGCCAGCCCGGCCCGGCCGGCGGCCGCGAACAGGCCGGCCAGGATCTCCGCGTCCCGCTCTGATTCGGGCAGGCGCCCGGCCAGGGGATGCGCCGCCTGCCGCGCGGCTGACGCGGGGTCCGGGGCAGGCGGCCGGCTGGCCAGGCGTTCGAGAC
>DEQR01000071.1 GCA_002360535.1 Thiobacillus sp. UBA3361
ATGCGGATGCGGCCGGCGCCGGGCAGCCTGTCGAGGCGGGCCGCGGCCCGCTGCCGGAAAGCCGGCCCGGTTTTCCGCCCGCGGCGATGGACCTGGGCAGCTTCAGGCCCCAGAAATCCGCTCCCCAGCACGAGGGGTCGCCGTCACCGGCGCCCGCCCCGGCAGGGCACCCTGAACCCCAGGTGCCGCCGGTCGCCGAGCTTCAGCCCGCAGCTGCCTCGCCGGCGCCTGCCGCCACGCGGGCCAGCGCCGAAGCGGCCGCGCAGCAGGCGGCCCCCTCCCCGTTCGAGGCGGAAAGCCCACTGGACGAAGAAATCGAATACGTGGCCCGGCTGCGCTTCACCCGGCCGGTGTTCGTCTCCTACAACACCTTGATGGACAGGCTGCGCAAGGTGGGCAAGGCGGTCCGCGCCATGGGCCGGCGCGCCGACGGCGGCTGGGATGTCCTTGCCGGCCACCCCTCCAGCGCTTACGAGTCCCTGGAATTCGGTGTCCTGCTGGCCGACCGTAATGGTGCCCTGGGCGCCGAGCAACTGGAGCAGTACTGCCGGGCCTTGTACGACTTCGCGGCCGAAGAGGGCGGCGCGGTATCCTGCCCCGACAAGCGTACCGCCCTGGACAAGGCGCGGGATCTGGACCTGTTCTGCGTGGATGTCGATGTGCTGATCGGCCTGAACGTCATGGCCCGCGATGCACGGCCGTTCAGCGGCGTGGAGATTGACCGCCTGGCGACCGAGGCTGGCCTCAGGCTGGGCATGGACGGTGCCTATTACCTGGAGGACCAGGACGGCCTGGCCCTGTTCTCCCTGGCCAACCAGGAGGACCAGCCCTTCCGCGCCGGCGGTGTCGGCGTGGATACCCACGGGCTGTCCCTGATCTTCGACGTGCCCCGCGTGCGCGACGGCGTCAACGTGTTCGACCGCATGACCGCCCTCGGCCGGCAGATGGCCGACAGCCTGGGGGGCCGGCTGGTGGACGACAACGGCCGCATCGTTACCCAGGACAGCCTGCAGAAGGACCGCAAGCGCCTCAACGACTACTTTGCCCGCATGCAGGCGCGCGGCATCCCGGCCGGCGGCGAGCGCGCCCTGCGTCTGTTCGCATGAGGCGCCGGGCGTGACGCGTGACCCGGAGGCACGGGCCGCCGAGTTGCGCCGGCTGATCGAGGAGGCCAACCACAACTACTACGTCCTCGATGCGCCGACTATTTCCGACGCCGAGTACGACCGGCTGTTCCGGGAATTGCAGGCCTTGGAGGCCGAACATCCCAAGCTACGCAGTCCGGATTCTCCCACCCAGCGGGTGGGCGGCAAGGCCACCGCCGCCTTCGCGCCGGTCCGGCACGCGGTGCCTATGTTGTCGATCCGCACCGAGACCAACAGCGAGCCGGAGGGAGCGCTCAACTTCGACGCCCGCATGCGCCGCGAACTGCGCCTCGGTGATGACGATCCCCTCGTCGAATACGCCTGCGAACTGAAGTTCGACGGTTTGGCCATCAACCTGCGCTATGAACGGGGCGTGCTGGTCCAGGCCGCCACCCGGGGCGACGGCGAGACCGGCGAGGACGTGACCCACAACGTCCGTACCATCGAATCCATCCCCTCCCGGCTGCGCACCGAGACGCCGCCGGAGGTATTGGAAGTGCGCGGCGAGGCCTACATGAGCCGGCCCGATTTCGAGCGCTACAACGCCAAGCAGCGTGCCAATGGGGGCACGCCCCTAGTCAACCCGCGCAACGGCGCCGCCGGCAGCATCCGCCAGCTGGACCCGGCCCTGGCCGCGCAACGGCCGCTGTCCTTCTTCGCCTACGGCCTGGGCGAGGTGCGCGGCTGGGGCGCGGACAACCGGGATTGGCCGGCCACCCACAGCGGCGTGCTCGACCGGCTGGCCTCCTGGGGGGTGCCGGTCAACGACGATCGCGCCGTGGTCCATGGCGGCCGGGCACTGGCGGACTACCACCGTGCCATCGCTGCCCGCCGCGACAGTCTGTCCTTCGACATCGACGGCGTGGTCTATAAGGTCAACCGCCGCGAATTGCAGGACCGGCTGGGTTTCGTCTCCCGCGAGCCGCGCTGGGCGGTGGCCCACAAATACCCGCCCCAGGAGGAAATGACCGAGGTGCTGGGCATAGAGGTGAACGTCGGCCGCACCGGCGCGCTGACCCCGGTGGCCCGGCTGAAGCCGGTGTTCGTGGGTGGGGTGACCGTCTCCAACGCCACCCTGCACAACCAGGACGAGATCGACCGCAAGGACGTCCGGGTGGGGGACACGGTCATCGTGCGCCGGGCCGGGGACGTGATCCCCGAGGTGGTGCAGGTAGTGGCGGATCGGCGGCCCAGCCCGGAGCCGCCGCGCTTCAACATCCTGGCCACCTACCCGGCCTGCCCCGTCTGCGGGTCGCGGGTGGTGCGGGAGGAAGGCGAGGCGGTCACCCGCTGCACCGGCGGTCTGGTCTGCGCGGCGCAGCGCAAGCAGTCCCTGCTGCACTTCGCCTCGCGGCGGGCCATGGACATCGAGGGCCTGGGCGAGAGGCTGGTGGATCAACTGGTGGAACGGGATCTGGTCCATTCCCCGGCGGACCTGTATCGCCTGGACCTGGCCACCGTGGCCGGCCTGGAGCGCATGGCCGGGAAGTCCGCCGCCAACCTGCTGGCCGCCATCGGGAAAAGCCGTTCGACTACCCTGGCCCGCTTCCTTTTCGCCCTGGGCATCGGCAATGTGGGCGAGACCACGGCCAAGGACCTGGCCCGCCATTTCGGCAGGCTGGATGAACTGATGCGAGCGGATGTGGAACGGCTCATGCTGGTGCCAGACGTCGGCCCGGTGGTGGCCCACTCCATCGCCGACTTCTTCGCCGAGCCGCACAATCTCGAGGTTATCGCCGCCCTGCGGGTCGGCGGCGTACACTGGCCCGAGCACGAAGGGGCCGCGGTGGCCGCCGGTCCCCTGCTCGGCAAGACCGTGGTGCTCACAGGCACCCTGCCCAGCCTCAGCCGCGAAGAGGCCAAGGCCCTGATCGAAGCGGCCGGCGGCAAGGTCAGCGGCAGCGTCTCCAAGAAGACCGACTACGTGGTGGCCGGTGCCGAGGCGGGGTCCAAGTTAACGAAGGCGCAAGAACTGTCCGTTAAGGTGTTGGATGAATCCCAGCTGCTGGCATTGATCGAGACAGGACCAAAGACATGAAACGAGTTACGAAGGCCGTTTTTAGCCCCGGCCGCCCACTTCGTGGGCTTAACCCGCTGCGCGGGTTAGCCTGCACCGAACACCGCCTTGCTCCCGCATCTCGGCTTTTGATGGCCTGGAATTCGGAGGTTCTATGAAACGCGTTACCAAGGCGGTGTTTCCCGCCGCCGGCATGGGCACCCGTTTCCTGCCCGCCACCAAGGCCAACCCCAAGGAGATGCTGCCCATCGTTGACAAGCCGCTGATCCAGTACGCGGTGGAGGAGGCGGTGGCGGCGGGCATCACCGACCTGATCTTCATCATCGGCCGCACCAAGCGGGCCATCGCCGACCACTTCGACAAGGCCTACGAGCTGGAGGTGGAACTGGAGATGAAGGGCAAACTCAAGGCCCTGGAGCAGCTGCGCGGCATGCTGCCGGACAACGTCAACTGCATCTACATCCGCCAGGCCGAGGCCCTGGGCCTGGGCCACGCGGTGCTGTGCGCCGAGCCGGCGGTGAACGACGAGCCCTTCGTGGTGCTGCTGGCCGACGACCTGATCGACGCCACGCCCGGTGTCACCAAGCAGATGTGCGACCTGTACGACTACTACCAGTGCTCGGTGGTGGGCGTGCAGAACGTGGACCCGGAGGACACCGCCTCCTACGGCATCGTGGCCGGCGACCGGATGTCCGAGAAGGTCATGCGCATGACGCATATCGTGGAAAAGCCCAAGCCCTCCGAGGCCCCCTCGACCATGGGCGTGGTGGGCCGCTACGTGCTGACGCCGCGCATCTTCCACCACCTCCGGCAGATCGAGCGGGGGGCGGGCGGCGAACTGCAACTCACCGACGCCATTCAGAGCTTGCTCAGGGAGCAGCAGGTGCTGGCCTATCAGTTCGACGGGGTGCGCTACGACTGCGGCTCGAAGATCGGCTACCTGGAGGCAACCGTGGAATATGCCCTCAAGCACCCGGAACTGAGCGAGGCGTTCAGGGACTATCTGCAGTGCCGCTTCTGCGCCTCGGCCGAGGAACTCCGCCGGGGCTTCAGTTCGCCAGAAGCTGATTGAGCAGCCGCCGCGCGGCGTCGGGTAGTTCTCCGGCGGTGAGGCCGACGGGCCCGGTGCCGGCGGCGACCAGTGCATCCGCGGCGGCGCCGTGCAGCCAGACACCGGCGACCGCCGCTTCCTCCGCGCCCAGGCCCTGTGCCAGCAGGGCGCCGATCATGCCCGACAGCACATCCCCCATACCGGGCGAGGCCATGCCCGGATTGCCCGTGCCATTGCGCCACAGACGGCCATCCGGCGAGGCGATAAGCGTGCCGGCGCCTTTCAGCGCCACGACACAACCCAGTTCCTCTACCAGCGCCGCGATGCTCCCGCGCCGATCCGCCTGCACGCGGGCACTGTCGGTGCCCAGCAGGCGCGCCGCTTCACCGGGATGAGGGGTGAGCACACTCGGCTGGCGGCGGGCCTTGAGTGCCTTTCGTAGTTGCGCGTCGCCCGCCAGCAGGTTCAGGCCGTCGGCGTCCAGAAGCAAGGGGAGATCCCGATCCAGGGCGGCCGCCAGCCATTGCCGGGCAGTACCGCCGCCACCCAGGCCGGGCCCCGCCACCAGGCAGCCGGGGGCCTCGATGGCCAGACAGCGATCCGGTCCGCAGAACATTACTTCCGGCCCCGCGCAGTCCACCGCCAGACGTTCGTCCAGCAGCCCGGCGAATACCCGCCCCGCCCCCAGCCGAAGGGCGGCGCGCGCGGCGAGTATGGCGGCCCCGGCCATGCCCGGCGCGCCACCCAGGATGCCCACGCTGCCGAAGTCGCCCTTGTGGCAATCCGACGGGCGCGGCGGCAACCAGGGCCTGATCAGTTCCGGGCCGGTGTCCAGGCAGGTCCGCATGTCTTTTCCATCAATGTTGTCTATATAAGGAATGTATCACCCAAGCTTTCATGGCCGGGAAGGGTGTTGGAGTGCAATTCGCGGCCATGAACGGACCACTCGCTTCGACCCGTGGCCAGCACGGGGGAAGATCAATCTTGTGCTTGGGTGACTTTTTGCAATTTGGAGGATGCGAGCATGAAAGATTCAGTGACGCCGGCCGGTTCGCCCATCCTGTCCTGCGAGCAGGACGATCAATGTGAGATCGTGACCTGCAAGCAATGCCTGGATGAAATTCCCCCCTCCTTGAGGGATAATCCCGAAGCGCCCGAATATGTGGCCCACTTCTGCGGCTTGGAATGCTATGCCGAGTGGATTGCACAGCAGGCCGAAAAGGAGCCTCCGGTATAGCCGGGTGCTTCCCCTGATCAGCCGGCCCAGGCCGGCTTTTTCATTTCCACGCTGCCCATGAATAAACAAGAAATTCGCGTTCTGGTGGTGGATGACGACAAACTCATGCGTGAGGTCCTCAAGGCCATCCTGCGGGACGAGGGCTACGTCGTCGCCGGCGAGGCCACCAACGGCGATAGCGCCCTGGCCCTGTGTGGCAAGCTTCGTCCCGATGCGGTCTGTCTGGATGTGAACATGCCCGGAAAGTCCGGGCTGGAAGTACTCAAGTCCCTGCGCAAGGCACATCCCGACACCCGAGTCGTGATCGTCAGCGGCGACGCCAGCATGAGTACGGTGCGCGAAGCAGTCGGCCTGGGCGCCATGGGCTACATCATCAAGCCCTTCAATGCCGGCCGGGTCGCGGATACCCTGAAGGCCTGCCTGTCCGCCGGCGGCGATCCATTCGGTTAGTCCATACATCCGATCAATCCATATCGTAGGTTTGAAATGTTGCAGATCATTACCCTGCGCGGCGCCAACGCCTTGTCGGCGTTCCGCGTCGCCAAGCTGCTGGCCGCCCTCAGGCCCCTGGGCGTGGCGGATCTGGCCGCGGAATACCGCTATTTCGTGGAGGTGGAGGGCACGCTGCCGGCGGCGGATCTGGGTTTCCTCGGCACCCTGCTGCACGCCGAGCCGCATGCGCCCGAGGCGCCGGTGGTGCTGGTCACGCCGCGCCTGGGCACCGTGTCGCCCTGGTCCTCCAAGGCCACGGACATCGCCCGCAACTGCGACCTGGCCGGCGTGCGCAGGGTGGAACGCGGCATCGTCTATCGCCTGTTGGGCAAAAAGGCTAGGCCGCTCAAGGCCGAAGCCGCGGTCCCGGCATTGCCATTGCTCCACGACCGCATGACCGAGAGCGTGTTGTTCGACGAACACGATGCCGATCAGCTGTTCCGCCACATCGCCCCCAAACCCCTGTTGACGGTGGACATCCTCAAGGGCGGCAAGACGGGCGGACGGCGCGCCCTGGAACGGGCCAACGCCGAATGGGGCCTGGCCCTGTCGGCGGACGAGATCGACTACCTGCTGGAGAACTTCCGCCAGGCCGGGCGCAACCCCACCGACGTGGAGCTGATGATGTTCGCCCAGGCCAACTCGGAACACTGCCGGCACAAGATCTTCAACGCCCAGTGGGTCATCGACGGCAAGGCGCAGAAGGATTCCCTGTTCGGCATGATCCGCCACACCCACGCGCGGCGGCCGCAAGGCACGCTGTCGGCCTATTCGGACAACGCCTCGGTGATCGAGGGGGCGAGCATCGATCGCTTCTACCCGGACGGCAAAGGCGTTTATCGCTTCAGTCGCGAGCCCACCCACATCCTGATGAAGGTGGAAACCCACAACCACCCGACCGCCATCTCCCCGTTTCCGGGTGCGGCCACCGGTTCGGGCGGCGAGATCCGGGACGAGGGGGCCACCGGCACCGGCTCCAAGCCCAAGGCCGGCCTGAGCGGATTCTCCGTCTCCAACCTGGACATCCCGGACTTCCGACAGCCCTGGGAGCAGGCCTACGGCAAACCGGGGCGCATCGTTTCCGCCCTGCAGATCATGCTGGAAGGCCCCATCGGCGCCGCCGCCTTCAACAACGAGTTCGGCCGTCCCAATCTGGCCGGCTATTTCCGCAGCTTCGAACTGCATACCCCGGACGGCCAGGTGCGCGGCTATCACAAGCCCATCATGTTGGCCGGCGGAGTGGGCAACATCCGCGAGGACCATATCCACAAACAAGATTTCCCGCCCGGCACCCTGCTCATTCAGCTGGGCGGCCCCGGAATGCTCATCGGCCTGGGCGGCGGCGCTGCTTCCAGCCTGGGCTCGGGCAGCAACGTGGAGGCCCTGGACTTCGACTCGGTGCAGCGCGGCAACCCCGAAATCCAGCGCCGCGCCCAAGAGGTCATCGACCGTTGCTGGCAGATGGGGTCGGACAACCCCATCCTGTCCATCCATGACGTGGGGGCGGGTGGCCTGTCCAACGCCATGCCGGAGCTGGCGCATGGCGCCGGCCTGGGGGCGAAATTCGAACTGCGCGACGTGCCCAGCGAGGAGCCCGGCATGTCGCCGCGGGAGATCTGGTGCAACGAGGCCCAGGAACGCTACGTGCTGGCCATCGCGCCGGCCAGCCTGGACCTGTTCGAGTCCATCTGCGCGCGGGAGCGCTGCCCCTACGCCGTGGTGGGCAAGGCCACCCGCAAGGGCCAGTTGGAGGTGAACGACAGGCATTTCGCCAATCGGCCGGTGGACATGGCCATGGACGTGCTGCTGGGCAAGCCGCCGCGCATGACCCGCGACGTCAGGCACGTCGCCCCGACGCTGAAACCCTTCACTGCCGAGGGCCTGGACCTGAAGGAGGCCTGCCTGCGGGTGCTGCGCCACCCCACGGTGGCCAGTAAGAGCTTCCTGATCACCATCGGCGACCGCACGGTGGGCGGCTTCACCGCCCGCGACCAGTTCGTCGGCCCCTGGCAGATGCCGGTAGCGGACTGCGCCGTCACCACCCTGGGCTACGACACGCTGCAAGGCGAGGTGATGGCCATGGGCGAACGCACCCCCCTGGCCCTCATCAATCCCGCCGCCTCCGGACGTATGGCGGTGGCCGAGGCGGTGATGAACCTGGCCGCGGCGGCGGTGGATGACATTTCCGACATCCGCCTGTCCGCCAACTGGATGGCCGCCGCCGGCCATCCGGGCGAGGATGCCGGCCTCTACGACACGGTACGCGCCGTCGCCCTGGAGCTGTGTCCGACCTTGGGCATCAGCATCCCGGTGGGCAAGGATTCCATGTCCATGCGCACCACATGGGAGGAGGGGTGCAATGATGTCGGCGGGAAAAAGGCCGTGGTGGCCCCCCTGTCGCTGATCATTTCCGCCTTCGCGCCGACCCCGGACGCCGGCCGCACCCTGACGCCACAGCTGCGCACCGACCAGGGCCAAGGTGACGAAAACGCCAGCGACCTGATCCTCATCGACCTGGGTGAGGGCAACAACCGCCTGGGCGGTTCCATCCTGGCCCAGGTGTATGGCGAATTGGGCGACCGCTGCCCGGACCTGGACGTGCCTGAGCGCCTCAAGACCTTCTTCGAGGTGATACAGAAGCTCAACCGGGAAGGTCGCGTGCTGGCCTACCACGA
Organism: Thiobacillus sp. UBA3361; assembly: GCA_002360535.1. Lineage (GTDB taxonomy): Bacteria > Pseudomonadota > Gammaproteobacteria > Burkholderiales > Thiobacillaceae > UBA3361. The sequence continues at coordinate 8,618 of DEQR01000071.1, forward strand.
CCGCTCCGACGGTGGCCTGTTCGCCACCCTGTGCGAGATGGCCTTCGCCGGCCGGGTGGGCGTCGATCTGGACGTGGACGAATTGCGCTACCACCGCATTCAGCACGACATCATGGACGACGTGGACGCTCCCGAACCCCACGAGCCGTACACCAGCCGCCTGTTCGGCATCCTGTTCAACGAGGAACTGGGCGCCGTGCTGCAGGTACGGCGGGCGGACACGCCCATGGTCATGCAGAGCTTCATCGAGGCCGGACTGCGCGACGAGTTCTACATCATCGGCCGCCTGAACAGGAAGGACCGCATCCGCGTCTTCCGCGAGGACAAGGCCGTCTTCGACATGCCCCGCCCCGAGCTGCTGGCCGCCTGGTCCGAGACCAGCCACCGCATGCAGGCCCTGCGCGACAACCCCGAGTGCGCCCGGCAGGAATTCGAGGGCCTGCTGAAGGATAAGAACCCCGGCCTGCACGTGAAGCTCAGCTTCGACCCGAACGAAGACGTGGCGGCGCCTTACGTGAAAAAGCGCAAGGCGTCGCCCAAGGTGGCCATCCTGCGCGAGCAGGGGGTGAACGGCCAGGTGGAGATGGCCGCCGCCTTCCACAAGGCCGGCTTCACCGCCGTGGACGTGCACATGAGCGATGTCCTGGCCGGCCGCGTCCGGCTCAAGGACTTCAAGGGCCTGGCCGCCTGCGGCGGTTTCAGCTATGGCGATGTGCTGGGGGCCGGCGGCGGCTGGGCCGCCTCCATCCTGCACAACCCCCACGCGCGCGCCGAGTTCGAGGCCTTTTTCGGCCGTGAGGACAGCTTCGCCCTGGGGGTGTGCAACGGTTGCCAGATGATGAGCCGGCTCAAGGGCATCATCCCCGGCGCCGAGGATTGGCCGACCTTCGAGCGCAACCTGTCGGAGCAGTTCGAAGCCCGCTTCGTCATGGTGGAGGTGCCCGAGTCGCCCTCCATCCTGTTCGAGGGCATGGCCGGCAGCCGCATGCCCATCGCCGTCGCCCACGGCGAGGGCAGGGCGGTGTTCGGCGGCAAGGCGCAGCGCAAGCGTGCCCTGAGTTGCCTGCGCTACGTCGATAACCGGGGCCGGGTGACCGAAGACTACCCCCTCAACCCCAACGGCTCGCCCAAGGGCATCACCGGCCTGACCACGCCGGACGGCCGCTTCACCATCATGATGCCGCACCCGGAACGGGTGTTCCGCGCCATCCAGCACTCCTGGCGGCCGGACGGTTGGCGCGAGGACGGCCCCTGGCTGCGGTTGTTCCGGAACGCGCGCCGCTGGGTGGGGTGAGTCGGCCGCCCGCGGTTGTCGTTCTTCCCGGGAACGGCTCGGGCGGGTTGCGGCGGGCTATCGGGTGCCTGTGGACCTGGCGGTGGCCAGGCATGCAGCTTCACCATCGTTTCAAATCTTGATGTCAATCATTTTTCCCTTGATTTGACTGGTAAAAAATGACCATGCCCACAACCGGGGATAGGAGGAGGGGTCATGAAAGCAATCCTGTTGTTCGTCGTTGCCCTGCTGTTCAGCGCGTCGGCCCTGGCCGACGAGTGCGTCGAATGCCACAAGAAGACCTCCCCGGGGGTGGTGGCCGACTGGGAGGCCAGCAAGCACTCCAAGGCCACCAAGGACCGGGCCACCTGCGCCACCTGCCACGGCAAGAACCACATGAGCAAGGACGATGCCCATATGGCCAAGATGCCCACGGCGGAGACCTGCGGCGCCTGCCACGACAAGCAGGAGGCCCAGTTCAAGAAGGGCAAGCACAACCACGCCTGGACCGCCATGAAGGCCATGCCCACCACCCACATGCTGCCCATGCAACTGGCGGCGGGGATGAAGGGTTGCGGCGGCTGCCACAAGATGGGCACCAAATCGAAGGAAGAAGTGGCCAGGCTGAAGGCCGAGGGCTACGGTTACGGCAACGCCTCCTGCGATGCCTGCCATACCCGCCACACCTTCAGCAAGAAGGAGGCGCAGCAGCCCCAGGCCTGCCAGACCTGCCACATGGGCTTCGACCATCCGCAGTGGGAGATGTACTCGTCGTCCAAGCACGGGGTGCGCTATCTGCTGAAGCAGAGCGGCATCCTGCCCGAGACCGCCGCCGCGCCCACCTGCCAGACCTGCCACATGCAGGACGGCGATCATGAGGTGCGCACCGCCTGGGGCTTCCTGGCCGTGCGCCTGCCGCTGCCCAACGATCCGCAATGGAAGGCCGACCAGGTCACCATCCTGCAGGCCCTGGGCGTGCTGGACCCGGCCGGCAACCCCACCGGCCGCCTGGACGCGGTGAAGGCCGCCGACGTGGCGCGTCTGGACCAGGCCTCCTTCGACAAGGAGCGCAACAAGATGATCAAGACCTGCACCCAGTGCCACGCGGAGAAATTCGCCCGCGGCGAACTGGAGAAGGGCGACGAGATCATCCGTCAGGCCGACCACCTGCTGGCCGAGTCGATCCGCGTCATCACCGGGCTGTACAAGGACGGCGTGCTCAAGAAGCCGGCCCACTACGCCTACGAGTTCCCGGACCTGCTGGCCTTCCACGACGCCCCGACGCCCATCGAGCACAGGCTGTTCGTCATGCACCTGAAGCACCGCATGCGCACCTTCCAGGGCACCTTCCACGCCAACCCGGACTATGCCCTGTGGTACGGCTGGAGCGAGATGCTCCAGGACTCGGCGGAGATCAAGCATCTGGCGGCGGAACTGCGCGAGAAACACGCCGGCGCCAAGAAGACCGTTCGCAAGTAAGACCACGCTCCGAGGGACACCGGGCATCGCCCGGTGTCCCTTTTCTATTTGTTTCAGCGGTCAGCGCCCGCGCCTAATCCCCCATAGGCTCAATCATGGCCGTTACGGCTGGGGCAACCTGGCAAGGATCCGTGCGGTCAGGGCATCATCAGCAGCAGCGGCAACAGCCACCAGGGGAATGGCTGCTTGATTTCCACCGGCAGCGGGGCGCTGGGGGCGCTGGCCACCCGGTCATGGTCAAAGGCCGTCACTCGCAGCCAGTATTGGCCGGGTTGGGGCATGATCAGGCGCAGTTCCGTCAGGGGGGTGTCGAAGCGCTGCACGTCCCGGGTAAAGCCCGGGTCGCGGGCCAATTCGAGTTGATAGCCCCGTGCCGTCTGGTTTTCCTGCCAGGTCACGTACAGGCGATGGTTGTCTTCCCTGGCCTGGACGATGGCCGGCGCCGACGGCGGCGGTTGGAACAGCAGGCCGCGGGGTACCGAGTAGGGACCTTTGTTCCTGTCCGCGCCCAGGGCGGCGACCCGCCAATGATACTGGCCGGCTTCGGCAACCTTCACCGGGTATTCGGTGCCGGCCACCTGGACGTTCACCTCAGGCGTGCCGAAACCCGCATCCCTGCCCAGTTGCAGGTTGTAGCCCTCGGCGCCGGGTACTGCGTCCCAGGCCAGCTGTGTGGACAGTCCGCGCACCCGCTCGTTATCCCCGTGACTGCGCGGTTCGGGCGGCGGGAGCAGGATCACAGGGCTCGGGTCGGACCAGACGCCGGCCTGGCCGTCCGCCTCCGTGCCACGTACCCGCCACCAGTATTTCCCTGGGGCCAGGGCCAAGGTGAGACGGGTGGCATCGGTCTGCCTGCGTTCCAGAGGGGCGGAAAGGGTTTCGTCGGCACCCAGTTCAAACTCGTATCTCTGCGCACCGGGCAGGCTGGACCAGGCGAAATGGGCCTGTCCCCCCTCGGTCCCGCTCTCCACGCCGGGCGCGGCGGGCAGGGGCTGGACGAGGAAGCGGTCCGCCATGCCCCAGCCGTGGCGCAGGCCCTGATCGTCCAGGCTGGCCAGCCGCCAGTGCCATTCGCCCGCCGGCAGGGTTTCCGTATGCCGGGTGACAGCCTTCAGCCGGCGCTCCAGCACCTCGCGGTCGAAGCCGGACGAGGGTGAGATCTGCAGCGCATAACCCTGCGCCTCGGCGGCGGCGGACCAGGCCAACTCCACCTGCTGGCTGTAAGCACGGCTGCCGCTGGCGGGCGCCACGGTCTGGGGGGGCAGGGGGCGGGCGTCCAGCTCGAAGGGGTGGTCCCGGTCCAGACCCTCCAACCCGTCCGCGTCCACGCCCCGCACCCGCAGCACGTATCGGCCGTCGGGCAGGTCGGTTTGCCAGACGGCACGCGGTTCCCTGAACAGATCGTCGAGGACGATGTCGTGGAAATCCGCGTCGCGGGCTACCTGGGCGCGCCAGGCGTCGGCGGCCATGACGGGGTTCCAGGCGAAGCGGATCGGCAGACTGTCGATGCGCGCCGGCAGGCCGTCCAGGTTGGGCCTGGGGCGCAACGCCCGTGGCGGGGCGGGAGGCTTGCCGGCCTCGGCCACCGTGCCCTGGCCGGCCTCGACCCCCACCTCCTGGCCCTGAGCCGCTACGCCCACGGCGCCTTCCAGCACCTCGCTGCGCAGGGCCTTGCCATCCTCGGCCATGTTCAGCCGGAATGCGGTGCCGCGCAGTCCGGCCACTGCCACCGGGGTGGCGACCCGGAAGCCGCCGGCTGGGGCCACCTGCTTGCTGGCATTGGCCTCCAGGCGACCGCTTTCCAGGTTCAGTTCGGTGGAGACCATGCCGGTCTTGCCGTAGGCCGCCAGGCGGCCGAACAGCAGCTTGGAGGACGGTTGCTGATTGAGCACCGAGCCATCGGCCAGCTTGATGGTGGCGAAACTACCGGGGCCGGTGATCACGGTCTCACCGCCACCGATGGCATCGCCCACCGTCATCTTGCGGAACGGCCCGTCCGCCGGCTTGATGCGCACGTTGCCCTTGGCATGGGTGACCGTGGCCGGCGCCGGGGTCTCCTTCAACAAGGCCACGGGAATCTTGATGCGGGTGTTGGTGGGCAGATGCCTGGGGTTCTTCAGCTGGTTTGCCCGCTGGACCTTAGGCCAGTCGCTGGGGTTCTTCAGGTATTGCTGGCCAATGCCGGTCAGGGTGTCACCCGGATAGGTAAGATACAGCCAGTCATCCGCGTGGCTCGCTGCGGCCATGCTCAGGGCCAGGATCAGGAGCGGAAGACGCATGGCAATTCCTTTCGTGGGCTGGTGTGGGACGGTATCAACATCGGCTTAATCATAAGGCGCGTTAATGACCTTGTCGTGGTAGGGATTCCGGCCCCGCATCATCATCTTGGACATGGATTAGCGCGGTGTCGCGAGCCGGGCAGTTGAGGAAGGCTGGCATGCTAATATGCACCGCTTTGCCTATCAGAGTTTCCTTATATGCCCCGCGCCCTCCGCAACATCGCCATCATCGCCCACGTCGATCATGGCAAGACCACCCTGGTGGACAAGCTGCTCCAGCAGTCCGGCACCTTTGCCGCGCACCAGCAGATATCCGAACGGGTGATGGACTCCAACGACCTGGAAAAAGAGCGGGGCATCACCATTCTGGCCAAGAACACGGCCATCGATTACCAGGGTATCCGCATCAACATCGTCGATACGCCCGGCCACGCCGACTTCGGCGGCGAGGTGGAACGGGTGCTGGGCATGGTGGATGGCTGCCTGCTTCTGGTGGATGCGGTGGAAGGCCCCATGCCGCAGACCCGCTTCGTCACCCGCAAGGCCCTGCATCATGGGCTCAAGCCCATCGTGGTGATCAACAAGGTGGACCGGCCCGGCTCCCGGCCCGACTGGGTGATCAACCAGACCTTCGACCTGTTCGACAAGCTGGGCGCCACCGAGGAGCAACTGGACTTTCCGGTGGTGTATGCCTCAGCGCTGCAGGGTTGGGCCACGAAGAACCTGTCCGACAAGACCGACAACATGCAGGCCCTGTACGAAGCCATCCTGGAGCACGTCGCCGCCCCCGAGGACAACAGCGACGAGCCCTTGCAGATGCAGATCGCCGCCCTGGACTACTCCAACTACCTGGGCCGCCTGGGCGTGGGCCGCATCCGACGCGGGCGCATGAAGCCCGGCCAGGAAGTGATGGTCATGCAGGGCGACGAGTTCAGGGAGAAGGCCAGGATCGGCCAGGTGCTGGGCTTCAGGGGCCTGGAGCGCCTCCCGGTGGAAGAGGCCCTGGCCGGCGACATCGTCATCATCTCCGGCGTCGAGCACGTGGCCATCGGCGCCACCATCGCCGACGCGGAACGGCCCGAAGCCCTGCCCATGATCACCGTCGATGAGCCCACCCTGACCATGAACTTCCAGGTCAATACCTCGCCCTTCGCGGGCCGTGAGGGGAAATACGTTACCAGCCGCAACATCCGCGACCGCCTGGCCAAGGAGCTCAACACCAACGTGGCCCTGCGCGTGGAGGACACCGCCGACGCCGATGTGTTCAAGGTCTCCGGCCGGGGCGAGCTGCACCTGACCATCCTGCTGGAGAACATGCGCCGGGAGGGCTACGAGATGGCCGTGTCCCGCCCCCAGGTGGTGACCCGGGAGCTGGACGGCGAGAAGCAGGAGCCCTATGAGTTGTTGACCATCGACGTGGAGGAGGAGCACCAGGGCGCCATCATGGAAGAGATCGGTCTGCGCCGCGGCGACATGCTGGACATGGTGCCCGACGGCCACGGCCGGGTGCGTCTGGAATACCGCATCCCGGCGCGCGGTCTGATCGGCTTCCAGGGCGAGTTCCTGACCATGACCCGCGGCACCGGCCTGATGAGCCACGTTTTCGACGACTGGGGCCCCATCCGCCCCGACATGCCCGGCCGCCGCAACGGTGTGCTGATCTCCGCCGAGGACGGCGCGGCTGTGGCCTATGCCCTGTGGAAATTGCAGGACCGGGGCCGCATGTTCGTCAACCCCGGCGATCCGTTGTACGAAGGTATCATCATCGGTGTGCACAGCCGCGAGAACGACCTAGTGGTCAACCCCATCAAGGGCAAGCAGCTCACCAACGTGCGCGCCTCGGGCACCGACGAGGCGGTGCGCCTGACGCCGCCTATCGAGATGTCCCTGGAACGGGCAGTGGAGTTCATCGAGGACGACGAGCTGGTGGAGATCACTCCCAAGTCGATTCGTATCCGCAAGCGCCACCTCAAGGAACACGAGCGCAAGCGGGCGGCCCGCGAGGGCTGACCGGGCCGCATGGCGGGTTTGCTCGGCCGTCTTCTGGGTGCTGGGTCGCCGGAGGCCGACCTGGACGAAACCGCCTGGCGGGACGCCATCACCCTGCCGGTATTCGAAGGCCTGGATGCTGAAGAACGCCGGCGTCTGCGTGATTTGGCGGCGGCCATCCTGGCGGACAAGCAATTCAGCGGTGCCGGCGGTGCCGACGTGGACGCCTACATGCGCACCGCCATCGCCACCTTCGCCGCCCTGCCGGTGCTGAACCTGGGCGCGGAGCGCTACCGGGGCTGGCGGGAGATCATCATCTACCCGGGCGAATTCATCCACGAGGGCCAGGAGACCGACGCCGCCGGCGTGGTGCACCACGTGCGCCATGTGCGCAGCGGCGAGGCCATGCATGGCGGCCCCATGGTCCTGTCATGGGATGACGTGGCCGCCTCGGGCGGTGGCCAGGGTTACAACGTGGTGATCCACGAGTTCGCCCACAAGCTGGACATGGGCAACGGTGCGGTCGATGGTCTGCCGCCCCTTCACGCCGGAGTGAACCCGACGGACTGGTCGGCGGCCTTCACCTCGGCCTATGATGATTTCCGCCGCCGGGCGGAGCGGGGCAGTGAGGGCGACATCGACCCCTATGCGGCGCAGAGCCCGGCGGAATTCTTTGCCGTCCTCAGCGAGTATTTTTTCGAGTGGCCGGAGGCGCTGCACGCCGCCTATCCGGCCGTCTATGAACAGATGCGGCGTTTCTATAGGCAGGACCCGCTCAAGCGTTTGGAGAACCCGGACCGTGACCCTGCAAATCCATGACCACAAGCACCAGGACGAGGTATGCGAGCAGTGCGTCTTCGACACCGACGTGCATCACTTCGACGAAGACGTCATCCAGGCCTCCCACCGGCAGCCGGTGCTCGTGGACATGTGGGCCGACTGGTGCGGTCCCTGCCACTTCCTGACGCCGGTGCTGATGCGGGTCGTGCCCAGCTACGGCGGCAGGGTGCGACTGGCCAAGATCGAGGTGGACGAGGACGAGAACATGAAGATCGCCGGCCGCTACGGTGCACGCGGCTTTCCCACCGTGCTGATGTTCGTGGGCGGTCAGGAGGTGGCCCGTTTCCATGGCGCCAAGCCGGAGCATTTCGTGCGCCAGTTCATCGATGCCCACTTGCCCGCCTGACGGGCTGCCTGCCCTTGCGGCGCGGCTCGGCGACATCGAGCCGTTCCGAGTCATGGAGGTGCTGGGCCGGGCCAAGGCCATGCAGGCCGCGGGGCGATCCATCATCCACCTGGAGGTGGGCGAAGCCGATTTCCCCACCCCCGAGCCCATCGTTGCGGCGGGCATCGCCGCCTTGCATGCCGGCCACACCCACTATACGCCGGCCCTGGGGCTGCCCGAATTGCGCCGGGCCATCGCCGGCCATTACGCCACCCGTTATGGGGTCGCCGTCTCTCCGGACAGGATCGCCGTGACCCCCGGTGCCTCCGGTGCCCTGCTGCTGGCCATGGCCGCTTTGTTCAATCCCGGCGACGAGGTCCTGATGGCCGATCCGGGCTACCCCTGCAACCGCCATTTCGCCCGGCTTCTGGAGGCCCGTCCGGTCGGCATCCCGGTGGGGGTGGAGACGGAATTCCAACTCACTGCGGAATTGGTGGACCGACATTGGGGACCCCGCACGCGTGGCGTGCTGGTGGCCAATCCGGGCAATCCGACCGGCACCGTCATCCCACACGCGGAACTCGCGGCGATCTGCGAACGGGTGCGATCAAAAGGCGGCTGGCTGTTGGTGGACGAGATCTATCACGAACTCATCTACGAGACTGACGAGCCCTCGGCGGCGGCCTTGGGCGACGACGTGGTCGTCATCAACAGTTTTTCCAAGTATTTCCTGATGACCGGCTGGCGCCTGGGTTGGCTGCTGGCGCCCGATAGGGTCATGCCGGCCATCGATCGCCTGTCCCAGAACATCTTTCTGTCTGCTCCCTCGCCCGCGCAACACGCCGCGTTGGCTGGCCTGCTTCCGGAAACGCGCCGGCTCTTGGAGGCCCGCAAGGCGGAGCTGAGGCTACGCCGCGACTGGCTGGTGCCGGCATTGCAGCGCCTGGGCTTCGGCGTGCCCACCAAGCCTCAGGGTGCGTTCTATGTTTATGCCGATATCGGCCGCCATGCCGACAGCGGCATGGCGCTGGCGGAGCGCATGTTGAATGAGGCTGGGGTGGCGATCACGCCGGGAGACGACTTCGGGCGGCACCAGGCCGCCCGTCATGTGCGATTCGCCTACACCACTTCGCTGGACGCTATCCGCGAGGCGGTGCGCCGGATGGAAGCCTTACTGGGCTGAGCGGCGGCGCAGCAGGCCGAGAGCAAGGGCGCCCAGGGGCAACAGGGCCAGGGTACCGGGCTCAGGCACGTTGTTCTGGGGAAAATCCTGCGCCACGACCGAGATGGCGTCGTTCGCGCAATTCTGGGTCCAATGCACCTTGAAATCCATGCCCGCCCATTGGCCGCCGAACAGGCTCAGGGGGATCGCCACCTCGTAGAAATAGTGCTGATGGGAAGAAGAAAACTCGCCGTACCCTGTGCCGGGGCCGGAACTGACCAGGGCGCCGGCGCCCACCAGGGTGCCGCTCTGGATGGAGGTGGGATGGGCCGGGTCGGGATGGGCGGGATCATAAGCGTTGGCGGCATTCCACAATCCGTAGCCCCACGAGACATTGGAATACAGGCTGCCCGCGGCGCCATAGTTGCCGGTGCTGTCGATGCCATAGTCCCAGCTGCCGTTGTTGCCGATGTCGATGGCGATGTCGCCCGCGCCGAAACTGTTATGGGTCGGGTTGTTCGGCGTGGCGGGGTTGTGGCCGGTGGCGATGGCAATGTACAGATTGCTCGCGTCCCAGGTCACGTACATGGCTTCGGCATCGTAGGCCTGGCCGCCCCAGCCGGGCAGCAGGAATGAATCCTTCTGATCCTCGACGGTGAAATGAATGCCGCTGTTGGGTGTCCAGTCACCGGCGTTGCCATTGTGGGATACGCCCCAGTCGGCCAGGTTGCCGTCGATGGTGTAGGCCAGCGCAGGCACTGTGAAGAGCACTCCGCTCAGGAAGGGCGTCAGCAGTTTGAATACGTTCATCTTGCGCTCCGGGTTCAGGTTTCTACCAACCATGAAGCACCTGTCGTGCCAGATAAAAAATAAAACTACATCAATAGGTTAGATTTTAACTGGTAGGAACGTGTCATATTGGGGTGTCCGGATCCCCGAGATGCCTGACGGGATATCGACTGCGCAGGGCGAAAAAAAGCCGGCCAGAGGCCGGCTTTCCATACAGCGAATACTGCTTAGTGGCCGGCGGGAGCGGCGGGCGCAGCGGGCGCGGCAGCAGCATCAGCGGCGGGCGCGGCAGCGTCAGCAGGAGCAGCAGGCATGCCAGCGTCAGCGGGGGCGGGGGCAGCAGCCTCGGGAGCCATGGGAGCGGGGGCTTCCACAGCGGGGGCGGCCTCAGGGGCGGCAGCCTCTTCTTTCTTACCGCAAGCGGTCAGAGAAACAGCCAGCAGAGCGGCGAGCAGAACGGAATATTTCATTGAAGTTCCCTATAAATCGGTTGATCAACACGTAAAGTCATCAATCCGTGCCGGGGCACTGATCGACGCGCGGATTCTAGCAAAAAACGGCCGTGTCGCTAGTCCGTAGGACTGTTTTCAGGAGAAATTTGTTGTCTGTTGAAAAACGGCAACAAATCATGTTTGGCCGCATGGCAAGGTTGGCGGGAAGCGGTTCCTCAATTCTCCCCCGCGGGCCACATATACCCTGCCCGATACCAGTCGTGGAACAGCCTCAACAGGGCGTCCGGCAGCGGGGCGGCGGGCAGCCGGCGCTGATCGGCCAACCGCACCAGAGCCTGACGGCAGCCTGCTGGTGAGCGGAATGCTTCGCCGTTGATGAAGAAGGCGCCGCCCTTGATGAACAGCAGTTTGGAGCGTGGATCCATGCGCAAGCCCCGGCTGGCGACGCGGTCAGCGAACCGCTTGAGGCCCATGGGCCGGGCGGGCGGCTCGAAAAAGATGTGCGGCTTGGGTTCGCTGAGGTAGGTGCCGAGGAAATCCGCCTCGTCACGGGCCGTCCAGCGCGCCCCCTGGATCATCTCCGACAGCCGCCCGAGTAATTGCGGCGTGAGCTCGGCGGAGTGACGCGGCAGGGTCAGATCCGGGTCACTGTACATGCCGGCCAAGTCGAGGCGGTCCTGCCGGTAATCGAGAAAGGCGCTGGCGATTTCGTGGCTGGAGGGGGCTCGGAAACCCACTGACCAAGTCATGCAGGGGTCGAGTGCGACGCCGTTGTGGGCGTACTTGGGCGGCAGATAAAGCAGGTCGCCGGGTTCCAGTTCCCACGATTGCTCCGGCCGGAAGCGCTTGAGGATACGCAGTGGTGCGCCTTCCACCAGTTCCAGGTCGTTCTGGCCGCTGATTTCCCAGCGTCGCCGGCCATGGCCCTGAATCAAAAAAACGTCATAGGAATCGAAGTGGGGACCGACCCCGCCCCCCTCAGGGGCGTAACTGACCATAAGGTCGTCCAGTCGGGCCTGGGGCATGAAGCCGAATGCCTGCAGCAGCCGGTCTCCGTATGGCAGCATCAGGTTCACGCCCGATACCAGCAGGCTCCAGTTCCTGCGCGGTAATGCACCCAGCCTTTCCGCCCCAAACGGACCGTACTCCAGGGTCCAGCGGCCGCGCGTCTGGCAGACCAACCGGCTCTCGGCGTCTTCGCGCATGGCCAGCCGCATCAGACCGTCGGGTCCGAGCGGGTTTTTCGACGGTGGGCTGAAATGGGGCAGGGCCTGGCGAACCAGCAGGGGACGCTTCTGCCAATAGTCGCGGAGGAAAGTCTCCGGTGAGACTCCGCCCAGAAGCTGTTCGGGTTTGATATCGGGGTTCGGAGCAGTGCGGCTTTTTCCCATGGGCCTCTATAATCCCGGTCACATTTAGTTCCAGAGAGAGGGAAGTTTATGCTGAAGCCGGGTGACCAAGCGCCGGATTTCGAATTGCCCGACGCGGACATGGAGATTGCCCGCCTGTCCGACTACAAGGGCAAGCAGCATGTGGTCCTGTATTTCTATGTGCGCGATGACACCCCCGGTTGCACGACCCAAGCCGTGGATTTCAGCGATCTGGACAGCCGCTTCACCAAGCTGAACACGGCGGTGATGGGGGTGTCGCGCGACGATTGCATCAAGCATGCCCAATTCCGCGACAAACATGGCATCACCGTGCGCTTGCTGGCCGACAAGGACTGCCTTGCCTGCAAGGATTACGGGGTGATGATCAAGAAAGAGGTGGACGGGGTGATGAAGGACAGCGTGCAGCGTTCCACATTCATCATCGACCAGAAGGGTGTCATCCGCCACGCCCTGTACGGTGTTCAGGCCAAGGGCCATGCCGATGAGGTGCTCAAACTGGTCAAGGAACTCTGAAATGCGTGTGGCGAAAGACAGCGTGGTGATCATTTCCTACAGGCTCACGAACATCCGCGGAGAATTGCTGGAAGAGGCCACCGGCCAGGAGCCGGCCGCCTACCTGCATGGCGACTATGACGGTATCTTCCCTAAGGTGGAGGCCGCCCTGGAGGGCAAGCAGGCGGGTGACGAAGTGGATGTGCAACTGGAGCCCGAGGACGCCTTCGGCGAATACGATGCCGAACTGGTGCGGGTGGAGGACGCGGGGCTGTTTCCCGACAACGTCAGTCTGGGCATGCAGTTCGAAGGCGCCAGCGAGGACGGCCGCCATCACCTGATCTACACGGTGACCGACGTGGCCGACGGCAAGGTGGTAGTGGACGGCAACCATCCGCTGGCTGGCCAGGCCATGCGGGTGCAATGCCGGGTGGAATCCATCCGCGCCGCGTCGCCGGAGGAGATCGCCCACGGACATGTGCATGGTCCGGGCGGGCACCATCACCATCACGAGTAATATGCGCGCCTTATTCACCGAGCTGGCATGAAGACCACATTTCTCGATTTCGAACAGCCCATCGCCGAACTGGAAGCCAAGATCGAGGAGCTTTCCGAGGTGCAGGGCGACTCGGCGCTGGACATTTCCGAGGAGATCGGCCGCCTACGCAAGAAGAGCGCGGCCCTGACCAAGGAAATCTACGGCAAGCTCAACCCCTGGCAGATATCCCAGGTGGCCCGCCACCCCCAACGTCCCTACACCCTGGACTACATCGGCCGGTTGTTCACCGATTTCGAGGAACTGCACGGCGACCGCGCGTTCGCCGATGACCCCGCTATCGTCGGCGGCCTGGCCCGCTTCAATGACCAGCCGGTGGTGGTCATCGGCCACCAGAAGGGGCGCGACACCAAGGAAAAGCTCTACCGCAACTTCGGCATGCCCCGTCCCGAGGGCTACCGCAAGGCCATGCGGCTGATGCGCCTGGCGGAGAAGTTTCGCCTGCCGGTGCTGACCTTCATCGATACGCCCGGTGCCTATCCCGGCATTGACGCGGAGGCGCGTGGCCAGTCCGAGGCCATCGCCCGCAACCTCTATGTCATGGCGGAGTTGAAGACGCCGATCATCTGCACGGTGATCGGCGAGGGCGGTTCCGGCGGCGCGCTGGCCATCGGCGTGGGCGACATGGTAGCCATGCTCCAGTATTCCACCTACTCGGTGATCTCCCCCGAGGGTTGCGCCTCCATCCTCTGGAAGAGTGCGGACAAGGCCCCCCTGGCCGCCGAATCCTTGGGCATCGTCGCTCCCAAGCTCAAATCCCTGGGGCTGGTGGACCGGATCGTCAACGAACCGCTGGGCGGCGCCCATCGGGACCACGACGCCATGGCCCAGGCCCTGGGCAAGATGCTCGAAGAATCCCTGAGCCAGGTGACCGAGGCCCCGCTGGAGTCCCTGCTCAACACCCGCTATGCCCGGCTGATGGGCTATGGCAAATACCGGGAAACCCGCTCCCGTTCCACCGACTGACCGCGTCCGCTCGGTTCTCCGGGCGCATCTGTGCGCCGGCGCCCGGCTGTGCCTGGGCTATTCCGGCGGCCTGGATTCCACCGTCCTGCTGCACATGCTCACCGCCCTGCGCGGCCCCATGGATTTTCGGCTGCACGCCGTGCATGTCCATCATGGACTGAGCCCGCGGGCGGACGAATGGCAGCGGCATTGCGAGGCCGTATGCCGGACATGGGATATCCCGCTGCGGGTGGAGAAGGTTGCCGTGTGCCGGCAGGGCAAGGGAATCGAAGCGGCGGCGCGTGCCGCCCGCTATGCGGTCTATGCTCGGCAGGCGGCGGATTTCATCGTCCTCGCCCACCAGCTGGATGATCAGGCGGAAACCGTGCTGCTCAACCTGCTGCGCGGCAGCGGCGTGCGCGGCCTGGCGGCCATGCCGGTTTCCCGTCCCTTGGCCGCTGATGCGCCGCTGAACCTGCTGCGACCACTGCTGGGTACGGGACGGGACGAACTGGAGTCCTACGCCCGGCGGCACTACCTGACGTGGATCGAGGACGAAAGCAATCTGGATACCGGTTTGGCCCGCAACCACCTGCGCCGTGAGGTCATGCCGGTGCTGCGAGGACCCTTCCCGGAATATCGTCAGGCCGTGGCCCGCGCCGCGGCGCATATGGCGGAATGCTCCGAGCTGCTGGATGATCTGGCGCGCCTGGATGGCGGGCCGCCCGAGGCCGACGGCAGTCTCGATCTATCCCGCCTGTCTGGGCTGACTCCGGCCCGCGCGGCCAATTTGTTGCGTTACCACTTGCGGCAGTCGGGCCTGAACGCACCCTCCGAGGCGGCCTTGGCGGATCTGTTACGGCAGCTGGCGGGCGCGGCGGAGGACAGGGTGACTCAGTGGCGCCAGGGCGACGCCGTGATGCGGGTCTGGCGGGGTCGGCTGCACACGATCGGGCGGGTGGCCGATGAGGATGGCCGGCGGGTCTGGCGGGGAGAGGACGAACTCGAATTCGCAGGCGGCCGGCTGCTTTTCGTCCGCGTCACCGGGCAAGGCCTGAGCCGGGACCGCCTGGCCGGAAGGCTGGTCACGCTACGGAGACGCCAGGGCGGCGAGCGCCTGCAGACGGATGCATCTCGGCCACGCAGAGCCCTGAAAAAGATGCTTCAGGAGTCCGGCATCCCACCCTGGGAAAGGTCGCGTCTGCCGTTGCTGTTCGTGGACGACGAATTGGCCTGGGTGGCGCAGGTGGGCACGGACACCGCGTTTCAGGCCCAGGCCCGTCAGCCTGGCCTGATCATTGAGTGGCAGCCCCCGACACCACGGCCTTGATGCCCAGGCGGGCAAGTTCGGCGTTGGCCTTTTCTGCCTCCTGCCTGTTGAGGAACGGCCCCACCATGACCCGCGTCTCGCTGTAGGCCTTGATGCCTTGCCGATTCAGGCGCTGCACCAAGTCCCTGGCATTGTCCGGATTGCTGAAAACACCCAGTTGCACGATGAATCCGCCGGCCGCCGGCACGGGTGAGGTCTCGGGAGTGGCCGCGACCTTGGCCGGCCGGATCGCGGGCGGTGGCGCGGCCTCGCGGGGAATGTGCAGATTGTTGCTGACCTTGGGCGGCGGCGGCATGGGGCGCTCCGCCGCAGGAGCGGGCGGAGGTGCCTCAGCGCCGACCGCCGGCCGGGCTGCTTCGGCAGCCGGTTCCCCGGCCGGGGTCGCCAAGGCTTCTTCCGGCGGTGGCAGGGGGGCCGGCAGGGGGGCGCTGATGATCGGTTTCGGCGGCGCGGCGGGCGGGGCGGGCGGTCCACCGTCCTTGCGGTCCAGCCACCACAGCCCGCCCAGGGCCAGGACCGTGACGCCCCCAGCGACGGCCAATCTGACCAGGGCGCGTTTCTTGACGTTGTCTCCGCCCGCGGCGTCGGCATCGGCCATGTCGTCTGCTCCTCCAATCCTTTGTGCGCCTTTATTCTAGGGGTGTTTCGTGATACTTTGTACAGCTTTGAAAACCCAGGCTTTTCCATTTGTTAACGGAGCATATCGTGGCGATCCAGCGCACACTTTCCATCATCAAACCCGACGCCGTGGCCAAGGATGTCATCGGCAAGATTTATTCCCGTTTCGAGACCAACGGCCTGAAGGTGGTCGCCGCACGCATGAAGCATCTGTCGCGCCTGGAGGCTGAGGGTTTCTACGCCGTGCACAAGGGCCGCCCCTTCTTCAACGACCTGGTGGAGTTCATGATCTCCGGCCCGGTGATGATCCAGGTGCTGGAGGGCGAGGAGGCCATCGCCAAGAACCGCGAGCTGATGGGCGCCACCGATCCTCAGAAGGCCGCCCCCGGCACCATACGCGCCGATTTCGCCAAGAGCATCGACGCCAATGCCGTGCACGGCTCCGACGCCCCCGAGACGGCGGCGGTGGAGATCGCCTATTTCTTCCCGGCCAGCGAGATCTATTCCCGTTGAACCCCGTCAACCTGCTCGACTTCGACCTGAAGGGCCTGACCGCCTATTTCGAGCAGATAGGCGAGAAGCCCTTCCGCGCCAAACAGGTGCTGCGTTGGCTGCACCACTTCGGCGCCGGGGATGTTGGGCAGATGACCGATCTGGCCAAGGGCCTGCGGGCGAGCCTGGCCGAACAAGCAGAGATACGCCCGCCGGTGCTTCTCTCCGAGCAGGAGGCCGGTGACGGTACTCGCAAGTTCCTGTTGGAGGTAGGTCCCGGAAATCAGGTGGAGACGGTATTCATCCCGGAGACTGACCGGGGCACCCTGTGTGTGTCCAGCCAGGTGGGCTGCGCCCTGGAATGCCGCTTCTGTTCCACCGGTCGCCAGGGTTTCAACCGTAATCTGAGTGTGGCCGAGATACTGGGCCAGCTGTGGTGGGCCAACAAGGCTCTGGGCCGGGATCCGAAGGGTGAGCGCATCATCTCCAACGTGGTCATGATGGGCATGGGCGAGCCTCTGCTCAACTACGACAATGTGGTGACCGCCCTGTCCGTGATGCTGGACGACCATGCCTACGGACTGTCGCGCCGGCGGGTCACCGTCTCCACTTCCGGCATCATCCCGGCCATGGACCGGCTGCGCGCCGACATGCCGGTGGCCCTGGCGGTGTCCCTGCATGCCTCCAACGACCGTCTGCGGGACGAACTGGTGCCCATCAACCGCAAGTATCCCCTGACCGATCTGATGGCCGCCTGCCGGCGTTATGTGGTGGACGCGCCGCGGGATTTCGTCACCTTCGAATACATCATGCTGGAGGGGGTCAACGATCAGCCCCAGCATGCCCGCGAGCTGCTCGAAGTGGTCCGCGAAGTGCCATGCAAGTTCAACCTGATCCCCTTCAACCCATTCCCGCATTCCGGCTATCGACGCTCGTCTCCCGAGACGGTGCGACGCTTCGCCAACATCCTGCAGGAGCGGGGGCTGATCGCCACGACTCGCAAGGTTCGCGGCGACGATATCGATGCCGCATGCGGGCAACTGGCCGGCCAGGTGCAGGACAAGACCCGCCGGCTGGCACGACGGTCTGCGGCGGTCGGCCCAATGGTTACCGGTGTGCCGATCGAGGAACGGCCGGCATGACATCCATCCGCTCCGGCGCGCTGCTATTGGTGGCCTGCCTGGGAGTGCTGGCCTGTGCCCAGACCCCGCCGGAGGCGACCCAGGCCGGCCCGGAGGCCATGGCGCAGGGGAGCGAAAACCAGCGCGCGCGCATCCATACCGAACTGGCAGCCCAGTACTACACCAGGAACATGCACGCCATCGCCCTCCAGGAACTGCGCGAATCCCTGGACGCCGATGCCCGGTATGCGCCAGCTTACAACATGCTGGGCTTGGTGCACGGCGCTCTGCGCGAGGACACCCAGGCCGAGGAGGCCTTCCGTCGAGCCATCGACCTGTCGCCCAGCTATTCCGAGGCACACAACAATTTCGGTTGGTTCCTGTGCGAGCGTGGCCGTATCGACAAGGCCCTGGAACGTTTCGAAGCCGCCCTCGCCAATCCCCTTTACGCCACCCCGGAAAAGGCCCTGGCCAATGCGGGCCTGTGCAGCTTGCGCCGCAACGATCTGCAACAGGCGGAAAACTATCTGGAACGCGCCTTGATCCGTGCCCCTTACCAGCCGGTGGCCCTGTACCAGATGGCGCGGCTGCACATGCTGCGAGGCAACCCGGTGGCCGCGCGCCGGGCCCTGCTGCGCCTGGGGGAGGTGGGGGCCCTGGATGCCGCGGCGCTGTGGATGGCAGTGCGGGTGGAGCGGCAGTTGGGCGACCTGACTGCCGAGAGCAGCTATGCCAGCCAGTTACGGCGGCGCTTTCCGAACAGCCAGGAGACCTTCTGGCTGAGCAGCGGGCAGTATGACCAGCCGGGGACACAACCATGAGCAATGCCTTCATCGACGGCCTGGGCGCACTGCTGGCCCATACCCGCGAGGAACAGGGCATCAGCCAGGCTGATGCCGCCCAGCGACTCAAACTCTCGGTGCGGCAGATCGAGGCCATCGAGGCCGAGGATTGGCCCCACCTGCCGGGCGAAGTCTTCCGCCGCGGCTTCGTGCGCAACTATGCGCGCCTGCTGGAACTGAATCCGGATGACCTGGTCCGGCCGGTGGATACCGAGGCGACCGCGACCCACACCATTACCGCGCCCTCCGAAGGACTGACCATAGGCCGTTCGCCGATCACCCGCTGGGTGGCGCTTCCCCTGGCGGCCTTGCTGCTGTTCCTGCTGGTGGTGGCCTTGCTCTATCAGTGGCTGAGACAGGGCGAGCAGGCGCTGGTGAGCCCGGTGGGGCTCGGTGAGACCCTGGAGCCCCCCCAGGCCGTGACGCCCGCCGTCCCGTCGCCCCCAGCCGAGTCGCCGCCGGTGGGCGGCCAGCAGCCACTCCCGGCGACTCCGGAGACTGGTGAGGAGGGGACCGTGGTGCTGCCGCTGCCCCTGAATCCCCAGCCTGTTTCCCAGCCCACGAGTCAGCCGGTCTCCCAACCATCCGCCGACACGGCCGCTCTCGGTAAAGCCGCCGCCGAACCGCAGGGTAAACCGTCCCCCGGCTCCGCACCGCTGCGGGATGCGGCCACGTCAGGCAATGCGGCCCGCGAGACCCGGCCCGCGGCGACGGAAGCGACGGTCCAGGTCCAGTCGGGTGGCAGTGCGGCGCTGCGGTTCAGTACCAGCGATGACGCCTGGGTACAGGTGCTCGATGGCAAGGGACAGCGTTTCTCCAAGCTCGTGCGTGCCGGCACCCAGGAACAGCTGTCCGGGCAGCCGCCTTTCAAACTCGTGGTGGGCAATGCCGCGCAGGTGAAACTCACCTACAATGGCCACCAGATCGACCTGAGGCCGTTCATCGGCGAGAAGGTCGCCCGTCTGACCCTGGAATAGTCCCGATAGCGGTTACCGCTTTGCCGAGCATGCACAAGACGATCATCCGACGTCCCAGCCGTCAGGTCATGGTGGGCGATGTGCCCGTGGGTGGCGGGGCGCCCGTGGTGGTGCAGTCCATGACCAACACCGATACCGCGGACGTCCAAGCCACCGTGCGCCAGGTCCGCGAGTTGTGGCAGGCCGGTTCGGAACTGGTGCGGGTGACAGTGAATACCCTGGAGGCGGCGCGGGCCGTGCCGAACGTGCGCGAGCAACTGGACGCCCTGGGCTGCCCGGTACCCCTGATCGGTGATTTCCACTTCAACGGCCACAAACTGCTTGCCCAGGTGCCCGAATGTGCCGCCGGCCTGGCCAAGCTGCGCATCAATCCCGGCAATGTGGGGCGCGGCGCCAAACGCGACGAGCAGTTCGCCACCCTGATCGAATTCGCCTGCCGGTACGAAAAGCCGGTACGCATCGGTGTCAACTGGGGTAGTCTCGACCAGGAATTGCTGGCGCGCATGATGGACGACAACGCCCAGCGCGCCCGGCCCCTGGACGCCAAGGATGTCATGCGCCACGCGGTCATCGCTTCGGCCCTGGAATCCGCCTCGCGGGCCGAGGAACTGGGCCTGCCCGCCGACCGCATCATCTTGTCCTGCAAGCTTTCCGTGGTGCAGGACCTGATCGCCGTCTATCGTGATCTGGCGGCGCGCTGCGATTACGCCCTGCATCTGGGCCTGACCGAGGCGGGCATGGGTTCCAAGGGTATCGTCGCCTCCAGCGCGGCCTTGTCCGTGCTGCTTCAGGAGGGCATCGGCGACACTATCCGCGTCTCCCTGACCCCCCAGCCGGGCGAGTCGCGCAGCACCGAGGTGCAGGTGGCCCAGGAGATCCTGCAGACCATGGGCATCCGCATGTTCACCCCGCTGGTCACCGCCTGTCCCGGTTGCGGACGGACCACCAGCACGGTGTTCCAGGAACTGGCCCAGTCCATCCAGACCTGGCTGCGCCAGCAGATGCCCCTCTGGCGCGAGCGCTATCCGGGCGTGGAGCGGATGAACGTGGCGGTGATGGGATGTGTCGTCAACGGCCCGGGTGAGAGCAAGCATGCCAATGTGGGCATCAGTCTGCCGGGCACCAATGAAACCCCGGTGGCGCCGGTCTATGTGGATGGTGAACGCACCGTCACCCTGAAGGGCGATCGCATCGCCGAGGAATTCCAGGCCATCGTCCAGGATTACGTCGAGCAGAAATACGCCAGCAAATAGGTTCATCCCGCCGTCTTCGGGCGGGTGATAGCCATTCATGACCGTCAGTCCAGAACACCTCATCCGCCCGGAAATCCTGGCCCTGTCCGCCTATCACGTGCCCGCCGCCGGCGGCATGGTGAAGCTGGACGCCATGGAGAATCCCTACCGCCTGCCCGAAGCGCTGAACACAGAGTTGGCGGGACGGCTGGCTGCGGCGCCCATCAACCGTTATCCGGACCCGCGCGCCGGGGCGCTGGTGGACATCCTGCGCCGGGCCTTTTCCATCCCGGCGCACCTGGAGGTGATGCTGGGCAACGGATCGGACGAGTTGATCCAGATCCTGGCCCTGGCCCTGGCCCGCCCCGGTGCCACCCTGCTGTCGGTGGAGCCCTCCTTCGTCATGTACCGCATGATCGCCGGGTTCGCGGGCATGCGGTACGTGGGCGTGCCGCTGCGGCCGGACTTCGGCCTCGACGAGGCGGCCGTGCTGGCCGCCATGGAGCGGGAGAAGCCGGCCCTGGTATTCATCGCCTATCCCAACAACCCCACAGGCAACGTCTTCGACGCGGCGGCCTTGGAACGCATCATCCGCGCCGCCCCCGGCCTGGTGGTGGTGGACGAGGCCTATCACGCCTTCGCCGGCGGACTGAGCTTCCTGGACGCCGTCGATCGCCATGACAACCTGCTGCTGATGCGCACGGTGTCCAAGCTGGGGCTGGCCGGTCTGCGCCTGGGCTATCTGGTCGGTCCGGCCCGTTGGCTGGCGGAATTGGACAAGCTGCGCCTGCCCTATAATGTGAACGTCCTCACCCAGGCGGCCGCCCAACTCGCTCTGGAGCATGTGCGGGAGTTGGAGGGGCAGGCGGAACGGATCGTGGAAGAACGGGCGCGGCTGCATGACGCGCTGGCGGCGCTGCCCGGTGTGGTGGTGTTCCCCAGCCAGGCCAATTTCCTGCTGTTGCGGGTCGCGGATGCGGCCGGCATGTTCGAGGGGCTGCGGCGCCAAGGCGTGCTGATCAAGAACCTGCACGGATCGCACCCGTTCCTGGCGGGCTGCCTGCGGGTTACAGTAGGCACGCCGAAGGAGAACCACGTCTTCCTGGAAGCTTTCAAAACCGAACTGGATCGCCACCCATGAACACCCCGCGCAGCGCGGCCATCGAGCGCACCACACTGGAGACCAAGGTCTCCGTGAAACTGGATCTGGACGGCACCGGTCAGGGCGGTTTCGCCACCGGTGTGCCCTTCCTGGACCACATGCTGGACCAGGTGGCACGCCATGGCATGGTCGATCTGGACGTCCGCGCCGAGGGCGATCTGCACATCGACGCCCACCACACCGTCGAGGACATCGGCATCACTCTCGGCCAGGCGCTGGCCCAGGCGGTCGGCGACAAACGGGGCATCCGTCGCTACGGCCATGCCTACGTGCCCCTGGACGAGGCCTTGTCGCGCGTGGTGATCGACCTGTCCGGCCGGCCGGGACTGGAGTTCCACGTGCCGTTCACCCGTGCGCGCATCGGCGAATTCGACGCGGACCTGTTCCGGGAGTTCTTCCAGGGCCTGGTCAACCACGCCGGCATGACTCTGCACATCGACAACCTGCGCGGCATCAATGCCCACCATCAGGCCGAGACGGTGTTCAAGGCCTTCGGCCGGGCGCTGCGCATGGCCGTGGAGGCCGACCCGCGCGCCACCGGCAGCGTGCCGTCCACCAAGGGAAGCCTCTGATGGCCATGGAGATCGCCGTCGTCGATTACGGCATGGGCAACCTGCACTCGGTGGCCAAGGCCTTGGAGCATGTGGCCCCCGGCGCCAGCGTGCGCCTGACCGGCAACCCCGAAGCCATCCTGGCCGCCGACCGGGTGGTGTTCCCCGGCCAGGGCGCGGCTCCGGACTGCATGGGCGAGATCAACATGCTGGGCCTGCACGACGTGATCATCGACGCGGCCCGCAGCAAGCCCTTCCTGGGCATCTGCATGGGCCTGCAGGTGCTGTTCGAACACAGCGATGAGGGCAACACCCATTGCCTGGGCCTGTTTCAAGGTAATGTGATGCGCTTTCCGGAAGGGCGCATGCACGACGCGGCGGGCGCCAAGCTCAAGGTGCCGCACATGGGCTGGAACAACGTGCGCCAGGTTCCGCATCCCTTGTGGGCGGGCATCGCCGACGGTGCCCGTTTCTATTTCGTGCACAGTTACTATGTGGTGCCGGAACAGGCGGAACTGGCCGTGGGATACGCCAGCTATCCCTTCGAGTTCGTCTGCGCCTGCGCGCGGGACAATATTTTCGCCGTGCAATTCCACCCGGAAAAGAGCGCGGCGGACGGTTTGAGGCTGCTGTCCAATTTCGTGAATTGGAACGGCAAGGTTTAGGCAATCACACTCAGCTCAGTCATGCTCATCATTCCCGCCATCGATCTCAAGGACGGTCATTGCGTTCGCCTCAAGCAAGGCGAGATGGACAGCGCCACCGTGTTTTCCAACAACCCCGCGGAAATGGCCGCCCGCTGGCTGGAGGCCGGCGCCCGCCGGCTGCACCTGGTGGACCTGAACGGCGCCTTCGCCGGCAAGCCGGTCAATGAAGCGGCCATCAAGGCCATCGTCTATGAAGTCGGTGACGACATCCCCATCCAACTGGGTGGTGGCATCCGCGATCTGGACACCATCGAACGCTACCTGGACGACGGCGTCAGCTACGTGATCATCGGCAGCGCGGCGGTGAAAAACCCCGGTTTCCTGCATGACGCCTGCAACGCCTTCCCCGGCCACATCATCGTCGGCCTGGACGCCAAGGATGGCATGGTGGCGGTGGAAGGCTGGTCCAAGGTGACTCACCACGAGGTGGTGGATCTGGCCAAGAAGTTCCAGGACTACGGTGTGGAGGCGGTGGTCTATACCGACATCGGCCGCGACGGCATGATGAGCGGCGTCAACGTGGACGCCACCGTCCGGCTGGCCCAGGCACTCAGCATCCCGGTCATCGCCAGCGGCGGCATCACCAACCTGGACGACATCCGCAACCTGTGCGCCGTGGCCGACGAGGGCATCATGGGCGCCATCACCGGCCGCGCCATCTATGAGGGCAGCCTGGATTTCACCTCGGCCCAGAAATTGGCCGACCAACTGTGCGGCGAGGGATGAAGCCGGCCTGGAACCCGCAACCCGGTCACCTGCCTGCCGCCAACCACGTTTTCCCGCCATCCTCATGAGCCAATCCCTGCGTGCCGTGCGCGGCATGAACGACATCCTGCCCGGCGACATGCCCGTCTGGAACCGTTTCGAGGACGCGGTGCGGCCCTGGCTGCGCGCCTACGGCTACCGGGAGCTGCGGACCCCCATCCTGGAGCACACCGGGCTGTTCAAGCGGGCCATCGGCGAGGTGACCGACATCGTCGAGAAGNNCGAGGTCGTCGACGCGGGTGGCCAGGTGCTGCTGCAACGTGTGCTGCAGCCCGGTGAAAGTGTCGGGCTCGACGGCAGGCTGCCGTTCAGGCTGAAGATCGGCAACGCCGTGGCGACGCAGCTGCAGTTCCGTGGACAGCCGGTGGATCTGGGTGCGAGCACGCGCGACAACGTCGCGCGGCTCGAGCTGAAATGAGCGACGCCATCGACGCGCCGATCCCGCCCGCGGCGCCACCGACGCGGCGCACGCGCCAGGCCGTGGTGCGCTGGGGCAGCCATGCGCTGACGATCGGCGGCGACGCGCCGGTGCGCGTGCAGGCGATGACCAACACCGACACCGTCGATGTCATCGGTACCGCGATCCAGGTGAAGGAACTCGCCCAGGCCGGCTCCGAGCTGGTGCGCATCACCGTCAACACGCCCGAGGCGGCCGAGGCCGTGCCGCACATCCGCGATCAGCTCGACCGCATGGGCATCGTGGTGCCGCTGATCGGCGACTTCCACTACAACGGCCACCGGCTGCTCAGCGAGCACCCGGCCTGCGCCGAGGCGCTGAGCAAGTACCGCATCAACCCCGGCAACGTCGGCAAGGGGGACAAGCGCGACCGCCAGTTCGCGATGATGATCGAGGCGGCGATGCGCCACGACAAGGTGGTGCGCATCGGCGTCAACTGGGGCAGCCTGGACCAGGAACTGCTGGCGACGCTGATGGACGCGAACGCGGCCCGCGCCGAGCCGTGGGACGCCAAGTCGGTGATGTACCAGGCGCTGGTGCGAAGCGCGCTGCAGTCGGCCGACTACGCACGCGAGCTGGGGCTGAACCCGGACAACGTCATCATCAGCTGCAAGGTCAGCGGCGTGCAGGACCTGATCACCGTCTACCGTGCATTGCACGCGCGCTGCGACTACGCGCTGCACCTCGGGCTGACCGAGGCCGGCATGGCCACGAAGGGCACGGTGGCCTCGACCGCGGCGCTGGCGGTGCTGCTGCACGAAGGCGTCGGCGACACCATCCGCGTGTCGCTGACGCCGCAGCCGGGCGAGGCGCGCACGCAGGAGGTGGTGGTCGCGCTGGAGATCCTGCAGGCGCTGGGGCTGCGCAGCTTCAACCCCAGCGTCACCGCCTGCCCGGGCTGCGGCCGCACCACCAGCGAGACCTTCCAGGTGCTGGCCAAGCGCATCGACGACCACCTGCGCGCGATGATGCCGGCCTGGCGCGAGCGCTATCCCGGGGTCGAGAACCTGAAGGTCGCGGTGATGGGCTGCATCGTCAACGGCCCCGGCGAAAGCAAGCATGCCGATATCGGCATCAGCCTGCCGGGCACCGGCGAGGCGCCGGCTGCGCCGGTGTTCATCGACGGCGAGAAGGCGCTGACGCTGCGCGGCGAAGGTATCGCCGAGGAGTTCCACCGCATCGTCGAGAACTACATCGAACGGCGCTTCGGCTCCGCCCCATAGGAGCCCGCTGGTGACCGACAGACCCGTTGCCGTGAAAACCGCAAGTCCGCCGCTGGTCGCGGTGAAGGGCATGAACGACCTGCTGCCCGACGCGGCCGAGCGCTGGGAGTGGGTCGAAGGCGTGATGCGCGGCGTGCTCGCACGCTGGGGCTACCGCAACCTGCGCACGCCGATCGTCGAGCCGACGCAGCTGTTCGTGCGCGGCCTCGGCGAGGTCACCGACATCGTCGAGAAGGAGATGTACACCTTCGTTGATGAGCTCAACGGCGAGAGCCTGACCCTTCGTCCCGAGGGCACCGCCTCGTGCGTGCGGGCCGTGATCGAGAACAATCTGCTGTTCGACGGCGGCAAGCGGCTCTGGTATGCCGGACCCATGTTCCGCCACGAGCGTCCGCAGAAGGGCCGCTACCGCCAGTTCCACCAAGTGGGCGTGGAGGCCCTGGGTTTTGCCGGGCCCGACCTGGACGTGGAGCACCTGCTCATGACTGCACGCCTTTGGCGGCTGCTGGGCCTGGATCAGGTGGTGCGGCTGGAGTTGAACAGCTTGGGCGGACCGGAATCCCGCGCCCGCCACCGCCAGAAGCTGATCGAATACTTCGAGTCCCACCGGGATGCCCTGGACGAGGACGCGCAGCGCCGCCTGTACAGCAACCCGCTGCGCATCCTGGACACCAAGAACTCTGCCTTGCAGGCCTTGGTGGAGGGTGCGCCCAGGCTGACTGACGACCTGGACGAGGACGCGCGCGCACATTTCGCGGCCGTGTGCCAGGGGTTGGACGATGCCGGCATCGCCTATCGCCTCAACCCCCGGCTGGTGCGGGGCCTGGACTATTACAACCACACCGTGTTCGAATGGGTCACCGACCGGCTGGGTGCCCAGGGCACGGTCTGCGCCGGCGGCCGTTACGACGGGCTGATCGCCCAGTTGGGCGGCAAGCCCGCCCCGGCCTGCGGCTTCGCCATGGGTGTGGAACGCCTGCTCGCCCTGATGGCCGAACTGGGCCGGACGGCCGAGGCCGAGGCGCCCCACGCCTACATCGTCAACGTCGGCGAAGCGGCGGCCCGGCATGCCTGGCGAGTGGCGGAGCGCTTCCGCGACGCGGGCCTGGAGGTGGTCCTGCACGGCGGTGGCGGCAGCTTCAAATCGCAGATGAAAAAGGCGGATGCCAGCCTGGCCGGATTCGCCGTGATCATCGGTGACGACGAGGCGGCCAGCGGCGAGGTCAGCCTCAAGGCCCTGCGGGGTGAGGTACAACAGGCGCGCCTGACGGTGCAGGCGGCGATCGACATGGTGAGCGGTGAGCGGGAAGCGGCAGGCGGTTGAACCGCCGGCCAGCTGACCGCTTCCGCTCTTTGCTTACTAGGAGTCAAGCATGGCATTGGATCTGGAAGAACAGGAACAGCTCGACGAGCTGAAGGCCTGGTGGAAACAGAACGGCAAATGGATCATCGCCGGGGTGGTGGCATTTCTGCTCGCCACCGCGGGCTGGCGGGTGTGGCAGTCCTGGACCGTCAAGCAGGGCGCCGAGGCCTCGGCCCTGTTCGAGAAGGCCATGCAGGCGGCGGCCATGAACGACGGCAAGGCACTCAAGGACGCCACCGCCCAGCTCATGGAAAACTACCCGCGCAGCGGCTATGCCGCTCCCGCCGCCTGGCTGGCCGGCCGCGTCAACCACCAGATGGGCGACGGCAAGAGCGCCCGCGCCCAATACGAATTTGCCCTGGAGCACGCAAAGGACGAAGGCGTGAAGCAACTCGCCCGCCTGCGGCTGGCCGCTATCCTCATGGACGCCAAGGATTTCGGCGGCGCCATGGCCCAGCTGAACCAGGAGCCGGCGCCGGCCTTCGCCGGACTGCATGCGGATCTGAAGGGCGATGTCCTGCAGGCCCAGGGCAAGACGGCGGAGGCGCGGGAAGCCTACAAGCAGGCCATCGAAAAGCTCGGTGACAAGAGCGCACTCAAGCCCCTCGTCGAAATCAAGCTGGACGGTCTGGGGGGATGAGCCATATGCGCCGGATTCCCTCTTCATCCCTGCTCCCGGTCGCGCTTCTGCTCCTCGGCCTGCCTGGATGCAGCACCATCAGCGGCTGGTTCGGATCCAGCGCTCCCAAGGTCAAGCCCGCGGAGTTGGTGGAGATCAAGCCGACGGCGACTCTGACCCGCATCTGGGATGCCGGCGTCGGCAGCGGTGGCCCATATCCGTTCACGCCGGGCAGCGACGGCCAGGCCGTCTATGCCGCCGGCAAGGATGGCCGGCTGGTCAAGCTTGACCTGGCCAGCGGCCGGGAACTGTGGCGCGTGGAAACCGGCAAGCCCCTGTCCGCCGGGGTGGGTGTCGGTGCCGATCTGGTCCTGGTGGGCACGCCCAAGGGCGAGCTGCTGGCCTACCGTGTCGGCGACGGCCAGGCCGCCTGGAGTGCCCAGTTGTCGGGCGAGATCATGGTGCCGCCGGTGGCCGGCGCCGGCGTGGTGGCAGCCCGCGGCAGCGACGGCAAGGTCTGGCTGCTCAACGCCAGCGACGGCAAGCAGCGGTGGGTCTATAGCCGCAGCCTGCCCAGCCTCACCCTGCGCGAGCCGGGATATCTGATGATGACCGACCGGGTGGTGTTCGCCGGCCACGCCGGCGGCCGTCTGACCGCCCTGTCCCTGGCCAACGGCGCCCCCCTGTGGGAGGCCAACGTTGCCCTGCCGCGCGGCGCCACGGAACTGGAACGCATCGCCGACGTGTCCGGCACCCTGGCCCTGGATGACCAGATGATCTGTGCCGCCGCCTATCAGGGCCGGGTGGCCTGTTTCGACCGCGTGTCCGGCACCCAAGGCTGGTCGCGGGACTTTTCCGCTCTGCGCGGGGTGGACATGGACAGCCGCCATGTTTATGCCGTGGACGAAGCCGCCACCGTCCAGGCCTTCGAACGGCGCCGCGGCGTCAGCCCCTGGAAGCAGGACAAGCTGCGCGACCGGCGCCTGTCCTCGCCCCTGGCCCAGGGGCTCTATGTGGCGGTGGGCGACTATCAGGGCTATGTGCACCTGCTGGACCCGGAAACCGGCGCCTTTGCCGCCCGCGTCGCCACCGACGGCAGCGCTATCCATGCCCCCATGTTGCCGCTCAACAAAGGCCTGATCGTACAGACGGCCAATGGCGGGGTGTACGCCTTCAGAATGCAGGGATCGGGAATCAGGGATCAGTAGGCCGCCTTCTGATCCCTGATACCTGTCCTCTGATCCCTGACACATGAAACCCACCGTCGTCCTGGTCGGCCGCCCCAACGTGGGCAAATCGACGCTGTTCAACCGGCTGACCAAGACCCGCGACGCCATCGTCCACGATCTGCCCGGCCTGACCCGCGACCGCCACTACGGGCACGGCAAGGTGGGTAGCAAGCCCTATCTGGTGGTGGACACCGGCGGTTTTGAACCGGTCGCCGACACCGGCATCCTGGCCGAGATGGCCAAGCAGACCCTGCAGGCAGTGGACGAGGCCGACGTGGTCATCTTCATGGTCGATGGCCGCAGCGGGCTGGCGCCCCAGGACAAGATCATCGCCGAACGCCTGCGCCGCAGCGGCAGGCCCACCTTCCTGGCCGTGAACAAGACCGAGGGCATGCCCGAGGACAGCGCCGTGGCCGAGTTCCACGAGCTGGGCCTGGGAGCGCCCCACGCCGTTTCCGGCGCCCACGGCGAGGGTGTCCGTGAGCTGATCGAACAGACCCTGGCGCCCTTCGAGACGGCGGAGGAGGAGGGCGAGCCCGACCATCCGCGCATCGCCATCGTCGGCCGCCCCAACGTGGGCAAGTCCACCCTGGTGAACAGCCTGGTGGGCGAGGAGCGGGTGATCGCCTTCGACCAGCCGGGCACCACGCGCGACTCCATCTACGTGGATTTCCAGCGCAACGGCCGCGACTACACCCTCATCGACACCGCCGGCGTGCGGCGCAAGGGCAAGGTCTTCGAGGCCATCGAAAAATTCTCGGTGATCAAGACCCTGCGCGCCATCGAGGACGCCAACGTGGTGGTGCTGGTGCTCGACGCCCAGCAGGACATCGCCGAGCAGGACGCCCACCTGGCCGGGTTCATCCTGGAGGCGGGCCGGGCCCTGGTGGTGGCGGTCAACAAATGGGACGATCTCGACGACTACCGGCGCGAGATGGTCAAGCGCGATCTGGCGCGGCGCATGGAGTTCCTCTCTTTCGCCCGCTTCCACTACATCTCAGCCCTGCGCGGCCAGGGCATGCCCGGCCTGTTGAAATCCGTCGATGAGGCCTATGCCGCCGCCATGGCCAAGCTGCCCACGCCCAGGCTCACCAAGGTGCTGCACGACGCCGTGGCCCAGCACGCCCCGCCCCGCTCCGGTCTGTTCCGCCCCAAACCCAAGTATGCCCACCAGGGCGGCAGCAACCCGCCCATTATCGTGGTGCACGGCAATCACCTGGACGCGGTGTCCAACGCCTACAAGCGCTATCTGGAAAACACCTTCCGCCAGGTCTTCGACCTGCAGGGCACGCCCCTGCGGGTGGAATTCCGCACCGGCGCCAATCCCTACGAGGACCGCAAGCACAAGCCCCTCACCGAGCGGGAGGCCAACAAGGCGCGCCGGGAAAAGCGCTGGCGGCGCAGGACTTTCGGCTGAGCCGGCCGCGGTCCGGCTGAGGCCGAATTAACCCTGCCTATGTGTCGATAAAAAGCCCCGCTTTGCCCAATGCCTGTGGGGCGTGCTGCAATGCCTCGCGTTGATCACTCGCCACAAGAACCTCCCATGCAATCCGGTCCCCGCCAGATCGTCACTTCCTTTCGGCCCATCCCCCTCGATGTGCCGGAGGGCATGAAGCCCAACGAGTTCTTCAACAGCACCGAGAACCTGAACGACCTGGTGCACAACAACGGCCTGTTGCAGAACCCGGAAGGCCTGCTGCTGTACCGCAAGGCCCTGGGCCACAGCAACGTGTTCGACACGTCCATCATCTACAACACCTCCCAGCGCATTCTCGATCCCCTGGGCCGGCCTGTGCGCCGCACCCAGGTGCCGGAACAGGCCAAGCATGTCTGGAACCGGATGAACCAGATCATCATCGACTCCATGCTGGAGGAATTTCCCGATCCGGGCCGGTACCTGGTGCTGGCCGGAGAGGCCAGCCTGGACGCCACCTGGCCCCTCACTTCGCCGGGGGTTCCCAGCATCCGCATGCTCCACAACCACTTCATCGTCTTCGACAAGGACGAACTGCGCGATGCCCCGTTCGCCGATACCAACAACCCCAACCTCACCGACGGCGGCCAGCATTCCCTTTTCCAGGCCTACATGCGCGACGTCTATCGGGCCTTCTTCGACGAGCTGGATCTGGAAATCCTGCGCCCCTGCGACGCCGGCGCCTGCAAGATCGCCCTGACCGGCTATCCTCAAGGGCTGCCCAGCTGGGGGGTGGGCGGCGGTGCCGCGGCGCTGCGGGACATCCGCTTCTGGAAGGAGTACGACACCCTCCTCAAGGGCTTCCTGGATTTCTACCGGACCTTCTTCGGCCAGGTCTCGACGCGCAACTCACCCATGCCGCGCGACGTCTATTTCCCCGATCTGGTGGAAAACAAGCTGTTGTTCAACAATGATTTTTTGAAGACCGCCAAGATGGTGCGCGACCGCTGCATCAAGGACGCCAAGTACGCCAACTCGATCCGCTGGCAGCCGGCCTTCAAGCAGCTCATCTACCGCAACGACGCCGGCCAGCTCATCGTCACCATCAGCCAGAACTCCATCGGCAATGCCATCACCGAACTGCTCGGCGTCGTGGTCAACCGCACCCCGGACGCCGACGCCTACGGCCGGGCCGAGCCGGCCCTGATCGCCAGATTGCTGGAGGTGCGCCGCCGGCTGATGGAGGCCGATCTGGGAGAAGGGATCGCCACGCCCCATTGGCCGGCAGGGTGAACTTTTGTTGGAAACCGGTGACATAGGGAGCGGGCCGGTCTCAAAATGTCCACAGGCGCCGCCGGGTTCAGTGACAAAGCGGTGGCATGGATTACAATGACCGTTGAATACGATTGATACAAAAGGAAAAACACCATGAGCAAAGGGCAGCAGTTACAAGACCCCTTCCTGAACGCCCTCCGCCAGGAGCAGGTTCAGGTTTCTGTCTATCTAGTCAATGGCATCAAGTTGCAGGGCTACATCGACAGTTTTGACCAATACGTCGTTCTGCTGAAGAACGCGGTCACCCAGATGGTTTACAAGCACGCCATTTCCACCGTGGTCCCGGCCCGTCCGGTGGTTTACCGCCAGGAAGACGCCCCCCCGTCCGAGTAGAGTGTGATCAGTACGCGCACGCCCTGATGTTCGAACGGCCCGACCGGGGTCTGTCGGTTGTCCTCGTCAGCATCAACTTCGGTGATCCCGATTACGCCGAAAGCCTGGCCGAGCTGAAGCTGCTCGCCGACACCGCCGGCCTTAAGGTCGTGGATGTCGTCGAAGGCAAGCGCGACCGGCCCGACGCCGCCCACTTCGCGGGCACCGGCAAGGTGGAAGAGATCGGCGAGGCGGTTCGCGCCCACGGCGCGGACCTGGTCATCTTCAACCACGAGCTATCGCCGGTCCAGGAGCGCAACCTGGAGAGGCGCCTGCAATGCCGGGTGCTGGACCGCACCGCCCTGATCCTGGACATCTTCGCCCTGCGCGCGCGCAGTGGCGCCGGCCAGTTGCAGGTGGAACTGGCCCAACTGCGCCACTATGCCACGCGCCTGGTGCGCGGCTGGACCCACCTGGAACGCCAGAAGGGCGGTATAGGCATGCGTGGCGGCCCGGGCGAGACGCAGTTGGAGATTGACCGGCGGCTGATCGCCAACAAGATCAAGACCATCGAGGCCAAGCTGGATAAGCTGGAGAGAAGCCGTGCCATCCAGCGCCGGGCGCGCAAGCGCGGCGGGGTGCTGTCGGTGTCCCTGGTGGGCTACACCAACGCCGGCAAGTCAACGCTGTTCAATGCCCTGACCCATGCCGGCGTGTATGCGGCCGACCAGTTGTTCGCCACCCTGGACACCACCTCGCGCAAGCTCTGGCTGCCGGATACCGGACAGGTGATCCTGTCTGACACGGTGGGTTTCATCACCCACCTGCCCCATGCGCTGGTGGCCGCCTTCCATGCCACGCTGGAGGAGGCGGTGCAGGCCGACCTCCTGCTGCATGTGGTGGACTCGGCCAGTCCCAACCGTGAGCGGCAGGTGCTGGAGGTGAACAAGGTGCTGGCGGAGATCGGCGCGGAACACCTCCCCCAAATCCTGGTCTGGAACAAGGTGGATTTGACCGGCGTGACCCCCGCGGTGCTCAGGGGCGAGTGTGGTAACATCGCCCGCGTTTCTCTGAGCGCCAAGACCGGCGCGGGGATCGAGTTGCTGCGCCAGTCCCTGGTGGAGTTTGTCGATACCCGCCGCAAACAGAGCGCGGCACTAGCGGAAAGCGAACAACATGGCATGGAATGACCCCCAGTGGGGGAACAACCGGGGCGGCGACAACGGCCCCCCCGACTTGGACGAACTCTGGAAGAAATTCAATCAGCGGCTGAACAATCTGTTCGGCGGTCGCGGCGGCGGTAGCAGCGGTGGCAGCGGCCCGGAAGGGGGCAGCCCGTTCCGCGGCGGCGGGCGCGGTTTCCGGCTGCCCGGTGGGGCCGGCCTGCTGATCGGACTGATCTTCATCGTCTGGATTGCCAGCGGCTTCTATATCGTCGATGCGGGCGAGCGTGGCGTGGTGCTGCGCTTCGGCAAGTTCGCGGAGACCACCACGCCCGGCCCGCGCTGGCATATCCCGTTCCCGGTGGAGAGCGTGGAAATCGTCAACATCGAGCAGGTGCGCGAGGTGCAGGTGGGCTTCCGCAACAACGTCAAGTCCAAGGTCCTGTCCGAATCGCTGATGTTGACCGACGACGAGAACATCATCGACCTGCAGTTCTCCCTGCAATACGTGCTCAAGGATCCCGAGGACTACCTGTTCAACAACCGCGATCCGGACCCTGCCGTGCAACAGGCGGCCGAGACAGCCATGCGCGAGATCGTCGGCAAGAGCAAGATGGACTTCGTGCTCTACGAAGGCCGCGCCGAGATTGCCGACCGGGCCACCAAGCTGATGCAGGACATCCTTGACCGCTACAAGACCGGCATCCGCATCAGCAAGGTGAACCTGCAGAACGCCCAGCCGCCGGAGCAGGTGCAGGCCGCCTTCGACGACGCCGTGAAGGCCGGTCAGGACCGGGAACGCCTGAAGAACGAAGGCCAGGCCTACGCCAACGACGTGATCCCGAAGGCGCGCGGTGTGGCCGCCCGTCTGCTGGAAGAGGCAGCCGGCTACAAACAGCGGGTCATCGCCCAATCCGAGGGCGAGGCCTCCCGCTTCAAGCAGGTCCTGGTGGAATACAGCAAGGCGCCCCAGGTGACCCGTGAACGCCTTTATCAGGACACCATGCAACAAGTGCTCTCCAACACCACCAAGCTGATGGTGGATGCCAAGGGTGGCGGCAATCTGCTTTACCTGCCCCTGGACAAGCTGATGCAGGCCGCCGGTGCCCAGGCCGCCCAGCAGCAGGAAACCCTGACTGACCAGCATTCCGGTTCGGCCGCGGCCCAGGCGGACCCCGGCATGAGCCGCTCGCGGGATAGTTTCCGTAGCCGTGAACGGGAGGCTCGGCCATGAAACATTTGGGAAATTACGCCATCGTCCTGGTCGGCGTGCTGATCGTGCTGGCCCTGTCCATGTACACCGTCGATCAGCGTCAGGGCGCCCTGGTGTTCCAGCTGGGCGAGGTGGTGGCCATACGCAAGGAGCCGGGCCTGTACCTGAAGATCCCCTTCATCCAGAACGTGCGCTTCTTCGACCTGCGCATCGTGACCCTGGACACCGCCGAACCGGAGCGTTTCATCACTTCCGAGAAAAAGAACGTGCTGGTGGATTACTTCGTGAAATGGCGCGTGCTGGACGTGGAGAAGTATTACGTCAGCTTCAAGGGCGACGAGGCGCGGGCCGAGAACCGCCTGGCGCAGACCATCAACGACAGCATGCGTGCCGAGTTTGGCAAGCGCACCGTTCATGACGTGGTTTCCGGCCAGCGTGATCAGATCATGGATGTACTGCGCAAGAGCGCCGACGCCGATGCCAGCCGTTTCGGCGTGCGTGTGACCGATGTGCGCATCAAGCGCGTCGATTTGCCCACCGAGGTCAGCGAATCGGTCTATCGGCGGATGGAAGCGGAGCGCAAGCGGGTGGCCAACGAACTGCGTTCCACCGGCTCCGCCGAAGCGGAAAAGATCCGCGCCGACGCCGACAAGCAGCGCGAGGTGATCATCGCCGAGGCCTATCGCGACGCGCAGCGCATCAAGGGCGAGGGCGACGCCAAGGCGTCCGCGATCTATGCCGAGGCCTTCGGCAAGAACCCGGAGTTCTATGCCTTCTACCGCAGCATGGAGGCTTACAAGCAGAGCTTCCGCAACAAGAGCGACGTCATGGTGCTGGAACCCTCCTCGGAATTCTTCCGCTACCTGAAGTCGCCCCGGGGCGGCAAGTAATCGCCGGCTGGCATCTTGAACCTCGGCGAGATATTCATCCCGGCCCTCGCGCTGATGCTGGTCCTCGAAGGCATGCTCCCATTCCTTGCCCCCACCGCCTGGCGCGAGGCCTTCCAGCGCATGACCAGCATGCGCGACGGGCAAATCCGCTTCATGGGACTCATCTCCATGCTGGGCGGCCTCATTCTGCTGCTGTTGACGCGATGAAACCCCGCTGGCTGCTCCCCGAGCACGTGGAAGACATCCTGCCGCCCTATGCGTGGCAAGCCGAAACCCTGCGCCGTCAACTGTTGGACCTGTACGACCGGCAAGGCTACGATCTGGTCAGCCCGCCGCTGATCGAATACCTGGAATCACTGCTCAGCGGCGCCGCCCACGACCTGGACCTAAAGACCTTCAAGGTGGTCGATGGCCTGTCCGGCCGCATGCTGGGCATACGCGCCGACATGACCCCCCAGGCGGCGCGCATCGACGCCCACCTGCTCAACCGCCAGGGCCCGGCGCGCCTGTGCTATGCCGGGCCGGTGCTGCACACCCGCCCGGCGGGCCTGTTGTCGTCCCGGGTGCCCTACCAACTGGGCGCCGAGCTGTTCGGCCATGCCGGCATCGAGGCGGACATGGAGATACTGGACCTGCTCATGGCCTCCCTGGCCCTGGCCGGCCTGCCGGCCACGCGCATCAGCCTGGGGCATGTGGGTCTGTTCCGTGCCCTGGTGGATGGGGCCGGGATGGACGGCGGCCTGGCGCATGAACTGTTCCAGGCCCTGCGTGGCAAGGACGTGCCCACCTTGCAGTCCCTGACTGTCTCCCTCGCCGCCCCTTGGCGCGAGGCCTTCCTGCGCCTGCCCGAGCTGTATGGCGGCGCTGCGGTGCTGCGGGATGCCAGGCTCGCCTTGCCCGAGCTGCCGGGCGTCGTCGCCGCCCTCGATGATCTTGAAAGATTGACGGGCAGAGGCAATGGCACTGAACTGGCCGTCGATCTGGCCGACCTGCGCGGCTATGGCTATCACAACGGCGTGGTATTCGCCGCTTACGCCGGCGGCCAGGCCCGCGCCGTGGCGGCGGGCGGGCGCTACGACGGGGCCGGCGCCATCTTCGGCCGCAGCCGCCCGGCCACCGGCTTCAGTCTGGACCTGCGCGCCATCCTGGACAGCATGGCCGCGCCCGCGCCGCGCAACGGCATCCTGGCCCCGGCCGACACGGATGCCGCCCTCGCGGCCCGCATCGCCGAACTGCGCGCCGGCGGCGAGCGGGTAGTGGTGGAACTGCCCGGCCAGTCGGCCCATCGTCAGGAGAGCGGCTGCGACCGGCTGCTGGCCAGGCAGGGCGGCGGCTGGGTGATTACAGCGATTTCATGAGGCCGGGGTCGCCATCGACCTGGCCAGGTAATGCCGGCGCTTCGGCCGGTGCATCAAGGGGAATTCAGCATGACCAAGAACGTAGTCGTGATCGGCACCCAGTGGGGTGACGAAGGCAAGGGCAAGATCGTTGACTGGCTCACCGACCGGGCCCAGGGCGTGGTGCGCTTCCAAGGCGGCCACAACGCCGGCCACACCCTGGTGATCGGCGGCCAGAAAACCGTCCTGCACCTCATCCCCTCCGGCATCCTGCGCCAGGGCGTGCGCTGCTACATCGGCAACGGCGTGGTCTGCTCCCCCGAGGCCCTCATGGAAGAGGTGGAAATGCTGGAGGCCAACGGCGTCGATGTTTCCAGCCGCCTGACTATCTCCGAGGCCTGCCCCCTGATCCTGCCCCACCACGTGGCCCTGGACCACGCCCGCGAGGCCGCCAAGGGCGCCGGCAAGATCGGTACCACCGGGCGCGGCATCGGCCCGGCCTACGAGGACAAGATCGCCCGCCGCGCCATCCGCATGCAGGATTTGTTCCACCGCGAGCGCTTCGCCGCCAAGCTGGGCGAGGTGCTGGACTACCACAACTACGTGCTGAAGAACTACTTCCAGGCCGACACGGTGAGCTTCCAGAAGACCCTGGACGACACCATGGCCCTGGCCGAGAAGATCAAGCCCATGATCGGCGACGTGCCGCGCCTCTTGTACGAGGCCAACAAGCGCGGCGAGAACCTGCTGTTCGAGGGCGCCCAGGGCACCCTGCTGGACATCGACCACGGCACCTACCCGTTCGTCACCTCGTCCAACTGCACCGCCGGCGGCGCCTCCACCGGCACCGGCATGGGGCCGGGCTACATGCACTACATCCTGGGCATCACCAAGGCCTACACCACGCGGGTGGGCTCCGGCCCGTTCCCCACCGAGCTGTTCGACGACAACGGCCGCTGGCTGGCGGAAAAGGGCCACGAATTCGGCGCCACCACCGGCCGGCCGCGCCGCTGCGGCTGGTTCGACGCGGCCGCCCTGAAGCGCGCCATCCAGATCAATGGCGTGTCGGGCCTGTGCGTCACCAAGCTCGACGTGCTGGACGGCCTGGACATGGTGCGCATCGCCACCGGCTACAAGCTCGACGGCCAGATCTGCGACATCCTGCCGGTGGGCTCCGAGACCCTAGCCGACTGCGAACCGGTCTATGAGGAATGGGCCGGCTGGAAGGAAAGCACCGTCGGCGTGAAAACCTTCGAGCAACTGCCCGCTAACGCCCAGGCCTATCTCAACCGCATGCAGGAACTGTGCGGCGTGCCCATCGACATCGTCTCCACCGGTCCCGACCGGGCAGAAACCATCGTCCGCCGGCATCCGTTCGAGTGAGCCGGGCGCGGACGTGACAAAGGGCGGCCCAGGCCGCCCTTTTCATTTGCGCGGAGCGTGTGTTTCTCAGCCGGACCAGGTGCGCACGCGGCCAATGTCCACATGCACGAATCCGGAGGCCGGGTAGTAGCCCACTCCGCCCCTCCCCATGCCTAGGGCGGCCCGGCGCAAATCCTGCAACTCGCATCCCGGCAGGTGGATATCCGCCGCCATGCCCCGGGTGTGCAGGCTGGTTGACGAAACCCCCGTGCCGTTCCGCATCAGCCACTCATTGGTGGCCGGTGAACGATAACCGGAAAAGACTTCCAGAGGGGCCTGTGCACCCAGGCTTTCGGCCAGACCGTGGAGCAGATCCAGCAGGCCGGTGGCGATGGGGCCCGCCTCGCCGCTGCGATGGTCCCGCAGCAACTGGGCAAGTTCCGCCACGGCCTGCTCGATGTAGTGTCCCTCCGCCCAATACACGGTGTTGAGTTGCTCTCCGGTATGCAGGTTGGTCAGTGCGAGGCGCCGTTCCGGGGCCATTGCCAAGGCCGGCCGCGCGAAGACGAGGGCCGCGCCCAGGGTCAGCATCCGTCGTCGGTTCATGTCCATGGGGTGCTTCCTTCTCAATCACCGGCGGGTGGTCCAACCTGCCTCGCCAGTCCTTCTTTCCGGGCGATGACGCCAGCGGCCCGGTCCCAGTCCAGTTCCCCGGCTGCATTCAGGCGCCGGACCTCATCCAGCAGCGCCGCCCGGAGATCGGGTTCCCGGTCATAGATGTCGGGATGGACCTCCAGGTAGAGGGTTCCATCGGCCCCCCTGGCCATCAGCAGGGGACGGTAGATGATCTCTACCGGGGCGTCCACCGCGACCCTTTCGAACAGTTCGGCCGCGTCCTCCGGCTGCATGCGGATGCAGCCGTGGCTCTGGAAATGATAGACGCTGGGCGGCGCAGTGGTGGAGTGGATGCCACAGGCACCCGGCTTCAGCCCGATCCAATGCCGGCCCAGGGGGTTGTCCGGGCCGGGCGGCACGCGGGTACGGACCGCTTCGCCCTTCGCCCGCATCTCGGTCTGGATGGATTCAGGCACGACCCATTCCTTGTCCAGTTCCTTGCTCTTCACCGTGAAGCGCCCCTGCGGCGTGCGCCAGCCGGGCTGACCCAGACCCACCGGGTAATGGGCGGCGAGCTGTCCGGATCGGTAGAGGAAAAGCATGCGTTGCGGGATGTTGATGACGATGCCGTCTGCGCGTGCCTCGGGTGCGATATGCCGGTTGTCCACCCGCAGGCTCTGGCCGGGGTGGATGAGGCCGAAGTAATCAATGCCGTTCTCGCGCGCCAACACGACCGGATCGACACCGAAGCGGGCGCCGATGCGGGTCAGGTAATCGCCTTTGGCCACCGTGTATTCCCGCACCTTCCCCACCAGCGGCTGGGCCGGGGCGGGACCGGGAAGACAGAGCAGCAGCGCCAGGCAGGATACGCGCACGATAGCCATGCCGTATGGTAAGCCCGGCCAGCCCGCGCCGGCCTCGCCGGGAACGTTCGCCCGGCTCAGGCGGGGAGCGCGATCTTGTGATCCTTGCTGTACTGGTAGTCGTGAAACACGTGCTCGGCGCTGAGCAACTGGTAGTTGCCCTCCGCGTTGGCCACCGAGGTGTCCTTCAGGCGGTAGGTATAGTGGCCGCAGGTCCAGATGTCGAAGTTGCGCATGTGGGTGCACAGGCAGGTCTTGTCCATGACCTGCACTTTCTTCGCGTCGGGGTGCGCCTCCACCTCCCGGTTGTAGGCGTCGATGTAGGCGCAGCGGCCGTTGGCGTCCAGCAGGTAGCCGAAGGACTCGCAGTTGGGATGGGTGCCGGCGCCGATACCGGGACTGTTCGTCAGCATGCGCATCGGGTAGCCGGTGGGGGAGATGGTGTTCACCTCGATGTCCTGCTCGTCGGCCTTGAAGTATTCCTGCTTCACCTTGTCCGGCAGACCGCATTCCTTGCTGACAGTGAACCGGGTGGCCACCTGTACCCCCGCGGCGCCATGCTCCATGAATTCCACCGCGTCGCTGCCGGTGAACACGCCGCCGGCGGCGATGAGGGGGATGTCCAACTGCTCGGCCGCGAGCCAGGCACGGATCTCGGCGATGATGGTGGCCAGGTCGTATTCCGCCCAGTCCATGCCGAAGCCCAAGTGGCCGCCGGCCAGGGGGCCTTCCACCACCACGTAGTCGGGCAGCCGGTGGGTGCGGCCGTTCTTGCGCAGGAACAGCTGCAGGGCGCGCAGGCTGGAGACGATGATACCCAGCTGGACATCGCGGAAGCGGGGGTGGTCCTCGATCAGACCGAAGGAGCCCAGGTGCAGGCCGGCCGCCAGGGTGATGCCGTCGATGCCCGCGTCCAGGGCGGCGGTGAGGCGGACCCTGAGCGTCTCCTTGGGGGCGTTCATGGTCAGCTTTTCCATGCAGTTGATGAACACCATGCCCGGCCCCTGCTTGGCCTCCATGGTGCGGCCCACGTGCAGGCGTGTGGCCTCCTCGATGTGCCCTAGGTGGAACTTGAGCTCGGACTTGTCCATGTTCTGGACGTTGTATTTGTAATGCTTGAGCCGGTCCTTGACGAAGCGGGTCTCATAGCGCCGGTCCGACACGGTGTGCACCATGGCGTCGGAGATGTGGCCGATGCCGCCCAGGCGCGCCGCCTCCAGGGCCAGGGCGGCGGTGGAGATGTCCACGCCCATGCCGCCGATCATGATGGGCACCAGTTCATGCTGGCCCAACCGTAGGCGGAAATCGTCAACGCATTTCATCTGGGATCCTTGCTGGGCGCGGCGGGGTGAAGAGGGAAGAACAAGGAGGCCGGACCCTGGCTGTCATCAAACCGCGATGATAAGCGCTGCACCCCTTGCCGGCCAGTGCAAGCGTCAATGCGCCACCCCGGACTCGGACGGCTTGAGGCGGGCGGGTGACCCAGGTATAACCCGCCGATGGCCAAGGACACCAAGACCCATTACGTCTGCAACGAATGCGGCGGGCAGACCAGCAAGTGGCAGGGTCAGTGCCCCCATTGCCTGGCCTGGAACACCCTTGGCGAATCCCTCGCCGAGGCCAAGCCCCGGCGCTTTGCGGGCCTGGCCGACAACACAGGGGTGCAGCGGCTCACCGAGGTGCAGGCCCGGGAGGTGGAACGCATCGCCACCGGCCTGCCGGAGTACGACCGGGTGCTGGGCGGCGGCCTGGTGGAGGGGGGCGTGGTGCTGCTCGGCGGCGATCCGGGCATCGGCAAATCGACCCTGCTGCTCCAGGCCCTGGCTCATCTGGCCGGTTCCCTGAAGACCCTGTACGTGAGCGGCGAGGAGTCCGCCGACCAGATCGCCCTGCGGGCCCGCCGCCTGGGGGTGGAAAAGGCCGACATCCCCCTGCTCACCGAGATTCGCCTGGAGGCCATCCTCTCCCACCTGCGGGACGAACGGCCGCGGGTGGCGGTGATCGACTCCATCCAGACGATCTACACGGAACAGCTCCAGTCCGCCCCCGGCAGCGTCGCCCAGGTGCGGGAATGTGCCCAGACCCTGACCCGCCAGGCCAAGCAGACCGGCGTCTGTCTGATCCTGGTGGGCCACGTGACCAAGGAAGGCACCCTCGCCGGCCCGCGGGTGCTGGAGCACATCGTCGATACGGTGCTGTACTTCGAGGGGGACACGGGTTCCAGCTTTCGACTCATCCGCGCCTTCAAGAACCGCTTCGGGGCGGTGAACGAGCTGGGGGTGTTCGCCATGACCGACAAGGGCCTCAAGGGAGTGGCGAACCCCTCGGCCCTGTTCCTGACCCGGGACGAGCGGGACGTGCCCGGCTCCTGCGTGGTGGTGGCCCAGGAGGGCACCCGGCCGCTGCTGGTGGAGATCCAGGCCCTGGTGGATTCAACCCAAACCCCAAACCCCAGACGTCTGTCCGTAGGCTTGGACACCAACCGCCTGGCCATGCTGCTGGCGGTGCTGCACCGCCACGGGGGCATCGCCTGCTACGACCAGGACGTGTTCATCAACGCCGTGGGCGGGGTGCGCATCACCGAGCCGGCCGCCGACCTGGCGGTGCTCACCGCCGTGGTCTCATCCATCCGCGACAAGCCCCTGCCCCACAAGCTGGCGGTGTTCGGCGAGGTGGGCCTGGCGGGCGAGATCCGCCCCGTGCAGCGCGGCCAGGAGCGCCTGAAGGAGGCCGCCAAGCTGGGTTTCAACCGCATCCTCTGCCCGCGCGCCAACCTGCCCAGGCAATCCCCCCCGGGGGTGGAGGTGAAGGGGGTGGGCACCCTGGGCGAGGCCCTGGATTATCTGCGCGGGCTGGGTTGATCTCCCGGCGGGGTCTTATTCCGCCTTGTCACGACCGCGCGCCAGGGCATCGATGAAATCCCCGGCCAGGGGAAACACGATGGTGTTGCTCTTGTCGCCGGCGATGCTGGTCAGGGTCTGGAGATAACGCAACTGCATGGCCTGGGGCTGCTGGGCCAGCATGCGGGCGGCGGCGAGCAGCTTTTCCGAGGCCTGGAGTTCGCCCTCGGCGTGGATCACCTTGGCGCGCCGCTCCCGCTCCGCCTCGGCCTGCTTGGCGATGGCCCGCACCATGGATTCGTCGATGTCCACGTGCTTGATCTCCACGTTGGACACCTTGATACCCCAGGCGTCGGTCTGGGTGTCCAGTACCTGCTGGATGTCCAGGTTCAGGCGCTCCCGCTCGGCCAGCATCTCGTCCAGTTCGTGCTTGCCCAGCACCGAGCGCAGGGTAGTCTGGGCCAACTGGCTGGTGGCGGAGAGGAAGTCCTCCACCTGGATGATGGCCTTCTGAGGATCGACGACCCGGAAATAAATCACTGCGTTTACCTTCACCGACACGTTGTCCCGGGAGATCACATCCTGGGTCGGCACGTCCAGCACCACGGTGCGCAGGTCCACCCGCACCATCTGCTGGATGCCGGGGACGATGATGATCAGGCCCGGACCCTTCACCCGCCAGAAACGGCCCAGCAGGAACACCACGCCGCGCTCGTATTCGCGCAGGATGCGCACCGATGCGACGGCGAGCATGAAGACGAGCATCAGGGCGCCCAGCCAACCCATACCGCCGAATTCGGTCATGTCTGTCTCCTTGTTTACGTGTTCTCCGCCACCGGCTCCACCCGCAGCACCAGGCCGTCCAGGCCGGTCACCCGCACCCGCGCGCCTTTGGCCAGGGGCGTGGGGCAGACGGCCCGCCAGGTCTCGCCGTGCAGATGCACCCAGCCTTCGCCGCTGAAATCCACCTCCACCCGGCCCAGGGCGCCGATCAGCTCTTCCGGCCCGGTGGTCACCGGCCGCCTGCGCGAACGCAGGAACATGCCCACCACCAGGATCAGGAAACCGGCCGACACTGCCGCCGCCGGCAGCACCACGCCCCAGGGGATGCCGTAGCCGGGCAGGTCGGTATCCAGGAGCATGACCGAACCGGCGATGAAGGCGACGATGCCGCCCAGACCCAGCACGCCGAAGCTGGGCACGAAGGCCTCGGCCACCATGAAGGCCATGCCCAGCAGGATCAACGCCAAGCCGGCGTAGCTGATGGGCAGCAGTTGGAAGGCGAACAGGGCGAGCAGCAGGCAGATGGCGCCGATCACGCCGGGGATGCCGAAGCCGGGGTTGGAGAACTCGAAGAACAGCCCATAGATGCCCAGCAGCATCAGGATGTAGGCGATGGACGGGTCGCCGACGACAGCCAGCAGCCGGCTGCGCCAGTCCGGTTCCATGGGCGTGGCCACCGCGTCCTGGGTGGCCAGGGTCTTCTCGGCGCCGCCCGCCACCTTCACCTTGCGGCCTTCGATCTTGGCCAGCAGATCGGGCACGTCCTCGGCCACCAGGTCGATGACGTTTTTCTCCAGGGCCTCGGGGGCGGACAGGCTGACCGCCTCGCGCACCGCCCGTTCCGCCCATTCCACGTTGCGCCCGCGCAGTTCCGCCAGGCTGCGGATGTAGGCGGCTGCGTCGTGCACCTGCTTGCGGGTCATGGCATTGCCGGCGGGCAGCACCTTGTCCTTGTCGTCGGCCGGCTTGGCGGCCTGCTTGTCCTTGTCCGGTTTTTCCACCGGCTTCTCTTCGCCCGGCGCGCCGCCGATGCCGATGGCCACGGGCGTGGCCGCCCCAAGGTTGGTGCCCGGTGCCATGGCGGCGATGTGGCAGGCATACAGGATATAGGTGCCGGCGCTGGCCGCCCGCGCCCCGCCGGGTGCCACGAAGCCGGCCACCGGCACGGGTGAGGCCAGGATGGCCTTGATGATGGCGCGCATGGAGGTATCCAGGCCGCCGGGGGTGTCCATTTTCAGCACCACCAGTTGGGCATTGGCCTCGGCGGCACGCTCCAGCGCGCGCGTCACGTAATCCGCCCCGGCCGGGCCGATGGCGCCCTGTACGCTGAGCACATAGATCGGCTCGGCGCGGACGGGCAGGGCGCCGAGCAGGCAGAGAAGGATGAGGTGGAGCAGCCGGACCATGGTGATCTCAGTCTAGAACGTGTGGCGCCGACTGTCGGACAGGTCACTCGCTGCCCGGCCGAAATTCCCGCCTGCCGCCCTTGTGCCATGGATTCAAGGCTCTGCTAACATTTCCACGCCCACAACATGGGATTGAACGTCCACTTGCTTCGAGGAGACCGCGTTATGCTCAAGGTACTGTTCGGTTCGCAAATCGGCATCCTGTCCATCATCACCGTGGTGGGGGCCATCCTGGTGGTGGGGGGGTGGTCCTGGTGGATGTACCGCAAGTCCCTGGAAAACAAGGACAAGTGACCTCCCGCCCGGCGCCTGTCACCTCCCTGGCGGGCCGGGCCACTTCCCCCTGAATATGAAATTCCAGCATCTGCCTGTGGGCGCCCGTTTCGAATACGACGGCCGGGTCTATGTGAAGACCGGCCCGCTCACCGCCGCCGGCGAGACCGGCGGGCAGCGCATCATTCCCCGCTCAGCAGTCCTGCGGAACCTGGAGTCTCCGGCCACGGGCAAGCCCAAGGCCGGCCGCAAGCTGGATGAGGCGGCGGTGATGGCGGCCTTCGAAGCCTTTCACGGGGAATGCGCGCGCCTGCTGCATGAGGCGGTGCCGGATACCCTGAAAGGGAGCACCCTGAGGACGCGTCTGGAGGAGGCGCGGCAGCGGTTTCTCGCCGAACTGGGCTGAGAGGTGGTTGGCGCGGGAAGTTAAAGAGGGGAATTAAGCGGGAAAGGGGTGCGGCGGCCTAATGGTCCGCATCGGCGGCGATTACC
This sequence comes from Thiobacillus sp. UBA3361, assembly GCA_002360535.1. Taxonomy (GTDB): domain Bacteria; phylum Pseudomonadota; class Gammaproteobacteria; order Burkholderiales; family Thiobacillaceae; genus UBA3361. The sequence goes on from DEQR01000071.1 coordinate 53,576, forward strand.
GCGATGCGCGCGTCCAGGCACTCCACCGTCTGTCCGGCCCTGATCTTGGCCGTCTTGCGGCTTTCCGGACGGCCATCGACCTTCACCTGGCCGGCGGCCACCAGCGCCTTGCCCTGGCCGCTGCTGTCCGCCAGGCCCCCCAGCTTGAGAAGGTTGCACAGTTCCACGTATTCGCCGGCAAGCGGAAAGCGGATATCCCGCATGCTCACACCGTGCCGCCCCGTGCGAGCAGGGTGATCAACTCGGTGTGCACCGTCCGTTCGCCGTTGGTGACCCATATCTGCCCATCCTGGACGTTGCACAGCAGGCGCATGCCGCGATCTGCCAGGGTGGCCAGCTCCTGGCTGGCGTCCACCGGCAGGCCCAGCACGGTTAGGTTTTCCAGCCGCGTCAGTTTGTCCCGGTTCTGCGACCACCACACCTCCGCAGCGCGGCCGCCGTAGCTCAGCAGCAGCACCTCCCGGGAGCGGTTGCAGGCCTTGCGGACCCATTTTTCGTCCGGCAGGCCCACGTCGATCCATTGCTCGATGGTCCCGGTCAGGTCCTTGCGCCACAGGTCCGGCTCGTCGTCCACGCACAACCCCTTGCCGAAGGCCAGCCGCTCGTGGGCATTGAGGGCGAAGGCCAGCAGCCGCACCATCATCCGCTCGTCTGTCTCGGAAGGATGCCGGGCCAGCGTCAGGGCATGGTCCGCATAGTAATTGCGGTCCATGTCGGCGACGGAAAGGTCCGCCTTGAAAATGGTTGCCTTGAGTGCCATGGCGGCAAAGAGTAGCGGTTTACGGACGCGGCAGGGGGAAAATATGTTCGGTGGACACGGTCGCCGAACCGGTTACGATCTCGGACACATCATAGATGGCATTTGCCTCGGAGCGCTGCGCTTGCCCGTGTTTCTGGATGTCGTTTCTTATCCGGGGCGCTGACCGGAACAGGCCCGGCCGCGGTGCCCAGACGCTGGATGTCGTCCAGACAGCCTATCTCCCCGGTCGGCCCCGCAGTGCGGGGTGTGGTGCCGCCGTCCCGCGGGGAGAGCAGCGGGAGCGCGGGTTGCCTGATTCAAAGTGCACGCGCCGTTCAGCGGCAGCCCAGCACCTTCTTCATCTCTTCCAGGCGTTCGGCCTGCACCCCCGTGGCCAGGATGCGCGCGTCATCATGCCCGCCCAGCATCAGGGCCGGGATGATGGCCAGCTCGCGGGTTTTTTTGAACGCTTCCCAATGAGGCTTGAAGGCTGCCACGCGTTCCGGGTCGGTGGCGCTCATGCCGTTCAGCATCCCCTCCAGAACGGCGCTGGCATAGTGCACCTGGGCACGCATCCGCATCAGGAGACGCGGATCCCGGACGTCGAGCATGCGCATCAGGCCGGCACGCGCCTCGCCCAGGGCGGCGCAGGCGTACTCCGGAGGCGTCGCTTGGGCCTGGACGGGCAGGGCCGTCAGGAGGACGGTGAGAAGGAGAAGCAGACGGTGAAGAGTTGGCTTGGTCATAGCTGGGCAATGGGAAGGTGGCTCACCCTGGTCTCCTGTGGATGGGGTTCTCGGCACGGGAAACCTGGGCACCGGTTCGGGTAATCTCATGACGTGACGGCCATACGAAAAGGTTTGGCTCCGGGATGAAGATTCGCCGCTTCTGTATCAGTTGGCCTTGCCTAATGTCAAATCGGCCGGGCCGGGTAGAAAACCAGGGGTGGTCAAGTTTCGCGGGCAACGCGCCAAACGGCGTCATGCGCTTTTTTTAGCTCTCTCCGACTTGACTCCGTGTTTGGGGTGTGCCGAAGCGGGATGTCCACTCTCTGATGGGCATGGGCTTGCCGAACAGGTAGCCCTGGAAGGACTGGCAGCCGTTTTTGCGCAGGAAGTCGTGCTGCGCTTCGGTCTCCACGCCCTCGGCGATCACGTCCAGGCCCAGCGACTGGCTCATGGCCAGGATGGCGCTGACGATGGCGGCGTCGTTGGGGTCCTCGGTCACATCGCGCACGAAGCTCTGGTCGATCTTGAGCTGATCCAGGGGCAGGCGCTTGAGGTAGGACAGGGAGGAATAGCCGGTGCCGAAGTCGTCCAGCGAAAAACTGACGCCCAGGGCCTTGATCTGGCGCATGCGCTGGATGACCTCGTCCGCGTTGTCCAGCACCACACTCTCGGTGAGCTCCAGTTTCAGGCGCGCGGGATCGATGCCGCTTTCGCGCAGACAGGTGGCGATCTGCTCGACGAACTGGGGCTGGTGGAACTGGCGGGCACTGACGTTGATGGCCAGCCGCAGTTCGCGCGTTTCCACATGCCTCGCCCAGGCGCTTAGCTGGGCGCAGGCGGAGCGCAGCACCCATTCGCCCATGGGCAGGATCAGCCCGGTCTCCTCGGCCAGCGGAATGAAGCGGGCCGGGGATACCGGCTCCTGGCCGGGGGGGAACCAGCGCAACAACGCCTCAGCACCGATCAGGCGGCCCTGCCGGTCCACCTGCGGCTGGTAATACAGGCGCAGTTCGTCGCGGGCCAGGGCCTGACGGAGGGCGGCCTCCAGGGCCGTGCGGGCGTCGATGGTCGCCTGCATGGCCTGGTTGAAGAAACGCAGGCGGTCACGGCCGCCCCCCTTGGCCTGGTAAAGGGCCACGTCGGCCTGCTTGAAAAGCGTGTCGGTGCCGGTGTCCGTGCCCTGGAAGAGGGTGATGCCCATGCTGGCGGTAACCTCGTACTCGGCCTTGTCGCCGTCCAGAATGTAGGGCCGGCCCAGGGCATGGCGCACCTTCTCGGCGATCATCTCCGCCTTGTGGGCGGCGGAGGCCTGGTCCTGGCTCAGGTTCTCCAGGATCAGCACGTACTCGTCGCCCCCCAGGCGGGCCACCGTGTCTTCCTGGCGGACGCTGGCCACCAGGCGGCGCGCCACCTCCTGGAGCAGCCGGTCGCCCATCATGTGCCCCTGGGAGTCGTTCAGCAGCTTGAAGTTGTCCAGGTCCAGCATCAACAGCGCCCCATAGGCCTCGCTGCGCCGGCTGGTGACCAGGGCGTGATCCAGGCGGTCGAGGAGCAGCCGCCGGTTGGGCAAACGGGTGAGGGGATCGAAGTAGGCCAGGTTCTGGATCTCGGCCTGAGCCCGCTTGCGTTCGCTGATGTCCTGCTTGACCGCCAGATAGTGGGTGGCGCGGCCCTCCGCGTCCCGCACCGGGGCGATGACGGCCCACTCCACGAACTCCGCGCCGTCCTTGCGCCGGTTGATGAATTCGCCTTCCCAGGTCTCGCCGCGGCCCAGGGCGTCCCACAGGTCGCGATAGGTCGATTCCGGCGTCTTGCCCGATTTCAGGATGCTCGGGTTGGCGCCCAGCAGCTCTTCCCGGCTGTAGCCGGTGTCGCGCAGGCAGGCGGTGTTGACGTATTCGATGCGCCCCTTCAAGTCGGTGATGAGGATGTTGGTGGGGCTTTGTTCCACCGCCTGGGATAGCTTGCCCAAGGCCTGATCGCGGCTGCGCACCTCATCCGCCATGCGGTTGAAGGTCGCGGCCAGTTCGCTGAGTTCGTCCTGCCTGTCGGCGGCCGAATTGACCGGGATGCGCGTCCCGTAGTCGCCGGCGGCGATGCTTTGCGCCCCCTCCCGCAGGCGGTTCAGGCGGCGCAGGACGAGCCGGTCCAGGATCAGGCCCAGGGCCACGAAGACCACCGCGAAGGCCGCCAGGCTCTTCAGCAGCTGGCCGCTCCAGATGCGTACCACCCGTTCCTGGAACTTGGCCGTGGGCATGCGGATGCTGACCACCCCGCGCAGTTCCCCGACCCGGTAGCCGTAGGCCTCGGCGTAGCGTTCCCGGATGCTGGGCGGGGCGGCCTCGCGCGTGCCATGGCATTTCAGACAGAAGGGCTCGATGCGGATGGGGGCGGTGAACAGCATGTAACCCACGCCCCGGTCGCTGACGATTTCCCGCAGGCGTTCCCTGGCGCCGGGGTGGTCGCGATACCAGGCCATGTCCTCCAGCTCGAAGCGGTCTGCCCGGTTGGCGGGGTTGCGCGGCCGGTCGGAGACGTTGTTGAAGATGATGCCGCTCTTGTTCCAGTTGGCGAAGTCCCGCGAGATGCGCGAGAAGGAATGGGCCGGCAGGAAGCCGATGGTGCGGTCGTTGACCGGCAGGCCGCTGGCCACGAACTGCTCCTGATACACGCGGCGCGTGGCCATCATGAAGCCGTAGATGGACTTGGCGTCGTATTCCAGCTCCGCCAGGGTTTCCGCCTCCAGCTTCCGGTAACTGACGGTCAGGTCGATGGCCAGCACCAGGCTCAGCAGGATGCCCAGCAGCAGCCAGATCTTGTGTTTCAGCTTCATGACCCGCGCCTGTCTCCGGCCCGCGGCCCTCCCGGACACCCGCCGGAAATGGCCTGCCTGGAGCAAGGATCAGAACGAAAGGTGTGGTCGCGTTTCATTTCTCCACCAACGATTCGGGGAGGCTCCGCGTCGCCGACTGCGCCTCCCCCGCGTGCCGCACGAGATCCCGGCCGCGGGGCCGCTGCGTCCCTCCCCCAATAACGGCAGGCAGTGGTGATAACTTTCGCCCCGCTTAACCGATACCTATGCAACACCCGGGCAGCCGGCCCGCGGCGGGAAGGGCCGGGGTGTTGCGCGATCCGGGTCCGGGCGGATAGGGTGTCCGCACACAGCTTGCATTGTTTGCCTGCCATCCCTATGTCGGTGTCGCGGATCATTGTTCTGAGTTTGCTGCTCGTCGCCGCCCACGCGGCGGACGCGGCCTGCCCGCTGCCGCCGGAAGGGCTGCTGGAGGTCACCGCGGAGCGGCGGCCGGTGGATTTGGAAGCGGAGTTGGCGCGGCCCTGGCAGGCTGGCGGCGAGATCGTCCTGTATTGCGCGCCGGACGGGACGCCCAGGGCCGGCCGGCTGCCGTGGCCGCCGCGCGATACGGCGGAGGAGTTGGCGCGCCGCGCCGAGCATTTTGCCTTGGCGCGCAAGCTCAACTTCGCCCGCAAAGGCGAGGCGCATCCCCTGGGACTGCCCATGGCGCCGGCGCAGATCGCCCTGCTCGAACGCTTCGCGCTGAGCGACGCGGGCGCCGTCTGGCTGCGCGAGGTGGCCGACGACACCCTGCGGCTGTTCAACAAGGGGTATCTGGAATACGACCCGGTGCTCTGGCGGCAAGCGGTCGGCGCGGGCCGCATGCCGCAGCTGTCGCTTCTGCTCACCGGCAAACTGACCGAGACCGCGCTGTTCGCCGGCGACGCGGGTGTGTTCAAGTTCTCCGGCTACGCCGGGCCGGGGGCCATGGCCCACCCGGGCGCCATCGGCCTGGGCGACGCCGGTCTGCGCTGCCAGTTCCCGTCCAGCGAGGAGCTGGTCGATCCGCACGCCATCATCTCCCACGAATTCGGCCATACCCGCTACGGCGATCCGTCCAGCGCCGGCAGCCTGCTGGGCGAGGCGCGCACCGTGGAGCGCTATGAAAACCCGGTGCGCGTGCGCAACGGATACGAGCCCCGCGCGGTCTATTTCCAGCGTGTCAACCAAGGGGTGCCGGAGGCGCAGAAGGGCAGCCTGCTGGAGCGGCTGTTGCGGCTGGAAAAGGAGCAGGGCATCTCGGTCGCCGACCAGACCGCCGTCGATCGCTACCACTGCGACTGCCCCGGCCCGCTGCCCATCATCCTGGACTGCGTGGCGCGCGAGCGTTCCGGTGGGCCGGGGGGAACGCCGGGCACCGAGTACGACTGCAAGCTGAACTGGCGGCCCGAGGGGATTCCGGCACCGCCCGGCCAGCTCCTGCCCATGCCGCGATAACACGGCGATTACCCAGCTCGGCCACCCTGGCGCGAACCGCTGCATGAGCGAAATTGGTTTGAACGTGGCTACGCGTTGTCGTACAGGCCACGCATTTCTTCCAGCAACCGGTCGCTGATGGCGCGTGCATCGAGCAGGCCTGCCCGCGCTCCGGTGGCATCGCCGTGGAGGTACCCTTCCAGCAGACCATGCACCAGGTCATGCAGTTGGGTGTGGAGTGTGTCGATTTTAGCCAACTGTGCCCCGGCCGGTGATCCCGTACGGGTGCGCGCGGTTTCCAGCCACTGGCCGAAGCGGCACAGCCGGCCGTCCATGGCTGGCGGCGCGCCGCGCTCCCCGTTCAGGTATTTCTCGAATCCCCTGAGCCAGGCACGGTGTTCCACACCCGCGTACAGGATGGACAAGGCGGAATGGGACAGACTCCTCACGCTGACCCAGCTGGGCGCCGGACGCCATTGCTTGACCCAGTCTGGCAGGGCTTCCGGCGGCATGGGCCGGGCGATGCCGTAGCCTTGGGCCAGTTCGCAGCCGAGCTGCAGAAGCATTTCGCCGTGCGGGACGGTCTCCACGCCCTCGGCGATGACGCGCAGCTGGAAGGCCTGGGCCAGTCCCTGCACGCCTTGCAGGATGGCGAGGTCCTCGGGGTCATGCAGCATGTCGCGCACGAAGCTCTGATCGATCTTCAAGACATCCACCGGCAGGTGCTTGAGATAGGTCAGCGAGGAATAGCCGGTGCCGAAGTCGTCCAGGGCGAAGCCCACGCCCATGTCGGCGCAGGCGCGGATGATCTGCGACACATGGCGGATGTCCTCCAGGGCACTGGTTTCCACGACTTCCAGTTCCAGGCTGCCGCGCTGCACCAGGGGGTGGTTGTTGAGCAAGGTATGCAGCCGGTCCACGAAATCAGGCTGCTGCAGGTGCAGCGCGGAGATGTTGACGCTCACCGGCAGCCACAAACCTTGTGCCTGCCAGGCCTCGATCTGGGTGAGCGCCGTGTCGATCACCCATTGCCCGATCTCGATGTCGATCTGGTGCGCCACGATGCTGGGCAGAAAAGCGGCCGGAGTGAGCAGGCCGCGTTCCGGGTGCGACCAGCGCAGCAGGGCCTCGGCACCCACCACCTCGCCGCTGCGCATGTTCACCTTGGGCTGGTAGTGCAACAGGAATTCCTGCCGGACGAGCCCGCGTTTGATGTCCTCCAGGGTTTCGTGCTGGCTGCGCATGTTGCGGGCCAGTTCGGCGTCGAAGCCGAGATAGCGGTTCTTGCCCGCCAGCTTGGCTTGGTACATGGCCTGATCGGCCTGGCGCAACAGCTGTTCGGCCTCGATCTCGTCGGACTGGGGGTAGAAGGTATAGCCGATGCTGCCCGAGACCTGCACGACCTGGTCGTCCGTCCGCACCGGTTGTGCCGTGGCTTCCAGCAGTCGCTGGATCATGGGTACGCAGTCGCGCTCGTGGTTCAGGTCCACCAGCACGGCCACGAATTCATCGCCGCCCATGCGGGCGATGGTGTCGCTTTCGCGCAATGCCGAGCGCATGCGCTCGGCGACGTTCATCAGCACATCGTCGCCCACACGGTGGCCATGGCGGTCGTTCACCTCCTTGAACCCGTCCAGATCGATCAGGGCCACCACCAGCTTGAGGCCGCGTCTTTTGGTCTGCGCCATGGCCTGGTGGAGGCGGTCGGCGAGCAGCACCCGGTTGGGCAGGCCGGTCAGGGAGTCGAAATGGGCGCTGTGCTCCAGCTGCTGCTGCTGTTCCTTCTGGGCGGTGATGTCGGAGAACAGCGCCACGTAGTGCCGCAGACGGCCGGCGGTGTCGCGCACCGCGCTGATGGTGATGGATTCGGCAAACGGTTCGCCGTCCTTGCGCCGATTCCAGATCTCGCCGCTCCAGTGGCCGTTTTCAAGGAGTGAGCGCCACAGCTCGGCGTAGAACTCGGGGCCCTGGCGCCCGGATTTGAGGAAGCTGGTATTGCGGCCCACGGCCTCGTCCAGGGTATAGCCGGTGATGTCGGTGAAGGCGGCGTTGGCATCGACGATCACGCCCGCCGGGTCGGTGATGATGATGCCCTCGCGGGCGCTGGTGAACACGCTGGCCGCCAGTTGCAGCTGCGCATCGGCCTGCTTGCGGTCGGTGATGTCATAACAATGACCGATGTAGCCGATGAATCGGCCGGCGCTGTCATAGCGCGGCCGGCCCTCGTCGCGGATCCAGCGGTAGCCGCCGTCGGCATGGCGCAGGCGGTAGTCCATGGTGAAGGGCTCGCGCCGGTCGAAGGCCTCCGAGTAAGTGGCCAGGCAGCGATCGAGATCCTCAGGGTGCGCGCCTTCGGCCCACCCGTCGCCCAGTTCCTGCTCCAGGGTACGGCCGGTGAAACGCAGCCAGGGCTCGTTGAAATAGTCGCAGCGCTTGTCCGGTCCCGAGGTCCAGATCAATGCCGAGCCGCTGTCGGCCAGGGTGTGGAAATGCTGCTCGCTCTCACGGGTGGCCGCAGCCGATTGTTCATGTTCCCGTTCGAGACGTTCCAGCGCGCGGTTGCGGTTGCTCAGGCGAATCACCGTCAGTAGCAGTGTAGTGCCGATACCGGTGATCAGGATGATCCACAGCAGCTGCCAACGCTGCCAGACCTCGCGCGGAGTAAACGGAGGCACCTTGTCGAAGGGTGGCAGACGCAGGGCGCGGACCAGGTTCTCCACCGGCAGGTAGTCGCCGGGCGGGGCGAAGCCGCCGATACCCGCTGCCCGCGCTACTGGATGTTCTTCGTCCAGGGCCATGAGGCCGGCGGCAACCTTGCGGGTGATGCGGCCGTTCACGTGCGGCAGGGCGACGAATGCCCATTCCGGGTAGAGTCGAGTCGAGACCCGGAAAGGGTAGCCGGGCGGATATTGTCGATGGATGATCCGCAACCGCGCGGGATCCAGCAGGCCATCGCGGGTCAGCTCCTCGATGATGCCGGTGCGCACGAAGCCGTACTCAGCCTGGCCGTCCAATACAGCCTCCACGACTTGGTCATGTCCCTTCACCACATTGAGTTGGACGTCGGCCGGCAGTTCCAGTCCCGCCTGCAGCAGCTCATAGGCCTGGGCCTGGTAGCCGCCCAGGAAGGAAGTGCCGGGCACGGCGATCCGTCGGCCCTTGAGATCGGTCAGGCGGGTGATGCCGGGCAGGTCGGAGCGGCCGATGATCACGCCACCCAGACTGCTGGTGGCCTGGCCGTTTTCCATGCTGACCAGGGTCGCCAGCGCGCCGGTCAGCTTGTTCCGGCTGCGCAGCAGGATGTAATGGCTGGGGCTGGTGAACACCAGGTCCACCTGTCCGAGCGCCATGGCCCGCTCCATCTCCGGGTGGCTGAGCACGCGCAGTTCGACACGGGTGTCGGGCAGTTGCCGGCTCAGATAGTCGGCCAGGGGGCGGTAGCGCTTTTCCAGGATTGCCTTGGGACGATAGGCGAACATGCCCAGCGTCAGTGTGTCCGCTGCCGTGGCAGGCGCGGCAGCGGCGAGCAGCAGAAGCAGCGCCAGGGCCTTGGCTAAACCGAGCATGGTCACCCGGAGCGGGCATCCGGCCGGCGCCTTCGCGCGGGCGGATTGCCGGATTGCGTCAGGCACGTCAGTGTTCATCCCCTCACGAGCCAGGGTGGATGGCGGCCGCATGGGGGCGAGCGCTGTTCCCGGCCGGACACGAACGGGCAGAAGCCGCGCGGGCGGGATCAAGTACGCCATGGGCTGCCTGGGTTGTGGAAGCGTTGCTTATATCGGCCAATGCCGTGCCGACCTTAGAAAAATTCCAAAGTGCCCCTCATGCCGTCATGGGTTGTGTTGCAACAGACTGATTCACCATTGTTTCTTCCGCGTCAGCGGTCGGGCTGGCAGGCGTCGGGCGACGGTCGGCCGGCGTTTGACATGCATCAAGCCGAGGCGGGGCTCGGCTTGCTATAACGTGGCGCACGGATCGGACGAAGGCCACGACACGTCCGCCAGCCACCCCTCATTGCCCCGGAGTACGCCATGCGGTTGCCCGACTACTACGACCAGATTCCGTCCCTGCGTCTCTTCGACCCGCTAGCCGCCATGTTGGGCGCCGCCCGCGACGGGTTGCTGGAATACCACTATGCCGATGCGGTGAAACTGGCGGGGCACTCCTGTCCCACCGTCGCCGGTGCCTGGCTGCTGACACGGCGCGCCTTGGCACGGCTCTACCCGGACAGCCTCCCGTTGCGCGGCGGCATGCGCGTGGAATTGCGCGATGCCCAGGCCGCCGGCACCACCGGAGTGGTGGGCAATGTCATGGGCCTGATCACCGGCGCGGCGGGAGAGGGGGGCTTCAAGGGGCTGGGCGGACGCCTGGGACGGGCCAATCTGCTGAACTACGGTGTCCAGCTGCCGGCCGAGGTGCGTTTCACCCGTCTGGATACGGGCGCTTCGGCCAGCCTGAGCTACCACCCCGAGCGTGTGCCGCCCGACCCTTCCCTGCCCGGCCTGATGCAGCGCTTGCTGGCCGGCGACGCCGACGACGCGGCGCGGCAGACGTTCGCGCACCTGTGGCAGGAGCGGGTGCGGCGCATCCTGCTGGAACATGCGGACGACCCGGCGGTGGTGGAAAGCCTCGATTGATATCGGTCAATGCCGCGTCCCGAGTGGGAGGTATGCTGGCCTCGTCCTTCAACCCTGCGGATCCCTGCATATGGAAATCAGCATTCCCGTCCACAACCACACCCGTACCGACGGCATCTATGCCTTTGACGCCCGCGGCATCGCCAAGCGATTTCGCCACGCGGCCATCTTTGGCGCCCTGGATGCCCTCACGCCCGGCGAGCGCATGCGCTTCGTCAACGATCACAACCCCCTCCCCCTGTTGCAGCAGATGCAGGCCAGATACGGAGAAGGCGTGGAAATACAGTACCTGGACCAGCGCGAAGAGGGCGTGGTGATCGACTTCATCCGGCGTGCCTGACAGCGGCCGTCGCGGGATGCCAGGGAAATGTGGCCCGTCCTTCAGCTTCACGCCCCGCGCGCGAGCCGGTCCCGGACCGAGGCGCGGACCGGGCCGTCGGGCCGTGATCACGCCGGCCATGCCAACAGCGTGCTGATCGTCCTTCTCTCCCTCACCCTGGCCCTGCTGGTGGGCGGCATTGCCCTGCCCAAGCTGGTGGCGGCCTCGCCCGCCCTGTGGGCGCACCTGATCCTGGCGGTGGGGGTGATGAGCCTGATCACCGCCGCCGTGCAGCACTTCGCCCCGGTCCTGGCACGCGGCCGAGGGCCGGGTCCCTGGCTCGGCCGGCTGCCCTGGCTGATGGGCGGTGCCGGCCTCATCGTGCTGGCCGCCCTGGCCGGCTGGCTGCCCTGGAACATGGTGGCGGTCGCGGGCCTTCTGGGTCTGGGCGGGGCGGTGGCTATGGTGTCGTGGATGCTGGGCCTCAGCCGCCAGGCCGTGGGCGCGCCCCATCCCGGCCTGTGCTGGTACGTGGCGGCCATGCTGTGCCTGGTCCTGGGCCTGGGGGCGGCGCTTCTGATCCCGCTGTTTCCCGAGGCGCATGCCGCCCTGCGCGTGTTCCACCTGCACATCAACCTGTACGGCTTCGTCGCCCTGACCGCCGTGGGCACCCTGCAGGTGCTCATGCCTACCGCCGCCGGCATCCCCGATCCGGGCGCGGGCGGGCGGCTGAAGATCGGCGCCCGCCTGGCCTTCTTCGGCTCGCTGCTGTTGGCCGTCGGCCAGACCGCCGGTTCCTTCGGGCTGTCCGCCACCGGCGCCGCCTTGTGGGGCTGGGTGCTGGGCGGCATGCTGCTGGCCTGGCTGCGCCTGTTCCGGGCGCGCATCGTCAGCTGGCACGGGGTGGAGCCGGCCCTCGGGGCCGCCGCCCTGGGGCTGGTGGCGGCCATGTCCGCCGCGCTGCTGGAGACCGCCGGCGTGCTGGAACTGGCCAGCCCCCTATCCATCTTCCTGCCCGGATTCCTGTTCCCGCTCATCACCGGCGCCGCCGGCCAGTTGGCCCCCGTATGGTTGCGGCCGGGCCGCCGCGAGGCCTGGCATGACCAATCCGTCGCGGCCCTGGGACGCTGGGGCGGGGCGCGCGCCCTGCTGTTCCTGTCTGCGGCCCTGATTCCCCTGTTCGGCTACCAATGCGCCGGCATGCCGGCCCTGGCCGCCCTGTTCTGGTTCGGCATGCTGTTCGTGGCCTGGCTGTTCAGGGAGTAGCACGCGCCGGACGATGACCTGCTCACAGGCCGTAGGCGCGCACGAGTACCAGCGACAGACCCGCCCACATGATCAGGAACAGGGGCGCTCCCACCCTGGCGAAATCGCCGAAGCGGTAGCCGGCGCTGTTCATCACCAGCAGGTTGGTCTGATAGCCCATGGGTGTCAGGTAGCACAGGTTGCAGCCGAAGAGCACGGCCAGGACGAAGGGTTCGGCCGGCGCCCCGAGCAGGCGCGCGGCCTCGATGGCGATGGGCGTGCCCACGGCGGCGGCGGCGTTGTTGGAGACGAAGTTGGTGAGCACGCCCATCATCAGCATCAGCAGGGCGACGAACCAGCCGGTGTCCAGCATGGCGGCCGCCTCGATCAGCAGGCCGGCCAGGAAGCGGGTGCCGCCGGTGACGGTCAGGGCCAGGCCCAGGGCCAGGCTGGACACCACCAGCAGGATGACCTTGATGCTCAGGGCCTGGGTGATGTCGTTCCAGCGCAGGCAGCGGGCGGCCACCAGCACCCCCACCCCCAATACGGCGGCAAGCCCGATGGGCAGCAGCTTGAGGGCGGACAGCAGCACCACGCCGGCCAGGGTGACGATGGCCAGGGTGGCATGGCGGCGGCGGGGAATGGCGGTTTCGCTGTTCAGGCTCAGGCCCACGCCGTGCATCTGGGCGTCCAGGATGCGTTCCCGCGGCCCCTGCACCAGCAGTACGTCGCCCACCGCCAGGCGCGTGTCGCTCAATTTGGCGCGCTGCACCAGTTGGGATCTGCCGGGCCGGCGGATGCCCACAACGATGAGTCCATAGACCAGGGCAAAGCGGGTGTCGCGCAGGGTGCGTCCGGCCAGGTAGGAGCCCTGGGTGACGATCAGCTGGTCCAAGATCTCATCGGCAGCCGGCTCCGGCTCCTGTTCCTCGTCCTCCTTGGGCGACCAGGCCAGGCGTGGCCCGCTGTCGCCCACGCCGTGCAGGCTGGCGCCCAGCTGCACTTCCCACTCCTTGAGCCGGGCCGCGTTGCCGCGGATCTGCAGCCGGTCGCCCGGTTTCAGGGTCGCGCTCGGCAGGCGGGTCAGCTCCAGTCCCTCGCCGCGCATGATGCGGCGCACCTCCATGTCGTGATGGGTCAGCTCCCTCAGCTCGGCCAGGGACAGGCCCGCGGCGGCACTCTCCTCGCTGATGCGCAGCTCGGCGTCGAAAACCGCCTGCTCCCGGTCGGGCAGGGCGGGACGCACATGGCGCAGCAGGCGCGGGGCGACCAGGGCCAGATAAGCGAGCGCCGGCAGGGCAGCCAGGGCGACGATGCCGTAGAAGTCGAACATGGCGATGCGCCGCAGACCCAGGTCCGCCGCCAAGGACACGACAATCAGATTGGTGGAGGTGCCGATGGTGGTAGCCATGCCGCCGATCAGCACCGCGAAGTTCATGGGCATCAGCACCTGCCCAGCGGCCGGTCCGCCGCGCTGGGCCAGGCTCATGATCAGCGGAATCAGCATCACCACGATGGGCGTGTCGTTGACGAAGCCGCTGGCCAGGGCCGGGGCGACGATGACACCGGCCAGGGCCAGGCGGGGATGGTTTTCGAACAGCCCCGACAACCGATGGGTGACCGGCGCCAGGGCGCCGGTCACCACCAGGGCCTGGCCCAGGATCATCAGGGCGCAGATAGCCACCAGGGCCGGGTGGCCGAAGCCGGCGAAGAAGGCGAAGGGATCGAAGGACACCCCGCCTGGGGCGTAGGGGAAGGCGCTGAACAACAGCACCAGGGCGGCCAGCAGGGCGAAACTCACCGAGGTGATGGCGAAGCGGTCCCAGATGTAAAGGCCGAACACCGTCACCATCAGCCCCAGCACGGTAACGCCGTGGAAGTCCAATCCTGCAAGGTTCATGGTGTCATGCATGGCGGGGGTGCCGGGTTCACCACGGGCAGGGGAAGATGCGAGCCAATATACCCCGGTGGCATGCGCGCCGGTTCGCGGGGACGCGCCGGGTCGGATTGCACGCTCGCTTACCCGATGGGGTTACGCCCATTGCGTCGCCAGGGATCAAACGACCATGCTATCTTTTTATACATGCGGCCGTCCGGGTCCGCACCCCTGATTCCATGCAACTGACCGACTACGTCCATACCTTCGGCCAACACCTGTTGGCCCGCCACGGCGAGCGCGTGCACAAGATCGCCCTGAACGCCGGTTTCACCTGCCCCAACCGGGACGGCAGCAAGGGCATCGGCGGCTGCACCTTCTGCAACAACGCCTCGTTCAGCCCCAACGGTCGCGCGGCCATTCCCCTGGAACCTCAGTTGGACTCCGGCCGGCGCGGCATCGCCCGGCGCACCCGGGCGAGGAAATACCTGGCCTATTTCCAGGCCTACACCAACACCTACGCCGAGGTGGCGGAACTGCGGCGCCTGTACGACCAGGCCCTGGGCGAGACGGATGTGATCGGGCTGGCGGTGGGCACCCGGCCCGATTGCGTGCCGGTCGAGGTGCTGGACCTGCTGGCCGAATACCGTGACCGGGGCCACGAGGTGTGGCTGGAACTGGGCCTGCAATCGGCCTTCGACGACTCCCTGGCGCGGGTGAACCGGGGCCACGGCTGGCGGGAATACGAACAGGCCTGCCGCGCCGCCCGCGCCCGCGGCCTGCCGGTGTGCTGCCACCTCATCGTGGGCCTGCCCGGCGAGACCTGCTGGCACGCCCTCCGCACCCTGGACCGGGTACTTGATACGGGCGTGGAAGGCCTCAAGCTGCATCCACTGCACGTGGTCAAGGGCACCCAGCTGGCCAACGAATGGCGGCGGGGGGAGTACGCCCCCCTGGCGGTGGAGGATTACGTGGCCATCGCCGCCGACCTGATCGAGCGCACCCCCTGGGAGGTGGTCTATCACCGCATCACCGGCACCGCCCCCGCCCACCTGCTGCTGGCGCCGGAGTGGTGCAGCCAGAAGTGGCCGGTGGTCAACGCCGTCGTCGCCGAACTGGCCCGGCGCGGCAGCCGGCAGGGCACACGGGTTTCCCCTCCCCAGCAGGCGGGGGAGGGTGACCCGGAGGGCCGGGAGAGGGCGCTTTCCTCCGCAGAGATCGTCCCCCTCGCCCCCAACCCCTCGCCCGCTTGCGGGCGAGGGGAGTACCTGACCGCCCATGCCTGAGACCAAGCCACTCCAGCTCATCTGCCCCGCCGGCAGCCTGCCCGCCCTCAAGGCCGCCGTGGATCACGGCGCCGACGGGGTCTATCTGGGCTTCAAGGACAACACCAACGCGCGCAACTTCTCGGGCCTGAACTTCGACGACAAGTCCCTGGCCGAGGGCATCCGCTACGCCCAGACGAAGGGTCGGCAGGTGCTGTTGGCCCTGAACACCTATCCCCAGCCCGCCACCCTGGCCCGCTGGCACCGGGCGGTGGACAAGGCCGCCCACCTGGGGGTGGACGCGGTGATCCTGGCCGACCCGGGCCTCATGGCCTACGCGGTCAAGACCCATCCCCAGTTGCGCCTGCACCTCTCGGTGCAGGGCTCGGCCACCAGCTACGAGGCCATCGAGTTCTACCGCGAGCGCTTCGGCATCCGCCGCGCCGTGCTGCCCCGGGTGCTGTCTCTGGCCCAGGTGCGGAACGTGGTGGAGAACACCGACGTGGAGATCGAGCTGTTCGGCTTCGGCGGCCTGTGCGTCATGGTGGAGGGGCGCTGCCTGCTGTCCAGCTACGCCTGCGGCGACTCGCCCAACACCTTCGGCGCCTGCTCTCCGGGCCACGCGGTGCGCTGGCAGCAGACCCCCCAGGGCATGGAGACCCGTCTCAACGGCGTGCTCATCGACCGCTATGCGGACAACGAGAAGGCCGGCTACCCCACCCTGTGCAAGGGCCGGTTCCAGGTCCGGGGCGAGACCTACTACGCCCTGGAGGAACCCACCAGCCTCAACACCCTGGAGATGCTGCCGGAGATGTTGCGTCTGGGCATTGCCGCCATCAAGATCGAGGGCCGCCAGCGCAGCCCCGCCTACGTGGCCCAGGTCACCCGCGTGTGGCGTGCCGCTATCGACGCGGTGAAGCGTTCGGCGGACGGTTTTACGCCCAACCCCGCCTGGATGGCAGAACTCAACAAGGTCTCCGAGGGCAGCATGCACACCCTGGGGGCGTACTACCGGCCTTGGAAGTGAGAGGCAAGATGCAAGATGCAAGACGCAAGAGGCAAGATGCAAGACGCAAGACGCAAGACGCAAGACGCAAGACGCAAGGAACACCCTGGCTATCGTCATTCCCCTTGCATCTTGAATCTTGAATCTTGAATCTGAAATGAAGTTATCCCTCGGCCCCCTCCTGTACTACTGGTCCCGGGAAGACACCCTGGTGTTCTTCGAGGCGGCGGCGTCCTGGCCGGTGGACATCGTCCATCTGGGCGAGGCGGTGTGTTCCCGCCGCCATCTGCTGCGCCTGCCCGACTGGCTGGACTTGGCCGGCAGGCTGGCCGACGCGGGCAAGGAGGTGGTGCTGTCCACCCTGCCGCTGATCGAGTCCGAGTCCGACCTGAAGACCCTGCGCCGCATTACCGGCAACGGCCGCTTCCTGGTGGAGGCCAACGACTTCGGCGCCGTGCGCCTGCTGGCCGAGGCCGGCGCGGCCTTCGTGGCCGGCCCCACCCTCAACGTCTATAACCCCGACACCCTGGCCCTGCTGCGCGAGGCCGGCGCCGTGCGCTGGGTGCCGCCGGTGGAGATGCCCCGCGAGATGCTCGCCGCCATGCCGGTTCCGGAGGGCATGCAGACCGAACTGTTCGCCTACGGGCGGCTGCCCCTGGCCTTCTCCGCCCGCTGCTTCACCGCCCGCCACTACAACCTGCAGAAGGACGACTGCCAGTTCAAATGTCTGGACCACCCGGACGGCCTCGCCCTGGATACCCGCGAAGGCGAAACCTTCCTCACCCTGAACGGCATCCAGACCCAGTCCGGCAAGGTCATGAGCCTCGCCCACCGGCTGGGGGAACTGGCGGGCCTGAAGGTGGATTGCCTGCGCCTCTCCCCCCAATCCCGGCACATGGACCGGGTGGTCGCTCTGTTCCGCGGCCTGCTAGACGGCGACATCGCCGCCGACCAGGCCCCCGCGCGCCTGGAGCGCCTCATGCCCGGCCAGCCCTGCGACGGCTACTGGCTGGGCGAGGCGGGCATGGCCTATCGGGGCACGGCGGTCGGCTGACAGGACACAGCACAAAACACTTCATCGTCGAGGATACCGCCATGACCCTGCCCGCCTTTCCCCCCGCCCTGGCTCGCCTCAACACCCGCCTGCCGCACCTGCCCTTCAGCGCCGCCCTGGTGGCCGGCCTCAACCTGGCCGCCTGGCCCAGCCTCAAGACGCTGGACTGGTCCCACCTGCGCGGCCGGCGTTTCTGCGTGCATGTGCGCGACCTGGGCCTGCGGGCCTGGTTCTCGGTGGGCGCCGAAGGCTTCACCACCCAGATCGCCAGGC
Organism: Thiobacillus sp. UBA3361; assembly: GCA_002360535.1. Classification (GTDB taxonomy): domain Bacteria; phylum Pseudomonadota; class Gammaproteobacteria; order Burkholderiales; family Thiobacillaceae; genus UBA3361. The sequence continues at coordinate 70,988 of DEQR01000071.1, forward strand.
GCGCCGACGTCATCTTCACCGCCACCGCCGAGGACTTCCTGCGCCTCGCCCTGCGCCTGGAAGACCCGGATACCCTGTTCTTCAACCGCCGTCTGGTCATCGAAGGCGACACGGACCTCGGGCTGACGGTGAAGAACATGCTGGATGGACTGGAGCTGGAAGTGGTGGCCCGCGCCATGCCCGCCGGCCTGGGCCGCCTGCTGCCCCTGCTGCGGGAGCAGGCCCAGGCAAGGCTTGCCGCCTGATCCGGCCGACCTTTCGACTCCCCGCGGGGGCCGCCCCCCGCGCCGGACTCAGCCGGAGCGGGGCGGGGCCAGCAGGGCCTCATACACCTGCAAGTCCCGCGCCGAATGACAGCAGAACACCACCTCCCGGATGGCGGCCAGTTCCGCGACAGCCGCGCGCACCGTTGACACCGCCACCCGCGCGGCAGCTTCCACCGGATAACCATAGGCGCCCGTGCTGATGCAGGGAAAGGCCAGGCGGGCGATGCCATGGGCAGCGGCCAGCGCCAGGGCATTGCGATAACAGGCGGCCAGCAATTCCGGCTCGCCCCGGCCGCCGCCGTGCCACACCGGTCCCACGGTATGGATGACATGGCGGGCCGGCAGGTCATGCCCCCCGGTCAGCTTCGCCTCGCCGGTTCGGCACCCGCCCAGCGACCGGCACTCCGCCAGCAACCCCGGCCCCGCCGCCCGGTGGATCGCCCCGTCCACCCCGCCGCCACCCAGCAGCGATGTATTCGCCGCGTTGACGATGGCATCGAGGGCAAGGCGGGTAATGTCGGCCTGGAGGGGGCGGAGGAGGGTAGCCAAGGTTGTGGAGGTGACTACGGTGAGGAGCCGCCCCCTTCAACCGCGATGCCAGGCTGCCGGATTGCGCGGTAAACCGCCGTCATCATGGAGCTTTGACATAGACGGATATTGCGCCCGCAGGGTCGAGCCGAGTGACCCGCGCAGATTTTGCACCGGTGCTTTGAATACGCACCCAATGCAGGCCTGGCTTGTCCAAGGCGAGGTCATGTCGAAATGCACCGTCATTGGCCTGAATCGTGCCCGTAATCCGACAAGGGCGATCCACGTAAACGAGTGCGTACTGGTCGCCGGTCTTCCCAGCGATGAATCCAGCGTTTCGTTCGTCATAGGGATAGAGAAACGGGTTGCCGGCGGATAGGACAAGACGGGCGAATTTGGTATCGGTGGGTTCCACCTTGAATTCACTGTCCTCGGGCCTTGCAAAATAAGAAGCCGCACGGCCGCTGATCAGGTTCTCGATGGCTTTGAGGCTGATCGCGAAATCTTGTTGAGTACCAGGCTCGATCCATGAATGCGCCCTTTTCAGCCTGATGCGAAAGAAACGTTCAACATCCGGGCCGGCCAGTCTTCCCGCAACAGAATGAAAGTTGACTTCTATCGGGTCTGGATATGAAGGATTTCCAGGTTGTTGTTCGATCCTCGAAAAAGGAATGGCCTGATAAGTCTGGTCCACGAATTCCAATCTCGTCCGGAGAACGCGCGCAGAAGGGTCAGCCTTGTCCGCTTGATTCACATTGACTTGAATGCCCGTGCAGGCTGCGATCAATGACAGGACAACAATGATAAAAACGCCTGCTAATCGTGGTTTCATGGGGCCGGCTCAATAATGACTGACAAAGGACTGACAAAGGGGCCAGGCTCAAATATCCATCGACAACTGACCTACCGGCGCCCCCGGCGGCGCAACCGGCTTACGCGGCCTGCCTCTCGGCCTGACCTCGCGTCGTTGACCCGTAGCGCGCTCGATGCTGTTGATAAACCTGGATTCCCCCAGCGGTTGTCCCTGATTCAATGCCAGACGGATATCGGCGATTGCCGCGTCATCCAACTCGGGGCGGAACAGGTCTCGATAGGCCAGGAGGCGATATTCGCCTTGCTGGCCGAGAGCA